>CAVRNX010000027.1:0-54877 GCA_963722635.1 uncultured Acidimicrobiaceae bacterium
TTGCGGGAAGGATGGCCGTGGCACTGCTGGAATCGGCCGTGTGCACGAGCTCGCCGGTCGCCATGTCGACCACAGCGGTGTTGAGCGGGAAGCCGTCGGAGTCTTTGAGGCAACAGCTGCCGGAGGACACGGCGAACCCGTCGATCTCGACGTAGGCGCTGAGCAGGACCGTAGCGGCGGGCGAGTACGACTCGATCGGAGTTCCCTGCGGCTCGACCTCGATCGGAGCGACCGGGTTGGACGGGTCGGCGTCCTTGGAGTCCTCGATGTGGACGATGCGATCGCCGAACACCTTGACCTGGCCGGTGCCCGGGAGCATGCCGGTGCCGATCGGGCTTCCGTCGAGGTCGAATTTCTCGTAGCTGTCAGGAACGGAAGTCTTGCCCGACCCGACGATCACCCATAGTTCGTTGCGCACGATGTGCGGTTCGTTGGAGTTCAGGTAGTTGCCGACGTCGGTGATCAGTCCACTGGAGCGCTCGATCAGCTTGACCGGGAGGCCTGGCGCAGCCTTGTAGGAAGCGGCAACGTGGGTCGGGTTGCTCGTGATGGTGTGCAGCGAGGTGACTTCCTGCGTCAGATCGATCGTGGCTCGAACCGTTCCCGCTGTCGGGTCGACCTCGGCGATGAGGTCGGTCCCGCCGACCAGAACCGCCCAGCGCGTACACGCCGTCGGCATCGCCGGTGATGGCACCGAACTCGCCGCCGGGTAGCACCTCGTCGATCGAGATCATGGCGGTGATCGCGCCATCGGCGAGCGATACACGCTGAAGGGCGGTCTTGGTGCTCACCCACATCGAATCTCCGGTGACCACGCTGTTGTCGATGTTACCTGGGTTGTCGAGACCGTCCGGAAGCGATACGGAGAAGACTTCGACGACACCGCTGAACTGGTCGGCGTCGAGGGCCTCGAGTCGAGCGTCACCCCGCGAGGAGACGAGTCGGATTCCGGCCCACGGGGCAGCGACCTCGTCGCCTTCATCGCTGAACTCGTCGTCCAAGCCCTCGACGACCTCGTCGAGGATGTCTTGCTGACCGCCGGCGTGAGGCGACGTGTCGAGGCCCGACGTGTCGAGGCCATCCAAGGTGGGGTGTGCCACCGGACACGTCGCTCGACGCACCGTCGCCGCTCGGGTCGCTGCCACCGCCACAGGCGGTGATCGCAAGTGCGCCAACCGCAACGAGGCCGACAAGCCTGGCCCCGGATCAGCACGAGCGGGGTTGGGGACAGATCGAGGTGGGCATGTGGCTCTCCTGGGTGTGGCGTGGGCATGTCCCCGTCGTCACCTGCAAGAGCATCGGTTACCATCGTTTCTCACGTTCGGGGCGGGCCACATATTGGCACATGCTCGACATGTTCAACCCCGCTGCCGCCGCTCGGCCACCTTGCCGGGCTCACGTCGACCTCGCCCACGGATCACGAGGTGATGTCAACAAACCGGTCGAGCGCCACGGAAGGGCAGTGACATTGTGGCGCTCAGCCCTTGCGCCGAGCGTCCGGCCAGATCCACGAGCCGCTGCGAGCACGCCGCCGGCGACTCGGGCGCTTCCGACCGCGTGCACACGATCCCGATCTGCCAGGTACTTTCCAGAGCCCAGAAGGAGGAATTGAACTCCTGACCTACACATTGCGAGTCGGCTCCGAGCAGTCCGGCTCGTGTTGGCTCGTACCGCCCAGTATCACGCTGTTTCTTGGATGAAATCTTGGATGGTGGCGGCGATTCGGATTGACCTCGGCATGCCTGCGCTCATCCCCACAGTGTGGAGACAGCGGCCACGAGCCGATCTCCGAGCACGACTCGTTGGTACCCGGTGTGCAGAACGACACCCAACGTGAAGCGGTCACCGAGACGGTCGCGAAGGTAGGCCAGGTGTCGTGCGTCACGTGGGCGCGGGGTAGCGGTTGCCTTGACCTCGATGCCGGCGACCTGCCGGCCCCGCTCGACCACGACGTCCACCTCGCGTTGATCGCCGGATCGCGGTACTGCGCGATAGCAGCGGCCAGTCGGCCCAGGTTGCGTGTTTGGCCAGTTCGCCGACAACGAACGATTCGAGGAGTGGGCCGAACCATGCGCTGTCGGTTTGTGCGAGGTCGTCGCCGTTCTGGTCGACGAGATGTGCAGCGAGTGCGGTATCGACGAGGTGGGCCACTGCGTCGCCGCTTGGATCGGTTCGTCCGGCTCGTCGTCCAGCCATGGAGGAGGCGAACGAGGTAGAGGCGTCTCGAGCACGTCGAGGTACGACTCCACGAGCCCGGCGCTCGCTTGCAGCTCGCGGCTGAGATCGGTGACGACGATCTCGCCGGCCGACCGTGCGGCGACCTGGTCGAGGAGTTGCCCGACGAGTTCGGGGCGCCTGATCTCGGCAGCCTGCTCGACGTTGGCGAGGGCGGTCACGGTGCGGAGGTACGACTCGCACCAGGTCGCCGCGGAATCGTCGTGTCGTTGGGCCGAGCACCATTTCGGGGAAACCACCTTGGGCGATCAGCTCGGCGTAGTCGTGGCGGCGGAGGTGCGTGGCTGGCGCAGCCGGAAGCTGGGCGGCGAACAACCCGTCGATGAAGGTCTCGCGGACGCCGATTCGCTCGCCCATCGACAGCGGCAGGAGTTCGGTCAGCCCAACTCGTCCTGTCAGCGTTTCGGAGAGCGTTCGAGTCGACAAGAACCGGGTCGATCCAGCGAGCAGGTACTGGCCCCGGTCATCGGATCGATCGAGATTGGCCTTGAGTGCGAGCAGCAGTCCATTCCCGCCGCGCTGAAACTCGTCGATCGCGACCTGCTTGGGCTGGCCGTCCAAGAACCCCACCGGATCGTTCAGCGCGGCCTCCATCGCGCCGGGCTCGTCGAGCGTGACCACCGCTCCTCGGCCCTGCTGTACCTGCTGAACCAGGGTGCTCTTTCCTGACTGACGAGGCCCGTTGACGACGACCGCTCGAAAGCCTGCCAAGAGTTCCTCAGTTGGTTGCGTGAGGTGGCGAGCGATGTCCATCGGGCTCGACGTTACACCTCTAATGAGGAATTGCCGGACTACTAATCAAGATTTGCCGAAACGACAGTCGAAAACCGCCGAGCGTTGCGCCTCCTGGACGACAGATGGTGCGCCGTTCCTACGGACTCATCTGCTCGAAGCGTCGTTCAGCACCTCGAGCACTGCCTGATACTCGCTGCTCCACCAGCCCCAACTCCACCAACACGATGACGACCTCCCCGAACTCGACGACCTTGAACGCCATCATCGAGGAGGCTCAGCACCGGCAAAAGAACCAACAGGGGTAACGCAGGTACCGGAGCCAGTGTCGCCCAGGTACCGGAGCCAGTCCAACAAGTGGAACACAGCTACCGGAGCCACATGTTCACCATGAACCGGGACAGCACACACGGAGATCTTGGATGGATCTTGGAGGACGCTTCGACCGATGTGGAGCGTTTGGCAAGAAATGCCAATCAAGCTGGTGTTTCTCAGAGCCCAGAAGGAGAATTGAACTCCTGACCTACGCATTACGAGTGCGTTGCTCTACCGACTGAGCTATCTGGGCGGGACCGGTCGAAAACCTGGGAGAAACCCCCGAAGGCGGGTCGAACGGTTATGGCTGGTGCATCGTATCGCTCGCGACTGTCCCGTGCCGACCCGGTTTGGCGCCTGAATCGGCGGATTTCGACGGTCGGTGCCGGGGGTGTCGGTCCTGGGGGCGCAATGGTTCGCCGTGGTGGGCGGGGTTGTTGCTTGATCGCGCTACGCCGCTGCTGCGTGTTGTCGGCGCCGGTGCAGGTGGAGTGCGAGGCCGTTGACGCACAGGGCGTAGGTGAGCAGGTTGAGGGTTTGGCGGAGATGGCCGATGCTGTGCGCCCGCCGGAGCCAGAGCGTGTCGTCGAGGTGACGGTTGATGCTTTCGGCGTCATTGCGACGCACGTAGAGACGGTCGAAGTCAGGCCACCCGGTCACGATCATGTCGAAGCGAGGCGTGATCGCTCCATGTGCAATGGGCTCACCCTCTTCAGGTGATCGATTGCGGGCGGATTGTCAACTTGGCCATCGCGAGTTGGGATATGCGTGCGTCGGCGGCACTCGAGCCGATGTGTTGCTCAAACCCACCCTTCAGGCCGGGCTGGTCCGGCGCCATCCGGTGTTCCGAGGCGGCAATCGCGGTCAGACGCTCGGCGCGCTCGGCGTCGCCGGCGCGCCGGGTACGAACATGACCGAGCCCACCCCAACCACCCAACCACCCCAGCCACCCTGCCACCCGGGCCGCCGTGGCGTGATGCAACCGCTGGTTTCGGCGACCGTCGCAGCGCTGGGGCCGCTGACGATCTTGTGTACGAGCGGGCGTGGCGACTCGGCAGCGGCCGAACCGGTCGCTGCGACCAACATTGCGCCGGTGGCGAACAGGGTCAGCATCGCCGCCCGTTGCGTTCGGGTCGAGCCCATCAGGTCGGCCAGCCGGTCGAGCACCGCCTCGGGAGTCGTGTCGAGGTATTGGGCGATGACCTCGACGTCGTCGCGCCGTAAGGTGATCGAGGCGGTGTGTCGTTGATCACGGGTACGGCGGAGCAGCAACAGATAGTTGCGCAGCAGGCCGGCGGCGTGGTCGGCTTCGAACCGTGTCCGGTCGACGCCGATGTCGATGACGCCGTTGCGAATCGTGAGTGGGGCGCGGTCAGTATGGGTTGGCACGTCGATCGCTCGTTTGGTGTGGTTGGATGTGATCGCTGTAGTTCATCGGCACGATCGACACCCGACGTGAGCCCAGTGCGAAACCTGCGCCTGGAGACCGCCTGTACCGGCCCGCTTTCGGGGCTGCTGTGTCCGCCCTGTGGATAACGAACACTTGTTCTCCACAGGCGATCCGTGGTTGGCTCGATCGAGTGCCCCATGCAGTCGACCGCATCGAAGTCCCAGAGATCACGCAGTCGGATCAGGCGATGTTCGTCTGGTTGTCGCCGACCGCAGCGGTCGAGTTCCGCCGGGGCCCAGGCGACCGAACCACGCATCTGCGGTTCGGTCGGGCCGGCATCGCTGCCGACGTGTCGATCCAACCCGGCGCAGTCATCACGACGATCGACGATCAAGCCCGCTCGGTCGGCGCCGACCCCAATCGGTGGCGACTCGCGGTCTTGCATGCGTTGGGTGCATGGGCGACCGACCTGGCCTGGTTCGCCCCCGTACCGACCCGGCTCGCTCATGGGATCGGGGCGTTCACGCACCCGCTGCTCGCCACGATCTATGCCGAAGCCGACGACTGCACTGCGCTGACCGAGATCCCCCGCTGGGCCTCTCCGACTCTGCGCACGAACACGGCCTCCGAAGCCGGCCGCGCCCTCACCGCAGGGCGCGGCAACCGCCGCCTGACGAGGACGCTGGCGGCCAGCCTCACGCCGCGCGACGGCACGATCGATCTGGGTGGTCTCGGGCTCGCGACGGCAGCGGTCGGCTTGGTCAGCACCGACGAGCTCTGCAACGTCATCGAATCCGCCGATCCGGGCAACACGACCCGGCCCGCCCCGTCCGACGAAGCAGTCCGAGCACTGCGTAGTGGGCTTGCCCTCTATCCGCCGGCCAGGCGTGCTGCGCTGCTGCTCGATATCGGCCGCCGCGGCAACCATGCCGACGCCGCGACCGCAATGCTGCGACTGGGCTGGATCATCGACCGGGCCCCGCGCCCGTTGCCGACCCGACTCACCGAACTCACGGCCATGTGCGACCGGCTCGTGCCAATCGTCAACGCGACCGAACGACCGGTGACACGCCGACGCGCTGCGCCGCTTGCCGCATCGAGCATTGCGGCCACCACGCCATCGAACCCACCACCCGACTTCGCCGGCCCACCTGCGCAGACCACGTTGTCGCTCGAAGCCGAGCCCCACACCCCACCACCGACTCCACAACGGGCCGCACGAGGGCACAGTCGCCGCATCGGCGCCACGGCTCGCGTCGCACCGAGCGCACCTGAGACGCACCCTCCGACCTGGCCGATCCCTCAGGCGCTGGTCGGCATCGCTCATCACAGCCAAAGCGGACTCGACTTCGACGTCCCCACATCGACCGCGGCGCTACGACAATGGGGCGCCCAACTCCGCAACTGCCTCGACACCTTTGCCGCCGCAGTCGCCCATCAACGCTCCTGGCTGATCGGGATCCGACGTGGCGACGTCCTGATCGGCTGCATCGAAATCTGCCCGCACAGCCGACGGATCCGACAAGCACTCGGCCCCCGCAACAACCGGCTCGCCGACGACGTCTACGACACCGCCTACCTCGCCCTCACCGCACACGGACTACTCCGAGCCAGATAGGACCTCTCGACGACTGAATCATCAGAATCGCCGATCAGCTCGCCGTGCGCACTGCACCGCCGTCGACAACTACGAGCGATGAACGACGGGGGCCGGAGGGTTGGCGTCGCGGCGAGCTGTCGGTCGAGTCGCTCAAGTCTGCGACACTCGGGTCATGGAGCCGTGGCATCTGGAGATCATCGAGCTGCACAAGTTCTTCGAGGCGTACTTCCTCGGCACCATCGATGCTGACGACGTTGGCCGGCTCGAGGTCGCGCTGGCGCCCGACTTCACGATCGTCGGGCCGGGCGGTGGCGAGTCGTCCCGAGATCAGACGGTGGCGGCGATCCGTGGCGCTCACGCTCACACCTCGCAGCTCCGGATCTCGATCACAGACGCTCGCCTGCTCGTCGAGTGGCCCGATCTACTCGTCGCCCGGTATGTCGAGCATCAAGAACTCGCCGACGCGGTCACTGACCGTGTGAGCACTGTCGTCTTCTCACGCGCCGCAGATGCGCCGAACGGTCTCGGTTGGCGCACCGTGCACGAGACCTGGTTGCCGGTCGAACGGATCGGCGAGGCGCGATAGTTCGGGCCCACCGAGACTTGCAGCCGCCAACTGGTGAGAGGCGCACGGGTTCGCCGATCGACGGATCGCGGTCATGAGACGTTTCGTCGTTCCACGCCGGTCGGGTCGGGCGGCGCCAGGATCTTCGGGTCGGGCGGGTGTGCCAGCGGTCGATCGACCTCAGCGTTCACGGCGCGGGTTGCGTCGCTGGAAGGCCGTTCGGACTGACCTCGTTCGGTGCCCGGTCGACCTGGGCGGCGGGTGCCGCTGCAGCCAGCTGCGGTGAACCGCCGGTCTCAGAGAGCGATTGCCGAGCGGGCCCGGGCGCGGGTGTTTCGCCACAGCTGGGCTGCGGCGGTGACACAGGCGATCGCCATCACACCGCTGAAGACGTGCACCCAGGCCAGCCCGTCGCGGACCGCGTCCAGCGTCGCCGGCGAGGCGATCACGTCGTCGCCGCCGAGCGCATCGCGCACCGCTTCGACGTCGCCGGTCTGGCGGTCGACCACCAACAGAAGGATCGCTCCACCGACGGCGACGCCATAGGTGATGCTCAGCGTGCGGACGAACTGGTGGGCGCTGTTGACGCGACCCATCTCGCGCTGGTCGGCGCTCGATTGCAGCAGTGTCAGCCCCGACGTCGAGACGAACCCGATCGAGGTACCCATCAGGAAGAAGCCACCGAAGATGACCGGCACCGGCCACGTCAGCGCCACGCCGATACCGGCGAGCGCCACCGCCAGTGGCATCAGGAGCGAACCGGCCAGGATGATGCCGGCCTCGTGCCGATACTCGAGCATCCGGCTCACGATGACCGCCGCCGTCGACCAGCCAACGGTGAGAAAGATCACCGAGAACGCAGCGAACGATTCGGATCGGCCACGTGTGGTCTGCATGTAGAGCGGGAGGTAGTTGTCCGCCGCCAGCCCAGCGATCAGTACCAGACCGGATGTCACGTGGATGCGCTTGAGCGGGAAGCGCGTGATGTGGGTTCGCTCGACGAGCGGTTGGGCGGCGCGTCCCGAGTGGGTCCAGAAGGCGCCTCCGAAGGCGATCGCGACGGCGGCGCCGACGCCCGCCAACCACCACCGGACTCCGACCTGCGACACGGCCATCAGCGAGGCCGCAACGAGCCCGGCGATCAGCCCGATGCCGCGCCCGTCCATGACGACCCGTTGCGGCTTGTCGCGGGTGCTGGGCAGCGTGCGCCACCCGGCGGCCATCGCGACCGCCGTGATCGGTAGCTGCACGATGAAGATCATCCGCCACCCGGCAAAGGCGAGCACGCCGGCGGTGATCACCGGTCCACCGAACCCCATCACCCCCCACACCATCGAGATCGCAGCGAACGCCCGAGGTCTCAGACGATTCGGGTAGGCCAGACCGACGCCGGCCATCGCGACCGAGATCACCAGCCCTCCACCGATGCCCTGCAGTGCTCGGGCGGCGACCAGCATCGGCATGTTCGGTGCTGCTGCTGCGGCGGCGCTGGCGAACAGGAACCACAGGCCGGTGACACGGAACGTTCGCCGCACGCCCACGGCGTCGATGATCGGACCGGCAGTGATACCGGCGACCGCCGACATGGCCAGGAACGCAGTGATCACCCAGGGCAGGAGTGCCACCTGGCCGAGATCGTCGGCGATCGCGGGCAGCGCGGCGATCAGCGCCAGCCCATCGAAGGCGGCAATTGCGACGATCGTGAGGTTGGCGAGCGTGACCGGCAGGTAGTCGGCCGACCAGATCCCGCCTGTTGCTCCGCCTTCGTCGAACGATGTCACCCGGGCAGGCTACGGGTTGCCTCCGCTACCCCCGGTGTCGTTCGGAAAACGGGTTCTGACGAGTAGCGACGAGCAGGTGGACGAGGTTCGGGGGCGGGGTCAGCCGGATTCGCCGACGGTTTGGATCTCGTAGACCTGGTAGGGGTGATTGGTGACGACGATGATGTCGGGGCCGGACCCGGTGCGTCCGTCGGACAGTTCCCAGCGGACCGTCCATGTCGAGGTGACGGTGATCGAGATCGGTGCGCCGTTGGTGTCGTTGCGGTACGTGTAGCCGCATGGGCCCTGCTCGATCGAGTTCTTGCGGTCGTTGGGGATTGGGGTGCCGTGCCCGGCACACACCACGGGGGCGTCGCCATTGCCGGGATCGAATGATGTCGTGGCGAGGGCGGCGGTGGTCTCTGCCCAGACCGGGCCGATCTGGGCGCGAGCGGTTACCGGGCCGACGGGTTCGACGGCGAGCCATAGCCCGAGGTTGACGGCGCTGCTGTCGGGCGGGCTGATGATCGGGGCCGGGAAGTCGATTGGTTCGGTGGCGTGGTCGGTGGAGGTTTGCAGAAAGATGATCGGGTCGGGGTCGACGACCGGGTTCCAGGTGATGGTGCCGTCGGGCGCGCGGCCGGGGAGGTGGCCATCGGGGCATCGGCGCACCTGTCGCACTTCGAACTCTGACGAGGCCTCGCTCCAGCGGCGCAGCGAGTTGTCTTCGAAGTAGTAGACGATCGTGATCTCGGTACTGGTGCCATTGAAGACGCCCGTGATCAGTGTGACGACCTTGTGAACCAGGTTGTGGACGTCGGCTTCTCGTTCGGACGAGGCCGTGTCGACCCAGAAACAGGGCCGACGCGGCGGCGGTTCCGGATCCTCAGTCCTCGTCTCCCCAACCGTGACAATCGCGTCGACGGTCGGTGCATCCACTTCGTCGCCAGCATGGATGACAGAACTCGTAGCGACAGACATCGTTGCCGTGAGAGCGAATGCCGAGGCCAGGATTAGGCGCGACATGAGGTCGCACCTTCGAATGCCTCGATGACTCCGCCACCGACCTCGATCCACTTCCCATCTTCAAATGCGAGCTCGCGTACCTGGCGATAGGCAGTGATTTGGTCGTCAATGATGACATCCTCGCCATCGGTGCCGGTCCCAACCGTGATGTTTGAGTTGATGTCGCAGACTTCGATGCTTGCCGTGCCCGCTTGTAGATCGACGAGCAGAGTGTCGGGGTCTGGATCGACGCGAGCCGGGACTTCTGGGTGAGTAATTGAACGATGGTTCTCTAGTCGCGTAGGTGGCGATGATCTCGATCGACCGTTCGAGCAGTGCTCCACCGCGGACTTGGCCGATTGCTGCGACTTTGTCGTCGTTGAACGGATCCAGTTTTGCTTCGTTGAAGACTCGCCAGCTTTCGATGGTGGCGTCGATCACGGCTTGCCTGACCGCTGCTTGATCGGGGTCGGTCGTGGGCGGGGTCGTGGCTGGGGTTGTCGCTGAGTTCGTCGGTGGAACGGTGGGTTCCGTCGTCGGTGGTGGGGCGGTGGTCGTCGGCTCGCTGGTGGTCGGGCTGTCGGTCGGTGGGGTCACGCTGGTCGGCGGCGTCGTGGTCGCGGCGGTGTCGTCGTCGCCGTTGCAGGCGGACACGGTGATCAGCAGAGCTGCCGCAGCGGCGAGCCGGAGGGGCGCGGTGAGTGATCCGATGCGGCGAATACTAACGGTGCCGTCAACGCCAGCCCATGGGCACAACTCCCCAAGCCCGGCCCGGGGTGGTGTCGCCGACACCGAGTCCATCGGCGTGTGCGGTGACGACGATGAGGCCGCCGGCTCGCATTTCGGTTGGCACCCACCCGGACGCTCCCGCCACGCTCTGGCCGAACGGCTTGGGACTGGAGTCGGGCTCGGCCTACCGGAGTTGCGGCTGAGACAGAGCGTTTGCCGGCGTGGCGGAGCGTGTCGCTGGGTCGCGACGTGACCAACTCGCCCGCCCGCCGCGACCGATCCGCGCCCGAGCTGACCATCCCGAGACTCGGTCAGGCCGCCCGGCGGTTGGGTGGGCCGGTGTTGTGGATGGTGCCGTCGGGGAACGTGATCTCGAGTTCACGGTTCGGGCCCGAGCTGGAGGTGCCAGCCGTGGTCGTGGACTTTGCTGTGGTGGTGGGTGCAGATCGGCAGCAGGTTGTCGAGGTCGGTGCGGCCTCCGTTGCGCCACCAGATGATGTGATGCAACTTGCAGCGGCTGTAACGCACCGCACAGCCCGGGATCGCACACGTCGAGTACAGCGCCCGCAACGCCCGTCGTTGGGCACGGTTCGCCAACCGGGTGGTGCGCCCCAGATCGAGCTCGCCCGGAGCGTGCAGGATCACACCGTTGCGGACCACGACAGCGTGCACGTCGGCCTCAGTACTCATTTCGGCCAGCACCCGACCCGGGACCTCGACCGGGATCCCCCAATCGACGGTCGGCCCGCCGGCACCGTCGGGTGTGTCGGGGTCGACGACGACGATCAACTCGGCCCGTCCCGGCCGCCCGACACCAGCGCCGCCGTCCAGCACCAGACGTTGGAACGCCAACGCCCGCAGATGCTGCTGCTTCAACACAGGATCGGTCGGACACGTCTCGGGCACGGCTTCGGCGAACAGTGCTTGCACGGCGGTTTCCAAGCGGGCGTCGAGCTGGCACCCGACAGCGGGTCGAAGCGGCCGTCGAAGCGCCACATGCCCTCGTTGTCGGTCCACACCCGCAGGGCGGTCTTGCGGCGCTGCCGCTCGAGACGGTCCATGCCGTCGTCGCGTTCGGTCGCCCGGGCCTCCATCGCCAACCGGCGCCGGAACTCGTCGACCGTTGCTGCGGATGCGACGTCGACCAGCCCGGCGACCCGCTCGAAGTACTCGGTGCGCTGTGAGTCGGTGAGCGGCTTGGCTTTCGACGTGATCGCATCGACATGCGCCCGGTGTCAACTCGGCGGCATCCAACGCGTCAGCGAAACCGGGCACCTTGCCCAACGTGTCGGCACGCTCCTTCGCCTTGGCCGCATCGTTCAACGACGAACGTGTGCAATCAGCAATCGTCTTCTCAGGGAACGACACCTGCGCCGCCAGCGCCTGAGCCAGCCGGGCATCAGCCGCCGCCAACCACGACTTGATCTGAGCCGACGCCGTGATCGCCGACTCGATCACCGAACGCCCGGCCGAGCCGGCGTCGCCGCTGACCGACGACACCTCCCGCACCCGCTCGACCACCGACAAACATCCATACCCCCATCATGAACAAGGGGTGTCACACAGATACCAAACACCAGTTCGAGTCTCTGTCGATGGGGGATCACGACCTTCGACCAGGATCGGTCACCGAAAATGCGTCTCCCGGTTCAGCCGGTGGCGCCCTGCCGCCGCTCAGCAGTTGTGGGTCGGCCCGGTCACGAGCGAGGCTCGTCCGCAGCTTGCGGCACCGGTTCGCCGCTGAGGAACGCCGCCAGCATCGCGTTGACAAGATCGGGCTGGTCCTGTTGCACCCAATGGCTGGCGTCGGGCAGAAAGCGCAGGGTCAGATTGGCGACGTACTCGTCGGTGCCATCGGCCAGTTCCTTGCCGAGCGCGGTGTCCTGTTCGCCCCACACCATCAGCGTCGGTGTCTCGATCATCGGGTACCCGCCCTGCTGAAGTCGGCGTCCGCTCAGCAACGCGCCCCGGTACCAGTTGATCATCGCCCGCAGCGCTCCGGGTTGGGCGGCTGCGCTGCGGTACACAGCGAGCACGTCGTCGTCGAACCGTTCGGGGTGTACCGCCATTTCAGTGAACACGTCGGCGATCGGCTGCGCCTCGTTGCGTCCGAGCAAGCGTTCGGGAAGCCACGGCAACTGGAAGAAGAACATGTACCAGGACTTGCGCAGCTGGCGAAGGTTCCGAAGCTGGCGCTGGAAGCGGGCCGGATGGGGAACGTTCATGATCACGAGCTGGTCGAGTGGGCGAACCTGGTGGATCGCGACGTACCACGCCAGAGCAGCGCCCCAGTCGTGACCGATCAGTACGACCTCCGACGGTTCCGCTGCATCGATCAGCGCCGCGACGTCGTCGATCAACAACGGTGTCAGGTAGTCGCGTCGGCGTCTCGGGCGCGGACGGGTGGCGCCGTATCCACGAAGGTCTGGGGCCCAGGCGCGGTAGCCGAGGTCTGCCAGCACCGGCAGCTGATCGCGCCAGCTGAACCCGAGCTCGGGGAACCCGTGCAGACAGAGCGCCAGTCGGTCACCGGTTCCTGACTCGTGGACGTGGAACTCGAAGCCGTTTGCCGTCACCGTCCGTTCGGTCATTCACCAGTTTGGCATGCGATTCGATCAGAGCTCCACGACGCGTGCGTTGACCGCGAGCACTATGAATGCAGATGTGACATCACCCTTACACCTGATCGTCGGCGCCTTCGAGGGTTCGCGGGTCGATGACGCGACCGCCGATCGGATGCGGCGTGGAATGCCCGGCGTCACGCTGTTCCGCGAGAGCAACGTCACCACACCCGACGAGTTCCTGGCGCTCACGAGTGCGCTCCACGCGCTGGCCGGCGAGCTGCCGGCGTTGATCGCCGTCGACCAGGAGGCCGGCCAGTTGCAGACGCTGGCCGGGATCATGACCGATTTCCCCGGGAACCTGGCGATGGCGGCGACCGGAGACGTCGAGCTGATCGGTCGCGTCGGGCGAGCGATCGGACTCGAGCTGCGGGCGCTCGGGGTCACGGTCAACTACGCCCCGGTGTGTGACCTGCTGGTGCACGCCACCAATCACGGCCTCAGCATCCGCAGCTACGGCGACGACCCGCAACGTGCTGCCGAGTTATGCGATCGCGATGATCGATGGTCTTCAGAGCGCCGGTGTGGCGGCCACGGCCAAGCACTTCCCCGGCAAGGGCGCGGCCGAGTTCGACACCCATTTCGCGCACGCCGTGATTCGCCGTACGCGGGCCGAATTCGACGAGTACGACCTCGTCCCCTTCCGGGCCGCGATCCAAGCCGGCGTGCAGCTGATGATGACCAGCCACGCCGCGACACCGGCGCTCACCGACGGCAGCCAGCTCCCGTGCACACGCAGCCACGCCGTGCTGACCGGTCTGTTGCGCGACGAGCTCGGGTTCGACGGTGTCACGATCACCGACGCTCTCGACATGGCGGCGGTCGGCGAGGGGGTCGCGGCGAGCTCATCTGAGTCCCTGCAGGCTGTGCGCGCCGGTGCCGATCTGCTGTTGATGACCCCGCACATGGACCACGAGGGTCTGGCGACCGAACTCGCGCAGGCGATCATCGCCTCCGACATCACCATCCTCGATCGTTCGGCGGCCCGGATCGAGGCGCTGCGCCGTCACCTGCACGGGTTCGAGATACCGCCGATGTCGGTCGTCCACTGCCCGGAGCACATGGCGATCGCCGACGAGGTCGCCCGCCGATCCCTGACCGAACTCACGCGCGGCCGTGCCCAGTCGATCGCTGCGGGCGCCCTGGTGGTGGAACCGGCCCGTGTCAACCTGACACCCGCCGACACGACCGTCGACAACGCGACAACGCTCGCCGGTCATCTCGCGGCCGTGCCTGGCGGGGTTCGATCCGTCTCGGTCTCTCACGCCCCGAGCGCCGACGAGATCGCGGCCGCCGAGAGGGCTGCCCGGTCCGTCGACGAGGCGATCGTCGTCGTGACCGCCGCCGCCACCGAGCCGGGGCAGGTCGAGCTCGTGCGCCGGGTCGTGCAGGCCGCGCCGCGCAGCACGGTCGTCGTGGCTCGCAATCCACTCGACGTCGACTATCTCGAGACCGGTGAGATCGACCGAGTGTTGTTCAGCTACGGCCTGACCGAATCGACCGCACGCGCCATGGCGGGCCTGCTGATCGACGGCGCCGAGGGGCCGGGCAAGATGCCGTTGTCGGCGCTGCGAGATCGCTGAGCGCTCAGGCCGCAAGCACTGGCAGCGACCACAGCAGCGACTGCAGCAGGAGCGACTCGTTGGGATTGCGCTCGAGTGCTTCCATCGCCTCGTGGATGTGGATGACCGCATCCGCAACCGCATCCGGGCGCTGCACCGATCCTGCGACGAGCGCGTCGCGGTAGGCCCCGGCGATCACCGTCAGCCCGGCCAGCAGCTCGTCGGTCCGATGCCTGCGCAGTTCGCGCTTGTGGCGTTCTTCGAGGGTTTTCTTGCCGCTCCCGCGCTCGCCGTAACGGGCAATCCGCTCGTCGAGGGCGACGACCTCCGCTGCGTGCCTGTCGGCCAAGGGAGAGGCTGCCGCCTCGATCCTGCCGAGCAACTCCTGCACGAGGCGGATCACCGTTGCCCCATTACCGTCGAGTTGTCGCGGCACTTCGGAGAATGCCCGACGCCGTGCCGCGAGTTCGGGGTCGGCGGCCAGCACCCGGGCCCGATCGAGGTTGCCCCCTGCCGCGCCCGCCGCCTCGGCGGCGGTGTCGGGATCGACACCCTCGCTGACCAGTTGGTCGGCGACATGTTGCTCGTCGACGAGACGGAAGTCGATGCGGGCGCAGCGCGACGAGATCGTGATCAGATCCTGGGGGACGAAATCGGCCAGGATCAGGAACGTCGTCGAGTCGGGCGGCTCCTCGATCGTCTTGAGCAACAACGCCGCACCCTCCGGTCGCAACAGGTGGAACTCGTCCAGGATCATCACCTTGCGCTCACCCTCGGTGGGTGCCAGCGACGCCGTGCGAACGATCTCGCGGGCCTGGTCGAACGAGATCGACGGGCCGGTTCGGGAGACCTCCTTCACGTCGGGATGCTCACCCCGCAACACCAGCTCGGCGTCGCGTTGTGAGGTGTCGTCGACCCCGGTGATCAGCAACGTCGCGAACGCTCGCGCCGCCTCCTTCTTGGTCGATCCGGCGGGACCCACGAACAGGTAGGCGTGCACCGGTGACTTGGCGGCCCTGCTCAGCTGTTCGACTGCTCGGCGCTGCCCGACGACGCGCCCCCACACCGATCCTCGCATCGCGGTTACACCCCGAGGCGGTCGCAGACCGCCGACCGGATCGTCGTCGTGACCTCGTCGATCGGACCCGACGCATCGACCACCACCCAGTGAACCGGGTCGGCGGCGGCCATCTCGGCAAACCCGTTCTGGACACGTCGGTGGAAGGAATCGCCTGCCTGTTCGAATCGATCGAGTTGGCGCTTGCTCATGCGGCGCGCCGTGACCTCGTCGGGCACGGTCAGCAACAGCACGAGGTCGGGCCATGTCTCGCCGATCGCCCACTCGTTGACCGACCGGACCTCGGCGACCGGCAGGCCGCGTCCGTAGCCCTGGTAGGCGAGTGTGGAGTAGACCGAGCGGTCGCTGACCACGTGGCGACCGGCCTCGAGCGCCGGGCGTACGACCTCCGCCAGATGTTGGGCCCGATCAGCGGCTGCGATCAATGCCTCTGCGTGGTCATCGAGATCGGTGACGTCGGTGTCGTGCAGGATCGCACGCAGGCGTTGCCCGATTTCGGTGCCACCCGTTTCGCGGGTCAGCACAGCATCGAGAGCGTCGGCAAGTCGTGCTGCCTGAGTGCTCTTCCCGCATCCCTCTGCGCCCTCGAAGGCGATGTACACCGGCGTCGACATCGGCCCATCACCCTAGTGCCGTCTCGACCGAACGGGGTTTGACCGCTCGGGAGGGCCGTCGAGTAACGGTCAGGGCTCGATGTGCTGGCCGGACAACTCGAGCTTGGTGGCGAACACGGCTGCCTCCGTGCGGCGTTCCATACCGAGCTTGGTCAACATGTTCGACACGTAGTTCTTGATCGTCTTCTCGGCGAGATGCATCTCGTTGGCGATCTGACGATTGGTCATGCCATCGGCGATGAAGTGCAGAATCCGCCGCTCCTGCGGGGTGAGCCGGGCCAGCCGGGCGTCTTCTTCGGATGGTCGGCGCAGCCGCTCGAGCACCTTGCCGGTGATCGCCGGATCGAGCAGCGACTCTCCGGCGGCAACACACTTCACGGCGTCGAGCAGCTCGGTGCCGCGAATCTGCTTGAGTACGTACCCGGCGGCGCCGGCCATGATCGCCTCGAACAGGGCCTCGTCGTCGCTGTACGACGTGAGCATCAAGCAGTTCGTGCCGACCGAGCTGCGCACCTCTCGGCACACTTCGATGCCGTTGCCGTCGGGCACCCGCACGTCGAGGATCGCGACGTCGGGCTTCACGGCCGGGATCCGCGCCAGGGCCTCGGCAGCCGTTGAAGCCTCGCCCACCACGTCGATCTCGCCGGTCGACTCGAGCAAGGCTCGGACGCCCTGGCGGACGACTTCGTGGTCGTCCATCAAGAACGCGGTGATACGGGCTGCCATGTCGGCAGTGTTGTTGGTTCTGCCCTCAGTTGCAAGGGACCTTGGTCACTGGGGTGACCGCGCCGGGCGAGCTGCGAAGGTCACTGGTACCCGAGCACGCTCCGGTACGGTGGGGAGCGTGACGACCCCAGCCGACCCCGCGCTCCTCACGCACGCCGTCGAGCTCGCCCCGGACGGGGTGCTGATCGTCGATCATGCAGGCGTCATCGTGTACGCGAACCGGTCGATGCATCAGCTCGCCCTGACCGATCGACTGGTCGGCACCAATGTCGACGAGCTCGTTCCCGACGCAGTGCGGAGGCAGCATGCCGGCCTACGCGACGGCTACACCGAAGCTCCCACCCAGCGGCCGATGGGCGCCGGCCTCGAGTTGGCCTTGCAGCGTTCCGACGGTGTCAGAATCCCGGTCGAGATCTCGCTCAGTCCGTTCGAGCACGGTCAGCAATACGTGATCACGGCGGTTCGCGAGATCGGCGATCGGCTCGAGAGCAATCGCCGCTTGATCGCCGCCAACGAACAGCTCGCCCTCGTGGCGGAACGCGAGCGGATCGGCCGTGATCTGCACGACGTGGTGCTGCAGCATCTGTACGGCATGGGCCTCTCGGTGCAGGCAACCGTGGCGGGCGCCAGCGAGAAGACGGCTTCGAAGCTCGAGATCGTGATCGACGACATCGACCGCATCATCTCCGAGGTTCGAACGATCGTGTTCACGCTCGGTACGGCCGGCCATCGGGGTGCTCTCGGTCAGGAGTTGGCCGATGTGATGGCGCAGGCCAGTCGTGTTCTCGGGTTCACGCCGTCGTTGCGCCTCGAAGGCCCGGTCGAGTCGGTGATGTCCGAAGAGGTACGCACCGAAATGGTGGCCTCGATGCGCGAGGCGCTCGGCAACGTAGCCCGTCATGCCCACGCATCGCTGGCCCAAGTCGTCGTATCTGTGGTTGGCAAGTCGGTCGTGATGACGGTCACCGACAATGGCGTCGGTCCGCCCGCCGACAAAGCTGCGCTGCTCGGTGGACACGGCTTGGCGAACCTGCAGAGGCGTGCATCCGGATTCGGTGGAACCTGCTCGCTCGAGCGTCGTGGTCCTGGTGAGCGGGGCGGTGCGATCCTGCGCTGGTCGGTTCCCTACTGACCCAGATCGGCCGGCTGGGGTCGAGTCTCGGCGCCGGTCTCGGCGACGCTGTCGCCGGGGGCCGATCCGGCGCATCCCCGAACGTGGTCCTAATGTGGTCTTGGGTCGAGGCCCACGTCTGTGTAGATTCTTGCGTCTATGACTTCAGACGACCGCTCTTTCTTGAACTGGGCCGCGATGGCGATCGCTGTCGCGGCCCTCTTCCTCGGATTCTTCGCGATCGGGCAAGCCGGCACCAATGAGCAGGCCGCCGGCGCCGAGGGTGGTGTCGAGGTCTCGGTGATCGAACTCGACCTGGGCGCCCTCAAGCTGTCGCCCGAGCACATCATGGCGCCGCCGGGCGAGGTCATCGTTCGGGTCACCAACATCGACTCCCAGGTGCACAACGTCAACATCCTCGGCAGCCAGACGAAAGACCTGCAACCGGGCGAGTCACAGGATCTCGAGCTCGGCCAGCTGGCGGTCGGCACGTACAACATGTTTTGTGAGATCCCCGGTCACAACGAGGCCGGCATGAACGGCAACCTGCACATCATCATGAACGCCGAGGCCGGCCCGTACACCGGCTCGGCCACGTCCGACGGTGAGGTCGATCACTTCCACGGTTACGACAGCTGGGAGGAGATGCAGGTTGCGATGGACGACCGGGCGCTGCGTTTCATCGAAGAGGAGAAGAGCGAGTTCGGCGGTCAGCTGCTCGAGTACGAGACCCTCGCCGACGGCACCAAGTACTTCGAGCTCACCTCGATGCTGGCCGACTGGGAGGTCGAGCCCGGCAGGATCGTCGAGGCCTACACGTACAACGGCACGGTGCCCGCACCCGAGATTCACGTCGAGGTCGGAGACCGCGTGCAGATCCTGTTGAAGAACGAGTTACCGACTCCGACCACGATCCACTGGCACGGCATCAGGGTGCCCAATGCGATGGACGGTGTCCCACCGTTCACCCAGGCAGCGGTCGAGCCGGGCGAAGAGTTCCTGTACGAGTTCGAGATCCTCGAGCCCGCCGTCGGTATCTACCACTCGCACAACGGTGCCAGCCAGGTGCTCGACGGCCTGTTCGGTGCCTTCACGGTGGGCCAGATGCAGACGCCCGATGTGTTGCTCGACCAGGGCTTCAAGGCGGTTCCCGACCAAGAACACCAGATGGTGCTGAATGACGCGGGCGTGATCGGGCTGTCGCTGAACGGCAAGAGCTTCCCGGCGACGGAGGTCTACTCGGGCACGGTCGGCGAGACGGTCATGGTGCACTACCAGAACGAGGGCCTGCAGGCCCACCCGATGCACCTCCACCAGCCGCTCGGATGGATCATCGCCAAGGACGGCAAGGAGATGCTGGTCCCGATTCCCGGTGACACCATCAACATCGCCCCTGGCGAGCGCTACACGGTGCTGTACAAGCTGACCGACCCGGGCGTGTGGGCGTGGCACTGCCACATCCTCACCCACGCCGAGCGTGACGACGGGATGTTCGGCATGGTGACCGCCTTCATCGTCAGCGAAGAGTGACGGTCTGATCTTCCTTGGGGCCATCGGACCCGACCTGCAACGAGCCCGGATCGTCCTCGATCCGGGCTCGTTGGTCGAGTACCCCTGAGCTCAGCGCTCGTCGGGCGAGGCTGCGTCGTCGGTGCCGCCGTCGGACGAAGGCTGATCCGGCGATGTGTCACCGGCTGCAGGCTGGGGTGCAGCGGCAGTCTCAGCGGCTGCGGCAGTGGCAGCCGTCGTGTCGGTAGCGGCCGGAGCCTCGGTGCGAGTTGTTTCGGCGAAGTCGTCGAACCGTGAGACCGTCGGCGGTGTGGGATATCCGCGAAGCGCCGGCGGTGGGCCCTTGGGCGCCTTGGCCGGGCCCAACATCCCCCACGAGATGCCGACGATCATGCCGATCACCGTCACGATGATCATCGTCGTCAGATCGAGGCTGATCACCTTCGTGATCACCAGCACGAGCGTGAGGCCGACGCCGAACATCAAGCCCCACAACAGGCCCCGGATCGGATGCTTGTTGATGATCGTTGCCTCGGTTGATGTGGTTGCTGTCGAGTTGCTCATCATCATCCCCTGTACGTCCGAGCTGGGCGGGCATTGAACAGCAGGCCGAAGATGCCGCCGCCGAGCAGCGCCAGAGCTCCGAGGCCGACCGGGTCGGTCAGGCCGTTTCCGATGAACTCGACATGACCCTGGCCGATGCAGGCTGGCTGGTTCTCCGAGGTCATCTGACCCTCGACCTTGACCTTGGCTGAGAATTTGACCGGCAGATCCTGCTCGAGATCGACGAGACCTGCGTTGCGGTTCTTGAGGTTGGTGTTGGGGTCGCCGCCCTTGTCGAGACTGATGCCACTGGTCTTGACGTACCAGCTGTGGTTGAGCGGTCCGTCACCCGATTGTGGCGAGAATCCGAAGTACGTGACGACGCCCCGGGTATCGACCTTGAAGGGGTTCGAGGACGTGAATGCCTGGCCGCCATCGATCAGGTCGATGGGCGGGCCGTCGTCGCCGATGTCGACCGTGGCATCGATCAACTCACCGTTCTGGTCGTACGAGTAGGCGTAGCCGCCGCACAGCCCCGTGAGCTGACTGCCGTCGCCGAAATCACCGACGAGTGTGGATTGCCCGAGCAAGGTGACCAATCGCCCGAACTCGCCGTCGCCCTCGACCAGGTCGTATTCACCCGGATCACCTTCCGGGATCCCGGCCCGGATCTCGTCGAGTATCTGCTGATCGAGCGGTGGTGGGGCCACGTCACCTGCCCCTGCCGACCCACCGGCCAGGACGATGATCGCCCCTGCCAGTGCGACGCTCCCGCCGAGCCGTTTCCACGTGGACATTGATGGTCCCCTTTCCCGAGGGTGTTCTCAACAATTGGAAACCTAGTCCGATCCGGGCTGCGCTGCACGCTGATCGGGTCCACGGAAGCGGCGTCGTTCAGCCGGCGAGTTCCTGGTAGAACGATTGCAGCACCCCGAAGGCGAGCTTGTACTCGCCCTCCTCGCTGACGAGACCTTTGCGGTTGTAGCCGTCCTGAATCCCTGGCAGCACCCGCACAGGGGCTCGAAAATCCTTCAGGATCCACGGCGACATCCCGGCGATCTCGCCCCCCTGTCCGGACCGGCCGGTGTCGATCATCTCGATCTGTCTGCGGTAGAGATCGGCCTGGAATTCCTCGGTCCAGATCTCGTCGGTGTCGCCGTGCCGTCCGGCCTTGGCGCCGCCACCCATCTCGGTGAACAGGATCGGCTTGCCGAACACCGACCTCCAGGTGTTGTCGGCGATCGTCTCCCTTTCGCCGTAGTACCAGCCCAGGTACTGGTTGACGGAGACGACATCGACGACGTCGCCCAGTGGATCGTCGATCACGTGCTCGGTGTCCCCGGTGGGCAGCGTGAGCAGTGCGGCGCTGACGAGTCGGGTCGGATCGAGCGCACGCGCACGACCGACCAGAGCGGTGAGGAACGCGGTGCGCGCGGGTGATGGCAACGTCTCGTTGGCGACCGACCAGAACACGACCGAAGCTCGACTGCGGTCGCGCACGATCAGCTCGTCGAGTTGCTCCCGTGCCTGCGCGAGTACGTCGGGCTGGTCGAAGGCGATCCCCCAATAGACGGGCAGTTCGGCCCATGCCAGCAGACCGAGTCGATCGCAGGCTCGCACCATGTGCTCGTCGTGTTGGTAGTGGGCGAGGCGCACGAAGTTGGCACCCAACTCGACGGCCCAACCCAGCAGCGTGTCGGCATCATCGACGCTGTGCGCCCGTCGCCCACCGCTGGGTGCTTCGGCATGGATCGAGATGCCGCGCAGGAACGTCGGCTCGCCGTTGACGACCACATCGGTCCCGTCGACCGCGACGGTCCGGAAGCCGACCGAGTCGTGCACCTCGTCGTCGCCGACGCGCCACACGACGTCGTGCAGCACCGGACGGCCAGGGTGCCATCGTTCGGGGTCGATGTCGAGCTCGAACCGTCTGGCGGCCCCGCCGTCGATCCCACGGTCGACCCCGCCGTCGACCACTGTCGACACACCGAGCTGCGGCAGGTCGAGGGTGACCGGCTGGTCGCCGTCGCCGTCGATGGTGACGCCCCCGACCACCCGGCCTGACGGGTCCATCGTGATCCATGCCTCGCGCAGGAAGGTCTGCGGTACGTCGATGATGTCGACCGAGCGCGTGAGCCCACCGAAGTTCCACCAGTCGGATCGCATCGCCGGGATGCGGTCGGGTTCGCGTCGGTTGTCGACCTGGATCACGATCGAGTGCTGTCCGGGATCCAGCCGCCCGGTCAGTTCGACGGCGTACGGCCCGAACCCGCCTTGGTGCAACGACAACTCCGCACCGTCGACGAACACCCTGCTGGTGTGGTTGGCGGCACCGATGTGGAGGAACTGACGGCTGCCTTGCCACTCGCCGTCGACGACCGTGATGCGGCGCCGGTACCAGACGGTTCCCTCGTAGTAGAACAGGCGCTCGTCCTGGGTGTTCCAGTCGCCAGGCACGGTCAACGTGGGTGAGCGGTCGAAGTCGTACTCGACCCGATCGGCGCTGTGACGCTGCTTGTGGTCGCGAAAGAAGCCGCGGTCGTTGCGATCGCCGAGGATCCCGACGTACCCCATCTCATAGGGGTGACAATCACGTACCAACCGCCGTCGAGTGACCGTCGTCGCCGCTGGAGGACGTTGGTGAGGATCGTGGTCCCAGAGTTCACGCGACGAGTTTGGCACTTTGCGTCAGCCAGGGGTTACGTGTCCTGCCGTTGCGCGTCAGGTCGGCTGTGCCCCAGAGATGGTCGTGTCCGGCGGAAGAAGTGGCGAGTTGGGGCCAGTGCGGCTCAGCGCCGACTTGTCCGGTCAGCTCGGGGACTTCTTGGCGGCTGTCTTCTTGGCGGCGTCTTCTTGGCGGCTGTCTTCTTGGCGGCTGTCTTCTTGGCGGGCCGCTTCTTGGCCGCTGCCTTCTTGGCGGGCCGCTTCTTGGCGTGCCGCCCTTGGCGATGATGGCGTCGCGGCGGATCGCCAGCAGTTCGAACGCCCGAGCGGGGCTGATCTCCTCGATCCGATCGCCCTTGCCGATCGAGGCGTTGGTCTCACCGTCGGTGACGTAGACGCCGAACCGGCCGTCCTTGGCGACGACCGGACGTTCGCTGACGGGATCGTTGCCGAACTCGCGCAACGGCCCTTTGGCGGCCATGTTGCGTCCGCCACGCTTGAAGACCTTGGGCATCTGGAAGATCCGCGACGCCTCCTCGAGCGTGATCGTGAGCAGCTGCTCTTCCGAATCGATCGAGCGGAAGTCCTTCTCCTTCACGACGTACGGCCCGTAGCGACCGTTGTTGGCGACGATCTCCTTGCCGTCGGCCGGGTCTTGACCGAGCGAGCGTGGCAACTGCAACAGCTGTTCGGCATCGTCGACCGTGATCCGTTCCAGCGTCATCGTCTGGAACAGGCTTGCCATTCGTGGCTTGTCGAGGCCCGGCGGAAGGTTGTCGGGTGCGCCCCACTGCACGTACGGCCCATAGCGGCCGTTCTTGGCGTACACCGGGTAGTTGTCGAGCTCGCCGATCGGCTCGTCGCTCTTGGGCAGCGCCAGGAGTTCGATCGCCTTGGCGACGTCGAGTTCGTCGGGGGTCAGATCCTCGGGCACGCTGGCGGTGTCGTCGCCGCGCTTCACGTACGGCCCGTACTTGCCCGGCTTGACGACGATCAGTTCGCCGTTCCCGTCGTGGCCGAGCGCGAACGTGTTGATCGCGGCGGCGTCGATCTTGTCGAGGTTCTCCTCGACGATCTGCTTCAATCCGGGCAGCCGATCGTCGTCACCGAAATAGAACCGTTGGAGCCACTCGTCTTTGCGTTGACGGCCGTTGGCGATCTCGTCGAGGTCGCTGTCCATCTTGGCGGTCAACTCGTAGTCGACGAGGTCGCTGAAGTGCTGCTCGAGCAGACCGACCACGGCGAACGCGGTCCATGTCGGAACCAGCGCCTGGCCCTTCTTCCAGACGTAGCCGCGGTCTTGCACGGTCTGGATGATCGAGGCCCACGTGGAGGGGCGGCCGATCTCGAGCTCTTCGAGCCGCTTCACGAGCGACGCCTCGGTGTATCGAGCGGGAGGAGATGTGGTGTGGCCGTTGGGCGTGAGCGACGCGACGGGCACGACTTCGCCACCGGCGAGGGGAGGCAACAACGCTTCCTTCGAACCGTCGCCCTCGTCGTCGGCTGCCACGTAGACGGCGCGATATCCGGGGAACGTGATCGTGGTGCCGGACGCGTTGAACTCGCAGTCGGTCTGCTCGTGCTGGGAGACGGCCCCGAGCCGCACGCTGACCGTGACCCCGGTCGCATCGGCCATCTGCGAGGCGAGTGTGCGTTGCCAGATCAGCCGGTACAGCGCCAGCTCCTGGCTGTTCAGTTCGCCCTGCACTTGCTGGGGCGAACGGTACGGGGTGCTGGGGCGCACGGCCTCGTGCGCCTCCTGAGCGTTCTTCGACTTCGATGTGTATCGCTTGGGTTGCGGTGACATGAAGTTCTGGCCGTACTCGGACACGATCGACGCCCTGGTCGCCTTCATCGCCTCGTCGCTCAGCGTGACGCTGTCGGTGCGCATGTAGGTGATGAAGCCTCGTTCGTACAGGCTCTGTGCCAAGCGCATCACCTGCGACGCCGAGAGCCGCAGTTTGCGTCCGCCTTCCTGCTGCAGGGTGGATGTCATGAAGGGTGGCTTCGGCGACGAGCGGTACGGCTTCTCCTCGACCGACCGAACCGAGAAGGTTGCCTGCTCGAGCCCCGTGGCGAGGGCGCGTGCGCGAGCCTCGTCGATCGGGGTGGCCTTGGCGCTGACCTGTCCGCGGTCGTTGAAGTCCTTGCCGGTGGCGATCCGCGCTCCGTCGACCTCGACCAGCTTGGCATCGAATGACGGGGCGGTCGACGTGACGAGATCGATGTCCCAGTAGTCGGCGGCGACGAAGGCGATCCGTTCGCGTTCGCGCTCGACGATCAGACGGATCGACGGGCTCTGGACCCGACCGGCGGAGAGCCCACGGTTGACGCGACGCCACAACACCGGCGACACCTCGTAGCCGTACAGGCGGTCGAGAATGCGGCGTGTCTCGGCCGCGTCGACGAGGCCGTAGTCGATGTCGCGTGGGTTGCTGAGGGCCTGGTCGATCGCTGCCTTGGTGATCTCGTGGAAGACCATCCGCTTGACCGGCACCTTGGGCTTCAGATACTCGACGAGGTGCCATGAGATCGCCTCGCCCTCCCGGTCTTCGTCGGTTGCGAGGTACAACTCGGAAGCGTCTTTGAGCGCCGCACGCAGGTCTTTGACCACGGTCTTGCCGCGATCGGTGAGCTCGTACGTGGGCTTGAAGCCGTTGTCGACGTCGATGTTCAAGCCCTTGCTCGGCAAGTCGGCGACATGGCCGACGGAGGCGCGCACGTCGAATGCGTCGCCCAGGAACTTGGAGATGGTCTTGGCCTTCGCGGGTGACTCCACGACGACGAGTGGCTTCGACATTGCTGCCTCTGGCTAGGTGATCGGCGGCTGTCTTGTCAAGCCGCCTCGGACCGGGGAGTGTGCCTGCGAATCGGCGCAAGCCCACCGGATCGACGATCAGAACCTCGAATTCGGTCAGCGTTCGAGGGGCGGTCAAGTGCGTTGTCGACGGCCGCCGCGACGCTTCAGCTGGCGTCGCAACTCGTCGTTGTCGACCAGTTCGACCATCACCGAGAGCGGAGTGATCGGTGGCGGGGCGGCGTCGACGCAAGGTGGGAAGGCACGTCGGCGTCGGCGGTATTCGCCGACCTGCGGGAGCGACGGAGGTGGTTCGTGCCCGATGCACGGCGCGATGCGCGGCCCGGTGGGTTTCGTCGGGCACCGGATCTGGCGAAGACCCGTTCGAGCAACAGTGGCCAGCGCCCAGGTTGGACGAGATGTGGTCGTCCGCGTTCGATCAGGGTCGCCCGGATCCGTTCCACCGCCGCCGAGCCCTCGAGCCGCTCAGCCAGGGCAAACGCAGCGTCGACGGCGCTGATTCGGCCCTCGCACGTGATGATGTTGCCGGCCACCACGAGTCGCCGTGAGTCGGCCTCGGATCCGTAGCGCCGCAACAGGTCGGTGGCGAGCCAGTGCGTGGCGGCGGACGCGCCGTGCAGCAGTCCGGCGGCAGCCACGACCACGGTGCCCGTCGAGCTGGCTGCGACGAACCTGGCGGTCCGTTCCGTGCGGTGCAGGAAGGCCCGCAGCTGCGGGTCGTCGGCGGCACGTTCGCAGCCGAGCCCACCGGGCACGATGACCACGTCGGCGTCGTCCACGTCGTCGAACGTGCTCTCCACCGTCTGCACCCCGCCGACGCCGTTGTACTCGCCCGGCCTGGCACCGACGGTGATCACTCGGGCATCGGTGACCATCCCGAGCACCGAACGAAAGGCCTCGCACTCGTCGGCGAGGACCCCGTCGTACACGACCAGGGCGATCAGCATCGCCTCATCCTCGCGCCGATCCAGCCGCGCTGTGTACGAGGAGTCCGGTACCGTTCGCTTGGTGGTGCCCGATCCCGAGCTCGGCTGGAACGATGCCCTGCAGGCGTCATGGCAGTCGATCGGCGCGCCCGGACAACCCGGGCGGGTGGCGCGGATCGATCGCGGGTGGAGCACGGTCATGCGAACCGCCAGTGACGATCGGCCACTGCGGCTGCGCAATCTGTTCGTCGACGTCGCGATCGGGGACTGGGTCGTGCCGTCCGACGATGGTGAGCGGATCGATCACATCGTGGAACGCAAGTCGGCGTTCGTGCGTCGTGCGTCGTTCGAGGGTGATCGATTCGAGGCCGACGCATTGGCCGCCAACATCGACGTCGTGTTTCTGGTGCATTCGTTGGGGTTGCCGCCGAATCAGAGGCGGCTCGAACGCGAGCTGGTGCTGGCATTCGACTCCGGTGCCGTGCCCGTCGTCTTGTTGACCAAGGTCGACACCGTCGACGATCCCGAGCCGACCCGGGCCGAACTGGCCGAGGTGGCGCTCGGGGTTCCCGTGCTCTTGGCGAGCGGCCTGGCCGGCATCGGGATCGAGCCGATCCGGGCCTACGCCCGCGGCAATCAAACGCTCGCCTTCCTGGGCGCCTCGGGGGTCGGCAAATCGACGCTGGTCAACGCTCTGCTCGATGACCAGATCATGCACACCGCCGCAGTGCGTGAGGGAGACCAGCGCGGGCGCCACACGACGGTGACGGCACAGCTGCTGCGCCTTGCCGGTGAGGGTTGGTTGATCGACACACCGGGCGTTCGGGCCGTCAGTCTCTGGTTGTCGGGTCACGGCATCGAACGTGCCTTCGCCGACGTGTTCGACCTGATGGACGACTGTCGTTTCCGAGACTGCAAACACGATCGTGAACCGGGATGCGCGGTGCAGCAGGCCGTGGCAGCCGGCGATCTCGATCCGGCTCGACTGGCGAGCCTCGAGCGGCTCGTCGCCGAAGAGGCGGCGCTCGAAGCCGAGCAAGAGCGGTTCGTGCGCCGCACCGATCGTCGCGGTCACCGTCGGCCGCGCTGACCCCGCCGGATGGTGGTGTTCGATGGGGCGCGCTGATCCTCTGCTCACTAAGTTCGGCGCCGTTGCCAAGATGAGAGGGAGTGGCATGACAGCACTCGAGTCCACCGTTGAAATGTACGACTTGCGGATGTCCGACAAGGCGAAGCCCTTGTACGAGGCGGTCAAGAAGTTCATTGCCGAAGAGGTCGAGCCGAACACGGCCGAGTTCTTCCGGCTCGGCGAGGGCCGGGCGGAGCGGTGGGGGTATGGCGAGGGCCAGCTCGAACTGCTCGAGTCGATCAAGGACAAGGCGAAGACACAAGGTCTCTGGAACTTCTTCCTGCCCAACGCCGAAACCGGAGAGGGCCTCTCGAACCTCGACTACGCGTACATCGCAATGGAGCTGGGCAAGAACCCGATCGCCTCCGAATGCCTCAACTGTGCTGCGCCCGACACCGGCAACATGGAGGTACTCGAACGAGTCGGTACCCCCGAGCAGAAAGAGCGGTGGCTGACGCCGTTGCTCAATGGTCAGATCCGCTCTGCGTATGTGATGACCGAGCCCGACGTCGCCTCCTCCGACGCCAAGCAGATCGCCTGCAAAGCCGTCAAGGACGGTAACGAATGGGTCATCACCGGCGAGAAGTACTACGCCTCGGGCGCCGGCGATCCGCGCTGCAAGATCTTCATCGTGATGCTCCAGACCAACCCGGATGGCCCCGTGCATCAGCGCCAGTCGCAGATCCTCGTGCCGCGCGACACGCCCGGTGTCGAGATCGTCGGCCCGATGCACGTGTTCGGAGAAGACGATGCTCCCCACGGCCACATGCACATCCGCTTCAACGATGTCCGTGTGCCGGCCGAGAACATGTTGCTGGGCGAGGGCCGCGGGTTCGAGATCTCGCAGCTGCGGCTCGGCCCGGGCCGCATCCATCACTGCATGCGTTCCGTCGGCGCCGCCGAGCGAGCGCTCGGCCTGATGGTGCAGCGCGGCCTGACGCGAGAGGCGTTCGGCAAGCGGATCTCGAATCTCGGCCGGAACGTCGAAGTCGTCGCCAAGGCGCGCATCGAGATCGAGGCGTGTCGCCGCATGGTGCTCACCGCAGCCAAGGCGATGGACGTACTGGGCAACGCCGAGGCCAGAGTCTGGGTCAGCGCTGTGAAGGCGATGGTGCCGATCCGCACCTGCCAGATCGTCGATGAGGCGATCCAGATCCACGGCGCCACGGGCGTGTCGCAGTGGACCCCGCTGGCCCGCATGTACGCCAGCCAGCGCACGCTGCGACTGGCCGACGGCCCCGATGAGGTGCACTGGTTCGTGGTCGGCCGCAAGGAGTTGGCGTCGTGGGAGGAACAGGCCCAGTCGTACAACCCGAAGGTCACCTACTACGACGAGCTCGAGTCCGACAACAGCGGCGTCTTCTCCGGCCCCTGACCGGACCCGTTACAGGGTTGCGGGGCGGTGCCAGGTGCCGTCGGCGCTGCGTCGCCAGGTGGTGGTCTTGGTCACGGCCGCCGTCGGGATCGGTCCGTAGATGTGAGGGAACAGCTCGTCGACACCGTCGGCAGGCGGTTCGACCCTGACGTCGGCGTCGATCAGATCGAGCGCGATGTGCAACAGCTCGACCTCGGGCAGGTCGCCATAGAACCGTTCCGCAACACCTTCCAACTGGTTCGGGTACGAACAGTGGATGAAGCCCTCCTGCTCGAGGGTCACGCCACGCGTGCTGATGCGGTACTCGCCGTGTCGCTGAGCATGTTGCCAATCGCCTGGCAGGGCGATGTGGAGGATGCTGTCGGCGGCCGTGGCCGGGTTACGGTCGCTCATCGTCGCTCGGACACCCTCAAGTGATCGAATCGCGGATGGTGACAGCGCGATCGAACCGTGTCGTGGCCAGCCGCTGGCGCAGCCGCTCGTCGGTACACACCAGCTCGACGTCACCACCGGACTGGCGGGCGTGGGCGGCAGCCCCCAACAGCAGCCCGAGCGCTGCGTCATCGAGTGCGATCAGCCCGTCGACCTCGATCAGCAAGGTCTGGCCGGGGTGGTCGAGACAGACGCGACGGAGGGAATCGTGCAGCGTCGGAATGGTCGACAGGTCGGCGATCCCGCTCAGCGACACGACGATGTGGTCGCCGACTTGGGTCGTGGTCAGCCGCAGGTCCATCGGAGGCCCACGGTATCGGGCGGGGTAACCGATCCGATCGCATCGTTCGGGCGTCGGTGGGTCACGGTGGTTCGCGGGCGAGGGTGACACTGGCCGACAGATCGACCACTCCCATCACGGCACCGATCAACGGCACGCTGGTGGTGTTGGTGTGGCCGACGGTCACGGTGACCCGGCGCGGGCCGCTGGCCGTCGACACCGCCAGCGGCCGCAACGACGTGGCACCCAGGGCACCCCGCTCGGCTGCTGCTGCCGGATCGGCGGCGACCGAGGCTGCCCGGGCACCGTCTCTCGCGGCCAGTTCGAGCGCGATCTGATCGCGAGCGACGAGCACGATCTGGATGATGCCGAGCACCAGCACGACCACGAGGGGCAGGGCGATCGCGAACTCGACGGCCGCCTGGCCGCGGTCGCGCCGGGACGCCATGGTCATACCTGATTGATGACCGACTCGATCACGCTGTCGAACAGGCGGCCGATCGCGGCGGCGCCGCCACCGGCCGTCGCCCAGCCGATCACCAGTACGCCGACGAGCGCGGCGGCCAGCAGCACCAGGGCGTATTCGGTGGTGGCCTGGCCGCGTTCGCTGCGCCATTCGGCGCGGGTGATGAGGAAACGGATCAGTTCGGACATGGTGGTACCTCTGTGTTGTGGAGTGCGTGAGTGCCCGGCGGGCAGAACGGACGAGACGAACGTCGATCGGACATCACGGCACCGAGCCGCGCAGTGTCGAGACAGCCCCCATGACGGCGGGCACGATGGCGAGCAGCACGAACGAGGGCAGCGTGCAGACCACCAATGGAAAGGCGAGCTTGACCGGCAGGGTGCGGGCGTACCGCTCGGCCTGCCGCCGACGGTCGGTTCGCACATCGACCGCCAGTCGGTCGAGCACCGGCTCGATCGGCAACCCATATCGATCTGCGGTCGCGAGCGCGTCGGCGAAGCCGGCTGCCGCTGGTCCGAGTCGCTGTGGGAACACTTCGAGTGCGTCAGCCAGCCGCCGCCCCCGGTGCAGCTGGTGGGTGGCCTCGGTGAAGGTCGCTGCGAGTGGTTCGGGTACCTGGTGTGCGACTGCCTCGATCGCACCGGTCGGGGACATCCCCGAGCGAACCGCCAGTACGATCAGCTCGATCGCGTCGGGCAGCGCCTCGAGCGCCCGCTCGGCGCAGCGTCGTTGGGAACGCCTCATCGCCCGTCGCCTCGGATCAGCCGGCCCATCCAGTGCCACCCGATTGCGTTCAACAGCGACCCCAACGCTGCGACACCGAGCCCGGGCGGTGAGACGATGAACTGTCGAACAGAGCCCGATGTGAGCACCAACAGCGCCAGCATGCCCAGCGGAAGCACCGTCATCACGATTGCGGAGAGCCGAGCCTGTGCGCTGTTGGTGCGCCGTTCTGCGGCGTGGGCGGCGCGGCCGCGCAGCGTGGCAGCCGTTCGGCTGAGCGGTTCGGCGGCGGGTCCGCCGTGTGCAGCGCAGGCGCGAATGACGGTGAAGGCCACGTCGAGCTCCGTCGAGCCGGACCGTGCCATGCACGCGTCGTGGAGTGAGGTGCCGCGCCGAAGTGCCAGACGTGTCGATTCGACTTGGGGCGAGCACTCGGGCGGTGGTTCGACCTCGCGGAGTGCAGCCGCCAGCGATGCCCCTCCACGGATCGCCCGGGCCAGCCCGTCGCACCATGCGGCGACATGCTCGGGGCCCGGTGCGGCCGTTCGTTGCCGAAGTCGGAGCCGAGCCGCCACCGCCCACAGCGGTGATGGATGTTGGAACGAGCCGTCGGCCGAGGATGTGTTCGGCACGAGGTGTTGCAGCTCGGCGATCGATCGGGCCCTCGGCCGCACCCTGAGTCGGCTCCCGATCAGCAACACCAAGAGGCCCGTCAGCAAGCTGGTCATCGGCGACCCCGCTGGAGCGAGGCGACGACGGCGCCGCCTTCGACGAGGGGACGCCCGCTGGGTTCGCCGTCCGACTCGATCACTTCGATCACTTCGGCGATGCGACGCCTGCCGTCGGGCAGGCGATCGAGGTGAATCACGACATCGATCGATCGGCTGACCTGGCGCCGGATCGCGATCAGGGGCCAGCTCGGCGCCGATTGCATGACCAGCGTTTCGACGCGGCGCAGCCCGTCGACGGCGCTGTTGGCGTGGCAGGTCGCGAGCGAGCCGTGATGACCGGTGTTCAGGGCTTGTAGTACCGCCAGCACCTCGTCGCCGCGAAACTCGCCCACGACCAGGCGATCCGGGCGCAATCGCAGTGCGGTCCGCACGAGTTCGGCGGTGTCGATCGGCCGGACGCCGTCGACGCTGCCCGCCCGCGACTCGAGGCGCACCGCATGTCGCCCGTTCAGCACGAGCTCGGTCGTATCTTCGATCACGACCAAGCGGTCGTGTCGATCCGTTCAGCGCGGTGAGCGCTGCCAACAATGTGGTCTTGCCGGATGAGGTGGCCCCGGTGACCAACATGTTCGCCCGCTGTTGCACGATCTGCCTGAGCGCCTCGACGCATGCCGGGTCGCAGAACCGATCGATCGGTATTGCACGTGCCCGGTGCCGACGAATCGACACGGTGGTGCCGTCCACCGCGATCGGAGCCACGACGGCGCAGACGCGAGCCCCGTCGGGGAGCCGGGCATCGACGATCGGTGTCGATCGGTCGAGCCGCTTTCCGAGCGGGGCGAGCACGCGTTCGAGGACGATGTCGATCGCTCCGTCGGGAAGATCTGCGACCCGGTGGGGCACGTTTCCGCGATCGACCCAGACCTCGCGACCACGGTTGACCATCACCTCATCGATGCCCGGGTCGCGGAGGTGCTCTTCGAGCGCGTCGAGGCCATCGAGTCGTGCTGTTGCGCGACCGATCGCCAGTTGGCGCTCGTCGGGCGTGGCGAGCGGAGCCAGACGATCGACCTGGTCGGTCACCACTCGGTGCACGTCGCCCTGGATCGAAGCTGCGTGGCGGCACACCTGGTCGACGAGCGCGTCGATCGTGTCGTGCGGGTTCATGCCGGGGCAGCCCGCAGCTGTCGCCGTAGCCCGCCAGGCAGGCGCGAGACCAACAGACCGGCATCGACGGCACGGGCGACGGCGGGATCGCACAACGTGGTGGCGACGACGGGTGCACCGAGACTGGCTTCGATGTCGCTGCGGCGTAGGGCGCGGCCAGGTTCGTCGACGAGCACCACACCGGTCGGGCGACGAGCCTGGGAGACCGCCGCCCGCAGCGACAGGTAACACGGCCGGGTGACCAGCCAAGCGTGATCGGCGGCGTCGAAGAGTTGGCGCGGCGGCTCGTGCGACCCGGCATCGACGATGACCCGTCGGCGTTCGCGTTGCAGCCAACCGGTCAGGACCGACCACCGGTCTGCTTCCACCGGAATGATGCGCCCGGCCGGAAGCAATGCCAGCCGGGGGTCGATCCGGATCTCGAGCCCGGTGAGCCGATCGGGTTCGGTGTCGGACCGCAACCAGTCGTGCAGCCCTGGACCATCGGGCTCCGGCAGACCGAAGACGGCTGGTTGATCGCCGTCGAGATCGATCAGCAAGGTCGGCTCGTCCGTGGCGAGCGCCAAAGCCGCTGCGACGACCGTGGTGCCACTGCCGCCCTTGGCGGCCCAACACAGCGTGATCATGATTCCTCCGCACTGTCGATGTGGGAGGGGAAGCCGGTGGAGAGGCACCATATCCCGACAGCGACAGATTCGCGCCGAACACCTACGATCGATGGTGGGCTGCTTCAGGCCGATGCCAGGGGCGCCGTCGAGTTGTGTGTCGGCGTGTGACATTTGTCTCTTGTTAACTCAAGTTTCGGACTGCTGTTGTCCCAGTTTGGGAAAAGCGAGATCAAGCCGCCACTCTGCGTCACCGATAGCCCGTTGAATGAGTTGTTCAGCCCCTACGGAAGGTTCGTTCCATGACGACGTTGACCGAGATCCCTACGCTGATTCCGCCCGCGCCGACGCCCAGCGCTGAGAGACGGGGACGAGTTTGGAAGGGGCCTCGTCGACCTCAACAGTCTGATGACCAACGGCCGCCGCGCGGGTCGTATCTCGCGATGGCTGCGGCCGTCTCGATGATCGCTGCCGGCGCTGTGGCGATGTCACAGCTCGACGATGGACCGAGCGTGGCCGGTGAAGCCGTCGCTGTCGATGAGTTGTCGTTCGGTTCCATGTATCGCGTCGTCGATCAGGTCGGCGCCCGCACGTTGTGGAACCAGGGGTTCACCGGTGCCGGTGTCAATGTTGCCGTGATCGACACCGGTGTCGCAGCCGTCCCCGAACTCAGTGCATCGGGCAAGCTGGTTGCCGCCGTCGACCTCAGCTCGGAACGATTCGACGAGTCGTCGGCCTATCTCGACTCGTTCGGACATGGCACCCATGTCGCCGGGATCATCGCCGGGCGCCAGGTCGATGCCGACCCGATGCTCGCCGCCCAGCATCCGGAATGGTTCATGGGGGTCGCGCCCGACGCCGGCATCGTGTCGGTCAAGGTCGCAGGGCGTGACGGGCAAGTCTCGCTGGCCAGCCTGATCACGGGGATCGACTGGGTGGTCGCTCACGCCGACGAACTCGATATCCGAGTCGTGAACCTGGCATTCAACGGTTCCTCCGACGACTCGTATCTTGCCGACCCGCTGGCCGCCGCCGTCGAGCGGGCTTGGAATGCGGGCATCGTCGTGGTCACGGCTGCCGGCAACAGCGGAGCACAAGCGGGTGGCCTTGGATCACCGGCGACCGACCCGTACGTGATCGCCGTCGGCGGCGTTGACGTTTCCCCGACCGGCGTCGAGGCGGCCGAGTGGTCGAGCAGCGGCGACGGAGTGCGCAACCCCGATCTCGCTGCACCAGGCGCCCATATCGAGAGCCTGCGGGCACCCGGCAGTTTCGCCGATCTGGAACACCCGGAGGGATACGTCGACGAGCAGCGCTTCCTCGCCAGCGGCTCGTCGCAGTCGGCCGCCGTGACAGCGGGCGCCGTCGCGCTCCTGCTCGACGCCCGACCCGGCTTGACCCCTGACGACGTCAAGCAGCTGCTGACAGGGTCGGCCACGCCGATCGCCGGCGGGGACGACACGGTGATCGGAGCCGGAGCTCTCGACATCGCCGCCGCCTCGTTGATCGAACCCCGCGGTTCCGATCAGACCTGGGCCCCGGCCGCAGCCGATGCTGTGCTGCCCACGGCTCCCGGGGTCATGACCGTTCACCTCGACCCGTCCGGTAGCTCGTGGATGGGCAGTTCGTGGATGGGCAGCTCGTGGATGGGTAGCTCGTGGATGGGTAGCTCGTGGATGGGTAGCTCGTGGATGGGTAGCTCGTGGATGGGTAGCTCGTGGATGGGTAGCTCGTGGATGGGTAGCTCGTGGATGGGTAGCTCGTGGATGGGTAGCTCGTGGATGGGTAGCTCGTGGATGGGTAGCTCGTGGATGGGTAGCTCGTGGATGGGTAGCTCGTGGATGGGCAGTTCGTGGATGGGTAGCTCGTGGATGGGTAGCTCGTGGATGGGTAGCTCGTGGATGGGTAGCTCGTGGATGGGCAGTTCGTGGATGGGTAGCTCGTGGATGTGAGTACATCGCTCGATCCAACCGATCCTCCGGATTGAGGGTGGTGGCGACCCCGCCACCCCGAACAGCTAGGTTGGCGAGCATCCCGACAGGAGTCCGCCGTTGATGCACGACGAGGCCGTACAGCACGCCGCCACCAACAGCAAGAGCCGTGTCGACTTTCGCGGGCCGGAACTCCAGGTGGTCGGCATCGCAATCGCTGCGCTGGCTGTCGCCGTCGCTGTCTATCCGGCCATTCCCGATCGTGGCGACTCGATCCGCGGTGCAGGTCCGTGGGCGTTCATCTTGGTCGCAGTGCTGTTCGGGCTGTTCGAGTACTACACCTTCAATGTGCAGTTCAGGCGCGAGGGCATCGCCTTTTCGATGTCCGAGATCCCGATCGCCTTCTCGCTCGTATTCCTGTCGCCCCCTCTGGCGCTGCTGGCTCGATTGCCGGTCACGGTTCCGGTTCTGATCGCAGCTCGCAAGAACGGCCCCCACAAGCTGTTCTTCAATGTCGCCATGTTCACGGCCGACAGCGTGTTGACGATCTTGCTGTTCCGAGCTCTGCTCGATCTGTGGGACCCGTCGTCTCCGATCGTCGTCGTGTCGATCGTGATCTCGCTGATCGCGGTCGCGCCGCTGATGTCCGTCCTCGTCTCACTGGCGATATCACGTTTCGAGGGTGGCGTCCGAGAACGGATCATCGGTGAGATCCAGGCGACCTGGTGGATGTACACCGTCAATGCCGTGCTGGCGGCGATGACGGTTGCGTTGGCGCTGATCGATCCGGCGCTGACGCTGTTCGCAACGTTGCCGGCGGCGGGTTTGTGGTATGTCCTGAAGTCGTTCGGCGAGCTCGGCCAGGAGCTCCGCGATCTCGATGCGGTGCACGGTTTTGCCGGTCGGGTCGGAGCGACCCTCGACGTGAATGAGATCGGCGAGACCGCCGTCGCCGAGGTCGTGCGCCTGACGCGCGGTGTCAGCGCGGCGTTGGTCAGATTCGGACCCGAAGGGCCCGTCACTCACCTGAACGGTACGGTCGAAGTTGCCCTACCCGAATTCCCCACCGACGAGGGCTGGCGAACCCTGCTCGACGACAACACCGTCGAGGTGATCGATCGAGCGCGGTTGACGCAGCTCGGAATCAAAGCAGGTTCCGTGCCCGGGGTGCTCATCGCCCCGATGCTCGACGAGGGTGTCGCATTTGCCGTGCTGGTCGTTGTCGATCGCAATATCCAGGCCAGGTTCGGACGGGAGGACCTAGCCAGGGTCAAGAGCATCACCGAGCAATTGGCGGTGAGCTTGCGGCGCGGCATGTTGCACGCCCGCCTCGAGTTCGAGGCCCGCCACGATGCACTCACCAACCTGCCGGTCCGGACTCTGTTCGAGCGACATGTTGCCGAAGCCGTCGACAGGGCGACCGACGACTCGGCGGCGTGGGTCGTGATGCTCGACCTGGACCGATTCAAGGAGGTCAACGACACGCTCGGCCATCACGCCGGCGACGACCTCTTGGTCCAGTTCGCCGACCGGATGTCGTCGTTGTTGCACGATGGTGATGTGCTTGCTCGCCTGGCAGGCGATGAGTTCGCGATCCTCTGCTCGCGCGACTCGCACGATGAGGTCGTCGAGTTCACCAACTCGTGCGTCGTCGTGGGTGGCCGCCCGGTGATTCTCGACGAGCTCGAGATCGTGGTCACCGTCAGCGTCGGCGTCGCCCAGATCACACCCGACGATGAGAGTCCAGTTCAGCCGATGCGCCGCGCCGACATTGCGATGTACAACGCCAAGTGGCAGCGCACGGGTGTCGAGTTCTACCGCGACGAGATCGACCGTCGCACCCCAGCCCGGCTCTCGATGCTCGGTGATCTCCGAAGCGCGATCGAGACCGATCAGCTCGAGGTCGTGTATCAGCCGAAACTCCATCTGGCGACTGGGAACGTGGTCGGCGTCGAGGCGCTGGTGCGGTGGATGCATCCGACCCGCGGTGTTGTCACCCCGTCCGAATTCGTGCGGGTCGCCGAGGACACCGGATTGATCAAGCAACTGACCGATCTCGTGTTGGCACGTGGGATTCGGATGCTGCGTGAGTTCGAGCAGTGTCACCTGTCGATCGGATTGGCTGTCAACCTCTCGACCCACGACCTGTTCGATTCCCGGCTTCCCGATCGGGTCCGCGCCCACCTCGATGCAAACGGGGTGCCGCCGTCGTCGCTGACGCTCGAGATCACCGAGTCGTCGTTGTTCGTCGACGCTCCTCGTACCCGTGCCACGATCGATGAGTTGCACGCAGTCGGGCTGCGGATGGCTGTCGACGACTTTGGCACCGGCTACTCGTCGCTCAGCTATCTGCGACGCCTGCCGGTCAACGAACTGAAGATCGATCGAAGTTTTGTCCAAGGGATGCTGACCGACCAGCAGGATGAAGTGATCGTGCGGTCGACCGTCGATCTCGGGCACAATCTGGGTCTGCTGGTGGTGGCGGAGGGCGTCGAGAGTCTGGCCGTGCTGGACCGGCTCAGGCAGATGAACTGCGACGTCGCCCAGGGCTTCGTGATCTCCGAACCGATTCAGTCCGACGAGCTGATCGCATGGTTGCGTCATGCCGCCGACCGGGCGTGGATCGGGTCGGTCGACTGACGTCAGCCCGGGCCGGTGACGTTCTCCAGCGTTTCGCCGGCGGTGTGACGCCGGAAGTTCTCGACGAACATGTCGACCTGACGCCGATGCGATACGTCGGTCGTCCCCGATGAGTGAGGCGTGATGATCACGTTCGGTAGCAGCCACAGTGGGCTGTCGGGCGGGAGTGGTTCGACGGCGAACACGTCGAGCCCGGCCCCGCCCAAGTGGCCGTCGAGGAGCGCATCGATCAGGGCGGATTCGTCGACGATCTCGCCTCGGCCGACGTTGATGAACCATGCGCCGGGTCGCATCCGCGCAAACGCCGCTGCGTCGAACATGCCGCGTGTGTCGTCGGTGAGGGGAGCGGTGACGGCGATCGCGTCGGCCCATCCGAGCAGATCGTCGAGCCGGTCGTCGGCCCACGTCTCGCAGATCTCGTCGCCGACCACCGTCCGCCGGAGCCCGATCACCTGCATGTCGAATGCGGACGCCAAGCGAGCGACCTCGGTGCCGATTGCTCCGAGGCCGACGATGCCGAGACGCACGCTGCACAGGTCGGTCGACGATCTCGGCTCCCAGCGCCGCTTCGCCTGCTCGCGTGTCAATCGCGGCAGATCGCGTCCGAGCGCCAACAGGTACAGCATCACGGTCTGTGCGATCGATGCCGATGAGGCCCCGCTGCTGTTGGTGATGGTGACACCGCGATCGGCGAAGGCTGGTGAAGATCGGCGAGTCGGTGCCGGCCGAGAACGTCTGCAGCCATGCCAGGTTGGGTGCCCGCACACACGTGCCCATGAAATTCGGCTGCTCGCTCGGGCCAGGTGTCGGGTGAGAAGAATGCGACGGTGATTCGCTCCAGGTCGCTGGGCGTGACGTGTTCCTGTCCGACGAGTCTCACCACTTCGACCGTTGGGTCGGTGGCCACTACCTCGTCGCCGCGATCGTCCCAGAACGTGTCGGTACAGAACAGAACGGTGGCGGCCACCTCGCCGACGATAGTCACCAGTGGCCACGTGATTCCGAGCCTGGCCGATACCGGAGTCGACTCCGCTACGTTTGAAGGCGGAGGTGTCCGGGTACCTGGTGGGCTCCGCCGCCTTCAAAGCGGTTGGGACGGGCGATCCCCGTCCGGCGGGTTCGATTCCCGTCCACCTCCGCCACAGCGTCCACGGGCGTCCACCGCGAACCGCAGAAATCGTCCTGACCAGGGCGTTTTTGCAGAGCCGTCGGTGGGCGTTCGTGGATGTCATCGCCTTCCTCGACGGCGACGACGTCCACCACGACGCAGCACGATCAGCGCTCTCCCATGCGCTCAACAACTCCGAGCGGCTTTCGATCGCCGCATCGGCGCTCGCCGCTTGCGTCGGGTGCGCAGAGCGGCCAATCTGGGCGCCTTGTACAAGCTCGTGGTCTGCACTCTCGCCGCCGCCGCCTTCGTCGTCGTCGGGTGCGGCGAGGAGCTCTCGCCGAACTCCGCGTTGCCACCGGTGACCTCGCAGCCACCACAGGATCCAACCCGGCCCACGGACGCTGTCGGGTCGGCTGACGCCATGGATGGACTCGTTTCGGCAGACGAAGCTGCCCGTGCCTCTGAACTCGTTCGATCCGATGACATCGCCTCGGAGTTGCTCGACCGGTACGACGGGCACTTGACGGCATGGGAGCCGGCGGAACTAGAGGGCGAGCCCCGCGGGGCCGTCGCGATGATCGAGTTCACGGAGCCGATCTCGCTGTCTCCAATGATTCTTCGACCCGAAGCAGACAACGCGCCGACGCGCGTCGAGGACTACGTACTCATCACGGTGCAACTCGGCAACGAGACGGTCGAACAGTATGGCGTGATAGTGGATCTCGAGACGATGACCATCGTGCACCTCGCTCCCAGGCTGGCCCCGCCGGTCACCGTGGTGCCTCTGCCGGATTAGCGAGCGGCGTCGACAACCCGCCAACACCTTCGGTTGCGAGATCGACTCGGAGTACGAAGCTGCCCGGATGGCGGGGATGGCGGGGATGGCGGGGATGGCGTGATGCCGACGTGATTGGTGCGCGCCGCACCGGGCCGCGCTGCTGCGAAATGCCGCGTGTCTGGGAAGTGATTTTGCATGGCCGTATCGAGCGTTCTGTCTCGTGTCCGCTCGCCAGACCTGGAGAGCACAGGTTTCACGAGTTGCGGCGCTCACGATGTGTGCGGCCTGATCGTCATTCGGTACTGGATCGCAATGGAGGTCTGGAACCTCTTGGTGGTGCCGGTTGCAGATTCGAGGCCGGTGGTGTGGCTGCCGTCAGGCCGGCGCCACCTGGGCGGTGACGACCCAGCGGTGCTTGCCGATCTTGCGGTCCTGGCGGAACCCGGCACGTTCGAAGGTCGAGAGCACACGTGGTAGAGGAAACCAGCGGACCTCACCGGCAGGTTCTGGATGGCCCTCGACCGTGCCACCGCCGAGACCAACTCGTCCGAGAGGCCTCGGCCGCGCTGACGCAGAACGCACGCTGGGTGACGCCGTCGTCCGCGCCCGGCAGAACGGGCACTCCTGGACCGCGATCGGAGCCATGGTTGGGACCTCGGGCGAAGCAGCCCGCCAGCGCTCTGGGCAATCCGTCAACGCCCGATAGCCGACCCGACCGCCGGGACACTGTGGTGCCACACTGGCGCCGGAGTGCTGCGTGCGCCGTGATTACGCCAGCGGTTATCGGGTGGTATCCGGCCGGGGCTCCTTGTCGAGCTGGCCGTCCCACCAGGAGAGAATGCGCTGGGCGCGCAGTGTTGACCAGCGGCTCGCGCCCCGTGCTTCCATTCGGAACCATTCTCGACCTGGATAGCGAGCGAAGGTGGGCCATGTGCCGTCCTTGCGTCTGGTGCGTCGGATCGTGTCGATGGCGTCGCTGAGGCGTTCGTCAACCGGTGCGCCTGTTGCGACGAAATGTTCGAGACCGCGCACGATGTCGAAATGCCATTGTGGTGGGAACGGGAACCGCGTGAACGCTGGGTTGACGATGTCGCCGGTGCGGTGGGAGCGGTAGAGCCGGTGCTCCAAGAAGAAGTCGCGGCCGATGCTCATCGCGTTTCCAACGTTGATGTCGCCTCGGTGGTGTTCGTAGGCATGGAGTGCTTCGAGCACTGTGATCGTGGTGTGGAACGAACCGTGGGTCGAGCCGCGCCGGATGCTCTCGCAGTTCCAGCCTCCGTCGTCGAGTTGCTGCGCCAGCAGCCATTCCACGACGGTGTCGACCCGAGCATCGTCGTGTCCGAACGAGGCGGCCAGCAGCACCAGCATGCCGGTGATGCATGTCTCGGGCTGCTGAATCGTCTTGGCAAGGTTGAGACCACCATCGAACCAGCTCGCCGAGTCCCACAGCTGGCGACAGCCAGCAAGCGCTTGCGGATTGCCCCGCTCGAGACCGAGACGTTGGAGCAGCAGCAGCGTGTAGGTCGTCGACGTCCATTTCGGGCTGTACAGCGCAGCGGCCCATCGACCGTCGCTGTCCTGCATCGCCAAGAGTCGGGCGCCCCAACCCTCGGTGGCGACACGGGCACGTTCCAGCTCAACTTGATCCGGAGTGCACCCGAGCAAGTCGCGCATCACCTGCCACCGAACCGCAGGATCACCCTGCATCAGCCATGAGAACACGCCGTCGATCTCGCCATCGCGCCACTCGACATCAGATCGGCTCACGACTCCATCGTCACAAACCGAGCCCAGCCGCACCAGGGTCGAAGGTTGCCGGTCACACTCGAGACCCCAAAGAAGTTGGTCGCCGACTTCGGGATCATCTCGTGTCACGCTGGGGCCGGAGTGCGGCGTGGCGAAATTGGCCGGTCGCGTGAATACGAGCGCCAGTAATGGGCGGATAGTCAGAGCAGGTCTCCGACAGCGTCGATGTAGAGACTGGTGGCTTCGAGGTGGTGTGCGAGCGAGGTGCCGTCGATTCTGTGGTGGTGGCCCACGTCGAACGAGGTGTTGAGGGTGACGTGGCTGACGCCGATCTCCTTCCAGGCGGCAGATGTGCTGCGCCAGTCAGCCGGTGTGGTGTCGCCCATCGACACCCACACGTCCACGCCGATCTGTTGACCGTCGCGGCCCTCGGCTTCGGTGTATTGCCGGAGTCTGTCGAAGTCGTCTCGAGCCTGATCGTTCGGTTGGTGATACAGGGTGATCCACCCGTCGCCGTACTTGGCTGTCCTTCGCATCAAGCGTTCCCCAGACCCACCGAACCAGAGCGGGATGGGACGTTGTATCGGCATCGGGTTGATCCCGGCGTCGGGGATTTCGTGCCACTGGCCCGAGTAGCTGACGTGCGGCTCGGTCCAGAGCGCCCGCAGCACTTCGGCTTGTTCCGAGCTTCGGCGATCCCGGTTGGCGAAGTCTTCTCCGAGCCCGGTGTACTCGACCGAGTTCCAGCCGACCCCGACTCCGAGCCGAAGTCGACCGCCCTTAGAACATCCACCGATGCCGCTTGTTTTGCGACCAGTGCTGTCTGGCGTTGCGGCAACACCAGAACGTGTGTCGACAGTTCGACCATGTCGGTGACGGCCGCCAGGTATCCGAACAGGACGAACGTGTCGTGGAAGGGGTCGGCCGATGTGTACGGCGCGGTCCAGTCCGGTCGACTCGCCGTACTTGCACCGAGCACATGGTCGTACGTCGCAAGATGCTGATAGCCGACCTGCTCGGCGTGATGAGCGAACTCGGCAACAACCGCTGCCTCAGCTCCGATGTCGGTCTGAGGGATCCCGATGCCAATCGCAGAGGACAGCCCTCGAGACCCAACGTCGTCCTCACGGCGGATCGACGCGGTCTGACGACATCACGAGCGCAAGCTCGACGACCTCATCGAGATCACGATCCTTGGCCCAGGCGCGTGCCGACTCGACGTGCTCCCGATCGAGGTGGGATGTCGCCTCCTCCCACGCTTTTGGGTTGATGATCCTGCTGGTGAAGTCACCACCCTTCGACTGCCGGCCTGTCCACGACGAAGGCGAGGGTGCCGAGACCTCGGCCGACATCCCCATCGTCCAGCAGGAGTTGGCCATGAAGTCGCAGAGCGCGCAGAGCCAACGACTCGTTGCCGACAGCGGATGCCATCGTGAGGGCCTCGTGCCCACGGGCCAGAGCACTTTGCGAGTCTCCCGTGAGGCGGCGGATTTCGCCCGCGACGAGAAGCGACTGGATCCTGGCGTCCAAGAAGTCGGCTGCGCCGGCCAATGATTCGGCGTCTGCCGAGAGTCGCAGGGCGGTATCCAGATCGCCGAGATCGGCGTGGATGAAGGCCAACGAAGTGAGCACATCGATGATCCGCCCGTCGTCGTCCGCCGACCTCGCGATGTCGAGCGCCGCCTGCACGTGGGCGACGGCGACGTCCCTCGCCCCGAGCGCCCAGCTGACCAGGCCCAGATTGTTGAGGAGCACAGCGCGGAGGTCTTGCGCGTGTTCGTCGACTCGATCGAGACCATCTCGGAGATGGTCTCGACACTTCTCGAAGGTCGGCGCGGAGCAGCCCATGCCGTTGAGCACCTCGGCGACGAGGTCGCTGTCCTCCAGTGATTCGGCAACCGGGAGCGCCTCGGAGACGACCTGGTATTGAGCTGGGTCGCCGGCAGTCCACTTCCTCGCCCAACCCAGCGCGAGACTCGCCTTGACACGCATCGACTGGTCGCCGGCCTCGGTTGCGGCACGGAGCGCTTCCTCAGCGGCGACCGCCGCCTCACCATGGAGAGCTTGTGCGTAGAGAAGCCCCGATCGGGCATGTTCGATGGCGGCCAGCGGAGCCGGCTGCTCGGGGATCGTGCGCTTCAGCAACGCCGACGCGTCGGCGAGCAGCTGGACTCCTCGGTCGATCCGACCCGAGTCAAGGATCACGGCGGTCACCCCGTCAATCGCCGGGATGAGCAGATCGACCGCTTCGGACTCGATTGACGTACTGGCACGCCACGACGAGATCTTCGACGAGTGCTCGTCGACCCGGGAACATCGTTGGCCGACTCCGGCGAGTCGCAGAACGGCGACGGCGTGGCGCCGGCGGACCCCTGACTCGCGGTCACCGTCCTCGGCGAGCCGTGCTGCCGCGTAGCCACGCACGAGGGGGTGACTCGAGTAGGTCCCGTCTTGCCGGCGATGCACCAACGACTGATCCAGGAGGTCGCGCAGCATCGTTGCCGTGGCACCACCGACCTCGGCAGCCAGCTCACGCGTATAGGGAGCGGCAAGGACCGAGAGGGCCTCCACGGCCACGCGCTCGCCGGCCGAGGCGAGATCCCAGGAGTGCTTCATGGTTGCGGCCATGCTCTGATGCCGCTCCGCTCCGTCGCGGTGTCCACCGCTGAGCAAGCTCTGGTCGTCCTGGATCTCGGCGGCAATCTCGGACGCTGCCATCACCCGCAACCAGGGAACAGCCAGTTCGAGACCGAGGGGCGAGGCGCCGACGACCCGGCAGATCGCCCGGGCCTCCTCGGACGAGACCTCGACACCGGGAGCGACGCGCCTTCCCATCTCGACAAAGAACTCGATGGCATCGTCCTCACGCAGGCCTGCGACCTCGTAGATCGATTCGCCCTCGAGGCGGAGACGCTCGCGTGACGTGATCACCAACTGAACGCGTGCGGCACGCGTGGACAAGCCGGGAGAAGACACCCCACGCCGGCCGGAGGTGTTCCGCATTGTCGAGCACCAACAACATGTCCCGCTCGCAAAGCGCCGCGACGAGCTGATCAACAGGGTCCGCACGAGCGTCGAGGCCGATCGCCAGCCCGGCCGCGATCGACGCCGGGACGTCATCCGGGTCGACAACACTCTCCAGCGAGACGAACGAGGAACCATCGACATGGTTGCTGCCCAGGCGGTTCAGCAGCTCGTGGGCGATCGTCGACTTCCCGATCCCCGCTGGACCGACGAGCGTGAGGAGGCGGCAGTCAGGCAGTGCCAGGAGCCGCGCGATCTCGGTCAGCTCGTGCTCTCTCCCGACCGGCCCACGACGCGCCGACTCGACCGTCTGGCTGCTCGGCTGCGATGCAAGACGTTGCATCACCTCAACGGCGCTCGCCGGGGGATCCACACCGAGTTCGCGACGGAGATGAGCCGCAACTCGATCGAAGCCGGCGATCGCAAGGTCGCGGCGACCTGCCTTCACGGCCAACTCCATGTACGGGACCACGACATCACCACCACTGATCGAGTCAAGGAGTGGGTCGAGCAGATGCAGACCGCGGTTCGGGTCGCCCTGCGCCCCTGCGTCGCGGGCCGAGGCGACGACCGCCGCCTGCCACATGCTGAGGATGCGGCGTCGTTGGGCGAGCAACCATTCCTCGAACTCGGCTGTCGAGGTGCGCTCCAGCCCAGGCAACAGATCGCCGCTGGAGGGGAGATCACCCCAGTCCTCCCGAGCGATGAGCTCGGTGAGGTCGGCAACATCATTTGGAACGAGCCACCTCACGGCATCGTCGCGCGTTTCGAGACCTTCGATCCACGGCAACTGGCGGATCCGCTTGAGCAGCTGGCGTACGTTGTGCCGGGCCTTGGTGTCCGGGGTGTCCGCCCAAAAGAGGAACCCCAGACGATCTCGGGTCACCCAGTCTCCCGTGAGCGCCAGATACGCCAACGCGTGACCGCGAACGGTCGCCTTGACGGGCCGAGACGTCTCGTCGTCGAGCGCGATGCGAGCGCCACCGAGCATCTCGAAGCGAATCGGCATGAGCCGCCGAGTGTAAACGCGCCACGCGCGCGACACGGCAGCGCCACGCCGGCCTGAGACAACTGTGAGACCAACCCCACGACAAAGGAACCGACATGACGACTCTCTCCAACCTGAAGATCAGCAGCAGCCAAGCAGACCGCACCTCATCCGGTGGAGTGCTGATGGAGATGGCGTTGCGACCGGGCGATGCTCCGGAACTCACGTTCGGGAAGTTCGTCATCGAACCCGGCGTGTCGCTCTCCCCTCACACGCACACAGCCGACACCATCGCGTACTGCGTGACCGGTTCCTGTTCATTTCGCGTCGGCGAGCAGCTCGACGAGGAGTTCGAAATCGGGCCCGGGGAGTACTGCTACATCCCCGCCGGCGTCTTCCACGCCGAGGCAACGGGCGAGGATGGCGTCGAGTTGATCTTCGCCCGCGACCGGCAGGGCGGCCACACGTCCTGAGTTTCGCGCTGAGGTCCTAGGACAGCTGCCGAGATTGCGTCGCCTCAACCGCCCTCGCAAATACGTCGGGACATGTTCTGCACCCGACGTCCGCGCTATCGAGAAGACGCGCCCTGCAGGGCAAAGCTGATCTTCTCGACGTGCGTGAAGTCGGTGCCGCAGCAACCGCCGAAGACATTCATGTGGGGGTACTTCGCCTTCAGACTCGCGTGCTGTCCGGCAAGCTCATCGGGATCGCCTTCATCGAGGCCGTCCATCTCGACCAAGGTGCACTGTTCCTCCGACGAGGAATTGGCGCGGACCCCACGCACGCGCGTCACCCATTCCTCGTCGGCAAGCGCCGGCCCGAAGTCGTCCGGATGCGAGCAGTTGATCATGAAGTACGCAGCCGCCGAGTCCGTCGCCTGATCGACCGTCTCGATCGCCTCGCGCAACGTTTCGCCGCTTGCCAGACACTGATCGCTCCTGACCGTGAAGGAGATGACCGACGGCACGCCCGCCGTTCGTGCCGCCCGGACGATGCCGATCGCTTCCTGGCTCGAGCCGAGTGTGAGCGCGGTCACGATGTCGGCATCCGCCGACTTGAAGGTGTCGATCTGCGCCTGGTGATACTCCTGCGCACCCTCGGCGGTGAGTTCGTCATTTCGCTCGTACGCGTCTCCCTTGGGACCGATGCACCCGCTGATCACGACGTCTTGACGCGCCATGCCTACTTCTTCGGCGACGTCGCGGTACAGCTGCAACACCTGGACGTTGGCGTCCGCAAGTGCGCTCGCCGAGTAGCCCAACAGGTCGCCCCAGTCGCGGCTCGCCCGGTACGTCAAGCTGTCGAAGATGAACCCCGTGTCGTGTTCGATGGCGATCTTGGCAAAGGCCCGGTAATACGAGCGCAGGTCCTCAGTCGCCGCTGGATCCCGCAACAGGTGAAACGCGCTGAAGTTCGGCAGTTCGTGCCCACGTTTGTGGATCAGCCAGGTTTCAGTGCCGCCGTCGGTCAGGAAGAGACGATCCGTCTCGTGCGGTAGCACCGGTCGCTCAGTTGCCATCCGTGGATCTCCAGTGAGGCCAACTCGTTGGCGCCACTCTGGCACCGTTCTGAATGGTAGTTCCTGACGGACAACGACGATGCCGCTGCGTGTCGTGAGCGCGCAACTGCATGCCCCGAGGAGTAGCCGACGCCCTGCCGGGCCGTACCGAACCGTCGTCAAATCCGCAACGACGAGTTGACATTCGGGGGCAAGTCGACGGAGCGGGATCACCGGGCGCCGCTGCGAGGCTGTCGGGAACGTGTCGACATACTCAGCCGCTCAGGGAGAAGATGATGCTCACGCACCCGAACTGTCACCTCGGCGACTCCTGGTACCACGTCGAGGACGACATCGTGCACTGCTGGTACCTGGTCTGCCCGGACGACGTTGAACGGCACACCGCATGGGACATCGCTCACGCCACCAGCACCGACCTCATCGACTGGGACCTCCAAGGCGTCGTCGTCGAACGCGGCGCCGAGGACGCCTGGGACTCGGACTGCCTCGCAACCGGATCGGTCGTCAAACACAACGGCAACTACGTGATGGCCTACACGGCGAAATGGAACGACCTCGATGCCGCTACCGGCATCGCCTACAGCAGCGACCTCTCCACCTGGACCAAGTCGGCGAACAACCCCGCGACTCGACCCGGAGGGACGTTGATTCCTGATCTTCTCCGCTTTCCCACTGCTGTCTTCCAGCGCGATCGACGACGACCCGGCATCCAGACTGGGTCACGGCACCTACGCCATGGTCGCCCAGAGTGCAGCGGGGCCATACAGCTTCGAACAGAAGGAACCAATCATCGGCTTGGACCATCCGGATCAGATCTACGCCGGCCAAGTCGTTCACCTCGGCGAAACGGCGTACCTCATCGGAACCGTGTGGCAAGAGCACGAGCCTGACTACGTCAGCGACCGCGTGGCCATCCACCGAAGTGGCTCACGACTGATCCCCGCAGTCTGATTGGCCCGACGCCGGGACGAACCGGCCCGCTGGACGCCTCGGCACCAAGGCGACAATCACGCACCGGAACGATTCGATCCGCACCACGAACCGGCGCGATGCAGTGGCCTGCGACCCAACCGAGCAGCTTGACCGGACGAAGCACGAGGAGCACGTCCCCTTACCGACGTCGTCGCGGCCCGGGCGATCGGCGTAACAACTGGCGTAACTGTTGCGTAACACCGGTGCGATAACGATCTCCCCGCACACATTCCTGCGATGCGGAGGGCACCCCATGAGGAGACACCGGACGACACGAGCGATGGCGTCGATGGCCGGTACAGCGGTGGTAGCGGCGCTGGTGGTAGCCGTTCCGTCGGCGGGGCCGCGCACTGGCCGCGCTTTACAACCCGATACCGATGAACCAGTACGAGGAACCGACGTACGACTTCGTCGACGACGATGCGCTCTTCGTGTACGTCACGTCCGACATCAAGGGCGGAACGGTGTGCGATCGTGGAGGCTTCGGTGTCGCAGCCGTCGGCGGGGAGCTGCGACAGCCCGGCCTGGGGTTCGTCCAACTACATCGTGGGGATCGGCTCTGTGATCCAGCCGATCGAGGCCCCCACACTGAACCCCGGGCAGTGGCGGCTGCTCACGGAGGACTCCATCGGCGATCCCGTCACGCTCAGTGAGGTCTTCACGGTGCTCGCGTGCGACGCCTGCTCGCGCGAGTTCGCGGTGGAGGCGGTGAACAGGTGGAAGCAGACCGCGGCCACGAACCAGGTCGGTGCGGGCATCGCCTGCTCGGTCCTGGAGGTGAAGGCGGCACTCGACGAAGCAAAGGAGATCGGGCTGGTCAAGACCGACTGGACTCCAACGGGCATCACGCTCGTATCGATCGGCTACAGCCTTGGCGGCGGATTCGCCTTCTCGGTCGCGAACCCGTTCGAGGTCAGCCAACAGAAGGCACTCGCGATCTTGAAAGACCTGACGTGCGCTGTGTCGAACATGTATGACGACATCGTGAAAGATCCGCCCGATCCCAACTACGGCACGGTCATCGTGCCGGTCTTCGGCACCGTTGACGACCTGGCGTCGCCAGAGGCCACAGCGTTGGCCCGCTCGCTGTCGCGGCAGGTCGGTCTGGCCGACGCGTCGCTCACCTCCTTCGAGCGCTATCTCGGTGCAGCAGCCGACAACGACGCTGCCGGCGTCGCCCGTCAGGCCACAGCGACAGCCGACCAGACCTTCCAACTCGTCGCCGAGCTGCGGTCGAGCGCAGCTGCCCTCGAGACGTTCGCCGCCTACGCCGACACGCAGCCCGAGCTGTCGGGCCCAGTGGCCGCCACGCAGACCGAGATCGACGAGCTTGCGGCCGCCTACCAACGCGTGAGGACGTCGGGCTTCACCCCCGGTGAGCTGGCACAGCTCACGGCGATCCCGTTCTCGCCGGCCGAGATCGCTGCGTTCACCACCAATTTCGAACGCGATCTCTCGGTGATCACCCCGGGCGTGAGTCTCGGCGACTACGCCCGCACCCTGGCGACAACCATGCGCTCGTCGATCCCAGACCTCGACGCCTTCGCTCGCGAGGCAAGCGCCGTTGGTGCCCGCAACGAACTCGACCTCGGCGTCAATCTGCCACCGACGGCCGAGTTCGTAGCAACGCCGGCGTCGGGCGTGGCTCCTCTTGCCGTGAGCTTCGACGCATCGGCGTCTGCCGACCCCGATGGAACCATCAGCTCCTACACGTGGGACTTCGGCGATGGGAATGGCTCCACCGGGGTCACCACGTCGCACACCTACGTCACACCGGGTACCTACAGCGCTGCGCTGACGGTCGCCGACGACGGCGGCGCGACCGTCAGTGCGTCGACCACCATCGTCGTGACCACCGGTGGCGGGGGAGGGCGCGGGCGTGGCCCCGATCGCCGACTTCACCCTTGCGCCCGCTACCGGCCTCGCGCCCATCACGGTGCAGCTCGACGCGTCGGCCTCGTCGGACGACGGGACGATCGTGTCGTATGCGTGGTGGTTCAGCGACGGGACAACGGCAACGGGGCGCACCGCATCGCACACCTTCGGCTACGCCGGAAACCACACTGTGCAACTGACGGTCACGGACGACGAGGGCTTGACGGCGTCAACCCAACGCGCGAGCTGGGCCAGGGGTTCGTGGGAGACAGCGGCGCCCATCTGCGGCGATGCCGGTGACCCGCTCGACCTCGTCACCGAGCGGTGCAGCGAGTTCAGCCGCTCGCCTGGCGTCCAGGCGCTCACCATTGTCGGCACGGGCTCCATCGACGTGGCATTCGACCAGGTCTACGGCAATGGCTCGGCGGCGCTGTCGCTTTACCGGGTCGACGATGCTGAGGGACGGGTGGGCGGCATCGCTCCGGGCTCGCCCGGCTACGCTTCGGCCGCCCTGGCACGCGCCGTTGCGGTGTACGGCCCCGATTCGTCGCCGGCCGATGCCGACGCGATCGTTCCGCTCCAGGGCAGTGATCAGGTCGCCTTCTTCACGTCGGCAGGCTCACTGACCGATCTGCGGGCGGCTGCCGACCCGGGTGCCGACATGGTGTTCAGCCTCGCCGCGGCCAACCCCGACCGCACGTCGTACATTCTGGCCTTCAACCGTCTCGGTGGACCGGTGCAGCTCGCCTTCGACGGGTCGCCCTCCGACGGTGCTACATGGGGCGACGTCATCGTGAACGTCACGGCGGTGGTCACCGCTCCCGACACGCCTCCCGTGGCGGTGGCGGGTTCGGACCTGACGATCTACTCGGGCTACTACGTGTCGTTCGACGGATCGGGCTCATCAGACGTGGACGGCACGGTGGTCGCCTACGAATGGGACTTCGGCGACGGATCCCCTGTTGACGGCAGGCGCAATGGTGTCGCACCAGTACGTCGTGCCCGGTACCTACACCGTGACGCTGACGGTGACCGACGACGACGGTGACAAGGGTTCCGACACCCTCTCGGTCGAGGTCCTGAACCTAGAGCCGTACCTGTACGTCTTGCCGAGCTGGCGTGTCGGTGCCGGGGTCACTCGTGACTACCCGATCGCAGCCGGCGACCCGTCGCCAGGCGATCTGCTCACGGTGACCGTCGACTTCGGCGACGGGTCGGCGATCGAAACATTCGACGGCTCGGGTGGGTACGTCAACGGCAACTTGTCCCACGCGTATTCCGCCGGGGGCTCATACGAGCTCACGGTGACCGTGACCGACCCCTACGGAGGCAGCGCAGCGCTCACCTCCACGATCACCGTGGCCGAGGCGATCGCCGACGCCGGCGACGACCAGACGATCGCCGAGGGCTCGGACGCACAGATCGGAGGGACTGGCTCGTCGGCGCCCGACGCCTTCACCACCGTGACGGTCGACCCAGGCGACGGGTCTGCGCCCTACTCGGGCAACGGGCAACACTCGCACGTGTACCGAGACGATGGCGTCTACACGGTGACGGTGACGGTCGACGATGATCTGCCCGGTGTCGTGACCGACACCGCGTTGATGACGGTCGAGAATGTTTCCCCGATCGTCTCGATGGCGGTCGGTGGGCATCCGACCGCAGGGGTCTACCCGCTCTCACTGCACGGCTATTCAACCGACCCCGGGCTCGATGACGTGCCGACGTTCACGTGGGATCTCGGCGACGGCACCGCCGCCGACGGAAGCGTGGTCAGCCACGTGTACGCCGATGCCGGCACCTACTCGGTCACGTTGCTCGTCGACGATGGCGACGGAGGCACCGAGCAGATCGAACGTCAGATCGTTGTCGGCACAGCGGCGCCCGCAGTTGGCACCGACACCGCCGGCCGCGACTTCTGGCTCATGTTCGACAAAAACCTTCTCGATCCGACGCTGACCCTCTTCATCACGGGCGCTTCGGAAACGAGTGGAATCGTCGAGGTTCCCGGGATCGGCTTCGTCGCCTCGTTCGAGGTGACACCCGGGCAGGTGACGTCGGTCGAGCTGCCGCTTGCCGCACAGACGAGCACCTACGATTCGCCAGCTCAAGCCGGCATCCATGTGGTAGCAGATGCCGAGGTGACCGTGTACGGGTTGAATCGTGCTCAGTTCACGACCGACGCATTCCTTGGACTCCCGACCGACACGCTCGGCCGCGACTATCGCGTGTTGACGTACCCGGGTTATCTCCCACAGATCGGCATCGTCGCCTCCGAGAACGACACGGTGGTGACCGTCGACCTGACCGGGGGAAACCTGCCGGTCGTTGTCGCGCTCGACGTGGGCGAGACTTACCAGCTCAGTGGAACAGGCGACATCAGCGGCACGCGGATCACAGCAACGAAGCCCGTTGGTGTGTTCGCCGGCAACGAGTGTGCCAACGTTCCCACCGGCGTCGACTACTGCGACCACATTGTCGAGCAGCTGCCTCCGGTGAGCACCTGGGGTCAGGCGTTCGTGACGATACCGCTTGCCACGAGATCTGGGGGCGACACCTTCCGGTTCCTCTCGGCCAGCGATGGTAACGAGGTGCGGGTCGACGGCGTCGTGGTGGCGAACTTGGGTGTCGGCGAGGTTCACGAGACACTCATCGCCAGTCCGTCTCGTGTCACATCGACCGCACCACTTCTGGTGGTGCAGTTCTCGAACGGCAGCAGCTTCGATGGCACCATCTCCGATCCATTCATGTCGCTCGTGCCCCCGTACGAGCAGTTCCGCGGCGACTACACCGTGAGCACACCTGCCAGCGGATTCAGGGCCAACTTCGTGAACGTCGTCGCGTCCGAGGCATCGGTCGGACGGCTGACCCTCGATGGTTCGGTTGTCCCGGCGAGCAGCTTCACGGAGATCCCCGGGTCGGGATTCTGGGGCGCCCAGCTGCCGGTGGAGCTCGGCTCGCACTCTCTGCGAGACGGTGCTCCGTTCGGGATAACCGTCTATGGATTCGACGCCGACGACTCCTACGGCTACCCGGGTGGATTCGGCCAGGCGGCGATCGCAACCGTGACTCGCATCGTGGCCAGCCCTCCAGCGCAGGAGCAGATCCTCGGGGTCGAGGCGTGCCTCGATGCCACGGTGACGGACGGGAATGGAGGCCCGGTGACGGGTGCCCGGGTCGACATTGTCGTCGCCGGCACTCATCCCCAACAGTCGTTCACCTTCACCGACAGCCAAGGCGTCGTGACCTTGTGTCTGACGGGTATCGCGCTCGGCGTCGACGAGGTCAGTTTCACGGTGGGCGGCACTCAGGCGGTTGCCACCATCCGGTGGGCCGACAGCGTGAGCGAGAATCGTCCGCCGACGGCTGGTGATGATTCGGCTTCGGTGGTTGAGGGGTCGTCGGTGTCGGTCGGGGTGCTCGGCAATGATGCCGATCCTGATGGTGATGTGTTGGTGGTGGCGGTGGTGACGAACCCGTCGCATGGTGTGGCGGTGGTGAATGTGGACGGGTCGGTGACATATACGCCTACGGCGGGGTATTCGGGGCCTGATTCGTTCACCTATTCGGTGACCGATCCCTCGGGTGCGTCGGCCACGGCCACGGTGAGTATCACGGTGACGAGACTGAATCGTCCGCCGACGGTGACCCTTCCCGAGCAGAGTTCCAAGTCCGAGGGAACCAATTTCGGTGCAACAGCCACCGCATCCGACCCCGACGGTGACGCCCTCGTCGTCGAGTGGTCGGTCACCGGCGACCTGGGCAACGATGCGGGTTCAGGGTGCACCATCACCGGATCGACGGCATCGGTGACCGTCTCCTGCAACGACGACGGCACGTATAAATTGTCGGTGAAGGTGACCGACACGAGCGGTGAATCGGCCACGGCAACTCGGCAGCTCACGATCGGCAACGTGGCCCCGACCGTGGTCTTCACGAGGCCAGCCGATCTGTCGGCCTACGCCCCGGGGTCCACGGTGACGCTCGCGGCCTCGATCAGCGACCCCGGCTCGAACGACACGCACACGTGCGGTATCGACTGGGGCGACGGGTCGAGCAGCATCGGCACCGTGGTTGCCTCGGTCTGCAACGGCACACACGTCTACAGCTCCGTATCGGCACCGACCATCGTCGTCACGGCAACCGACGACGACAGCGGCGTCGGGACCGACGCGATCGGCCTGCTCGTTGCGGCCAAGCCTGCCAAGGTGACAGGTGGCGGATGGTTCACGTTGGGATCCGAACGCCTCAACTTCGGCCTGGTGGCCACCACTGAGCGAGGAGTCAGCGCTGGACAGATCCAGGTGCGCCTGCCCGATCAGCATCGCTTCCACGGAACTGATGCCCGGGGTCTGGTGTCCAACGGCACGACCGCGACCTGGACCGGCAACGGGCGGTACGACGGTGTTGACGGCTACAGCTACTCGGTCACAGTCTTCGACGCCGGGGCTCGACGTCGCCTCAGTTGCCGCGACACCTTCTCGGTGACGATACGTGACGAAGCGGGCAACGTGGTTTTCAGACGCGGGAGGTGACCTCAAGGGAGGGAACATCGTCGTGCGCTGACCACCCGTTCGCTCAGCGTGTTGGTGCGGGCTAACTCTACGCGACCGATGAAGGCAGGGAAGAAACGAAATCAACATTGGCTGCCCTTGCCTGCAAGATCAACCTCGACACGCTTGACGACCGATCCGGGGGAGCCTCGTCGAGCGGCCGCCTCAGCCTTCACGAACCGAGTTGTAGCGGCGGGCGAGGCGATCCGAACCTGAAATCACGACCATCAGGGCCACCTCGACGACCAGCCCGTCGACGCGTGCCATGACGGCCTCGTCTCGCGACGGTGCGAGCGACGCGGCCACGATGGACGAATGGGCCACGCCGAGGTCGGCCCCCGAATCGAGGGCCAGCGATCGACGCGGTCGAACCGAGCGACCGCCTCTTT
>CAVRNX010000028.1:0-28289 GCA_963722635.1 uncultured Acidimicrobiaceae bacterium
CGCATATCTGCCCCTGAAGAGCGCCCTGCTGTCCTCAGCGATCCCGGCGACGTCTGAGGTGGTCACCGTGCCGTCCGCTTTGAAGGTCCCGCCGGGCCCTCCCCGACCAGAATCGAACCCGTTGACCACCACTCGATCAACATCGCACGCTGTCTCCGGAGTCACGCCCGACTCATCGAGCGTGAAGAGGGTCCAGGCCTCCTCGAAGTAGAAGAACTTCTCCCCTGGTACCGGAGGCGGAGTTGTGGGGAAGTACGCGATCCCGTATTCCGTGCCGTCGAGGACGGTCGTCCCAGCCCACGAGAGGAACGGCGGGGCATGTGGTTCGGCGCACGGCTGGGCGAACAACGTGAGCTCCATCTCCCCGTTGAGTGGCTTCTGTCGGCCCGCGCTCGCGGGGGCGGCGGCGACCAACCCAAGAAGGGCAACCATCACGAGGCCTGTGAGTCTTGCTTTCATCTCCTTGCTCCTTTCGAGCAGCGAGATGCAATTCGACGAGACCTCGATTCGATGCGCTGTTCAGCAATAGGTGGGATGCTCGCCGACGCATCTAGGTACGTATACAAGCAACTGTCTCACCGAGCACGACGTTGGGTCCAGTGCCGAAGGTCCCGCGGAGAATCGCGGCGAACGGTTCCATCTCATCAGTCCGACCGCCGCAACCGCGCCAGCTCCCGCAACGCCTCGACCACCCTGAGCGTGTCAGCCCGGCCGAGCGACGCCGTCGAGGGCGAGTGATTGGGCTAGCTGTTCGAGGTCGTCGGCGGTCAGGTCGTCGGGCGTGTGCAGGCTTGTGGTGTGCGTTGGCGGGCTGAGACGCTCGAGCGCTCGATGGATCTCGGGCGGTCGAGAAGATGGCAACAGGCGCTCGGAATCGTCGGAGGAGTGGTGATGGACGACCCACGAAAGATCCGGCAATGCGAGCGCCGACCGGTCAGGGCATCAGCTCCTCCGCGAAAGACCAACTCCACCCCCCACTTTGCACCGACGCCGTCGTCGCACAAGAGCCGAACCTCCGTCTCGATCAGCCAGCGCCAACGAGATCGTGCTCGGCCGGCCGGTGTGTCCCAGACCGCGCGCGCCGCCACGTACCGGGCAGCGCTGCAAATGTGCCGGTCCAGGGCACCCGATAACCAGCGCTCGTTAACCCGGAACGAGCCGGCCAGCACGCGCCACATATCTACCCAAGTCGCACATCCCATGATCCCGGGATCGTCGGAGCCGCTAGAGCATCACCAACCGCCGGATCAGAGTGGCGTCACAGACCGGGCATACATCGCCTAACGCGGCACTGGCGATCAGGCCTTGGCGCGCGTGCGTCGCAGCAGCGGGTCGGCGGCGGCGAGCGCACGGTCGGCGACCTTCAGCGTGCGGCCGGCGGCGCCCGGCGTCTCGGCGTCGACGAGGTTGCCCATCACCTGCAGCGTGATGTCGGCGATGCGGTGCGTGCCGACTGCGAACCGCAGGCCGGTGCGCATCAGGCGCGGGTGACCGATCAGGAACGCGAACCGACGCCCGGTGCGGAGGAATCCGTCGAACCGCTCGCCGATCTGCTCGTCGTATCGCTGCGCTGCCGTAGCAGGGTCGGCAAGGAACAGATCGGCCGCCAGCATGCCCGATTCGAGGCCGTAGTCGATGCCCTCGCCGTTCATCGGATTCACGAGCCCTGCCGCGTCACCGATCGCCACCCAACCCGGGCCGTGCCGCTTGACGGCGCTCATCGGGAGCCGCCATGCACGCGGCCGTTCGAGATTCGGGCCGATCTCCCAGCTGTCGGCAACCAGCGACCGATAGCTGTCGAGCAGGTGGTTGAGATTGAGGCTCTTGAACCCTTTCATCGTCGACAGCGCGCCGACTCCGATGTTCACGGTGCCGTCGCCGCACGGGAACATCCAGCCGTATCCCGGCACCCACGTGCCGTGTTGGTCGCGGATCGTCAGGCACGCCTCGAGGTGCTTGTCGGCGTGGCGAGGGCTCTCGACATAGGCACGGATCGCCAGCCCGAACGGTTCGTTCGGGTCGCGGTCGGCACCCAATGCTCGCGCGACCGAGCCCGGCGCACCCGTCGCAGCGACCACCAGGTCGGCATCGATCGCACCTTGGGCGGTGCGGACACCCGTGACACGACCCCGCTCGTCGATGATCGGATCGCCCGCCGTGTCGAATCGCACGTCAGCACCCGCCTCGACAGCCGCATCGATCAAGGCTGCGTCGAGCCGGCGCCGGGGCCACACGGCGCCGTGGTTCGGGAAGCGACCGCCGCTCGGCCACGGCAACTCGCGCACCTGCTTGCCGGCGATCATCCGCAGACCCACGATGTGGTGAGCATCGTCGAGCGGGATCTCGAGTTCGTCGAGGGCGGCCACCGCACGAGGCGTGAGACCATCGCCACAGACCTTGTCGCGACCGTACGCACCCTTTTCGAGCACCACAACACGGGCACCGGCGCGCGCCGCTCTGATCGCAGTGGCAGCACCCGCCGGGCCACCGCCGATCACGGCGATGTCGAATCGTTCAGTCATCGCCCTCGATTCAATCGCCGGAATCGGCGATCGGTCGGGCTCAGCGTGTGGGCGGGTCGCCGTGCCCGTGAGATTCCTGCTCGGCGATCCGCTGGTGGTGATGAATCACTTCGGCGACGATGAAGCGCAGGAACTTCTCGGAGAACACCGGATCGAGCCCAGCCTCTTCGGCCAACGCCCTCAGCCGTGCGACCTGTCGATCCTCACGCTCGGGATCGGCGGCCGGCAGCCCGGACACAGCCTTGTAGCGGCCGACGTCCTGGGTGACCTTGAAGCGCTCGGCGAGCAGGTGCACCAACGCAGCATCGATGTTGTCGATACTCGATCGGTACTTGTCCAGCTGCTCATCGGTCATGCAGGTGCGACGATACCGGATCGTCGAGGCGGGCGACCGGGAGGACGAACGCTACGTTCGCCTCATGGACGATCTTCCGCTGCTGTTCGTCGACCACCCCTTCCCCGACTCGTACCGAGACCTGGTCGATGGGCGGGCCGCTATCTGCGGCTCCGGAACCGACGAGGGTCTCGATCGGGCAAACGGGGTGATCGCCGGCGCGACGCGGCCATGGGACGCGGCTGCCTTCGCCTCGGCGCCCCGGCTGACCGTGATCTCTCGTGTCGGTGTCGGCTTCGACAACGTCAACGTGGCCGACGCCGACGCTGCGGGCGTCACCGTGTGCAACACGCCGACCGCTCCGACGGTGTCGACCGCCGAACACACGATGGCATTGATGTTCGCTGTCACCAAGCACCTCCCCCACCAGATCGAGCGCGCCAGAGGCGGCCTCGGCGGCGAACCGGTCGGCCGCTCACTCGAGCTCGACGACCGGGTGCTCGGCCTCGTCGGCATCGGTCGCATCGCCTCGCGCGTTGCGGTGGCAGCTCAGGCGTTGGGCATGCGGGTGATCGCCACCGACCCCGGTGTCGACTCCTCACCGGTGCCGGGCGTCGAACTCGTCGACCTGGCCGAGCTGCTGACCCGCTCCGACGTGGTGTCGTTGCATGCTCCGGCCCTACCGTCGACCGCGGCCATGATCAACGCCGACACGCTGGCGGCCATGAAGCCGGGGGCGTACCTGGTCAACTGCGCCCGAGGAACACTCGTCGATCACGCACGCACTGCTCGACTCGCTCGATCGAGGCCATCTCGCCGGCGCCGGGCTCGACGTCACCGATCCCGAGCCCCTTCCCGAAGGGCATCCGCTGCTCGATCGCCCGAACGTCGTGGTCACACCGCACATCGCCTCGGCGACCGCTGCCGGTCGCCGTCGCCTGTACGAGCACTCGATCGAGAACGCCCTCGCTGTACTCGACGGCCGACCGGCGACCACTGTCGACCCATCCGAGGGCGTGAAAGACTCGACCCATGACGAGTTTGCGTGATCAGATGGGCGGCGGGCAACGAGACGTTGGGGGTCTGGCTGTCGCTGCCCGGGTTCGTGGGGGCCGAGATCGCCGCAGGCCAGCCGGTCGATTACGTCTGCGTCGATACACAGCACGGCGTGATCGACTACCAGTCGTCGGTCTCGATGATCCAGGCGATCGAGCTCTCGGGTGGAACCCCGATCGTGCGGGTGCCGTGGAACGAGCAGGGCATCATCGGCAAGACCCTCGACGCCGGCGCACACGGGGTGATCGTTCCGATGGTCAACACCCGCGCCCAGGCCGAGGCCGTCGTGCGGTCCGCCAGGTACACCCCGCAGGGTTCACGCAGCTGGGGTCCGGTGATGGCCGGTCTACGGCACGCCGACAACCGTCAGTGGGCCGACGCCACGATCGCCGTGATCCCGATGATCGAAACCGCCGAGGCGATCAGCAACCTCGACGACATCCTCAGCGTGCCCGGCATCGACGCCATCTATGTCGGGCCCGCCGATCTGGCGATCAGCCTCGGCCTCGGCCCGAGCGGCAACGAGGGCAACCCGGTGTTCGATGACGCGCTCGCCACCATTGTCGAGGCATGCGGTCGACACGGTGTCGTGCCGGGTATCCACTCCACGGGGTCGCTCACCCCAGTGCGACGCCGACAGGGTTTCCGGATGATCACGGTCACCAGCGATGCTCTGGCCACACGGGCCGGCTATGCCGGCGAGTTGGCCGCCGCCCGCGACGAGCACGACGGCGACGGCACATCGTCGACGGGTTCCTTGTACTAGCGCCGGGAAACCACCGATTCGACTCAGGCCTCGTCAGTGTTCGGTACGCCGTAGCGAGCCACAGCGATACGGTCGCGGCCCGCCAGGTCGGGTCGGATCCCGACCTCCGTGTAACCGGCCCGTTCCAGCAACGACCGAACAGTGGCGCCCTGGTCGGCCCCGATCTCGAGCACCAGCCAACCTCCGTCGACGAGGTGTGCCGGGGCGTCGGTGATCAGGTGGCGAAGATCATCGAGGCCGTCGCCGCCGGAGAACAGCGCTTGAGCGGGCTCCCACTCGAGAACCGAAGCGTCGAGTTCGGGTGCGCCTTCGGCGACGTACGGCGGGTTGCTGACGATCACATCGAAACGTTGATCCGGCGGCAGCGCCTCGAACCACTCGCCCTCGGCCGCGACCACGTTGCGGGCAGCACGTCCGATCCCTGCCAGGTTGGCGGTTGCCACGGCGAGCGCGTCGGCGTTGGCGTCGGTGATCCAGACGGTGGTGCCATCGAGCGGTAGCTCGGTCGCCATCGACAGCCCGATCGCGCCGGAACCGGTACCGAGGTCGGCGATCAATCTGGGTGGTTCGACCCGAGCGGCAAGCTCGATCGCCGTCTCTGCGACCAGTTCGGTTTCAAGCCGCGGGATCAACACACGCCGGTCGACCAACAGCTCGACACGCCGGAACGTCCAACTCCCGAGCACGTACTGCAGTGGCTCTCCGGCTCGGTACCGAGCGACCATCGCATCGAGGTGGGCAACCACACGTTCCGTGACCGGTTCGTCGAGGGCCAGCTCGAAGTCCGTTCCATCGAGCGAGGCGGCGACTTCGCACAACCAGCGAGCCTCATGGCGTGCGCCGAGCACCTCGGCGGTCTGCGCCCACAGCGCCCGCAACGTGAGGTGGCCCATCAGCCCTGGATGTCGGCAAGCTGTCGGGTCCGCTCGTCCTGCAACAAGGCGTCGACGACCAGATCGAGCTCGCCGGCCAGCACTTCGGTCAGGCGGTACACCGTGAAGCCGATCCGGTGATCGGTGACACGGTTGTCTTTGTAGTTGTAGGTGCGGATCTTCTCGCTGCGGCCACCGCCGCCGACCTGCGATCGGCGTTCGGCCGACATCTCTGCGTCGCGTTCACGCTCGGCAAGTTCGTACAAGCGGGCCCGCAACACCTGCATCGCCCGGGTGCGGTTCTGGAGCTGGCTGCGTTCGTCCTGCATCGTGACCATGACGCCGGTAGGAACGTGGGTGATGCGGACCGCCGAGTCGGTCGTGTTGACATGCTGGCCGCCGGCACCCGATGCCCGATAGACGTCGATCTCGAGATCGCGGTCGTCGATCGAGACGTCGACCTCATCTGCCTCCGGCAGCACCGCGACGGTCGCCGACGACGTGTGTACGCGGCCCTGGCTCTCGGTCACCGGCACACGCTGAACACGGTGTGGACCACCCTCGAACTTCAGGCGCTGCCACGCATCGTCGCCTCTCACCACGAACGTGACGTTGTTGATGCCTCCCAGGTCGCTGGGCGCGTGCGACAGCGTCTCGACCTTCCAGCGCCGCCGTGCGGCGTAGGCGACGTACATGTCGTGCAGATCACGGGCGAACAGGTTGGCCTCCTCGCCTCCTTCGGCACCCCGGATCTCGATGATGACCGCCCGCCCCGCATGCGGGTCGCGAGGCAACAGCAGCTGGCGCAGCTCGTGTTCGAGGCGATCGATGTCGGTCGTCGCCTCGTCGATCTCCGACTGGGCCATCACGCGGTCGGCCGGATCGGCGTCGACGAGCAGTTCACGGGCAGCTCCGAGGTCGCCCAGACGGGCCTCGTAGGCGGCGTACACCTGCACGGTCGGCTCGAGCTCGCGGTAGCGCTGCGACACCGTGCGCAGCTGATCCGGGTCGGCGATCGTCTCGGGGTCCGCCAGGCGCGCTTCGAGTTCACGAAACTCCTCGGAGGCCGAGGTGAGGCGGTCGTTCACACCGGGATCGAGCATGGCCTCGTGAGGCTACCCGGATTCACCTCGAACTCAGATCTTGAGTTGCAATGACTCAGCATTTCTGTATATTGATGGTGTGCCGATGCTTCGTCGGTCACCATCACCACAAGACGTCACCCCATCATCACCACGGAGGTCCACCACCATGATCGTTCGACACCGCTATCCGACCAGCACCATCGACCGCAGCTTCGATCGGGTCTTCGAACAGCTCACCAACTCGTTCTTCGACTCGCCCCGCGAGCCAGGTCCGGCCGTCGCCGGGGCATGGACCGACGACGAATACGTGCTCACGATCGACCTGCCAGGCGTCCCCGCCGAGGCCGTCGACGTCGAAGTCACCGGGTCGACACTCGTGCTCAGTGCCGCCACCGACACGATGCAGTGGCAGCGCAGCCTCAAGCTCGGCGGCCGGCTCGACCCCGACAAGGTCGGCGCCCACCACGTCGATGGGCGGCTGACCGTGCGGATCGGCACGTTCGACGAGCCGGAACCTCGCCGGATCCAGATCGACACGGCCCCCACGCCACCGGCGATCGACGCCCCGAGCAGCGACGCCACGACCGACGCCGAAGGCGGCGAGCAGCCGGCCGACGGCTGACCACCCGAGCCCGGTCGGTGTCAGTCGACCGAGATCAACTCGACGGGCTGACGCAACATCGCAGCCAGCTCGTCGGTCACCGGCAATCTGTCCCGTGTCGGTGTCACCACCACGAGACGGATCCCCCCATCGACGCCCGGTTCGGCCGCTTCGGCGGCCAGCCGGGCGTCGGCCGCGTACGGGATCACGTCGAGGTCGACCCCCGTCGAACAGACAACCGTGACCGACCGACCCCGTGCGTCGGTGCCGGCGCCGACACAGGGAACCGGATCCTTGAGGTTCAGGCGCGGCATCGGGGGTGGTGCGGGATGGATCTCGTTCGCCTCGACCAGGTCAGGGGCCTGCTCGATCCGCCAACGAAGGAAACGTTCGGCAGCCAACCGACTCAGGGGATGTGGACGCGCCCCGAGCTGGCGACTCGACTCGACGGCCCTCACGATCCTGGCCAGTGACTCGACGGTCGGAACGTCGCCGTGCATCATCTGGAACGCCTCTCGATCGTGTGCACCGACCCCGACCTCGAGCCGAACAACGCCACTGTGGGGATCGTCGACCACTCGGCACACTTCAAGACCCCGCACCTCGCCGAACAGCACACCATGCTCGACGCCCGGGGTCGCCCCACCCTCGACAATCAGACCGCGCAGTTCCTCGTGAGCACTCGGGGCAGGGTGGGAAACGGGCAAGGTGGCAGCGATCGCAGGGCGAAGCGTGCGGCCCTCCGCACGCCAGGCAGTGATCGGAAAGGCGAACGCGCCACCACGCCGTGCGAGCATTCCCGCATCGCCATCACGATCGGCGATCACGTTCAGCGAGCGAGCCCCAGCCCGACTCGCCCACACCAGGGCAGCGCCCAATCGATCTCCGGGTCGGTCGTCGAGCAGGACCCACGCCTGGTCGTGGTGCAGCAACGCCGCGCCGGGAGCGAACACGACCGGTTCGGCGTCGATGTCGCCACCGAGGTGGTCCCCGACCAGCGCCCGCAGTTTGATACCGAGCAGGCGGCTACGGCGTTCTTGTGCCAGATCGGCATCGTCCTGACTCACGGCGACGACGGTAGCTGCCAATCCCGCCGTCGAGTACTGCGAGGCGTGCGATCAGTCGGAGACGTAGCCGGGCAGGTCGACCAAACTCCCGGGGCGAGATGCAAGTTGCGACTTCGACGAAACCCCGAGAGGAATCGGGCGGAGCTGAAGAACTCGCCCAGGAACGACGAAACCGCCCGTCGGGGGCGGTTTCGTTCGATTCGACGGGAGCGGCCAGGGCCGCCCGGACTCACTTCTTGGTACGGCTACCGTAACGCTTGTTGAAGCGCTCGACGCGGCCACCGGAGTCGACCAGCTTCTGCTTGCCGGTGTAGAAGGGGTGGCACTCGTTGCACAGCTCGAGCAGTTGCTCGCCGGGCTTGGTCGACTTGGTGGTGAACGTGTTGCCACACGAGCACTTCACGTTGACATCGGCGTAGGCGGGATGGGTTTCGGTCTTCATGTTGAACTCCTCAAAATCAGAGAGTGATCCTACCGGTAGAAACCCACGTCTATTCCCATCAGCTCGGATCGCCGACGTTCGGGTTCGCATCAAGGGGCGACCGGTGTCGGCCGAGTGCCGGCAGTACCTCCACTCCTCGACGTGTCCGTGAAACGGAAGGGTGACACCTTTCGGTGACACCTTTCCGCTACATGCCGGGTTGTTTGGCGATCTCGGTCAGGAACTCTTCGTTGGTGCGGAACGTCTTGAGACGGTCGACCAACAGCTCCAGACCGGGGGCGGCGTTGCCGTCGGCGGCCAGGCCGGACAGCACCCGACGCAGCTTCCACACCATCTGCAGCTGTTTGCGGTCGTACAACAGCTCCTCGTGGCGGGTACTCGAGGCATCGACGTCGATCGCCGGATAGATCCGCCGCTCGGCGAGCTTGCGATCGAGACGCAACTCCATGTTGCCGGTGCCCTTGAACTCCTCGAACACGGCCTCGTCCATGCGGCTGTTCGTCTCGACCAGGGCAGTAGCCAGAATCGTGAGCGAACCGCCCTCTTCGACGTTGCGGGCGGCACCGAAGAACTTCTTGGGTGGGTACAGGGCGCCGGCGTCGATACCACCCGAGAGGATGCGGCCACTGGCGGGCGCGGCAAGGTTGTAGGCGCGTGCGAGGCGGGTGATGCCATCGAGGAGCACGACGACGTCCTCGCCGTATTCGACCATCCGCTTCGCCTTCTCGATGCACATCTCGGCGATCTGGGTGTGCTCGTCACTGGGCCGGTCGAAGGTCGATGCGATCACCTCACCCTTCACGATCCGCCTCATGTCGGTGACCTCTTCGGGCCGCTCGTCGATCAACAGCACGATCAGCTTGCACTCGGGATTGTTCTTCTCGATCGAGGATGCGATCGTCTTCATCACCATGGTCTTGCCGGCCTTGGGCGGCGACACGATGATGCCGCGCTGGCCCTTGCCGATCGGCGAGACGAGATCGATGATGCGGGCGGTCATGTTGGCCGGCTCGGACGGGTCTTCCATCCGCAGCGGCGAGTCGGGGAACAGTGCCGTCAGGTCCTCGAATCGACGGCGCTTCTTGGCGTCGTCGGGCAGCCGACCGTTGATCTGGTGGATCTCGAGCATCGCCGGGTTCTTCTCGTTACGTCCGGCGGGGCGCGACATGCCGACCACGTGGTCGCCCTTCCGCAGCGCGTGCTGGCGAGACAGCTTGACCGGCACGTACGAGTCGCTCTTGCTGGCGAGGTAATTGTTGACGCGTACGAAGCCATAGCCCTCGTCGCGAATGTCGAGGTATCCCTCGATCTGGACCGGCTCGTTGCTGACGGGCCCGGTCGTGTCATCCGTTTCGAGCAGATCGCGGTCTTCACCCTGCGGGCCGTCCTGCCCACCGCGACCCTTACGGCGCCGACGGCGACGCTTGTTGCGACTCTCACCATCGCCTTCGCCGCCTTGCTGACCGCCACCCTGGTTGCGGTTCTGATTGTTCTGGTTGCGGCCGCCGTCGCTGCGCTGCTGACGGTCGCCGCGCTGGTTGCCGGAGTCACGCCGGGGCTCACCCGACCGGTTGTCAGCGGACTTGCCGCCGGCGGACTGTTGCTCACCGGACTGTGGCCTGTGACGAACCGGCCTTGTCGTCAGCGGACCCGGCCTTGTCGTCAGCGGACCCGGCCTTGTCGTCAGCGGACCCGGCGTCGTCGGACTCGGCGTCGTCGGAGCTGGACGTCGACCGATCGCCCTGTTTCGTCGAACCGGCTTCGGAGGTGGCACCGGCTTCGGTGCTCGCCGAGTCGCCGGACGCTTCCAGTTCGACCTCCCAATCGGCCCTGGGCTCGTCGGCCGGCTCGGCGGAGGTGGCGGCTGGTGCGGCCTTCGGAGCGGTGGCCGGCTTGGCGACCGGTTGCTCGGCCGCCGACGGCGAGCCCGAATCGTCGTCCGACCCACCCGTTTTGGTGAGGATCTGGTCGATGATGTCGGCCTTCTTGTTGCGGGCGCTGGCCTTCACGCCGAGCGCTTCGGCGATCTGGATCAGCTGCGTCTTGTCCTTCGATTCGAGGACGGATTGTTCAAGAGCTTGAGCGGTCACGATGACCCTTCTTTGCGATATGGGTGTTCCCGGATTCGGGACACTCCCAGTGATGATGCGGCCCCGAAATTGTCGGGACAGCGGTGCGAGATGGAACCTCACGACAAGTCGCCGTGATGGCCACACGCTCGGCGGTGAGACACACGTGCACCGATCGGTGTAGTCCAGATCGGTGAAACCCCTCCGAATCGCCACCGAGCCCCGAGACGTCGAACGTCCCGATGATCGAGCAGGAAACTCGGAGTTGGTGTCGGGTCGAATCAAGTGCGACCCGGGAAACCCCAGGTGCCCACACTGTATCGACTCACCACCCTCCGCTGCAACGCTCTGCGAACACCTGTCCGAACATTCGTTCGGAGATTCGTCGGCGAAGCGCGTCGAGCGCCTCGCCGATCAGGCGTTGACCCGGGACACCGAACGCACGAACGCCTGGACCTGAGCGAGATCGTTGGGAAGCTGGTGGGTGCGTTCGGGGCGATCGAACAGGTCAGCCAGATGGTCCGGAAGCGCTGGTCGCACGCCCGTGGCGCGCTCGACCGCGTCGGGGAACTTGGCTGGATGGGCCGTCGACAACGTGATCACCGGCTGCTCGCCGGCCATCGCTCGCGCTGCGGCGGTACCCGCTGCAGTGTGCGGGTCGATCAGCATGCCGGTGTCGGCGTGAACCCTGCGAATCTCGGCGATCGTTTGATCATCGTCGAACTTGGCCGCTCGGAAGCTGCCGTCGATGAACTCGGCCCGCTGGTCGGCCTCGAGACGGAGGTGGCCGGTGGCCCGGAATCGCCCGAGCTGTTCTGCCGTCAGCCCGCCGTCGCGACCGTTGATCTCGAACAGCAGGCGTTCGAAGTTCGACGACACCTGGATATCCATGCTGGGGCTGAGCGTCGCGATGACGTCGCGCGTCGACATGTCGCCGTCGTTGATGAACCGCGTCAGGATGTCGTTCGAGTTGCTCGCCACGATGAAGTCGTGAATCGGAGCGCCGGTCCGGCGGGCGATCCAACCCGCCAAGATGTTGCCGAAGTTGCCGGTCGGCACGCAGAAGGTCGGGGTTTCGGCGAGCGTTCGCGAAGCGCTGACGTAGTACACGATCTGAGCCATCACCCGAGCCCAGTTGATCGAGTTGACCGCCGACAGTTGGAGATCGTGTCGGAACGGCGCGTCCCCGAACATCGCTTTGACGAGGTCCTGGCAGTCGTCGAAATTGCCCTCGATCGCGATCGTGTGCACGTTGGGGCTGTCGACGGTGGTCATCTGCCTGCGCTGCACGTCGCTGGTGCGACCAGCCGGGTAGAGGATGACGATGTCGATGTTCTCGCAGTGTCGGACACCGTCGATGGCAGCCGAGCCGGTGTCGCCGCTGGTGGCGCCGACGATCGTGATCCGCCGGCCGCGCTCGGCCAGGACGTGGTCGAACATCCGACCCACGATCTGGAGAGCGATGTCCTTGAACGCCAGCGTCGGCCCGTGGAACAGCTCGAGCAACCACTGCCGCTCGTCGATCTGCACGAGCGGCACCACGGCCGGGTGCCGAAACGTGGCGTAGGCATCGCGACACAACCGGTCGAGGGCGTCGCGAGGCAGATCATCGGCGACGTACGGAGCCATCAACGCGGCGGCGATGTCGGCATAGTCGTGGAGGCCGGTCAGATCGGGCAACGCCGGCCACGTGGCAGGGACGAACAACCCGCCGTCGTCGGCCAATCCGGCCAACAGCACATCGGCAAACCCGAGCTCGGGGGCTTGCCCACGAGTCGACACGTAGCGCATGTCAGGAACCGATCACGCGGATGAAGCCACTGATGTGACGGACGACGTCGAGTTCGCGGAGCGCCCGCACCGTCGCCTGGACATCGGCTTCACGTGCCAGGTGGGTGATGAACACCAGTCGGGCGTCGGGTCCGATGCCCTCCTGCTCGGCGGCACGGATGCTGACACCGTTGGCGGCGAAGGCGCCGGTCACGGCGTGCAGCACGCCGGGTTGGTCGGCGACCTCGAGGCTGAGCAGGTACTCGGAGCTGGTCTCGTCGATCGGACGGATGACCGCTTTGGCGAAACTGCCGAGGCTGCCATGGGCCCCCTTCGACAGGTTGACGGCAGCATCGATCAGGTCTCCCAGCACCGCAGATGCGGTCGGCGCACCACCGGCGCCGCGCCCGTAGAACATCAGGCTTCCGACAGCGTCGCCCTCGACGAAGACGGCGTTGTAGCTTTCGCGGACACTCGCCAATGGGTGGTGGAACGGCACCATCGCCGGGTGGACACGAACGGCAACTTCGCCCGAGGCGTCGTCGCGCTCGGCGATGCCGAGCAACTTGACCACATACCCGAGCCGCTTCGCCACGGCGATGTCGGCGGCCGTGATACCGCTGATGCCCTCGTGATACACATCGCCGGCGACGACGCGGGCGCCAAACGCAATCGAGGCGATGATCGCCGCCTTGGCGCCTGCGTCGAATCCCTCGACGTCGGCCGTCGGGTCGCGCTCGGCGTACCCGAGTTCCTGCGCCTCTGCGAGCGCCTCGCCGTACTCGGCGCCCTCTTCGCTCATCTTGGTGAGGATGAAGTTCGTGGTGCCGTTGAGAATGCCCATCACACGCGTGACCGGCTCGCCGCGCAAGCTCTCGCGCAGCGGACGGATCAGCGGGATACCACCGGCGACGGCGGCCTCGAACAACAGATCGACACCGTTGGCGTCGGCAACGGCGAACAGTTCGGCGCCGACGTTGGCGAGCAGTTCCTTGTTTCCCGTGATGACCGGTTTCCCGGATGCAAGTGCCGTCATGATCAACTCGCGGGCCGGCTCGATGCCACCGATCACCTCGACCACGATGTCGATGTCCGGATCGGCGACGACGGCGTGCGCATCACGGGTGAGCACGTCGTCGGCGAACGTGAGCCCTCGGTCGCGAGACATGTTGCGGACCGCGACACGAACGACTTCGAGCCGCAATCCGGTGCGGGCCTCGATCATGTCTGCTTGCCGTTCGATCAGCGGGACGAGGGCTCCACCCACATTGCCGCAGCCGAGCAGACCAATGCGGATGGTCCGGGAGTTCGTGTCGTTCGCCACGATCGGCAGGTTACTGGCGTGATCCTGAACGGGGGTCGTGCGATTTCGGCGACGACGAATCGGTCGCCTCGACGCGAGCGTCAGTAGTCGAAGTCGAAGTCGGCGTCGTTCTTGCCGGACGCGGGCAACCGGACGTCGTAGTACTCGTCGACGGCGGCGACCACCCGATCGAACTGGTCGCGTTCGAGGATCGAACCCTCGCGACGCATTCGCTCGTCGTCGAAATCGAGCATCCGCCAGATGCGCGGCATAGCTCTGGCGGCGCTTCGGGTCCCAGCCTCCGGTGCCGACAGCGATCTGCGCTTCACGATCCGAGCGCTTCGTCGTGAGCGGGACACCGACCATGTTGCGGCCACGCCGCCCGATCACCACGACCGGTCGATCCTTGCCCTGCTCGGGATCGTCTTCGAACGGAACCCACGTCCAGACCACCTCACCGGGATCGGGGTCGCCGTCCATTCGGGGCGAGTACTCGATCGCAACGACTCCCTCGGAGGGCAACGTGCGGTTGCGCAACTTGGACTTGAGCTTGGGCTTGCGGGTCGAGCGCACGCGCTCGGTGGTCTTCTTGGCTGCCGTACGCCCACGTCCGAGGACATCTTTGAGGACATCGGCGAGACCGCCGCCGGATCGCGACGATGATCCTGATGATCCCGATGACGTCGTTGACGAGCCAGAACGCCGGTCGTCATCCCGGTCGTCAGTCACGGTCGTCGGCGCGTCGCCGTCCCCCAGGCGCCTTCCTGGTCAGTCTCTCGAAATAGCTGCCGACATCACGCGCCATGTCGGCGATCGTACGGCACGACGCATGAGTCCGCTTCATGTCGACCGTGGTCGGCGTGCTTGGCTGGCAGCATGCGCAAGCCCCGACTGACGACACTCCGCCTGCTGCACGAGGCCGACCAACCGGTAGCGACCTTGCTGCTGAATCGCCCCGAGCGGCTCAACGCCCTGTCCCGCCAGCTGCTCAGCGAGATTCCGGTCGCCTGCCGGTGGCTCGACGAGACCACGGCGATCAAGGCCGTCGTGGTGCGCGGCGCCGGGCGGGCGTTCTCGGCGGGCTTCGATCTGAACGACTTCGACACGATCGACGACAGCAGGTCGGCGACCGAGTCGGCCGACCTGGGCCGAATCGCCACCGATGCGCTGACCGACGTGCGCCCGCTGACGGTCGGGGCGGTGCACGGACACTGTGTCGGCGGAGGCTTGCTGATCGCTGCCGCCTGTGACCTGCGGCTCGCCAGCGACGACGTGCGTTTCTCGATCCCCGAAGTCGACCTCGGTATCCCGCTGGCGTGGGGCGGGATCCCTCGTATGGTCCGCGAGTTCGGGCCGGCGATCACGAAGGAACTGGTGCTGACCTGCCGTCCCTTCGGCGCCGAGGAAGCTCGCAACCTGCGGTTCCTCAACCGTGTCGTTCCCGGCGATGAACTGGTCGCCGCTGCGGAGGCGCTGGCGGCCGAACTGGCGTCGAAGCCCGGCTTCTCGCTGCGCGCCACGAAGACGCAGGTCAACGCCGTCATGGACGAGATCGCCGGCGTCGGACGCAACGCCAGCGATGCGCACACCCTGACCGTCGCCCTTCACGACCCGGAGTCACAGGCAGCGAGTCGCGCCTACCTCGAGTCACGCAACAAGTAGCCCCGTCGGGTGGTCAGCCGACGTCGGTGGCGAGCAGGTCGTCGAACGTTTCGCGGCGGATCACGAGACGGGCCTCGCCGTCGCTGACGAACACCACCGGGGGGCGCGTGATGGCGTTGTAGTTCGAGCCCATCGACCGGCCATAGGCACCGGTCACCGGGGTGGCCAGCAGATCGCCGACGCTGGCGTCGCCGGGCAACTTGGCGTCGAACAACAGCACGTCGCCGCTCTCGCAGTGCTTGCCGACCAGACGACCGTGCTGGGTGCGGTCGGCGAACGGGGCCCTCGGCAGGAACGACTCGTAGCCCGAGCCGTACAACACCGGACGCGGGTTGTCGCTCATGCCGCCGTCGACCGAGAAGTAGGTGCGCACACCGGGGATCTGCTTGATCGTGCCGAGCGTGTACACCGTGAGTGCTGCGGCGGCGACGATCGAGCGGCCGGGCTCGACGCTGACACGGGCGGTCACCCCCAGCGATTCGCAGGCGTCGCGCATGACGTGCCCCCATTGGGTCAGCGTCGGCGCTTCCTCGGTGGCGACATAGGCGACACCCAGGCCACCACCCAGCACCAGTTCGGGCAGCCCGAGCGGTGCCGCGAACTCGGCCATCACCTCGGCTGCCTTGCCGAAGCTGGAGGCGGCGAACACGTTGGAGCCGATGTGGCAATGCAGCCCCACCAGATTGACAGCGGCCGATGCTCGAGCCCGGTCGACGGCGCGCATCGCATCGCCGTTGGCGAGGTTGAAACCGAACTTCGAGTCGTCCTGGCCGGTGGCGATGAACTCGTGGGTGTGGGCGTGCACCCCTGGTGTGATCCGCAACAGCACGTCGGGCACGGGCCCGACCCCCTCGGCGTGCAGTGCGTCGAGCCGGTCGAGCTCGTCGAACGAGTCGACGACGATGTGACGCACCTGTTCGGTGACAGCGGTGCGCAGTTCGGCGACGCTCTTGTTGTTGCCATGCATCACGCACGCACTGGCGGGCACGCCGGCTGCCAGCACGGTGTGCAGTTCACCACCGGTGGCCACGTCGAGCAGCATCTCCTCTTCGTACGCCACCCGGGCCATCGCCTTGCACAGGAACGCCTTCGAGGCGTACACCGCCCGCTGCGGCCCGAACGCCGCCACGGCCTCACGGCAGCGGTTGCGGATGTGTTGTTCGTCGTACACGAACAGCGGGGTGCCGAACTCGGCGGCCAGGTCGCGGACCGAACACCCGCCGACGGTCAACCAGCCGTCGTCGCCGACGTCGGCGGTGTCGGGCAACAGGCGGCGCGGCAGCTCGCTCACATCGCCTCCGGAGCTGCGATCCCCAGCAGCCCCAGCCCATGGGCGATCGTGCGGGCGGTCACATCGCACAGTGCCAGCCGGCTGGTACGGATCGGTTCGTCGGCCTGCATCACCGGGCAGTGCTCGTAGAACGCCGAGAAGTCCTGCGCCAGGTCGAACAGGTACGTGCACAGCTTGTGCGGCGAGTAGGTCGCCATCGTCTCGCCGAGCGCGGTGGGATAGGCCAGCAGGCGCTGCACGAGGGCACGTTCCTGTGGTTCGGCGAGACCGATCGGGTTGCCCCGCACGTCGGAGCGCTCGACGCCGGACCGCCTGAAGATCGAGCAGATCCGGGCGTGGGCGTACTGCAGATAGGGCGCCGTGTTGCCCTCGAATGCCAGCATCCGGTCCCAGTCGAACACGTAGTCCTTGATGCGATCGGTCGACAGGTCGGCGTACTTGACGGCGCCGATCCCGATCATGCGCGCCACCTCGGCCCGGGCATCGCCGTCGAGTTCAGGGTTCTTGTCGGCGACAGCGGCGGCAGCCCGTTCGACCGCTTCGTCGAGCAGATCGACCAGCTTGACCGAGTCGCCCGTGCGGCTGCGCAGCATCTTGCGGTCATCGCCGAGCACGCTGCCGAACGACGACGTGCACGGCCTCGGCGGGCGGCTGCAGCCAGCCGCCCATCTTCGACACCTCGAACACCATCTGCAGGTGCTGCGCCTGTGGAGCACCGACGACGTACAACAGCAGGTCGGCCCCGAGCCGTTCGACACGATCGATCACGCACGCCAGATCGCTCGTGGCATACATGAATGCGCCGGCGCTCGAGCGCAGGATCATCGGCAGCGGCTCGTTGTCGCGGTTCGTGAATCCGGGTGGGAACACGACCTGGGCACCGTCGTTCTGCTCGACCAGGCCGGCGGCTTCGAGACGCGGCATAGGCATCGGGCATCAACGACTCGTATCTGCTCTCGCCGGCAAGGTCGTCGTCGGTGAGCAGCACGTCGAGCTTGGAGTAGACGGTGTTGAAGTAGTCGTTCGACATGTCGACCAGCCGGCGCCATACGGCGATCGTGTCGGGGTCGTGGCCCTGCAGCATGACCACCCGGTCGCGGGCCCGACCCTGAAACTCGATCGAATCGGTGAACTTGGCGTTGGCCTGCTTGTAGAAGCCGTCGAGATCACCCTGGCCGAGCCCTTCGGCAGCGGTGTCCTCGCCGAGGTCGATCAGGTGCTCGATCAACATGCCGAACGGTCGCCCCCAGTCACCGATGTGGTTCTCGCGGAGCACCGTGTGTCCGGCGAACTCGTGCATCCGCACCAGGGCGTCGCCGATCACGGTCGAGCGCAGGTGCCCGACGTGCATCTCTTTGGCCACGTTCGGAGCGGAGTAGTCGACGACCACCGTGCGGGTGTCGGTCGCCGGGGCGATGCCGAGCCGTTCGTCGACAGCGACGGCCTCGAGCTGTTCGGACAGGAAGCTGTCGCTGAAGGTGAGGTTGATGAATCCGGGGCCGGCGATCTCGACCTCGCTGCACACGTCGGCCAGCACGCCCGAGTCGAGCACCTGCTGGGCGATCTGGCGCGGATTCGAACCGATCTGCTTGGCGAGTGGCAGCGCGCCGTTGACCTGGGCGTCGGCGCGATCGCTGGGACGCACGACCGGATCGACATCAGGACGACCGGCGATCTCGGCGAATACCGGGACGAGCAGGTCGGAGACGATCGAGAGCGGGTTGGCCACGTCCGTCATTCTGGCCCGGAGCACCCCCGTTCACCACGAACGGTTGGTGGCCGGTGTCGGATCGCCGTGTCGGCATCGGGGTTCGCAGTGTGACCGTTCGGACTGGGCGCTAGATTCGGCATGCCGCTCGAATCGATTTCGGGCTGCCCCCGCCCTCGTAGCTCAGGGGATAGAGCATTGGCCTCCGAAGCCATGTGCGCAGGTTCGAATCCTGCCGAGGGCGCTACCTGCTCATGGGGCCTGAGCAGGTCATTTCCTGGCCGTGAACAGGCGCTAGCTACAGACAGTTGCAGTTGTGCGTGGTTGTGCGCAGTTCCTCTTTCGTAGTGGGCCAGTGGTGGGCCAACACCCCCTCGGGGACCTTCGGGTCGTGACTGATGTGTCGTGACTGATGTCGGTCGCATCATTCATCCTCGGGTCGGGCATTTTGGTCCGACCACCACACCCACGCTACGAAGGACCCGGGCTAGTCATCGCATGATCCATTGTCGGCGGCCACCAGAATCTGCCGACTGGCCGCCATCTGCCTATGCCCACAGATGACCTATCGCCCGCCCAAAGTGTTCGGGTTGACCTTGGCCGTTGGCGGGCATAGCGATCGCTGCCGGGAGCACTTCGTTAGAACGCCCAACCCATGAAGGGCGGCAGGCACTTCGTGAGCCACCGGCAGCGAGCTCAACGACGCTACGAGAACCGTCGCGTCACCCGACAGTCTCAAGCAGGCACTTCGGGGACGCCTTAGGTGCGCTCGCTCTCAGCTTTGTGGGGCACCCGGCCGCGTCCATATCGTTGGGCACCAACGGCGCCGGTCTTGTAGCCCGTGCACGCGCAGCGACGTCCATAGCTGGCTGGATGGGCCGATTCGAGCGAGCCGACCCGTCGTCGGGAGCGTGACTGTGTTGTGCAGATACAGACCTGCCGGTTCGTGGTGTGTGGTCCGTGGGCATCGCCGTGAGCCGAGCCTCGCCGCCGCCGAATGGGGCGGAGCAACTACAGTTGTCTTTCGGCGCAGAGAGAGAAGAGATGACCTACGAGGATGAAACCCCTTGGCTGTCACGAATCGACAAGCTGTGGAACTCACTCTCCCACGAAGAGGTCGTTGAACTCGCGACAAACCTCGACGAGGAGCATCTCGAACTCCTGCAACAGGGAGCTGGGGTGCGGAACTCGTGGCGCGAAGAGAATCCACTGGTCACGCCGAGACTCAGCACCGGGCCGAGGTCTGTCCTGCGGCGATCGGGGCGAGCTCCTTCGTCCCGTCCAGGTATAGCCGTCGGTGGCGGATCGAGCCGGACTGCTCGTCACGTCAGTTCGAAGCCGACGCTCCCCTGACCCGGCGTCTCGAGGAGGTAAAGCCCTGCTTCGTCGTCGGGCTCGGACGCGATGACGATCCGGGCGGTACCCGACTCGTCGCTGACGAAGGAGAGCTGCGTCAGGTATTCCCACGTCGAACCGACGAGATCCCCCGGGGCCGGACCGATTCGTCGATAGAGGTACGTGGTGTACGCAGCATTGGGGTCGAGACCCGCCCAGCCGAACGTGAACGCCGTGCCACGGGGACCGCGTAGGGGCTGCGCGGCGGCGACAGGCCGGGTCGCCGCCGTGATCGTGAGAGCGGCGCGAGCGATCGGACCACCGATCGCGCTCTGATCGGCCAAGATCTCGTACTGACCGAGTGGGATGCCGGGAACGAGCGGGATCAACACTGGCACGTGTCCGCCGGACTCGACGCTGCGGATGACACCTGAGCCGACGGTCTCACCGCTCGCTCCGGTGACGGAGACGTCGATGTCCCCGTCATCGAACCCGCCGTCGGTGCACACCACCAGGAGAGCGCCGATCTCGACGGTCCGCTCGACCGTTGTCTCCAGCGACATCCTGGTGTTGCACGGGACGTTCGGAATGCCGAAGCCGCTGTCGAACTGCTCGTCGACTCCGCCCGGAGGCGTGTCCTTCCGCTTGAGTGGGGAGTCGGGATCGGGTGCCGCCGTCGTCTCAGGCACAGACGTCGTCTCAGGCGCAGACGTCGTCTCAGGCGCAGACGTCGTCTCAGGCGCAGACGTCGTCTCAGGCGCAGACGTCGTCTCAGGCGCGGACGTCTCCAGTGCCGGCGTCGTGTCGGGTGCCGGCCTCGTGTCGGTCGTCCCGGCAGATGAGGTCGCGGTCGCGTCGTCCTCGTTCGGCCGGCCACATGCCATCGAGAGGACGACAATCGCTGCCAGCGCCAGCGTCCCGGGCTCGATGCGCCCGTCCGTCGGCCCGATTGGTCCGGCGACCCATCAGACTCCCGATGTCCAGCGATCGTGACACAGAGAGGACCTTAACGCTGCCCTCCCGACTCGACCCACAGGATTTCTCAGCCGCAGATGACACCGAGCTCCGCCAGACGGGCCTCGACGTGCTCACGGTTCGATGCGAAAGCAGCGATCGATCGGCGTGCTCGGACAGGTCGGCAGCCGTTCCGTACAGCGACAACGCCCGACAGAGTGCTGGCCCCGGTACTGGCTCGTCTTCGAACGGCAGCGCGATGAGTGCGAGGCCGGCATACGACTCGACAGCGAGTGTCCGGATGGCGTCATTGCCAGCCTCGAACTCGTCCACCACGGCCTGGAACTCAGCCTCGGCATCTGCCCACCGGTCCTCGACCAACGCTTGGCTCAGGCAGGTGTCGATCCGCGCCAGGCCGAGCGCCGCTTTCGGCTCGATGTTGGAGACGGCGGGGCGGTCGCCGGCGGAGAGTGCGGATCTGTACGTTGTCGCCGCCTCCTCCAGACCAGCGACGTCAACGCGCTCGGCCTCACAGTCGATCTTCGCCTGGAAGAACTGCACGGTGGCGAGACCAACCAGGGCCCGTGCGTAGTCGCGATTGAGTTCGAGCGCCCGGCGATAGTGATCGGCCGCTCGCGTCAAGATCTTCGGGCGAGCCCTGGTTTCCCGCCACCGTCCCCATGAAGAGGTGAAGGATCTCTTTGCCGTCGCGGTCACGCCACTCCGGGACGTCAGCATCCTGGAATGCCAATTCCGCACGTACGAACTCGCCGCTCTGGATCCAGCTCAACCCGATCACGAAGTCGATGAGCGCATCGATGCGTGCCGTCAGCTCACGCCGAGCAACTGCGTTGTCCGTGACGCTCCCGGTGCCCAAGATTGAACCGAGGATCCTCGAGCCGAGCTCGTACTGACCTCCCAGTTCTTCGGCACCTTCGAGGTGCCCGTCCTGGTCGCTCAAATAGAACTCCGGCGCGAATCCCTCAGCGGTGGCAACGCCGTACAGCACGACGTCGGCCCCCACCTCCGCGGAGAGCTCGGACGCTGCGGCCGCTCGGTCGAGCTCGGAGGCCCCGAGGACCGGACCGACGTCACCGGGGCCGCGAACGCCGAAGTTGAACCCCTCCGAGCGGTTCAGCTCGCCGAGATCGTCAGCGATGCGGTCCGACACCGTGCGGGCGAGTTCGGACGACCGGGTCGTGACCGCAGGGACGCCCTCACCACGGACTTCGGTGAACTCGGCGATGGCGACATTGAAATCACCGACCATCGGCCCGAGGGCGACGGTGATGAACGCTGCTCCCTCGGCTCGTGCTCCGGCGCCGTCGGTCACGACGAAGTCGAATCGGTCGACACCATGGAAGTCCGGGGGCGACGTGTAGAGGACGAAGCCGGGCGTCTCGGCCACGACTCGGCCTCCGTGCTCCGAGAACTCGTCAGCCACAACCGACAGCGAGTCGGGATCGTCGTCCGAAACGACTCCGAGGAGATCCAACTCGACCGACTGGCCTTGGGCGATGCTCGCTCGGAGATGATCTGAGATGACAGGTGGCCGATCGTCGGGGGGCCAGGCGACCAGCGTGCCCACCAGGCCCAGGGCCAACACGACTCCGCAGACACCCCACATCCTCAGCGACAGGCCGAGGACACGTCGACGCGAGCCACCGATCGCTCGGATGAGCAGCCTGACATCGTCGTCGATCCGATCGGCGCGGACCGTGATCGCTTGTAGCTCTGGCAAGCGCTCGAGTTCTTCCGGCAGCTCGCTCGCGGCGGGGAGCTCTGCGCCGCCGACCAGGACCGGGATGACGCGGACATCCGTGCGCTCCAGCGATGTCGCAACCTCGCGGCGAACCCAATCGTTGGGATCGTCGAGGCGACGGCGACCCGCTCGTTCCACGTCCGCCCAGGATGAACCGATCACCACGACGGTGACATCGGCTCGCGCCAACGTGTCGTCGAGTGCGTCCGAGAACGCCTCCCCGCCCTCGATCGCATCGTGGTCGAGGAAGAGCGACCTCGTTCCGTACCAGCTCTTGAGCTTGTCCAACAGCAGCGTCGCATGTCCGGCGCTGTCCTCGCGCCGGTAGCTGATGAAGATGCTCGGTTCCGGTGGGAAGGAGTGGGTTGACCCAAGCAGGACGTCGCATTCCCCGGCGATACTACGAGGTGGGACTGCGCCGGGGCGTCGGCTTCGGCGAGCGATCGGCATCGAACTCGACGATCCGGACGTCGGGCTGGCGTCGGTGCCGTACCGGCTGGCAAGCCACCGATTCTCCCTGACGGTCCACTCGCGGGGCGCTTCAAGGAGATTGCCGGCGTCGATTCGCCGGTCGCACAAACCAACGACCGGGCGGGGGTTGTGGATGCGTCGAGCGTGTGGGAGGCAGACCTCGGTCACGGCATGGACGATCCTGCATCGCAGCCGGTGCCCGCTGACGACATGGTTCGCCGCGATGTGGTTCGTGTACTGACAGTGCCCCGTGGTGGTGGGGATCGAGTAGGTCCACGGGCGGATGAGCCATCGGCTTGATCCGGCGCTTCGGATTTCAGCGTGGGGTGATGGCCAGGAGCGTCCAGTTGGGTCGGCCGGCGTGGAGCGGCGCTCGGATGCGGTATTTGGTCCAGTTCGTGATCCCGAACGCACCCTTGACGCGCTTGATGAGGTTGTTGACGGCCTCGGTCGGTCCGTTCGGGAATTCAGCAGTGCTAGATGACGCAGCGCCTCACGGTGTGGCCGCCCGGGCGGCTCCGGGAGAACGCGGAAGGAACCTCGCCTGCCGTTTCGGTTGTCGCGCGCAAGCCGACGAGTTGCCAAGGACTCTGCGGAGATTGAAGAAGAGGGGCACCGAATAGCGCTGACGCCCGGTGCGATTGATCACACGGTGCGGCGTCGACAGCAGCCGTCCATTGCTCAGCGGTGCAACATGTCACCCACGTTCATGATCAACGCTTCCGGTCGCGGGGGTCCCTCAGGTGCGCAGTGATGTCAGGAGCCAGCCCGAGCGAGTCGACCGTCGCGCTCAACGACTCGGACATCGGGTCGGCGGCGGTACCCACACGCTCAGCCGAGACCGGGTGCGGGTTGTGCCTCGGCGCCCACCGGGCGCGCGGCAGCGTTCCCACGGTCATCGGCCGGCAAGGGGGCATCCACCTCCGGGAGACCCAGCATGGAGTCCATTCGACGCCGGAGTGCGTCGTCGAAGGCCGCTTCATCCAGCGCACCAGATTCCGTGCGATCGACCATCAGGATGCGCTCGGCCGCGACGTCGAACGGGAGGGGCTCCGCGTTGGGTTCACGAATCGGCAGCCACCCTCGCAACAGTGCCCCAGGCGAATTGGTCAAAGCTTGCATCATCCCGGCCTCGAACAGCACGTTCGCGTTGTCGGCATAGGTGTCGTTCGACGATTGGTGCTCGGAGAAGTAACACAGACCGAACTCGGACGACGTGATGTTCTCGATCACCTGCTCGGTGATGTTGCCGGCCTCGTCGATGTCGTCCCAGAAGATCGCATTGAGCTTGTCGGAGTACCTCTTGACGACCCGTCGAATCGACTCGATGACCCGCTCGTGGTTCTCGGCTGCTACGCCCTCCAGATGGCTGCCGCCGGGGAAGGCGACGAACATCTGAGGGAGCGCCAAACGTGTCCAGCTCTCGGCGGTGAGCGATGCCTCGAGAAGACGCAGCGCACGATCGGTGTTTTCCTTCTGCGACTCGGTGATGTCGAACATGCGATAGGCACGCGCGATCGTGTCGGCGAGACGACCCACCTCATCGAGGCTTGCCGGCGTCGGCTCGATGTGGTCGCTGCATGCGAATTCGATGATGCCGATCGCTTCACCCTGCCGACGCATGGGATGCATGACCGATGTGTGGACGACGTGATCGCTCGACGGCCGGTAGCCCGGCATGTCCTGTCGATCCGACCAAAGGTTCTGAACAGCACTTCCCTGACGCAAGGACTTCCGCTCGGGGCTCACCAACCAGATCGGCTCGTTCTCCCCGAAGGTGAACGCGCTGCACGACGTGTAGCCGGCTTCCCTGTCGACGGAGAACGCCGGCCGATGATCGGCTGAACTCCAACGTGTGGTCACGCCGGGCCGCGAGTCGACACGCCCCTCTTCGAGCACCGCGAAATAGGCGACCCCAAGCTGCTGTTGGAGATACGAGGAAACGAGGTTCAACAAGTCGAAGAACGTCTCCTCGCTCATGATGTCGACCGACAACACGAACTCGTCGATACGGTCGCCGAACATCCTGCTCATCGGACCCCCTCACGCGAAGCACTCGAACCCGTCCGGGCGCCACTCCGGATCGATGTGCCATCATCGTTTCTTTTCGAGACCGACGCAACCTCCACGGACGGTGGTCGCTCCGGCCGGCCGCTCAACAAGCGACCGGAATCGCGCGCGTGATCCGATGAAGAATGCGTCAGGAAGTGACAGTCGCGTCGTAAGGCGGTCCATGAAGTCATGCCAGTTCCGTATGAATTCATTGGCTGCGCCAGCGAGGCGCTCGGTGGGCTGTGCGCTCCCACTCCAAGACGTCCGCTCGGCGCCACAGCCGCGCGCGGGGCTTGTCGATGACCGGGTGGGGGAACGTGCCGCGCTTGGCGAGCGTCGCCGCAGTGCCTGATACGTGCGATACGAACCGCCTGAGCAAACTCTTGCCTCGCGGCAGCAGTGCGTCGAATATGCGGCGTCCTGAGCTCGAGCATTCGCTCGCGGCAGCGAGCTACTTCGCCCCCTTCTCGACATTCCAGCTGTACTCGATGTTGCCCTTCTTGCTTCCGGCCGAGTCGAACTCGGTGTAGATCACCTTGAGCTTCTCAAAGTTGTTGCCGACGACCACCGTGGGCGGCCCGGCTTCGTCGTTACCCGACGCGTTGACCTGAATGCTGGTGATCGTCACATTCTTGAGTTCGTACCTCAGATAGGTTTCGCGAGCGCCGCCATACGTCGCCGTCTGCTCGATCTCCAACTTCGGAATGACCTTCCCCTTCAGGCAGTTCTCTTGCAGCTTCGGGGCAGCCTTTTCATACTCGATCGTCAGCACCATGTCTTCGACGATCGCTGCCCCACGCCGACGGCTTTTGCCGCTTGCACCGCCACCAGGGCGGTGAATCCCCCAATCGACGTTCAGGACATTGACCCAACTGGCGTGCTTGTCATCGTTTGATTCGCCATCGATCCCGTCGTACTTCGCAAATACAGCCATCATTTCTCCCCTTACTATCTTGGTAAACGAACCCCAGAAGTCATGACTTCATGGTATCCAAATCCGGCATCGTGCCAGGGTGCCTCCGAAACGCCTGCCGGGAGCCGCGCTCGCGGTGTCCCGGGCCACCGGGATCGTCATTCGAGACGACTTTCGGCCAAGGACTCCACGGCGATCGGGGCGTCGTGCGACAGCGCGTCGACAACGACATAGTTCGACATATCTTGCCGAGGCCGCGTCGGACATCAGTTGCTGACCGACGGATTGAGGTCGCGCGGGTAGGTTCGTCCCGCCCGGCGGGGGGTGGCGTCTGCGTCCATTGCACTCTGGCGGGCATCGAGGGCCTCGACATAGTCGTGCATGATCTGTCGGCCGCCGTCGTCGAGCGCGAGCATCGAGAATCCGTCGATAAGCATGTTGTACGGCTTCCACGTCCCGATGATCGTGTTGAGCAGATCGAACGAGAGGCGTACGTCCTGCGGTTCGAGCGATGCGGGTACGACCGTCGGGATCGCGTAGTTGAGGGTCGAGTAGTCCCACACCGAGTTATTGACGACGTCATGTGTCACCGAAGACGTGTGGAGGAACGTGGCGCAGATTCGGGCAAGACTCCCCCGGTCGAGCTGTCCTCCGGAGGTCGGGTAGGCCGATTCGTCGTACAGCCCGCTCGGCAGCAGACGATCGAGCTCTGCCGTCCAACGGCCGAGTTGCACATCGTCGGCGACAGATGCGTCGTCGGTGTAGTACTGAGCCACGTAACGCTCGGGCGTACGCGAGGTTGATCTGCCACAAGGCCAGTGCGTCGTCCCACCACGGCAGCGCGATCGCTGCGTCGCGGAGCCCGTGGCGATCGAACGCGACGTCCGGGTCGAGCGCAGCGATGCGGAAGTCTGCGAGGTGGGCATTGATCATCGTGACGAGCGTCGAATACTCGTGGCTGAACAGCGTCGTCGCGAAACTTCTGGCTCCGACGACCTGGAACTGTGCGACCTCGTGATTGCCGATGAGCGTGGTGTGGAACGCTGGATGGAGCAGCCGTCGAATCGGATGGTCGGGATCGAGCTCATTCGTCGATGCCACCACCATTGGGGTGACGTATGCGAGGTGGAATGTCACGTTGTGGACCATCGTCGTCAGATGTGTATTGAGCGCGGACAGGAGCGCCCGACTCGCTCGATCGAACGACGCCTCGCCGACCTCGTGTAACCGGCCCGCGTACAGCACGCTTCAGTTCGCAGCCGCTCGCCATCGACTGTGAATACGGCGAGGCCGCCGGGCGCAAGGAGGTTGGGCTTGGGCTTGTAGGCGTCGAAGAAGCGCATGTCGATCACGAAATCGTCCGGAGCAACGACAGCACCCAGGTCAGCGACGTCGTCGAGCGTAGATCCGGCCCGGAGGTACATAGCGAACGGGCCACTGACCGCCAACGCCGCGAACACGTCGTCCGCCTCGAGTTCGGGCGGCACCACTGGCGGCTGCGGCCAGATCTTCCGATAGCGCTCCGGGTAGATCTGTTCGAGCAGCCCGCCATGGTCGGTCGCGACCGGCGCGGTCTTGGCCGCAGGGATTCTGGACACGACTGGAAGGAGCAGCTCTCGGAATCGGATCGCCTTTGCCCGAGACTTCGCATGCTCGGTGCTGGGAAAATTGCGTGGTCCGAACAAAGTCGGAAGTTCCGGTGCGACGGGTTCGACGTCGATGTGGTCAGCCCCGGGAACCTCGATCGGCAACACTTGCTGATCCTTGAAACCCTTCGCGGCGACCCTGCCGAGAATCCACCGGTAGAGGTTGTATCGCTGCCGGCTCAGCATCAGGTCCTCGTTGTACGTGACGAGTCGCCAGTCCACGGATCTTTCTTGAGATCCGGGTCGAATCCGCGCAGCCGGGTGGCGCTTCGGGTCGAGGGTGGTTGCGGTGTCCCACGGTTCGAATGCGTTCTTGACGTTGCCGAGACCAGTCGATTCGAGCTCCGGGTAGTGGCGCAGGATGACCTTCTTGAAGCTGGAGTCGTCGACCCACTGCAAGCCTTCCTTGGTGTACACCTCCTCCCGGTAATCGTCGGTGAAGAACCGGTCCGCTTGCAGTCGCCGGCTGGCGTTGAGGATGAAGATCTGGAACATGGTTTCACCGAAGCCGAAGTTGGTCGGCCGGTGCCCCTCAGCGAGTGTGCCGACCAGCAAGTCGAGCGACTCGACGTCGTCCCCGTACACCTCTTTGATCTTTGCGACCGCGG
>CAVRNX010000029.1:0-75003 GCA_963722635.1 uncultured Acidimicrobiaceae bacterium
ACGACGCCCGTCGCACGCTCCGCGAGGAGCAGCCCGACGTGGGTGAGAAGGTCGTCGTCTTCAGCATCACCGATCGAGATCCCGAACGATGTCGTCGCGGTCTCTCCGACCTCCCGCACGACCTCAAGGATGCCGTCTTCGACACCGTGGCAGCGTTCCTCGACACCGAAGAGGGCGAAGCGATCTTCGACAAGATCTACGGCTGGACGGACATTCAGCGTGCCAACGAGGCGGACTTCGACATCGTGCGCACCGGCCGCCAACACGCTCGGCATCACCGAGCCGATCGACTGACGTCGATCAACTCTTGAGAGCCACACCCCGCCCCCACACGTCCGCGCGCCGCCGCCCAGGTGAACGGAGTCATCCGATGATCATCTTCGACGACGTCTCGGTCACGTACCGGGGCGGGGTGCAGGCCCTCAAGAACGTCAGCCTCACGATCGACGACGGCGAGTTCGTCGTCGTCGTGGGGCTGTCGGGCGCCGGCAAGTCGACGTTGCTGCGTGCCATCAACGGACTGGTCCCGGCCACGTCGGGCTCGATCAAGGTGAACGGCACGGAGGTCGTCGGAGCGCAGCACCAAGACGATCCGCGGAGGTACGTTCGCAGCATCGGCATGATCTTCCAGACGTTCAACCTCGTCAACCGCACCACGGTGATGAACAACGTCCTGATGGGTCGGCTCGCCAAGGTGCCGCCGTGGAAGTCGACACTCGGCCTGTGGAGCGCCGAAGACCGCGAACACGCCTTCCAGGCGATGGAACGGGTCGGCATCGTCGACAAGGCCTACGTACGGGCCTCGAACCTGTCGGGCGGCCAGCAGCAGCGTGTCGGTATCGCCAGGGCGCTCGCCCAGGAACCCAAGATCATGCTCGCCGACGAGCCGGTTGCGGCGCTCGACCCGGTCACGACCCACCAGGTGATGGGCGACCTCCAGCGGATCAACCGCGATCTCGGCATCACCACCCTCATCAATCTCCACTTCCTCGACCTCGCCCGCCACTACGGCAGGCGCCTGATCGGGCTGCGCGACGGCGAGTTGGTGTTCGACGGCGACATCTCCGACGTCGACGACGACACCTTCCGCGAGATCTACGGCCGGGCGATCACCCCCGACGACCTGCTCAACGAGTCCGCCGAGGCATGAGCGACACCGCGGTGCCCGTCACCGCCCGGCCACGCAAGCCCCGCCCCCGACTGGCCAGCTACCTGCTGGTGATCGCCTTGGCGGCCTTCACGGTCTTCGCCGCCCGCGAGATCGGCTTGAAGTGGAGTTCGTTCGTCGACATGTGGACCAACCCGTTGTGGGGCAGGTTCTGGCCGGTGCCGTGGGATGGGTGCTCAGCCGCCACAACGTCTTCGACGCGCTTGATCGAGACATTCCAGATCGCCATCATCTCGACGGTCATCGGCTGCACGTTGGCGTTGCCGATCGGCTTCGCGATGTCGAAGCTGACCACTCCGAACACGCCGACGTTCTGGTTCGCCCGCATCGTCATGAACGTCGTGCGCGCGGTCCCCGACCTGCTGTGGGGCAAGCTGCTCGTCACGGCGGTCGGGATCGGGGCATTCGCCGGTGCGTGGGCACTCACGATCTTCTCGCTCGCCGTGATGGTCAAGCTGTTCAGCGAAACCGTCGATGCAGCCGATCCGCTACCGCTCGAAGCCGCCCGGGCCGCCGGCGGGCGTCATACCCCGGCCGTCCGTACCGCCGTGCTGCCCGAGGTGTTCCCGGCCTACGTGGCGTACGCCCTGTACGTGTTCGAGCTCAACATTCGTGCCTCGCTCGTGCTCGGCCTGGTCGGCGCCGGCGGCATCGGACGCGTCGTCGAGACTCAGCGATCCACGTTCAACTTCGATCGCCTGCTCGGCATCTTGATCATCATGTTCGTGATCGTCATCATCATCGAACAGGTCAGTGTCGCTATCCGGAAGCGGCTCGTATGACCGACACCGAGGTGATGTTCTCCGACGACACCGACCAACCGATCGACGCCCCGGGCGACCGAACGGCAGCCCGCAACTGGCGGATCGGGATCACCGTGTTGCTGATCGTTGGCAGTGCTGTGGTCGTGGACCGGGCTCGACGCATCGCTCCAGGACGTCGTCGAAGCACCGGGGAAGGGCTGGAACATCGTCAAACAGATGTGGCCACCCGATTTCAAGACGGTCATCGAGCGCGGCGCCGTCGGCAAGATCTTCGAATCGCTGTACGTGGCATGGATCGGCACGATGATCGGCGCCATCATCTCGTTCCCGCTCTCGTTCTTCGGAGCGAGCAACGTGGCACCCGCCGCCTTCCGGGTCCCGATCCGCATGCTGTTCAACGCGATCCGTGCCGTGCCCGAACTGATCGTTGCGATGCTGCTGCTGACCGTCACCGGGCTCGGACCTTGGGCCGGCGCACTGGCGATCGGGCTGCACTCGGTCGGCACGCTCGGCAAGCTGTCGACCGAAGTGATCGAGACCTCCGACGAGGGCCCGCTCGAAGCGATCTCTGCGGCCGGCGGTACGTTCCTCGAGAAGATGCGGTGGGGCATGGTTCCCCAGGTGCTGCCGACCGTGATCGGCTACTGGTTGTTCCGGTTCGAGATCAACGTCCGCGCCTCGGCGGTGCTGGGTCTGATCGGTGCCGGCGGGATCGGTGGCGAACTCGTCTCACAGCTCAACTTCCGCAACTTCCCACGAGGTCGGGGCGGTGCTGCTGATGGTGATTGCGATGGTGCTGGTGATCGACACGATCTCCGGATTCGCCCGCCGACGCATCATCGCCGGCAGCGGCCGTAAGATCGACGACGACAGCGCCAACCTCGAGCTGATTCGCGACCTCGGCGGCTCTGCCCTCGGGGGATGAGGAGAAACCAACCGATGCCGACCACGACCTCACCCACGATGACCACCTGGCGCCGCTTGCTCGCCGGCCTCGCAGCCGTCGCACTCAGCGTGTCGGCATGCGGCGCCAACAGTTCGTCGACACCGGTGCGGTCGTACACGCTTCATCTTCGCGCCGACGACGCCACCGACGAGTACGAGTACATCGCCGAGGACCCGGTCGACCTGAAGGTCGGCGACGAGGTCACGTTCGAGATGCGTAACGACGGCACCCTGCCGCACGATCTGCAGATCGTCGGACCCGACGGCCTCGCCGTGGCCACGGCCGACCCGGTCGACGGCGGCGATTCGCTGGCACTCACGGTGCATTTCAAGGAGCCCGGCATCTATCAGCTCAATTGTCTCGTCGACAACCATCTCACCGAGCACGGGATGCAGGCGCTGGTCGAGGTCGTCGACGCCTGACGGTCACCGTGTCGAGCCGTTCGGCGTGCGAAACTGAATGACTGATGGGTCCCGGCATTCTGATACCGCTTCTGCTCGTCTTCATCGTTGTCCCGATCGCGTTCGTCTGGGCCAAGAAGCTCAAGGCTGCGCCGGCCAGCGCGCTCGATGACCCGGCATCTGCGCCGGCGATACGGCTGACCAGCAGGGCGCTTCGCGAGCTGGCAACCCCCCCATGGCGAGTCGTCTATGAAGTCGCAGCCGACAAGCTCGGTGGCATCGAACACGTGCTGATCGGTCCGGCCGGGGCGTTTGCACTGCAGACCTCGATGGATCCGCTCCCGGTTGCCGAGCCGGGCGATCCCGAACCTCATGCGTTGGCTCAGGCAGCGATCGTGAGGGGTGGCCTCGATGACGCCCTGGGCCGCTGCGCGATGTCGAGCGAGCGCCTGATCCGCGTCCACTGGGGTGCGGGGTCGAGCGGCTCGGTCGATGTGATGCCCGGTCTCACCGCCGTCGACGGTCGCTCGCTGCAGGCCTGGACCGAGTCGATGACCGAACAGAAGCTCACCCCGGCCCAGGTCGATCTGGCCTGGCAAACCGTGTTGACCTCGATCGGGCGTCCCGATCCACTTGTGTGACGGCGCCGTCTAACCGCTGAAACCCCTGACACCACGTGTCACTGGAACAGGTCGCGACTCGAGTCGCGGATCACCGGCCTGATCGAGGCGGTGTCGTCGGCTACCCATTCATAACCGCGGATCACGGCGACCGGCACTCGCGACGTATTGCCCTTCACCAGCTCAGCAGCTGCGGCGAGCTCGTCGGCAACACAGATCTCCTGCACGCGGAACTCGTGACCGTGCGGATCGTGCTGCCCGATGTAGCTGCACAGGGGATTGATACCGGCGACACCGATCGCGATGTCGGTCTGGCCCTCGCGCCATGGCCGCCCGAACGTATCGGTCACGATCACGGCGACATCGGCGCCGAGCTCGGCGAAACGTGCGCGGGAGCGACGGGCCGACTCGTCGGGATCGACCGGCAGCACGAGGATCCGCTCGTGGGCACCACTCGAGGATTGGTCGACGCCCGAGTTGGCACACACGAATCCGTGATGCGTCTCGGTGATCAGAACCGGACCGATCTGACGCACGATCCGTCGCGACTGCCGCAGCACCACCTCGACGACCCGTGGGTCTTTGTCCCACCGTGTTCCCCATTCGTTGGCGAAGGCTGAGGGTTCGACCGTCGAGAGATCGATCGCACAACCCTCGGCCTTCGACACGATCTTCGACGTGATCACGACGACGTCGCCATCGCTCAGCTCGCATTGGGCGGCCACCAGGTCGGCGATGTCGTGCCCGGGTTCGATCTCCGGCAGGCCTTCGACAGGGGTGATCGTCAGTGCAGCGGGCACGGCCGAACCGTAGCGCCGACGACACCGTCCCGCCGAGTGCCGGTACGATCGGCTTCGTGAACGATCTCGCCAACTGGCCGCTGCGTCGGTGGTTGATTGCCCTCGTCGCGGCGGCTGCCGTCACGCTCGCGGTCGGGCTGCCGACCGATGTGATTCCCAACCCTGTGTTCGGGCGTCCCGTCGATGTGACCTGGTGGTCGTACCCGGTGCTGGTCGTCACCGCAGTCCTCGGCGGACTGCTGGTGGCCACATACGTGCGCGTCGACGAACCGGACGAGGAGATCGACACGCCCGGCAAGGCCGGCGGGCTCGGTGGCCTGCTGTCGTTCTTCGCGGTCGGCTGCCCGACCTGCAACAAGCTGGCGGTGATCGCGCTCGGTTCGACGGGTGCCCTCGACTGGTTCGCGCCTGCACAACCGATGCTGGCGATCCTGTCGATGGCACTGCTGGCCTGGGCCCTGCGGGCCCGGCTGCGCAGCTCGACGGCGTGCCGGATTGCTGCATGACCTGTTGACGGGGGCAACATGGTGGCCATGAGCGCAGCCGTCTCGGAGATCTTCGATCCAACCGCCTGGACGGAGGTGACCGGTTTCGACTTCACCGATATCACCTACCACCGGGCCAATGACGTCGGTGCGGTACGAATCGCGTTCGATCGACCGGAAATCCGCAATGCGTTCCGCCCCAACACCGTCGACGAGTTGTACGCGGCCCTCGATCACGCCCGCATGTCGAGCGACATCGGGGCTGTGCTGCTGACCGGAAACGGCCCGTCACCACGAGACGGTGGATGGGCATTCTGCTCGGGTGGCGACCAGCGAATCCGTGGCAAGGACGGCTACAAGTACGCCGGCGGCGAGACCGCCGACACGATCGACCCTGGCCGCGCCGGGCGCCTCCACATCCTCGAATGCCAACGCCTGATCAGGTTCATGCCGAAGGTCGTGATCGCTGTCGTGCCCGGGTGGGCGGCGGGCGGTGGACACAGCCTGCACGTCGTCTGCGATCTCACGATCGCCAGCCAGGAGCACGCACGGTTCAAGCAGACCGATGCCGATGTCGCCAGTTTCGACGGTGGTTTCGGCTCGGCCTATCTGGCCCGCTTCGTCGGCCAGAAGTTCGCCCGCGAGATCTTCTTCCTCGGCCGCGAGTACACGGCGCAACAGATGCACGAGATGGGCGGAGTCAATGCCGTCGTACCTCATGCCGACCTGGAGGCCACGGCATTGCAGTGGGCCGAGGAGATCTGCGCCAAGAGCCCGACCGCTCAACGCATGTTGAAGTACGCCTTCAACCTGATCGACGATGGTCTGGTCGGCCAACAGATCTTCGCCGGTGAGGCGACTCGACTGGCGTACGCCAGCGACGAGGCGGCGGAGGGTCGCGACGCGTTCCTCGAGAAGCGCACACCCGACTGGTCTGGGTTCCCCTATTTCTACTGAGTTCGTCACGATCGAACGGCTCGACGACGAGCGGCTCGCCACGTTCCGGCTCAACGAACGGGGCCTCGCCAACCGCCGCAGCAAGCGCGACGACGCCGGTGCCGGGCTGTTTCTGGCAGAGGGCGATCTGGTGGTCGAACGAGCTCTCGACGCCGGCTGTCAGCCGTTCCGGGCGCTCGTCGACGGCTCACGGATCCCCGGCGTCGCCGACCGGTTCGTGGCGGGTGGCGGTGAGGCGTTCACCGGTGGCGACGAGGTCAGACGGATGGTGGCCGGGCTGGGCGTGCTGCATTCGATCATCGCCCTGTTCCATCGCCCGCCGCGACCGTCCGCCGCCGAGCTGGCGCAACACAGCACTCGGCTCGTCGTCGTCGAAGGCGTCGACAACCCGGCCAACATCGGATCGATCATTCGCAATGCCGCCGCCTTGGGATGGGACGGCGTGCTGCTCGACCACACGAGTGCCGACCCACTGTCGCGCCGAGCGCTCCGCGTCGCCATGGGCACGGCGTTCTCGATCCCCCACGCCCGCACCACCAACCTGATCGACGAGCTGCGAGTGATGAGCGATCGAGATCTGTACTCGCTCACCCCCGACGCGCAGGCCGCCGACATCCGCACGATCACACCGCAGAACGCCCGTCGGGCGGTGCTGATCGGATCGGAGCGAGCGGGCCTGAGCGACGAGCTGCTGTCGATCACGATCCCCGTACGGATCCCGATGGCGGCCGGCGTCGACTCACTCAACGCCGCCGCTGCGGCGGCGATCGCCTGTTACGCGCTCGCCTGAGCTGTGCCCCGTCCGCGACGGCGTTTGCTGCGACGCGAGCCACTGGTCGACGGTTCCCAGGTGAACGACGAGCGGGCGATCAACACCCCGCCGATGCCCCAGACGATTACGACGGCCATCTTGTCCCACGTGAAGGCGGGGGCGTCGACGAGCGGGTTGAGCGTGTTCTGGAACGAGTTGACGAACGGCTTGAGCGGGAAGACATCGCCGACCAGATCGAGCCACCGTGGAGGATCTTCGAGCGGGATGAACACGTCGGACACGAAGGCCAACGGCAGGATCGTGGCGTTGGCGACCGCCGGGGCCGAATCGGCGTTGGGCACCAATCCGGCAACTGCCAAACCGAGCGCCGCGAACGCCGCTACCCCGACCACGAACGTGACGATCATGGCGGGAACCTTGGCGACGTCGATCGTGAGTTCATAGGCGACCACGCCGAGCGTCAGCTGTAGCACCACGCCGAGCAGGGCGACCGACAGCGCGCCGAGTATCCATCCGGCGAGATAGACCGAGGGCGGGATCGGCGTCGATCGCCAGCGCTTGAGAATCCCGTCGTCTCGACGAATCGGCACCATGTTGACGAGGTTCGTATACGTGGCCGACACTGCGGTGAACGCTGCCAGACCACCGGTGTAGAACTGCTGCACCGACCACGAGCCCGCCTGGCGTGTCGACGGTGCCGTCTCCGAACAAGGCGTTGAACAGCACCAGCATGAACAGCGGCAGCCCGAGCGTGAAGAACAGACCGACCGGACTGCGCATGAAGGTCAGGATCTGGTACCGGGTCTGCACCCCGACCAGCGTGAGCGTCGACGGCCAGCTCATTGCGACCCGGGGTCGATCTGCTCGCCGAGCCCCAGGAAGATGTCCTCGAGCGAGGCCCGCTTGACGCTCAGGCCGGCGAGCTCGACGCCGCGTTGCACCGCTGCACCGGTGATGTCGGCGAGGATCGGCGTGGGTCGCTCGGTCTCGATCCTGACCACCCCGGCCTCGATCGACGCGCCGGCTCGGGACGTGGAGCTGCTCGGCCGACGTACCGGCGGGCAACTCGAACGTGATCGTGGCGTTCGGGGCGGCAGCCATCAGCTGATCGGGCGTGCCCTCGGCGACGAGCCGGCCGTCGGCGAGCACGCCGACCCGATCGGCGAGGTGTTCGGCCTCGTCGAGGTAGTGCGTCGTCAGCAACACCGTGGCACCTCCTTCGCACAACCGCTGGATCAGTTTCCACGACTCGCGACGCGCAACGGGGTCGAACCCGGTGGTCGGCTCGTCGAGGAACAGCAACTCGGGTTTGCCGATGATGCCGAGCGCCAGGTCGATCCGGCGTCGTTGGCCTCCCGACAGCGAGCCGATCCGGGCGTCGACCTTGGCGGTCAGACCGACCATCTCGACGACCTCGTCGATCGGGCGAGGATCGCGATAGCAGGACCCGTAGAACCGGAGCGCCTCGCGCACGGTGAGCTGCTGCTCGACCCCCGAGGTCTGGAGCACGATCCCGATCCGATCGCGGAAATCGCGCCCGCTGTCGGCGGGGTCGGTACCCAGCACCGAGACGGTTCCCGAGCTGCGCCGGCGGTGGCCTTCGAGGATCTCGACGGTGGTCGACTTGCCGGCACCGTTGTGTCCGAGCAGGCCGTACACCTCGCCTTCGGCGATCTCGAACGAGATACCGGCTACGGCATCGGTCTCTCCGTAGCGCTTGCGCAGGTCGCTGACTTCGATCACCGCCATCGTCAGCCCTTGCCGTAGCCCGCCGATGAGATCGGCAGACCGGTGTCGTTACGGAGGTGTTCGGCGGCGGGGACGAAGTATCCCATCAGCTCGTCGGCGATCCCGGTGCCGTTCGTGAGGTCGGCACAGGTACGTTCGACGGCGGCAGCCATGTGGAACAGCCATCGATCACGCTCGAGTGGGCCGACGTGATAGGGGAAGTGACGCATCCGCAGACGTGGGTGACCGCGCTCTTCCATGTAGGTGGTCGGCCCGCCCCAGTATTGGGCGAGGAACATGCTCAGCCGGTGCTTGGCCGGCTCGAAGTCCGGGAAGTCGGGGTACAGCGGCGCCAGGAGATCATCCGTGGCGACGCCGGCGTAGAACTCGTCGACGAGCCGATCGAAAAACGGCTGGCCGCCGGCACGAAAAACAGACTGGGCGCCGTGGACTCGGAAGTCACGGCGCCCAGCCTAGGGGGGAGAGCTTGGGGGGAGAGCTGGGGTGGGTTCAGATCACGGCTCAGGCCGTGGGAATGAACTTGCGGTACTCGATCAACTCTTCGCTTTTGACGACGAACGGCGTCGAACCGTCGCAGGCGTCGAGAATCACGGCCTCGTCAGCGGCCAGCAACACGAGGGCGGTGATCACATCGCCGTTGCGGCCGATCTCGATCACGTCGCCTGTTTCGAGCTGTTCGTTCAACAATGTGGTCATGGTCTTCTCCGTCTTGCGAGCCGGCTGTCGGTTCGGCTACAGGTTCATTCTGTGTATCGGCTACAACCATGTTGATCTTGAGACATTCCTGAGCGCTCATGTGTCGTTTGCCACACCGCTGTCAGCAGCGGCTGACAACTCTGACAATTTCACGCGAACTCAGGGTCATCCCATGCTGGGAACACATCGGGGAGACCATCGCTCACTCGATCGGTGTAGACGGCCTGGCGCTTCTCGAGGAAGCTGGTGACGCCCTCTCGGGTGTCGGCGCTGCGACCCCGGTCGAGGATCGCCCGGCTGTCGGCGCGGTGGGCCATCATCGGATGCTCGGCGCCCAGCATGCGCCACATCATCTGACGGGTCAGCGCCACGGACACGGGGGCCGTGTGTTCGGCGATATCGGTGGCGATCTCGCGCGCCGCCGCCAACAGCTGGTCGGGCTGGTGGACGCTGCGGACCAGCCCACCGGCTCGCGCCTCGTTGACGTCGAACACCCGCCCCGAGAAGCTCCACTCGAGGGCCTGGCTGATCCCGACGACACGCGGCAGGAACCAGCTCGATGCCGCCTCCGGCACGATGCCGCGGCGTGAGAACACGAACCCGAAGCGAGCCGCCGTGCTGGCGAGCCGAATGTCCATCGGCAGCGTCATCGTCACGCCGACTCCCACTGCTGCCCCGTTGATGGCGCCGATCACCGGCTTCTTCGACTCGAAGATCCGCAATGTCAGCATGCCACCGCCATCGCGCGGCACCCCGGCGTCGGTCTGTACGTCGCTGCCGCCTCTCGCGAACGTGTCGCCGCCGGCAGACAGATCGGCACCGGCGCAGAACGCCCGCCCCGCCCCCGTCACGATCACGGCACGCACGTCGTCATCGGCATCGGACATGTCGAAGGCTGCGATCATCTCCTTCAGCATCGTGCCCGTGAAGGCATTCAGCTTGTCGGGACGAGACAACGTGATCGTCGCAATGTGGTCAGAGACGTCGTACGAAATCTGCGAGAAGTCAGCCATAGTGCCGACCGTACCGACCCATCAGTTCACGAGACGAACGCATCAAGCGAGCCTCTCCACCCTCCCCGCGGCAGGCCACGAGATCAACCAGAACATTCAGCTTGCTGAGCGATGATCGGGTTGTGTCGGACAAGGCACAGCGAGCCCGAGGCCTCGCACGGACTCTCGGTGAACAATCGATCAAAGGTCCACTGATTTCGAGTCAGATCGTCCGCTCGCAAGGCGCGGGAGCCGCAGCGAACCCGAGTTACCTCACGCATCCACCGACCAAGGACGAATCAGCCAATCATTGATCGGTTCTTCTGAGTCGGGATCGGTTTGTGTCCTGGCAAGGCGCGGGAGCCCGTTGTCGACTTTGGTCAACGAGGGCGATCCGCAACGCTGCCAGGGCGCAAACCGGACCGACTCAGACGTCTAGGAAGCGGGAGGCGGCTATGCCGGAGCCGATCATGCCGACCAGCGCGCCGAACGCCAGGATGATGATGGCGACGGTCCACTGGTAGCCGTCGACGACCACCAGTGCTGTCATGCCCGACGAGTCGGGGAAGTCCTGTACGCCCTGGGTCCATCTCCAGTTGATGAACAGCATCGAGCCGACCGCGGCGACACCGCCGAGCAGGCCCTGGATCAGGCCTTCGAGCATGAACGGTATTCGGATGAACCAGTCGGTTGCCCCGACGAGCTTCATCACCTCGATCTCGCGGCGACGAGCAAACATCGCAGTGCGGATCGTGTTCCAGATCAGGAGACCGGAGGCGAACATCAGCGCGATCCACAGACCGGTGGTGTAGGTACTGACGAACCCCTGCAACTTGCCGATCAGATCGAGTTGCTCTTCGGCGAGCGTCACCGAGTTGACGCTCGGCAGCTGCTGGTAGCTCTCCTTGAGGCCCCGCAGGAACGCCACCTCGGTCGACTCGGCCGGCACGATCTTGAACAACGTCGGGATGTTGGTCTCGTTGAGCAGCTGCCGGGTCGTGGGGTCACCCGCCAGCACCCGATCGGCATCCGCCAGCGAGCAGACCACGTCGCAGTACTCGAACGAGGCGACCGTACCCGTGTTGACCTGGTCAGCGAGGGTGCTGTCGATGAAGTCGAGCCCATCTTGCTGGGTGCCGGCGCTGACGAACACGATCATCTCGACGCCGCCCTCCCACCGCTGCAGCAGGTTGTCGAAACCGTGCTGGATCAACAGCGTGAGGCCGAAGATCAGCAGCGATACGGCCGAGGTGATGATCGCCGCCGCGGTGAGCGTGACGTTGCGCTTGAAGCCGGCGAAGGTTTCACGCAGGGTGTAGGTGAGGCGCGAGAACATCAGGAGACACTCATTCGTAGACACCCCTGGCCTGGTCGCGGACGATCACGCCTTGGTCGAGCTGGATCACGCGCTTGCGCATCGTGTTGACGATCCGCTGGTCGTGGGTCGCCATCACCACGGTGGTGCCGGTCTTGTTGATCCGGTCGAGCAAACGCATGATGCCTTCGCCCGTGGTGGGGTCGAGGTTGCCGGTCGGCTCGTCGGCGATCAGGATCAGAGGCCTGTTGACGAACGCCCGCGCCACGGAGACGCGCTGCTGCTCGCCACCGGAGAGCTGATGGGGAAACCGGTCCTCTTTGCCGGCCAGGCCGACGAGGTCGAGCACTGCTGGGACCTGTTGACGGATCACGTGCTTGGGTTTGCCGATCACCTCTTGGGCGAATGCGATGTTCTCGAACACGGTCTTGTTCGACAGCAGCTTGTAGTCCTGGAAGATGTTGCCGATGTTGCGACGCAGATGCGGAACACGGCTGGGCGGCATGTCGATGATGTTGCGCCCGGCGACCCACACGGCGCCACGTTCGGGGCGGTCCTCACGGTTGAGCAGTCGCAGCAACGTGCTCTTGCCCGAGCCGGACGGCCCGACCAGGAACACGAACTCACCCTTGGCGATGTCGAAGCTGGCATCGCGCAGCGCAACGACCTCGGTCGAGTAGCTCTTGGTGACGTTTTCGAGGCGAATCATGGGAGTACCCGAAGGCGCCACGATCGTACCGTCATCAAACGGTCATGTTGCGGCACACCCGTGGATCAGCGGCGCTCAGTCCTGTTCGGTGCCTTCAGAACGCTTCCAGCGCAGGTAGCCCTCCATGAACTGGTCGAGGTCGCCGTCGAAGACCGCTTCGACAGCGCTCGTCTCGATCTCGGTCCGGAGGTCTTTCACCATTTGGTACGGCTGCATCACATATGACCGGATCTGGCTGCCCCAGCCGACCTGGGCCTGTTTGCCGGCGATCGCGTCGAGCTCGAGCTGATGCTCTTCTTCGATCTTGGCGGCGATCAGCGACTTGAGCCGGTTCATCGCCCGCTCACGGTTCTGGAGCTGGCTGCGTTCTTCCTGCGAGCTGGCGATCAGGCCCGTCGGCTCGTGGATCAGGCGCACCGCCGAGGACGTCTTGTTGATGTGCTGACCGCCGGCACCGGAGGCCCTGAAGACCTCCATACGGATCTCGGCCTCGTTGACATCGACGTTCGGAGCATCCATCTCCGGCCACACCTGCACCGCTGCGAAGCTGGTCTGACGGCGACCCTGGTTGTCGAACGGGCTGATCCGCACCAGCCGGTGGGTACCGCGTTCGCTGGTCATCAAGCCGTAGGCGTAGCGACCGGTCAGCGTGAACTCGGCCGAGTTGATGCCGGCCTCGACACCCTCTGACTCGTAGTTCAAGGTGATGTCGAAGCCACGCTGCTCGGCCCATCGGGCGTACATCCGCAGCAGCATTTCGGCGAAGTCCTGGGCGTCGACACCGCCATCTTTGGCATTGATCTGCACGATGCACGGCGAATCGTCGTGCTCGCCGGTGAACAAGCTGCGCAGCTCGAGCTGGTCGAGTTCGGTCGCCACCGAGCCGAGCTCGGCCTCGATGTCCGCCTCCTGGGAAGCGTCGTCCACTTCGCGCGCCATCTCGTGCAGCGTTTCGGCGTCGGCCAACCGGCTCGACAGGCCATCGAACGTGTCGACGTCCTCCTTGACGTTGGAGTACTCCCTGTTGATCCGCTTGGCGAGTTCGGCATCGTCCCACAGGTCGGGCCGCTGCATCTCCGCTTCGAGCTCGACCAAACGGTCCCGGCCCTCCGCGACCTTCAGATAGTCGCCGGCCTCCTCGAGGCGTCGGCGCTCTTCGCGCAGGTCGTCGGTGAAGTCGCGCACAACAGGATCCCGATCAGGCTGCGCCGTGGCACTGCTTGAACTTCTTACCGGAGCCGCACGGGCACGGAGCGTTGCGGGGGGTCTTCTCGAAGGCGTCCTTCACGACCGTGGTCGGCTTCGACGTGGGCGCCGGCTGCGCTGCCTGTGGTGCCCCGGCCGGGATCTCACCCTCGGCGGCGGCCTGGGCGGCTGCACGATCGAACCCGCTCGCCACCGGCGCATCGTCGCTGGAGGAAGTCTGCAGGTTGATCACCTTCGGCTCGAGCTTGGGTTGCGCCTCTTGTTCCTTGACCTGGACGTGCATCACGTAACGGACGAAGTCCTGGGCGATGCCCTTCATCATCCCGCCGAACATCTCGTAGCCCTCGCGCTGCCACTCGACGAGCGGGTCCTTCTGGCCCATCGCCCGCAGGTTGATGCCCTCCTTGAGGTAGTCCATCTCCTCGAGGTGTTCGCGCCAGCGCTGGTCGATGATGCGCAGCATCACCTGGCGTTCGACTTCGCGCATCACCTCCTCGCCCATCTCGGCTTCGCGCTGTTCGTAGTGATTGGTGGCCTCGGCCATGATCACGTCGTACAGCTCGTCGCTGTTGCGGACCTCGAGCAGGTGGTCGGCCGTGAGCGTGGTCGGCCAGAACAAGGTGAGTTCTTTGGCGAGGCCGTCGACGTCCCACTCGTCGGTCGCTACCGACTGGCAGTGGGATTCGATCAAGGCATCGACGGCGTCGGCGAGGTACTCCGTACCTGCCGACTTGAGATCCTCACCATCGAGGATCTGGTCACGGCGCAGGTAGATCACCTTGCGTTGCTCGTTCATGACCTCGTCGTACTTGAGGACGTTCTTGCGGATCTCGGCGTTCTTGGTCTCGACCGTGGTCTGAGCGCGTTCGATCGCCTTCGTGACCATCTTCGCCTCGATCGCTTCGTCATCGTCGAATCGACCCATCGCCCACTGCAGCGCGCCGGTCGCGAACAAGCGCATCAGCTCATCGTCGAGGCTGAGGAAGAACCGACTCTCGCCGGGGTCGCCCTGGCGACCGGCGCGGCCACGCAACTGGTTGTCGATCCGGCGTGAATCGTGGCGTTCGGACCCGATCACGTACAGACCGCCGGCCTCGCGCACCAGGTCGCCCTCCGCAGTGCACTCGGTCTTGTAGGCCTTGACGAGGGAGTCGTACTGCGCCAGCGCTTTCTTGCGCTCTTCGCGGAACTCCTCCGGCATCTCGGCCAGGGGGCGTGGGAGGGCGAAGTCGTCGACCAGCAGGTCGGCATCGAAGCCTTGTTTCAGCACCTCGTGGTGTGCCATCAGTTCAGGGTTGCCGCCGAGCTGGATGTCGACGCCGCGACCGGCCATGTTGGTGGCGACGGTGACGCCGCCGAGGCGTCCGGCCTGGGCGACGATGTCGGCCTCGCGGGTGTGCTGCTTGGCGTTGAGGACCTCGTGTGGGATGCCTCGCTGCAACATCATGCGCGACAGCAACTCGGACTTGGCGACACTGATCGTGCCGACCAGCACAGGCTGGCCCTTGGCGTGGCGTTCCTCGATATCGTCGATGATCGCCGCGAACTTGCCGGGCTCACCCTTGTAGATCAGGTCGGCCTGGTCCATCCGGACGAGTGGTCGGTTGGTCGGCACGGGCACGACGCCGAGCCCGTAGGTGTTCATCAGCTCGGCCGCCTCGGTCTGGGCAGTACCGGTCATGCCGGCCAGCTTGTCGTACATGCGGAAATAGTTCTGGAGCGTGATCGTGGCGAGGGTTTGGTTCTCCTCTTTGATCTTCACGCCTTCCTTGGCTTCGACGGCCTGGTGGATGCCTTCCGACCACCGTCGGCCCTCGAGGATGCGGCCCGTGAACTCGTCGACGATCTTCACCTCGCCGCCCTGCACGATGTAGTCCTTGTCGCGCTTGTAGAGCTCTTTGGCCTTGAGCGCCACCGTGAACTGGTGCACCATGTTGGCGGACACGTCGTCGTACAGGTTCTCGACATCGAGCGCCGACTCGACCTTCTCGATGCCGTCCTCGGTGGGCACGACGACACGCTTGTCCTCTTCGACCTCGTAGTCGATGTCGCGCTGCAGCGAGCGGATGATCGATGCGAACCGGTAGTACAGCTTGGCGGCGTCGCCGACGCGTCCGGAGATGATCAACGGGGTGCGGGCTTCGTCGATCAGGATCGAGTCGACCTCGTCGACGATGCAGAAGCTGTGCCCACGTTGGACCTTGTTCTCGAGCTTGGCCGCCATGTTGTCGCGCAGATAGTCGAAACCCATCTCGTTGTTCGTGCCGTAGGTGATGTCGGCGTTGTAGTTGCGGCGCTTCTCCGGCGGCGAGGTCTGAAACCCCGGGATGATCAGGCCCACTTCGAGGCCGAGCCACCGGTGGATATGACCCATCCACTCGGCGTCGCGGCGAGCCAGGTAGTCGTTGACCGTGACCAGGTGGACACCTTTGCCGGCCAACCCGTTGAGATAGACGGGCAGCGTGGAGACGAGGGTCTTGCCCTCGCCGGTCTTCATCTCTGCGACCCAGCCGAAGTGCAGCGCGGCGCCGCCCATCATCTGCACGTCGTAGTGACGTTGACCGATCACGCGATCGGCCGCCTCGCGCATCACGGCGAACGACTCGACCAGGATGTCGTCGAGCGCTGCACCGTTGTCGAGACGTTGCCGGAACTCGCCGGTCTTGGCCTTCAGCTCGTCGTCGGAGAGGCGCCCAAAGTCGCCTTCGAGGGCGCTGATGTCGGGAATGATCCCTTGCAGCGCCTTGAGTTTCTTGCCTTCTCCCGCGCGGAGGATGCGATCGAGGATGCCCATGCGGCTGCCCAGCCTACCGGGGAGCGTGTCGCCGATGCGGACGGCGCCGAACGTGAATCTGGTGAACGTGGGGGCATTGGACGGCGAAAGAAGAACACCGTTGAGCTGGAGCTCTGCCGCATTCAGGATCAGCTCGATCAGCCCGGCAGCCGGATCGAGGTTCGCCTTCACGACCGCCAGATTCGAGTGCGTATCGACTGACGTCCGGCCCGAGCATCAACGGACCGATGGCATCTCCTTTCGGCACCCGCCGGAAGGAGATGCCATCGTCGCGTCTCGGGGCAGGCGCTCAGGCTGCCCAGGGGCCTTGCAGCACGGTCGACCGGGCTGCCGGGCGTTGCCGGCGCGTCGGCTGGTGACGTGATGGGTGACGGCGCGAGGGATCGTGATCGGCGCGGGCGACGAGCGTCGGCGTGGTGGCAACCGCAGCACGCCTGACCGAATGGGCGCCCGCAGCGCGGATCGCAGCATCCGCCGAGCGCAGCGTCGACCCTGTCGTGATGACATCGTCGATCACGAGCACGCGCTGGCCGGACGCTGCCGGGCTGGCGCGGAAGACCGGGCCGTGCAGCCGGGTCGTACGGTCGAGACCGGTTTGGGCGACCCCACCCTCACGCTCGAGCAGCCTGCGACACGGAATGCCCAGCTGTGCGGCGACGCGCTTGGCGACGAGCTCGGCCTGGTCGAATCCGCGGCGGTGACGACGCCCACGACTGGTCGGCGCCCAGGTGACGACATCGATGTCTCTGGATCGCACACCTGCCGCCAGCAGCCGATTCACCAACAGACCAGCGAAGTGATGCGCCAGCTGACGGCGATTGGCGTACTTGAAGCCCAGCAACACCGAGCGCGGGCGACCGGCGAAGGGGACGGCGGCGACCACATCGCCACCGCTCGGCATCGCAGCCGGGGCGGCCAGAGCAAACCGGCAGGTGCGGCACAACACGGGCCCGATTCGGTCACACCCGGCACAACGAGACTGGAACATCATGGAACCAGTTGTACGCGAGGGGTGTCACACTCTTGCGAAACCGGTGGGATCCGGGCGTTGGAGGAGACCCCTCGGTACCACCGGCCGGCGTGTCCGGGGTTCTGGCGTCTCTGGCGTCTCTGGCGTCTGATCAGAGTGGCGGCGACCCTGACCCGTTGATCAGTAGCGGTAGTTCTCCGGCTTGTACGGGCCGGACGGGTCGAGATCGAGGTATTCCGCCTGCTCGTCGCTGAGCTTGGTGAGCTTGACGCCGAGCGCATCGAGGTGGAACCGGGCGACCTTCTCGTCGAGGTGCTTGGGCAGCACGTACACGCCGAGCGGATACTGCTCGGTGTTGTTGAACAAGTCGATCTGGGCGATCACCTGATTCGAGAACGAGCAGCTCATCACGAAGCTGGGATGACCGGTCGCGCAGCCCAGGTTCACGAGCCGCCCTTCGGCGAGCACGATGATCTGGTGACCGTCGTCGAACTTCCAGACGTCGGTGCCCGGCTTGAGCTCGTCGCGCGTGGCGCCCGAACGGGCGAGGCCCTCCATGTCGATCTCGTTGTCGAAGTGGCCGATGTTGCACACGATCGCGTTGTGCTTCATCTTGGCCATGTCGGCGGCCGTGATCAGGCTCATGTTGCCGGTCGCGGTGACGAAGATGTCGGCGGTGTCGACGACGTCTTCGAGCGGCAACACCTGGATACCTTCCATCGCCGCCTGGAGAGCGTTGATCGGGTCGATCTCGGTGACGATCACGCGGGCGCCCTGGCCCTGCAGCGACTGCACACAGCCCTTGCCGACGTCGCCGTAGCCCAGCACCACGGCGACCTTGCCGCCGATCATGACGTCGGTCGCCCGCGAGATCGAGTCGACCAGCGAGTGGCGACAGCCGTACAGGTTGTCGAACTTCGACTTGGTGACCGAGTCGTTGACGTTGATCGCCGGGAACAGCAGCTCGTTCTCGGCGAACATCTTGTAGAGCCGCTTGACGCCCGTCGTGGTCTCCTCGGTGACACCCTTGATGTGGGACGCCATGCGGGTCCACTTCTGCGGGTCGTTCTTGAGCGATCGCTGCAGCAGACCGAGCACGATCGCCAGCTCGGCGTTGGCCGCTTCGGTCGGGTCGGGAACCTGCCCGGTGCGCTCGTATTCGACACCCTTGTGAAGCAGCATCGTGGCGTCCCCACCGTCGTCGAGGATCATGTTGGGACCGTCGTAAATGGCGCCGTCGGCGCTGATCGGCCAGGTCATCATCTGCTCGGTGCACCACCAGTACTCCTCGAGCGTCTCGCCCTTCCATGCGAACACCGGAACGCCCTGCGGGTCGTCCGGCGTGCCCTCGGGGCCGACCACGACGGCGGCGGCAGCATGATCCTGGGTGGAGAAGATGTTGCAGCTCGCCCAGCGCACCTCGGCGCCGAGTGCGGTGAGTGTCTCGATCAGCACGGCCGTCTGGATCGTCATGTGCAACGAGCCGGAAATACGTGCGCCTGCGAGCGGCTTGCTGGGGCCGTACTCCTTGCGGATCTCCAGCAAACCGGGCATCTCGTGCTCGGCCAGGATCATTTCCTTGCGGCCGAACGGGGCCAACGACAGGTCGGCAACCCGGAAATCTCTGCGCGCGGCGGTGGTAGTGGAAGTCATGATTCGGTCTCCTCCGGAATCGGGATGGAGCGAGCCGGGGCCTGCTGGCGCCGATCGAGTCAGCTCGCGCGTTGAACCACCATACCCGACCCGCTGCCAATCAGTCCGTGCCGCTCGGCCGACGCTCAGTCGGCGAGCACCACGGCGTACATGTCGAGCAGGTAGTCCACGTAGCCGGCGCGGTTGTAGAACTGCAGCGAGTGCGAGTCTGCGGCGGTGTGGCCGTACTTGAGGAGAGCCAGGTTCGGCACGCTCTCGCCCTCGACGATGTTGAGGTTCGAGATCTTCGGCGGCGTCGCCGGACCAGTCTCGTCGGAGGGATACGCGGTGATGAACGAAGCGACCGGCCCGCCCAGGTATTGAGGTTGCAGATTGGTCGCGGTGAGGTTGCCCAACAGACCGACCTGGTCGCCGACCCACTCACCGTCGATGGTGACATCGTTGACCACATCATCGAAGCCCCATGGCTCGGAGTTGGCTGGGCCGAGCGGCAGGTTCTCGTGTTCGGACAGGCGTGTATCGAACACGCGGAACGGGGCGACGAGCGGGATCACCCGACCGAGTTGCGTGTCGACCGAGTCGCCCGCCCGCAGGTACCCGACGATGTCGACCACGAGGCGGATCTGGCCGTTGAGATTGAAGACGTGGATCGAACCGTTGGCATCGACGGGCAGGATCGCCAGGTTGGCCCGCGTTTGGCCGGGCAGCAGGTTGACCGTGCTGGTTGCAGGTTTCTTTCCGCTCGCCACCGGCTGGCGAAGCGCCGACAAATAGGTGGCACGGCTGCCGCTGAAGACGTTCTGACCGGTGATGTTGGCGACCACGCCGATGATGTTGTCGTTGTCGGGCACCGGAACCGAGGGCGAACTGGCGTCGACGGCCCCGCGAACGGGAACCTCGATCTGGCCCCGCGCGCCGAGCGGCTTGGCACCGAACTTGGTCAGCCCCGAGTCGTACGCACGGATCGGCGAGATCGGGATGAGGCGCGCCCCGCGTCTCGGAACACCTGCAGCGGTCTCGTACTGGCTGGTCGAGAACCAACCCGAGACGTCGATCACCACGTCGCTCGTGCCGGGGCCCCGCGGGGTGACCAGGCGGATCGCGATCTTGCCACCTTTCCCGGGTCGCAGCACGGCGGAGTTCGGCACGATCTGGTTGGCGTCGAAGTTGATCACCGACGTGTCGCCCTGCGTGGCCCCGGCAGGAAAGGCCCGGAGGTAGCCGACGCTGGTCGGCGAGACGGCGATGATGCTGACGACCACCGCCAAGACGTTGTCGTCGTACCCGTCACCGTCTTCGTCCGAGAACGCAGGCAGGCCGCCGCGACCGACGACCGGCACCTCGAACGACCTGTCGTTGGCGAGCGAGTCGGACGGCTTACGCCCGAACAATGCCGGATCGAGGTTGCGATCTCGAGTGTCGAGGATGCGCGCCGGTGTGATTGCGTGGAACTCGCCGCCCGCTCCCAACGCGTCGCCGATCGCCTGAACCGTGCGCTCTTGGCCGGGCGAGATCGCCACCGAGGCCACGGCCGCGGCCGCGATGGCTGCGATCGTGAGACCGGCGCGAGCCAACCTGTGTCGAGAAGTGCCCATCACGGAACCGAAGCGTAACGCGTTCGTCATGTCAACGGGTGGCGCGTCACGCCTCGAACGTCGGAGCGACCGCACGGTCGGACACGATCACCGAGAGCCGGTCGAACTCGGCATCGTCGAGCTCGGACGCCTCCTCGACCAACATCACCGGGATCCCGTCACGCACCTCGTAGGTACGCCGCAGGCGCGGATTGAACAAGACCTGCTCGGGCTCGAGGTAGTACAGCGGCCCTTTGTCTTCGGGGCAGGCAAGGATCGACAGGAGTGCTGCGTCGAGGCTCATGACATCACTTTCGAGAGGAGGGCCGGCGAGAGAGCTGTTACGGGTGTGGAGCCGGCAGTTACGGGGGAAGGGTAGATCGACATGATGATCAGGCGCTCGTGAGCAGGGCCAGGATCTCGGCCACGCGGCTGTCGCACTCGTCCCGATCGACCGCCTCGAGATTGAGCCGCAACAGCGGTTCGGTGTTCGAAGGACGCAGATTGAACCACCAACTGTCGCAATCGACGCTGAGACCATCGAGTCGGTCCTGCGGCCGGGTCGCGAACGCTTCGCTGACGTGCTCGATGATGACAGCAGGATCGTTGACCTGGGTATTGATCTCACCACTCGCCGCGTAACGTTCGAACGGCTTGCGCAGCACGGACAAACCCTCACCGCCACGACTCATCTCGCCGATCACGAGCATCGTGGCGATCAATCCGCTGTCGGCGCGATAGTTGTCGGCGAAGTAGTAGTGGGCCGAGTGCTCGCCCCCGAACACCGCCCCGGTGGACGCCATCTCCTGCTTGATGAACGAATGCCCGACCTTCGTGCGCACCGCGACGCCGCCATGCTCGGCGATCGTCTCGGGAACCGCCCTCGAGCAGATCAGATTGTGCAGGATCGTGGCGCCCGGGTGCGAGCGCAGGACGGATGCTGCGAGGAGTGCCGTGGTCGTGGAGCCACTCATGCCGACACCCTGCTCATCGACGACGAACACCCTGTCGGCGTCACCGTCGAACGCCAGCCCGACATCGAACCCCGCACTCGACGACGCGAGCTCGCAGGTCACGCTGGTTGGCCGGTTGGAGCGGATCGGCTGGATGATTCGGGAATGTGCCATCGAGCTCGCCGTACATCACCTCGAGGTCGATCATCGGCAGCCGCTCGAACACCGCCGGCACGACCAGACCACCCATCCCGTTGGCGGTGTCGGCGACGACCCGCATCGGTCGGATCGCCTCGATCTCGATGAACGACAGCACGTGCTCGACGAACGCCGGCAAGATGTCGAGCGAACTGAGCGAACCCGCCGATTCGGCTGGGCGCGGGCGGTGCCCATCCAGCACCGATGACGCCGCATCGCGGACCTCGGCCAGTCCGCTGTCGATGCCGACCGGGCGAGCACCCGACAAGCACAGCTTGAGGCCGTTGTACTGGGCCGGGTTGTGCGACGCCGTGAACATCGCACCCGGCGCATCGAGCGATCCGGCGGCGTAGTACAGCATGTCGGTCGAGCCGAGCCCGAGGTCGACGACGTCGAGCCCCTGCTCCATCACGCCCCGGGCGAACTCGGCCACCAGAGCCTCGCCTGATTGCCGCATGTCACGGGCGATCAGGACACGATCGGCATCGACGAAGCGGGCATAGGCGACGCCGAGCGCATGGGCGACCTCGCCGTCCAACTGATCGGGCACAGTCCCCCGGATGTCGTAGGCCTTGACGATCTCATCAGCACTGACATAAACGGCCACCCAACCTATCGGGAAGGCACCCGGGGTGACGCCCATCGGGTCACCGACAAGTCCGGACTTTGCCCCGATCATCCGTCTCGATCTTTCGGCGGGTCGAGCGGTGCTTCGACGCCGGTCTCGGCGAACGCGCCATCGGCCATCGCACCATCGGCCATCTCACGGTCGACCATCTCGCCGGTCTCGACGAACACACCGTCGGCCATCGCTCCATCGACCATCTCGCCGGTCTCGACGGACGCAGCGTCGGCCATCTCGCCACCGCCGACTCTGCCCGCTTCTGACGAATCTGTTGCCGGGCCGGCGAAGGAAACCGGCAGTTCTGACGCGTGCTGCACGTCGCCCCTGCCACCGCCAGAACACACACAAGCCGATGCCGAACAGTGTCAGCAGGATCGTCATCCAGTCGACCATGCTGCGGCCGTAGCTCAGTTCGACGTGGTTCGTTTCCGGGATGACGACCATCATGTTCGGCCCGACTCGATACGGCCCGTCGGCGCCCGAGGCATTCCAGTTCGGGAAGTAGCCGACCCGCACCAGCACCGGCACACCGATCTGATCGACGTCGAAGACGAGCGACTGCTGCTGGATGTCGACATTGGTGATCGTGACCGGCGGGCAGCGCGACCGGCTCGATCGTTTCGACCGGCGTGACGATGTCGACGCGACGCCCCGGCTCTCCCGGAGCGCCCTCGCGACGTGCCAGATCGACCTGCACGGAGATCCGCTGCCACTGGTCGGGGCCGGCGTCGGCAGGGATCGCCGCCCACTCGTCCTGGTGCTGGAACCAGCTCGTACCCAACTCGAGATTGCGTTCTCGTCCGTCGCCCGATCGATCCCGTACGACCACGGGTTGTGTCTCCAGCGGCACGACGATGTCAGAGTTCTGTACGAGGTAGATGTCCCACGGCGCCGATGACGCGATGAACGACAGCTCGGGATGGCCGGCCGCCTCGGTCTTGGCTTCGTTGGTGCGCAGCATCACGTACCGCACACCGAGGTCTTGCAGGTGACGAACCCCGACGTCGGCGTCGTTGTCGACGTAGCGCAGCTCGCGGACCGGATTCGACGACTGCTTCGACATCGCTGCTGCACTGAGGAAGTGATACGGCGTCGTGCCGCTCGCCTCGAAGAACAGAGCCCTCCATCGAGCCGATGCATCCATCGGTCCAGAACGGCAACAGCATCAGCGCCATCGTGGTGCCGTACTGACCGTTGTCGCCGTTGTTCTCCCACAGGGCGCGCCCGCACCCGAGCGAGTCGTCGTTACCGATCGCCGCCATCGTGGTGACGACCTGGTGGTACTCGGTGTAGTACTGGTCGCGACCTTCGTACCCGAGGAAGTTGTACCGGGCCCAGCCGTCACCCTGCGCATCGGCGTTGGTACTGGTCGCCGTGAAGGGCCCCCAGGAGTACACCTGGGCGCCGTCCTCGACCTGTTCGTAGCCGTCGAACGGCAACGCCTGGAACATGAATCCCAACACGATCAGCACACCCGTCGCCGACACGCCGGCGAACGCCGTGCTCTCCCACACCGACGTAGGCGGCCAGGGCGCGGCGATCGCGGAGCGGCGTTCCAGACGAGGCTGATCAGCTCGACGGCACCGACCATCATCAGGAGATAGCGGATCAGGTAGACGAACGGCAGCAGTCGCGGGTTCCAGAGCAGACCGATCACCGGCAGGCTGTCCTGGGCGAGGTACACGCCGGCGACGAACACCAACCCGATCACACCGAGCGCGGCACCGTTGAGGTGGCGCCGGATGACGCTCATCACGAAACCGAACACGGCGAGCGACGTGATCAACATGTCGAGCGGCGCAGTGAGCGGGAAGAACATCGCCCACCAGTCGTCACGGGGGCCGTACTTCATGTCGGTCATGTACTCGTGGTCGAGCAGGAACGGCCCGGCCCACCACATGATCAACAGCACGCTGGTGACGCCGACCGTGACGGCGTAGATGATCCGGGTGCGATCGATCCACACCAGGCAGAACACCAGTGCGGCAGCGGCGACGAAGATCAACACGATGCCGTGCGACACGCACGCAGCGGCGATCAGCACCGACGCCCACACCCGGTACTTGCCGGTACGCAGCCCTGCCGCCAGCACACCGAGCGCGAGCACACCGATCGACAGGGCGATCGAGAACGAGAACTCGCCGGCCATCGTCGATTTCAGGTTGCCGCCGTAGATGCTGAAGCTCTCGTCGAGCACGAACGCCAACCCGGCGAAGGCGAACAATTCGGGCATCGGGTAGCGGAACTTGGCGAGCCGGCCGAACGCCCAGCACGACGCCGGCAACGTGACGATGCCGAGCACGGCGACGAACTTCATGGCCACGCCGTACGGCAGGACGACATCGACCAACAGGATCGCCAGCGCCGGCAGCACCATGTAGAAGCGGTAGGCCGGCATGCCGCCGTACCAGTCCATGGTCCACCCGTTGAGGCGCAACGACCCCAGCAGATGGTCACGCAGGAACGCAGGGCCCCACACGTGCGCTCCGAAGTCGCCTCCGGTCGGCGTGGTGTCGTCGAACACGAGATCTCGGCCGGCGAACGGGCTGAGGTGCACGACATTGAACATGATCCCGGTCGTGACCACGAGTGTGACGACCGTGAAGATGTACTTGACGAGCCGCTCGGTCGGCCACGGCTGGTTGGCCCATTCGGTGGGTCGGCGCACGATCCGGTTCCAGATCCGCTCGAGCAGGGGCACCCCGGGTTGTGTCGCGGCGGGCGCCTGCGGTTCGAGCCTGCTCGATCTCGGCCGGTGCCTCATCGAGTTGTGTGTCGACGGCCTGGGAACTCTCGATCGAACCAGAGGTCGAAGCCGTCCTGGGGCGCGTCGGAGCCGGACTCGAGCCCATCCGGGCCGTCGGAAGCGGCGCGATCATCCGCGGGCTGATGCGGATCGGCGCCGGAACCGGTATCGGTGTCGTCGATGCGGTCGGTCATGAAGTGGTCACCATCATGTCAGCTCGGCGGCGCACGCGTCAGTCACCGGCGCTCACCGGTTCGAGAGCACCAGAATGATGCCCGTCGCGTTGAATGCGGCGTGGGTCACGATCGCGGGACCGATCCGCTCGGTCAGCGACGACGCCGGCACCGAAGACGAGCCCGGCCAGGAACAGACCCGGATACTCGACCGGGCTGAGATGGATCAGCGAGAACCACATCGCGATGATCACCAGCGCCGGACCGGCGTTGACGACCGACGTCAGCGATCGCTGCAACAAGCCCCGATACACGAGTTCTTCGACGATCGGAGCACCGACGACCACGATCAACACCAGCAGCACCGCCGAGAACCCGGTCGCCCGGTCGGCGAGATCCTGGGCCCGCTGCTCGAGCCGTTCGCTCGAGAAGGTGTCGGGCCACAGAGCCGCAGCGGCTGGTACAGCAGAGGTATCAGGAGGAGCTGGGTCAGCACACCGACCGGCACGCCGACCAGATCGATCGGCCGGAACCGCGCTGCGTAGTCGCCGACCAAACGGCCGGTTCCGAAGCGTCGGCTGGCGATCAGCAGCGCAACCAAGAACACGGCCCAGGCTCCGATGGCGACGACCAGCAGCTGCGGGATACTGAGATCGTCACCGAGTTCGGCACCGAGTGCGGCCACCAGGAGCGGCGTGACGACGATCGAGCCGACCACCCATCCGAGTGCCCAGGTGCCGGCGGCGGCACCGAATGGAATCGCCGCCGCGTCGATCGGGCAGACCGCTTGCCGGTTCGTCGGTGACCACGGCGGCGGAGGGTAGCGGTTCAGACGGCGATCAGGTTCGGCTGCACCGGCTGCCGGCGATCGCGGACCTGCCAGCCCCGGGGCGCCGTCAAGCCGGCCTGCGTGTCGATCACACATGTCGTATGCGTGCGGCTCGCGCTCGAGTGCGAGGGTGTCGAGCCACACCTGGGCGTGCGAGTACTGGTACGTGAGGGTCACGGCTGCCGATTCGCTGCAGCCCGAACGCGAACATTGCCTCATCACGCCGGACACCGTAGATCGCGCCCGCAGCCGCCTGGTGGACCCCATTTCTCGCCGGCTCCTGTGCACATCGCCGGTCACGATCCCGTGGTCAGGGTGCGCTGGCAACTCCGACCGGGCCCCGTAGCATGTCCACATGGACAACCTGCCTCCTCCGCCGCCACCCCCGCCCCCCGGGCGCGGCCGGCAGGCCGGTCAGCAGCCTGGGAAAGACCGTCGCCCCAAGCTGCCGGAGGGCGAAGCTCGCCCGACGCCGCCATGGGTGCGGCGCTGGATGCCCTGGATCGCGATCGGCATCTTCTTGTCGATCTTCCTGATTCCCTCGCTGCTGTCGGGAGACCAGGGCGACGAGATCACCTACTCCGAGTTCATCGCGCTCGTCGATGCGGGCAAGGTCGACTCGATCAAGATCGAAACCGACAGCGGCAAGATCACCGGCCAACGCAATGACGGCACCAAGTTCGTGTCGAACGGCGGCGGCGATCGGGGCCTCTCCGAAACCGACGAGGCACTCGTCGATTCGCGGGGCGTGACGAAAGAGTTCCAGTCGCCCAGCAACAACTGGTTCCTCAGCATCATCGGGTTGCTGTTGCCGGTCATGTTGATCATCGGCTTCTTCGTGTGGCTGCAACGCCGGGCACAAGGTCAGATGGGCAACGTGATGTCGATCGGGCGCAGCCGCGCCAAGTCCTACGACACCGACCAGCCGTCGACCACGTTCGCCGACATCGCCGGTTACGAGGGTGTCAAACAGGAGATCATGGAGGTCGTCGACTTCCTGCGGATGCCCGAACGCTTCCGCGAGATCGGTGCCCGTGTGCCGAAGGGCATCTTGCTCGTGGGCCCCCCGGGTACCGGCAAGACGCTCTTCGCTCGCGCCGTCGCCGGTGAGGCGGGCGTCGGCTTCCTCTCGGTCACCGGCTCCGACTTCATGGAGATGTTCGTCGGTGTCGGCGCCAGCCGCGTCCGCGACCTGTTCCAACAAGCGCGCCGCATGGGCAAGGCGATCATCTTCATCGACGAGCTCGACTCGATCGGCCGCAAGCGCGGCGCCGGCCTCGGCGGCGGCCACGACGAGCGCGAGCAGACGCTCAACCAGATGCTGTCCGAGATGGACGGCTTCGAAACGTCCGAGGGCATCGTGATCATGGCGGCCACCAACCGCCCCGACATCCTCGACCCGGCGTTGCTGCGCCCCGGACGTTTCGACCGTCAGATCGTCGTCCCGCTGCCCGAGCACGAGGAGCGCAAGGCGATCCTCGAGGTCCACAGCCGCGACAAGCGGATGGGCCCCGACGTCGATCTCGACACGATGGCCCGTGCGACCCCCGGCATGGCCGGTGCCGATCTCGCCAACCTCGTCAACGAGGCGGCCCTGATCGCCGTCCGACGCGGCTCGAAGCAGATCGAGCGAATCGACTTCGAGAACGCCCGCGACCGCGTGGTGCTCGGCGCCCAGCGCGAATCGTTGATCATGACCGCTGAGGAGAAGAAGGCGACCGCCTACCACGAGGGCGGGCACGCCCTGTTGTCGGTCGTACTCCCCCACGGCGACCCGCTCCACAAGGTGACGATCCTCCCGCGCGGCATGGCGCTGGGTGTCACGTGGAGCCTGCCGCAGGAACGCCACACGTTCTCCAGGGAGTACTTCGAAGACACGATCTGCAAGGCGATGGGCGGCCGCGTGGCCGAGAAGATCGTCTTCGGGCATCTCAACTCCGGCGCCGCCAACGACCTCGAGCAGGCCACCGGCATCGCCCGCCGGATGGTGCGCGAGTGGGGCATGAGCGACGAGGTCGGACCGATGGCATGGCACAGCCAACAGCAGGTGTTCCTCGGCGAAGACCTCATGTCGCAGGGCCGCGAGTACAGCGAAGACACCGCCAAACTGCTCGACGGGGAGATCAGCAAGCTCCTGCACGGGCAGGAGGCCCGGGCCCATGTGGTGCTCACCAAGCACCGGCGTGGCCTCGAGCTGATCGCCGAGGCGTTGCTCGAGCACGAGACGATCGACGGCCCGGCCGTCGCCAAGCTGATCCAGCAGGGCCTGGTCGAGACCGGCATCGACGAGCAGATCGACGCCAACGTGCTCGGCATCCCCGAGTAAGCGCCGGCGGTGCGCCGCTGCCTTGACCCACGTGCCGGACCTGGCGTAACGGTCAGGGGTGTTCGTGGGCTTCGCAACCGCCCGAGCGATCGATCGATCCCGGCTGGCGTGCATTCGCCACCGCCGCCCAGAGGTCGGTGGCGGTGACCGGGCCGAGGAATCCGGCGTGGACCACCCCTTCCGGGTCTGCCACCACGAGGCAGGGCACGGCATCGATCTCGTAACGTTCGTGGAGATCCTTGCGTGCCTGGAACGTGACCGTCGCGACTGCGACCTCGGAGCTACGCAGCACCTCGGCCTTGCGCACCACGTCGGCGCAGGTCGTACAGGTTTCGGAGGTGAACACGGCGACCAGCCAGTTGTCACCCTCGAAGTCTCTGCGATCGAGTTGCGACGGCAGCTCGCGACGCGATTGGGTCGGCGGATCGGCCTGACGTTTGCGACGCACGAGACCGGACACCACACCGGCCACGGCGACGATCGCGAGGGCGAGCAGCAGACGGTCCATCTCGATTGATGTCTACCAGCCGATCAGCCCGCCGGCACGGCCCACGACGACGTCCTGGTCGCACCACGCCCGGTCGGATACGAACGCTCGACGAACACCCGGGTCGACGACTCGAGGATCAACTGCCGGCCCAGTGCCACCGGGTCGGTGAGGTCGATCACGACAAAGCCGGCCGGCTGGATCACAACGTCCTGCAGATCGGCGATCGGTACCGGGCCGGACGTGCCGACCGCAAAGACGGAGACGAGCCCCTCCGCCATGTCGGCGTTGTACACGATCAGGGCCTCAGCGACAGGTTCGACAGGACCAGCGGCGAGGTACCAGGTGGTAGCCACATGACCATCCTGACGCGGTGTCGCACCGGCGATCACCGACGTGGCGATCGCGTCGTCGACGGCACGCGTGATCGATCGCTCGACCACGATCGCCGGCTCGGCGGTCGAGGTGGCCAAGACGGTTGCGTGGCGGCCTTCGGGGAGATCCGACAGCGGGCCAGGGTCGAACGTGACGACCTCGCGGGGTGGCACCTCGATCGGGTCGATCGAGGTCGGGACGGCGATACCGAGGAAGATCACGTCGACCTCGACCAGTTCGGACGTCGGGTTGTAGATCGAGAACCGCTCGCTGATGCCTGCACCCTTGGCGCCGTCGACGAACCACCACTGATCGCGGAGCGCAGGCGACGCCAGCGTGACCTGTGTGCCGAGCCGACCGCCACCGAGGAACCGCTGCGATCGCCCGACCACGAGGCGCCCGCGCGATGCCTCGACGGTGACGGCCAGAATCGGCTCGCTCTGCGCACCTGCGCCGGGAGCGCCGAGGTCGACGACTCGGATGCTGCGCGCCGGCACGGTCAGGCCGCGGTAGGACGTTGGGCGGCGCGAACCCTCGCGTGTGGCGAACTCGAGATTCACGACGACCGTCTGCTCGTAGGGATTGGTGAGCACGATCTGGTCGAGGCTGCCGTCGACGGTGAAGCCGTCTGCCAGGTACCACGTGTCGGACGTGGCGGTGGCACACGGTGCGACGCTGTTGCCGGACGGATGGATCGCCTGTTGCTCGACGAGCGCACCGCCGCCTTCGATCTCGATCACGGCACCGACCATCTCCCCCGGCAGCGTGGCGTCGAGGTCGACGGTCGCCGACGACCAGGCGTCGATCGCGAGCTCGAGTCGTTGCGATTGTTGGCTGTCGTTGACCAGCAGGATCGTGCCGACCAGACGCTCACCGAGTCGGTTGGCGATCACGATCGCCCCCTCGACGTCATCGACGCCCGTCGCCGGGACACCCGGACAGAACCAGGTCTCGCTCAGGCCGGTCGGCGGCGGAGCCGACGGCATCCAACCGCTGGCCGACACGCTGAACGTCGGCGTCTCCGCTTCGACCCGGGTACGGGCAACCACGATCAGCGCGACGAGCGCGGCGACGACCAGGAACAGAGCCGGGAAAACGGCGCCTCATCGATCTGACTCCCACTGTGGGTCGGCATGCATCTCCCCGTTGCGACAGGCGGGTCACCGATATCTGCGGTATCGCCAGGTCCGTCCTCCGGCGGGTCGCCGTCGGGAACCACCAGATCCTCGCGCTGCCCTCGCTACATCGTCATCGGCATCACTGCCGGCATCGGGATCGGATCCAGTCGACGCCAGCGCCTCACCGGCCACACCGCCCGGTGCAACGCCGGCAACGCCGGCAACGTCGACAGCCGACGTGGCATCGTCGAGGTCGATCAGGGTTTCGTCGTGGATCGACGTCAAACGGCGGCGCCCGATCGGCAAACGGGCACCTGCGGCGAGCACCAACAACGCGATCCAGAGCGTCATCTGCGACGCCAGCCACCAACCGCGATTGGCGTCTCGCTGGTAGGTGAGTATGCCGGTTCCCGACTGTTCGATGTCGAACGCGGTCGTCACGCCGAAGCCGGGACGAGCGGGCACCTCGACACCGTCGACCGTCAGGTGCAAACGGTCGTCGAACGGGATCGCCAGATGCACGACACCGGGCGCAACCTGGTTGGCGGCCGCCGGTTCACCCTCGTCGGCGCCGACCATCGACGGGACAGCATCGCTGAGATCGGACCGGGCCAGCGTCTGCTCGCCGGCCTGACGCGATGCATCGGCAGCCGCCGAGCTGAGCTGCGCTCCGACCGGGAACCAGGCCTGGTTGACGTAGATCTCCAAGGAAGGCGGTCCGTAGATCGATCCGATGTCGAGCTGGTTCTGGAACGCCGCCAGCAGCCCATCGGCCAGCGGGATCGGGTCGTCGACGGTGGACGCCGCCCCATCGGTCTTGGGAATGACGACATATCTGATCCCGAGCGGCGCCAGGATGCGGCCGGCGCGCAACGTCGATCCGTCGGCGACCAGGCGGAGCGCCACCGCGACGGCGTCGTCGGCCCTGTTGGCCGGCACGACGAACCGATCGGTGAACTCGAGCGCACCCGCATCGGTGACGGCGAAGGCGATGCCGTCGGAGAACTCGCGGCCCGGGACCGGCAACACGCCGCGGATCGCCGACGTACAGCACTCGGTAGTCCCCGACGGTCGGGTCTCCGGGCAGCTGTGCGGCCAGCAGGCCAGGCATCGGGGTGCGCGGCGTGTGCCACGAACCGTCGCCGATCGCCAGCACCGCCGGCACGAGTCCGACCACGATCGCTGCGTTGGCGAGCAATCCGATCGGCTGACGCCAGCCGAACCCGCGCCCGAGTACATCGGTCCCGAACCCACCCGCGATCGCCGCGCTGCCGAGCGGCGAGACCGAGCGCGATCGGAACGGCGAGCATCGATCGGGCGTGGCAGCGCAACGTCGAGGCTGCCGCGTTCGGATGCCACCAGCAGCGCCCCGAATACGATCACCAGGAACGCCGCTCGGATGCTCCAGGTCAGCCTCCATGCACGGGTGATCGCGACCGCCGCCAAGGAGCGGCAGGTAGAGCACGACGGCCAGCACGGCGAACCGCTCGGAGGTCGGCGACAACGAGGCGATTTCGTACAACGCTCGACCGGTCGATCCGGCTCTGACTGACACCCATCAGGTCGCTCCACGCCCAGTCGAGCGCCCAGGGCAGGTTCAGCACGAGGCCGATCGCCAGCGACGCGACGGTCGATGCCGCCAACCATGAGGCGACCTTCCACGAGCCTCCGGCGATCAGCGTGGCGACGGCGAGCACCAGCCCGACTGCGGCCCACAGCACCACGACGACCGGAACGAACGCCGCCGTCGCGGCCAGCAGCGAGCGACAGGAACGCCAACGCTCGCAGTCTGTGCCGGATCCCCACGGCGACGATGCCGTCGCTGAGATCGAGTTCGGCGGCATCCGGGTCGGCGGTTTCGATGCCCGCCGCCCGCCGCAGCAGGTGCACCATCCACGGCAGCGCCGCGAACCACGCCAGCGCCGACCAATCGCCCCGGCTGAGCAGCCCGGGAACGAGCGGCACGCCGACGTAGACGACCATGCCGGCGATCCGGGCACGGTTGACCGGAAAGACCGTGCACAGCCTCCACGCCCCGAGCGCACCCAGGAGATAGAGGCCGACGATCGACGCCGTGAGCAACAGACTCATACGGAACAGGGTCAGCACGCTGCCCACCACGAGCAACGCCCAGCCCGTGGGCAGCGCAGCGGTCGACCCGAACGAGCGCCCGTCGAAGCTGCCGCGGTACTCACCCCAGAGGTCGGCCGGGCTGTCGGGGAACGGCAGGAACTCGCCGACCATCGGGACCGACTCCTGGATGAACGTGCGGCTGCCGATCACGATCGCCAATACGACGACGAACCAGGCGAGCAACGGCCCGAACGACGCCTCGCGCCAACGTTTGACGGTGGTGTCGGCGCCGACCAACGTCATCGTCTCCTTGCCCCTCAGATAGGAGGTGAGGCGCGAACTGCCGTGGTCCTGCAGGCCGAGCACCTCGCGCTCGTGCACGACCCGCTGACCGCGGATGGCCCGCCGTCTGGAGATGATCGATCCGGTACGCGGGATCAGCCCGACGAGCGCTCGCAGCGACGACAGCGCCTCGCCGAGCCGCCCGGTGAACAACCCGATGACGAGCTCGACCAGCGTCAGCAGCACCATCTGGATCGAGCGACCCAACAATCGCGAGCCGCCGGTCAGCGTGGCGACCGCTCGCATCCGGTGCCGACTGCGCAGCGCGCGGTGATGGAGGTCGGGTCGCCGTTCGGTGAGCCGCTCGCGGTGGCGCACGCTGGCATCTGGAGCGACGATCACGCGCGCTCCGGTGAGATGGGCGCGCCAGCACAGCTCGACATCTTCACCGTGGAACGACATCGCCGGATCGAAACCCCCGAGGGCCCGGAACAGGTCGGCCCGCACGAGCATGCACGCCGACGGCAGCACGAACACATCTCGCACGGCGTCGTGCTGTTCTTGATCGTGCTCGCCGGGGTCGATGACCGGATCGACTTCGCCGAATCGGTCGAGTCCGAGCCCAACGTGTTGCAGCCGGCGCGGCTCGTCCCAGTCGGTCAGCTTCGGCCCGACGATGCCGGCGTTCGAACGGAACAGTTCCTCGACAAGGACCCGAACGGCATCGCGCGACAGCGCGATGTCGTCGTGACACACCAGGAACAGACCCTTGTCGCCCTCGACCAGTCGCAGCACTTCGTTCGCTGCCGGGCCGAATCCGACGTTGGCCTCGACGGCCCGGACGAAGGCCGTCGGGATCACGGCCCGGATCCGTGCAGTGATCTCGGCAGCTTCGTCATCGTCCCGCGCCACCACGAGGAACAGCGTTCGCAGGTTCGAGTAGTCCTGGGCGGCGAGAGATCTGAGGGTCTCGTCGAACCAATCGCCCGGTTCGTGCACGACCATCACGGACACGACCGACGGCACGAGTTGGGGGTCCGTCTCCACGATGCACCGAGGCTAGTGCCCGGACGGGCGCTCCGGGCGGCGTTGACCGGAATCGGGCCGATCAGGGCGGGCGCCGTGACAGGGGTCACGGACAGACCGCTTGCGTTTGCTAGCGTTCGCCGCCACACTTGCAATCGAGTCCGCCCGGCCCTCCCGGCGGCGACCCGAACGGAGCACCACATGTTCAATCTGACCGGCCTCAAGGACTTCGACCTCCAGCGCCTCGACCCGACCAGGATCGACCTGACGCGCCTCGACATCCGCAACCTCGAGATGCCCAAGTTCGACGCCACCCGGCTGACCCAGCTCGAGGTACCGGCGGAGATCACGCGAGCTGCCGAACTGGCGCGTGACGCCGCCTTCGCAGGCGTCGGCGCCCTCGTGGTGACGGCCCAGAAGGCGGAGGACCGCCGCCGCCAGCTGGCCGACCAGGTCACTGCCCAGGTGCGCAAGCTGGTCGAGACCGCCCGCTGATCAACCGCCGGCTCCTGATCCGACCGGGAGCGGGGCCACGACCCAGACCGACGCACAGGTTCTGTTCCGTCCCGCGTGAGCGCTGGGTCGACAGGTATCCTCAGGATCCTCGTGTCCTCGCCGTCCACCCCAGCGCTTCGGCGCGTCCCGCTCCCCGAGGGCACTCTCCCCGTCGGATTGGCGCTGCTGATCGCCGGCGTCGCCACGTACGCCTTCTTCAAGGTCGGCGAGGTCGCACTCGGCGGCGAGGAGCGAGTTCAAGCCGATCGTTGCGATGTGGTTCGCGACCTTCGCCCTCGCTCCCGGCTTCTTCCTCCCGCTCGAACAGGAACTCGGCCGCGCCCTGTCGCACCGCAAGGCGAACGGACAGGGAGGACGTCCGGTGGTGCGACGGATCGTCGTGCTCGGCGGCGGGCATCACCGGCATCGTCCTGGTCGCGATCCTGATCGCCAGCCCGCTCATCACGTCGGAGTACTTCGACGGCGACTGGTGGATGCTGGCGGCACTGGCCACCGCGTTCGTCTCCTATGCGCCGGCCCATCTGGCGCGCGGCGTGTGCGCCGGTACCGGCCGCTTCCGGTCGTACGCCTTCGTGATGGGCTCCGACGGCGTGATCCGCATCATCGCCTGCGTCGCTCTGGCCAGCGCTCGGGGTCAGCTCAGCCGCCCCGTACGCGTTCGCGGTCGCGCTGTCACCGCTCGTCGCCGTGATCGTCGTGCAGCTCCAAGGGCCAGTTGCGCACCGAGCCCGGGCCCCGAAGCACAGTGGAACGAGGTCACCCAGAACCTCGGCTGGTTGCTGATCGGCACCGTGTTCGCCGCCGCACTGCTCAACGCCGGCCCGGTCACCGCGACGCTGCTCGCCAACGACGACGAAGCCGATCTCGTCGTCTGGTTCGGCTTCGGCGTGCTGCTGGCCCGGATCCCGTTGTTCCTGTTCCAGGCCGTTCAGGCGGCGCTGCTGCCCGCGGTTCGGCCCGACTGGCCGCACGCGGTGAGTTCGCCGAGTTCCGCAGCGGTCTCACCAAGCTGATGCAGCTCGTCGCCGCCGTCGGCGTGGTCGGCACCATCGGCGCGTTCCTGATCGGACCGTTCGTGATCGAGACCGTCTACAACGCCGAGCTGAGCGGTCGCACGCTGGCGATGCTCGCCCTGTCGAGTGCGATCTACATGGCCGGGTCTGGCGACCGCACAGGCGGTGATCGCCCTGCGGGGCCACGCCCTGGTCGCACTCGGCTGGGGTGTCGGCGTGGCGGGATTCTTGCTCGGAACCTGGCTGTCGAGCGACCTGCTGTTCCGCCGGATCGAGATCGGCCTGGTGGTGTCGAGCATCGCCGCCCTGGCGTGCTTCGCGCTCGCCCTGCGGCACAAGCTGCGGGCCGGCGTCGACACCGACGCCGGGCTCGGTGATGGACGCCATCACCGACATGCCGTTCGAGAGCTGACGCCCCGCTACAGCGCGATGCCGGCCTTCTTGGCCTCGATCTCGAGGTCGTTCTGCACCATCATGGCGACCAGCGCCGGGAAGTCGACCTCCGGCTGCCAACCGAGCTTGTCTCGGGCCTTGGAGGCGTCGCCGATCAACAGATCGACCTCGGCCGGTCGGAAGAACTTCGGATCCTGACGCACGTAGTCGCGCCAGTTCTCGATACCGACCTCGCCGAACGCCCGCTCGACGAGCTCCTCGATCGAGTGCGTCTGACCGGTGGCGATCACGAAGTCGTCCGGCTCGTCCTGTTGCAGCATCATCCACATCGCCTTGACGTAGTCGCCGGCGAAACCCCAGTCGCGTTTGGAATCGAGGTTGCCGAGCACCAGCTCGTGCTGCAGACCGAGCTTGATGCGAGCGACGGCATTGGTGACCTTGCGGGTGACGAACTCGATCCCACGCTTGGGCCCCTCATGGTTGAACAGGATCCCCGAACAGGCATACAGGTCGTAGCTCTCGCGATAGTTGACGACGATGTCGTGGCCGAACACCTTGGCGCACCCGTACGGGCTGCGGGGGTGGAACGGTGTGCGTTCGTTCTGCGGCGTTTCGCGGACCTGACCGAACATCTCCGACGACGACGCCTGGTAGAAGCGGATCGGGTTGTTCTGGCTGCCACCGATCATGCGGATCGCTTCGAGCATCCGCAGCACGCCGAGCCCGGTGATGTTGGCGGTCAGCTCGGCCTGATTGAAGCTGAGGGCGACAAAACTGATCGCCCCCAGGTTGTAGACCTCGTCGGGCTGGGAGACCTCGAGCGCCGCCACCAACGACGGAAGATCAGCCAGATCACCCGGGATCATCTCGATGAACGGCATCTCCTCGAGCACTGCACGCGACACGAGGGTTGCTCTGGCCCTTCACCATGCCGTACACGTCGTACCCGCGGCCGTGCAGGAACTGGGCCAGAGTGCTGACCGTCCTGACCAGTGATTCCGGTGATGAACGCGCGTGGCACCTTGTATGATCTCCTCTGTCGACCGACGGGGCGAGTCTACGACGCCGACCGCAATTCCTGGCCGGTGCCGGCGACAGCGCCGATCGGTCACCGAACCGGCCCGCCGACTACCGTGGAGTGCGGCCACAGTCCACAGGCATCACATGACCACCACTCCGCTCCGTCTCGCTGTCGACACCGGCCCGCTGTACGGGCACCGCACCGGGGTCGCCGCCGCCGTCGACGGCATGCTGGAGGCCTTCGCTGCGCGCGATGACGTCGTCCTCGCGCCCTATCTCGTGAGCTTCCGTTCGGACCCTGCTGACGGGCACCGCCGGCTACCGCTACCAGGGTTGGCCGCCTCGCACCTGTGGTCGAGGTTCGACCACCCCCGCTGCGACAGGTGGTTGACCGACGTCGACCTCGTGCACGGCACCAACTACGTCGCCCCACCGACGAGCCTGCCCACTGTGATCTCCGTCTACGACTGCTGGTTCCTGAAGCACCCCGAACTCGCGGCGCCGGTCGTGCGCCGCGCCGGGCTCACCCTCCGTCGCGCCGCAGCGCGAGGGGCGTGGATACACACCAGCTCGGAAGCGACCGCCGAAGCGGCTCGATCGCTGCTCGGGACCGACCGCGTCGTCACGGTCCATCTCGGTCCTCCGACCGCGCCATCCAGCGCGGTGTCACCAACCCCACCCGTCGCCGCCGTGTTCGACGGCGAGCCATTCGTCGTCGCGATCGGGACCGAGGAGCGACGCAAGGCGTTGCCGATTCTCGTGCGAGCCTTCGGGTTGCTCGCCGCCGACGATGCAAGGGCACAGCTCGTGCTGGCCGGAGCTCCCGGCGACGAGTCGGCCGAGATCACGGCCGCGATCGAGGCGCTCCCGGCGATGGTCGGCAATCGCGTCCACCGCCTCGGCCCGATCGACGACGACACCAAGCACTGGCTGGTGCGCCATGCATCGGTGCTCGCCTACCCCAGCCTCGACGAGGGATTCGGGTTCCCGATCCTCGAATCCCAATCGGTCGGCACGCCTGTGGTCGCCAGCCGCACCGGAGCGATCCCGGAGGTCGCCGGCTCGGCGGCGGTACTCGTCGACGGCCACCTGCCGGAGAGCTTTGCCGCCGGACTCCGCAGCGTCCTGACGAGTGGCGTCGGACGACTCGGTTTGATCGAGGCCGGTTATCGCAATGTCGGCCGGTTTTCATGGGCACGAACCGCGACGGGTCTGATCGATCTGTACCAGCGTGCGCTCGAGGAGCATCGATGAAGATCGCCGTCCTCGCCGGAGGTGTCGGCGCTGCGAGATTTCTGCGCGGCCTGCTGGCGGCTGTCCCTGCCTCCACCGTCACGGCGATCGTCAACACCGGCGACGACACCGAACTGCACGGCCTGGCGATCTCACCCGATCTCGACACGATCACCTACACGTTGGCCGAGGCGACGGATCCCGAACGAGGGTGGGGACTGGCGGGCGAGACGTGGCACGCGATGGGTGCCCTCGCGCGGTACACCCGGGTTCGCCCCGAACGATCATCTGCAGCCGCAACCTGGTTCAACCTCGGCGATCGCGACCTGGCGACACACTTCTACCGAACGGCGCGCCTCGCCGAAGGCGCCACGCTGACCGAGGTCACCGCCGAGATCAACCGCGCCTGGGGGCTCGAGCTCTCGGTGGTTCCCATGACCGATGATCGTTTCCGCACCGTGGTGACGCTCGCCGACGACGGCCAGCAGGTGTCGTTCCAGGACTACTTCGTCCGGCTCCGCCACGGCGTGGCGGTGTCCGGCGTGCACTTCGAACATGACGGAGCCCGGCTCTCGGAAGCGGCCCGCAGTGCACTCACCGATGCCGACGTGATCGTCGTCGCCCCGTCCAATCCGCTCGTGTCGATCGGACCGATCCGCGCCCTGCCCGGAGTCGATCAGCTGCTGGCCGATCGCCGGCAGCACGTCGTCGCGATCTCCCCGATCGTGGGTGGCGCAGCGCTCAAGGGCCCCGCCGATCGGATGCTGAGCGAACTCGGCATGCAAGCGTCCGTCGTCGGAGTCGCCGAGTTGTACGCGCCGATTGCGGCCGTGTTGGTGATCGACCCGCTCGATGCACACCTCGCCGACGAGGTCGAGGCAGCGGGCATCCGTTGTGTCGTCGAACCGTCGATCATGTCCGACATCGAACGGTCCCGAACACTCGCCGAGGCCTGCATTTCGGCGATCGGTTAGCGAACCGCCGATCAACGCGTCTGGGCCAGCCCATCGGTGAGGCCGGTCCACGGGGACCACGAGAGATGGATACGAGCCCGGACCGGCGACACCGCGAACCTGGTCACCTCGTCGGGGGCGGAAGGCCGGAACTGCGGCTCGGCACCCGAGGCACCCGAGATCGTGCTCCACAGGTCACGCAGGCTGGTCTGCTCTCCTGTACCCACGTTGATCACCAGCCCACTGCCGCGATCGCCGGCCCGGACGATCGCATCGACGGCGTCGTCGACGAACAGGAAATCACGGGTCTGTCGCCCATCACCTGTGATCACCGGTGCCGCCCGTGCCGCTGCCGCAGCCTGGAAGGCGGCCACGACACCCCCGCCGGGCTGTTGACGGGGGCCGTACACCGAAGAGAGGGCGAGCGCAGTGAACTCGACCGCGTCATGCTCGCGGTACACGTTGAGCAGGTCGATGACACTGCGAGCGATGACGCCACGCACCCCCCGGGGCTCGAGCGGAACCTCTTTGAGAGGCAGATCGCGACCGGCCGGTCGGCCGTACAGCGCCGTCGCCGGGAGGGTGACCACCACTTTCGCAACCCGGTGCAGCCGGGCTGCGTCGAGTACGGCCATCGTGGTGCTCAACGATTGGGCGAGTTGATGCGCCGTCGGGTCGCCGCGCGGGATCGCCGCAAGGTGGTACAACACCTCCGGGACGCGCATCCCGATCAGCGATGCAAACTCGCGGCTGGCGGCATCGAGATGATGGATCTTGATCGTGCCACCGACCGAACGTGCTTCGGCGAGGTTGGCCAGGCTTCCACTCGATAGGTCGTCGACCACATCGACCGCTTCCGCGTCGGCGAGCAGCCGATCGACGAGATGCGACCCGATGAACCCGGCCCCTCCGATCACCATCACGTTCGCCACGGCTACATCATGGCCGCGCCGGACCCTGTCGGCGAATGATCGACCGCGTGCGAGCCGACGAGACGGCCCGCTGCGAGTCACTCGGGAGCGGGCAACCGCTCGCCGATCACGGTCGTTCCGGCAGCGACGGAGTAGTCGGCTCCGATCACACAGTCATCGACAGTGGCAGCAGCGCCGACATGGCCGGCGGCGATCGAACCACGCACTTCGGCACCGGCATCGATCCGGGCTCCGGGCAGCAGGACGGAATCGACGACGGTGGCACCGGCGCCGACCACTGCGCCGTCCGAGATCACGGATCCGACCACCGTGGCGTCGGGCGACACCGACGCCGACGGCCCGATCGCGCCGGGGGCACTCCGCGCACCCCCCGAATCAGGTCGAGGTTGGCCTGCAGGAACTGCTCGGGACGGCCGGTGTCGATCCAGTAGTCGTCGGTGGAGACACCAGCCAGTCGCCCGGCGTCGACGAGCTTCTGGAACGTGTCGCGCTCGACCGAGACGCCGCCTGTCGTGAGCGATCAGGTCGAGCACCGATGGCTCCATCACGTAGGTGCCGGCGTTGATCAGATTCGATTCGGTCTCGCCGGGCGCCGGCTTCTCCACGAATCGCCGGACCATGCCGCCTTCGCCCATCTCCACCACGCCGAACGCCGACGGATCGTCGACCGGCGTGAGATGGATGGTGGCGTCGGCACCGAGCCGGCGATGCTCATCGATCAGGAACGTGAGGTCGAGATCGGTGATGATGTCGCCGTTGGCGACCACGAACGTGTCGGCGACACCGGCCCAGCGGGCGGCGAACGCGATCGCGCCGCCCGTGTCGAGGGGCTCGGGCTCGACGGCGTAGTGGATGTTCACGTCGCCATGGCGGCCCGCTCGGAAGGCCTCGGTGAACGGCTCGGGCTTGAAGCCCAGTGCCAGCACGACGTCGGTGACCCCGGCCTCCGCCAGGCGATCGACGAGACCGACGATCATCGGCCGGTGTACGACCGGCAGCATCGGTTTCGGGATGTTGTCGGTGAGCGGACGCAGGCGGGTTCCGAACCCGCCGACGAGAACGACAGCGAGCATCAGCCGCCCGTGGTCGCCGGGGCCTCCGTCTGGTCGGCGGTGGCGTCGGGCGCCGGTGTCGACGGTCGTGCCGGCGTCGGGTGTGGTATCACCGGTCGATGCATCGCTCTGGAGGAGATCCTCCGGGCGGACCTGGAGCGAGTCGACTGCGCCGAGTCGTGGCAGATCCTGGGCCCACGGCGGCATCGGTTGATCGGTATCGTCGGCGGTGAAGTAGACGGCGAACACCATGCCGTCGTTGTCGACGTGGACCTCGTCCATGTTGGAGATGAAGCGCCGGCCCCCGTCGGTGTCGGTGAACGAACCCCAGGCCTTGACGGAGACCTCGGCGTCCTCGCCGTCGCATTGGGTTTCGCCCTCGATGTACTCCTGGACCGCGTTGAATCCGAACTGGGGCGGGAAGTCGGAGTTGGCGGCGAGCGCCGTCGCTGAGGGGAACTTCAGCGAATCGTTGGTGAGCTCGACCTCGTAGGTGTCGAGGAACACACCCAGTGTCGCGTTGCGGCCCACGGCACGAGCCGTGTACGGGTGCCAGTGGATGACGCCGTCGTCGTGGCTGTGGATGCCGGTCTGCAGGAAGTTGGTGTTGATGAACTGACCCTGGGAGTTGCGCTCTTCGAGGTTGCCGTCGAGCTGGTACCAGCCGTCGCACAGGTAGAAGCCGTAGGCGGCGTGCCAGTGGTCGTTGATGGTGGGCGGCGACGAGTCGGCTGCGGGCAGCGTCTGGCGGGCGTACACGATCAGTGCCAGACCGAGGATCAGCGTGGCCGCGACGGCGAGCGGAAAGATGGCGCCGCCCTGAAAGCGGATCTTCTGGCCCTTGCCCTTCTGAGCGAGCTTGGCGGCCTTCTTGGTCGACGAGGAGCTACTTGCCACGTCGGGCAGGCTATCGGCCGGATCGCCGCATCCCCAGGCAGCCCGCACCCCTGTCGTTCCGCCACGATTGCCGTCATGAGCTGGTCGTATGCCGAACCGACGGCGGCCGGTGACGCCTCGGCGACCACCCAGTTGCGTCCGGACGAACCGAGCTGGGCGGCTCGTTCCGGGTCGTTCACCAACGCCATGATCGCCTCCGAGAACGCTGTCGCGTCCCCCGCCGGCACCGAGATCCCGGCGCCTGCGGCGGCCAGGAGTCGGGGGATCTCCGTGTCCGGATCGATCGAAGCCACCACGGGCCGGGCGACGGCAAGGCTGGAATAGGTCTTCGATGGCACGCTGACGTCGCCGAGCCCGGCCCGTAGCGGCACGACGTGCACATCGCCCGATCGCCAGCACCTCCGGCAGCCGTTCGATCGGCTGGTATCCGGCGAAGCGCGACGTTTGCCAGCCCCGCCGCGTCCGCGCTCCAGGGTCCGTCCGCGCAGCGCCGTCACCGTTGATGACGAACGTGACGTCGGGACAGCGACGGGCAGCCTCGACCACGAGATCGAGGGATTGCGAGAAGCCGACGTTGCCGGCGTACAGCACGACCGGATCATCGCCGATGCCGAGCTCGGCTCGATAGCGGGTGATCCGATCGGCGGGGCGCAAGACGTCGGTGTCGACGAAGTTCGGGATCACGTGGACCCGGTGCCGATCGATGGGCCGCATCTTGGCGGTGACGTTGGCACGTAGATCCTCGCTCAGCACCGTGACCGCCCGGGCGCTGCGATAACTCAACCGCTCGAGCCATTCCGCCAACGCGATCACGCGCCGATTGGTGATGGCACCGGTTCGTACAGCGGCGTCGGGGAAGACGTCCTGGATGTTGAACACCAGACGGGCCCGCCGCGTGACGCCGATCATCCAGGCCGTCAACCCAAGCGTGAGCGGTGGCGACATCGCCAGCACGATGTCCGCCTGTCGGAACCAGCCACCGGCACGGAGCCCTGCGATCCCTGCCAACATCGAGAATCCGACGAACCCGGCCGCCCGGCGAGCGAGGTTGCGCTTGTCGTCGCCGGGGAACGGATGCATTCGGGTCACACTGCCCCAGGCGGTGCGATCGGTTCGCATCCAGCGACCGGCCCACTCCGGTTCGATCGCGGTGCCGGCGGTACCACGGCAGCGCCGTGACGACGTGCAGTTCGTGTCCGAGCGTCGCCAGTTCGTGAACGATCCTGGTCATGACCGTGCCCGTCGGCGCGGTGTCCGGTTCGAAGTGGGGGCACACCACGACGACCCTCACGTCGCCGACCGCCTGGCGATAGGCACCGGCGAGCGCTCTCCCCGAGATCTCGGGCGTGAACGCACGTCGCCGGATGGCGCCGAGTTCCACCAACTGTTGGCGACGGTCGAACGCCTCGAGGACAGCCTCCGCCCAGGCCTCGGGACGCGCTTCGGCAACCACGACAGCTGCGTCGCCGGCCACCTCGGTGACCGCCTCGGCGGCACTGCACACCACGGGAGTCTCCAAGCACCATCGCCTCGATGAGCGGGGCACCGAAGCCCTCGTACTCGCTCGGGAAGACCAGCGCAGACGCAGCAGCGATCAGCGCGTCGCGGTCGGGGTCGGGCACCCGTCCGGTTCGAACCAGCCGGTCTGCGATGACGCACTCGCGGCGATCGCCTGCTGGAGATCGGCCTCGGCAGCTCCGGCCCCACCGACCAGCACGAGTGCGATGTCGGAGTGGAGGTGATCGAGCATGTCGATCAGCAGCCTGTGACCCTTGTGCGGGATGGGTGATCGCCGGATACACGACGAACGGCCGATCGACCAGGTCGTAGCGGGCCAGTGTCGGCGCCGATGTCGGCATCGCACGGCTTCGCCAGTTGCGGGACACCGTGCGGCACGACGACGACCGTTCGCCGGATCGACACCGAACGCCTCGACGACGGTCGCTGCACGTACCCGACGGTACGGTCACGACCGCCGCCCGAGCGAACCGATCGCGGCATCATGACGTCGAGGTATCGTCGGCGACCACGCCCGAAGTACTCGGGATATCGGAGGTACTGCAGGTCGTGCACGGTCAACACGATCGGGCGGCGGCCGATCAGCGGGGTGGTACCACCTCCGTGGTGGACCACGTCGGCAGACCGGGTTCTGGCCGCCAGCCACGAGTGCTCGGCGAGAACCGGCGTCGATCGGCGATCGCGACGCGAACGGAACGGTGACGACGCGAAACCGTGCAGCGAGCTCGCCGTGTGCGGAACGAAACGGCCGTTGGCAGTAGATCGTCGGCTCGATCGCGTCGCGCTCGGCCAGCCCGTACAACTGCCGAACGAGGTACTCCTCCGACCCTCCGACTCGACCAGGGGCGACCCAGGTCAGGTTGACGGCGACACGCAGCACGCGGCGCTCACGCCGCCACCTCCCGGTACACCGCCAGCGGTGGCCTCTGCGGCCGCCGACCCACGAGCAATCGGCGCGGCACGAGCCAGCGCCAGTCGCCGACCACGGATCCGGGTCGGTGAGCGCCGTCTGCAGGCCGCAGGCGATCGCCTCGACATCGAGCGGATCGACCAGCACCGCCGCCCCACCGGCGACCTCTTCGGTCGCGCCACCTCGGCTGGTGACCACCGCAGCCCCCTGGGCCATCGCCTCGATCACCGGCAATCCGAACCCTTCCTCCAGACTGGGGTAGGCGAACACCGAGGCAGCGCCGTACAGCGGTGCCAGATCGGTCATCTGGCACGAACCCCAGGAACCGGCAGTCGGTTCCGTGCGCTGCGGGAGCGTCACCCCACCCGTCGGCGCACCGACGACGACCAGTGCCACCGGCTCGTCGAGCCGGTTCATCGCCGCCGCCAGCCGATCGAGGTTCTTGCGCGGTTCGATCGTTCCGACGAACAGCACGAATCGAGTCCGGAAGACCGTAGGTCCGCCTGACCCGGTCGAGGTCGGCACCCGTCGCGACCTCGTGATCCACGCCCCACGGCACCACGCGGAATCGACCGCTGTCGAAGCCGAGATCGACCAGATCGTCGGCGGTCGACGCGGCTCGGACACATGATCAGGTCGGCCGCAGCGGCACCGCTCGAGCCCGGCCCGCATCACGCGCGCACCGTGCCGGGTGAACCGTTCGGGGGTGTGCACGAACGCGACGTCGTGCACGGTCACCACGTGTGGCGCGCGTGGTCGCGGCGGGGATCGCGGTCGTCGAGTGGCAGACGTCGACCGGCCCGGTGGCTCGCTCGACCTGCGGGCCACCGCAACCGGTTCCAGGTCTCGTACAGCCAGGGTCGGGCCAGCGGAAGTTGGCGTACGTCGGTGCTCGGGGCGATACGGCGGGGCCGGCGGGCGCCGGTGACGACCGGCCACAGCCGATGATCGAGACGTCGGCACGGGCGTCGAGTTCGGAGGCGACCCGCAGGGCAGCCACCGCGGTGCCACCGGGGACCGTCGTGCCAGCACTGTTCGAGGGTGTAGGCGACGCGGAGCGGCTCGGGCACCGCTCCATCATGCCGTGCCGAGGGCCTGCGACGACACAGCCAGGGTCGAACGGCCCTGATCCCAGCGGGCTGGCTGGGTACGTTCGAGGTATGGCTGGCTTCGTTTCTGGCCTTGTGGCGGCGACGCCGACCGATGACGTACTCACCGAACTCGCGACGATCGTGTCCTCGCCCGGCTGGGCGTTGCGTTGGCGGTCGGCCTACTGGTCGGGTTTCAGCGTCAGTTCGCCAAACAGGGGGCCGGCGCCGACCTCTTCGCAGGCGCACGTTCGTTCGGCTTGATCGGCCTGATCGGCGGCCTCGGCGCGTTGCTCGCCGATCGGTTCGACAGCGTCAGCGTGTTCGCCGCAACCCTGATCGTGGTCGGTGCCGTGGTGGCGATCGGGTATATCTCAGGCGTTCGTGATGGGTCGCACGGGCTGACGACGGAGCTGGCGGCGATCGTCACATTCATGGCCGGCGCGCTGGCCGGTATCGGCGAGTTGGCGCTCGCCGTTGCCGTTTCCGTGGCGACGACGGCGCTCCTGGCCGCCAAGCCGTACACCCGCAGCTTCGTCAGTCACATCGACCAGCAGGATGTCGAGGCGACCGTTCAGTTCGCCGTCCTGGTGGCGCTCGTGCTTCCCGTGCTGCCCCGCGATCCGATCGGGTCCGAGCCGTTCGACGCCGCCAGCCCCTTCAAGGTCGGCCTGATGGTCGTGTTCATCCTGGGGTTGTCGTTCCTGGGGTACGTGCTGATCAAGATCGTCGGGCCGAGGCGCGGCATCGGGCTGACCGGGATCCTCGGTGGACTCGTGTCGTCGACGGCGGTGACGCTGACGATGAGCGAACGGAGCAAGTCGAGCGCCGGCCTGTTGCGGGCACTGGCGATGGCGATCCTGCTGGCTTGGACGATCATGTACGGCCGGGTGATCGTCGAGGTCGGAGTGGTCAACGCCAGTCTGCTCCGCCAGGTCATTCTGCCGATCGGCGTCGGCGGGCTGTGCACCGGGGCGTGGGCGATCTTCATCTCGCTACGTCGCAACGACGTCGGCGATCGCAGCGACCACGAGGAGCGCTTCTCGAACCCGTTCAGCCTCGGGCCGGCGATCCAGTTCGGACTGCTGTACGGCGTCGTGCTGATCGGCTCGAAGGCCCTGTCGATGTGGCTCGGCGACACCGGCGTGTACGTCGGCGCGTTGGCGTCCGGCGTCGCCGACGTCGACGCCATCACGTTGTCGATGGCGGAACTCAGCCGCGACGGCGGCGAGCTGTCGAAGTCGACGGCCGCCAATGCGATCGTGCTGGCTGCCGCATCGAACACTGTGGTCAAGGGTGCGCTCGTCTGGACGATCAGCACACCCAACCTGAGGCGCCTGGTGGCGCCGGCGGCGATCGGAGCGGTCGTCGCCTCGGTGGGTCTGACGTTCCTGGCCTGACCCGGGCACGGGCACTCAGTCGGCGACCACACCGGCGGCGACGGCCGGTTCACGGTAGGCCGCCGCCAACGTGGAGGTCGTTTCGTGGGCGTTGAGGCCACTCGGATTGGGCACGACGAACAGCTGGGCAGCTTCGAACGAATCAGGCTGGCGACCGATCTTGGCGTTCGGTAGCCGGAAGGCCGCTCGGTAGGCGGTGATGCCCGCCACGGCGACGACCGCCGGACGGTGCTCGGCGACGAACCGCCGAAGCTGCTCGCCGCCCTCGCGCAACTCGGCCGCCCCCAGCTCTGACGCCTTCGCCGTCGCACGGTGGGCGACATTGGTGATACCGATCCCACGTTCGATCAGGTGCAGGCGATCGGCGTCGGTCATCCCCGAGCCACGGTCGATCGGACGCGTGATCACACCGGCCAGCAGCAGCGCCGGGTAGAAGCGATTGCCGGGGTGGGCGAAGTGGGTCTGCGTCGCTGCCGTCCACAGGCCGGGGTTGATGCCGACGAACAGCAGCTTCAGGCCGGGGCCGACGAGATCCGGCACCGTTGTGTTCTGGAAGGACTCGAGTTCGGCACGCGTGAAACCCATCGATGCGAGGGTACGTCGAACGGCAAGTATGGACACATGGGGCATCCGCACTGGCCGCTTTTCGACCTCGAGGTGACGACGCCATCGCTGACGTTGCGATACATCGACGACGAACTCGGCCTGGCGCTCGCCGAGCTCGCTCTCGATGGCATTCACGACCCCGACTTCATGCCGTTCGCGATGCCGTGGACCGACGTCGAGTCGGACGTGCTGGGCCGCACCTGCTTCCAGTACTGGTGGAGGTGTCGCACCAACACCTCCGTCGAGAGCTGGGACATCAACCTGGCCGTGATCGAAGGTGGGCAGGTCGTCGGCGCCAGCGGGCTCGGAGGGCGCGACTTTCCCGTCACCCGTTGGTTCGAGACCGGATCCTGGCTGGGACGCCGGCATCAGGGCCGTGGCCTGGGCACCGAGTTGCGGATCGCCACATTGCACCTCGGGTTCCTCGGATTCGATGCCGAGATCGCCGGGACCGGGGCATTCGGCGACAACGAGCCGTCGCTCGGCGTGACCCGCAAACTCGGCTACGAACCGAACGGACGCGTCCGGCACGTACGACGTGGTGCAGCGGCTGACACACACAGCTTCACGATGACCCGGCAGCACTTCGTCGCCCACGTGCAGCGTGACGACATCACGATCTCCGGCGACGAGGGCGCTCGGGCGCTGCTCGGGATCAGCCGATGAGCTGTTCCACCAGCTCGCCCAACGGCTCGCGGTAGTGGCGCAGCAGTGGAATCCCACTCTCGCGAAGGACGGCGTTGTCGAGCACACTGTTGGCGGGTCGCGGCGCAGGGCGTGGCGGCTGCAGGTCGACGGTGGAGATCGGCTCGACCATGTCGGGGTCGTGCCCCGCAGCCGACACCACGTCACGCACGAACTCGTACCAGCTGACGGCACCCTGGTTGGTGACGTGGTAGACGCCTGCCCGGCGATCGACTGCGAGGCGCCGGACCATCGGAGCCAGGTCGGACGTGAACGTCGGACAGCCGAGCTGATCGTCGACGAACGTCAACGATGGGTGCTCAGCCGCCAGGCGCAACACGGTCTTGACGATGTTGTTTCCGTTGACGCCACTGACCCACGAGGTTCGCACGACCGTGGCGCCCGGTCCGGCCTCGTGTTCGCCGGCCAGTTTGGATTGCCCGTAGACCGACGGCGGGTTGGGCACATCCCACTCGTGGTAGGGCCGTTCGAGCGTGCCGTCGAACACGTAGTCGGTGCTGATCTGCACGAGGTGGGCCCCGCTCTGATCGGTTGCTTCGCGCAACCACCGCGGCCCGAGCGCGTTCACCCGGAAGGCGCGATGACGGTCACCCTCACATGCGTCGACGGCGGTCCAGGCCGCAGCGTTGACCACGAGGTCGGGCTGGAGACCGACGATCGCACCGTGCACAGCGTCACGGTCACCCACGTCGAGCACCTGCCGATCGGCCTCGATCACATCGTCGCCCATCGATGCACAATGCCGCCCGAGGTCGTTGCCGAGCTGGCCGCCGGCGCCCGTGATCAGCACCCTCATCAGAGACCGTTCCGGGCCTTGAGCGGCTCCCACCAGTCGCGATGATCGCGGTACCAGGCGACCGTGTGCTCGAGCCCTTGATCAAAATCGCGTTCGAGTTTCCACCCGAGGTCCGTCATCTTGTCGATGTCGACCGAGTAGCGACGATCGTGCCCCAGCCGATCGGGCACCCACTCGATGAACGACTCGTCGCGGCCGGTCAGTTCGAGCAACCGCGTCGTGATATCGCGATTGGTGATCTCGTTGTGGGCCCCGATGTTGTAGATCTCGCCGACCTGACCCTGCTCGAGCACCAGCTGGGCCGCCCGGTTGTGGTCCTCGACGTGGATCCAGTCGCGAACATTGCCGCCATCGCCCATCAACGGAACCCGCTTTCCGTCGAGCAGGTTCGTGGTGAACAACGGGATCAGCTTCTCCGGGAACTGATACGGGCCGTAGTTGTTCGAGCATCGTGTCACGACGACCGGGAGTCCGTAGGTCGTGTGATAGCTGAGAGCGATCAGGTCGCTGCCCGCCTTGGCTGCCGAATACGGCGACCGCGGCGTCAGCAGGTCGGTTTCCGAGAACGAGCCGTGCTCGATCGACCCGTACACCTCGTCGGTCGAGATATGGAGGAACTTGCCGACCTCGGCCCGCAGTGCGACGTCGCACAACACGTTGGTACCGAACGTGTTGGTGGTGACGAACGCATAGGGATCGACGATCGATCGGTCGACGTGTGACTCGGCCGCGAAGTGCACGACGGCGTCGTGGCCGGGCAGGTGCTCGGTGACCGCGTCCTGGTCACAGATGTCGGCGTGCACGAACCGGCAGCGTCGGTCGTCGAGCACGTCTTCGATGTTGGCCAGATTGCCGGCGTAGGTGAGCTTGTCGAACACGGTGATCTCGTGGTCGGTGTTGGCGAGCACCCAACGCACGTAGTTCGATCCGATGAACCCCGCGGCACCGGTGACGAAGAGTTTCACGATTCACGCTCCAAGGTCTGGGCGACCTCGGCCAGCAGCGGTGCATCGCGGTCCTTGGCCGAGATCTGTGCCGGGTCGTCGGGGTCGATCGGGATCGGCCAGGGGATCTGGAGTGCCGGATCGAGCGGTGTGCACGCCGATCCCGACATGTTCGGCGTCCATTCGTCGTCGAAGCAATAGACGTATTGGCAGCCGGCGGTCAACGCCTGGAATCCGTTCGCCACGCCGGCCGGAACCAGGACCTGAACTCCCGGTCGCAGATCGACCGTCTCGACCTGACGGAACGTCGGCGAGGCGGGTCGCAGGTCGACGTATGCGCCGAACGCTTCGCCGGCGGCGATCGTCGACAGTTTGATCATGTGCTCGGCGTGCATGCCGCGCACCGACCCACGCGCCGACTCGGTGACATTGATCTGCCGGAACGGCTCGAGCTCGACCCCTGCGGCCTCGAACGCCGAGCGGCGAAAGACCTCACGGATCGTTCCGCGGTCGTCGCTGATCTGCTTCGGCGTGACCACCAGCAACCCGTCGATCGCACCGGAACTGACCTCGAAGTCGATGATCTCGGTCGCCATCACTCGACGTCGATCTGGCAGTGATCGCCGACCATCAGGCGCAGCGCCCGAGGCTTCTGGCGTGACCGACGAACGGTCGCCTGCGAACCGATCAAGCTGTCCTCGAGCCGGGCGATGTCGACGACCGACGAGTCGTCCATGACCACGGAGTGCTCGACCTCGGAATGCTCGACCACGCATCGGCTCCCGATCGCCGAGAACGGGCCGACGAACGAGTTCGCGACACGGGTACCGGCGCCGATCGCGACGGGTCCACGGATCGTCGAGTTGACGATCTCTGCGCCCTGGCCGATCACGACCCGGCCTTCGATCGTGGAGGCCTGATCGACGCTGCCGTCGATGCGGGTCTCGATCTTCTCGAGCAGCAGTCGATTCGCCTCGAGCAACGGCGTCAGCTTGCCCGTGTCGATCCACCAGCCGGTCAGGAGTTCGCAACGCACCCGCTCGCCCTGATCGAGCAGCCATTGGATCGCATCGGTGATCTCCAGTTCACCGCGCTCGGAGGGCTGGATCGCGGCGACCGCGTCGTGGACCCGGGGCGTGAACAGGTACACGCCCACGAGCGCCAGGTCACTCGGTGGGTCGTCGGGCTTTTCGACGAGTTCGACGACGTTGCCATCGCCGTCGAGGGTGGCGATCCCGAACCGATGCGGATCGGGAACCTGCTTGAGCAGGATCTGGGCGACAGGGGGCTCGTCGCCGACACGGGCGGATTCGAATGCGGCGACGAAGGCGCCGAGGTCTTGCTCGAGCAGGTTGTCGCCGAGGTACATCACGAAGTCGTCGTCGGCGAGGAACTGGCGGGCGATCAACACACAATGGGCCAATCCGAGCGGATCGTCCTGGGGGATGTAGGTGATCGCTGCACCGAAGCCCGACCCGTCGCCGAGTGCCTGCATCACCTCGGCACGTGTGTCCCCCACGATCACGCCGATCTCGGTGATGCCGGCCGCCACCATGGCCTCGATGCCGTAGAACAGAATCGGCTTGTTGGCGACCGGGACGAGTTGTTTGGCCCGTGTGTGTGTGATCGGACGCAGCCGCGTGCCGGCTCCACCGGCGAGAATGAGTGCTTTCATGCAGCACCGAGCCTACGGGAACGACCCGCCTCCGGTTCGCACCACATCGTCGACTCAGCCGGTCGACGTGGAGCCGCCTGCGGCCTGCTCGCTGGGAACCGTGGTGGTCGTTTCGAACTCGGCCGGAGCGAGTGACTCGCCTCGGAAGTAGGCGAGCAGTGACTCGGCATCCTGACCGAGCCGGAGCACCGCCGCGTCGCCGACCACGTCGTTGACAACGGGAAGGGCAAACGTACGCAGCCCCTCCTCGGCCGCATTTCTCAAGGCCTCACCGGCCTTGATCGGGTCGAGCTGCTCGTCGATCCGAACCGAGTCGATGACCGCGTCGATGGTGTCGCCAGAACCGAACGGTGACGACCTCAGCTTGCGCAGTGCGCCGTCGACGGCGGCTCGCATGAAGAGTTGTTGCCGTTCGATCCGCCCCAGGTCGGCACGCGGGTCGAGGCGCCAGTCGGTGCCGTCCCACTCCTCGAAGTATCGGCTGCGGGCGAACGCCAGCGCCTGCACGCCGTCGAGCACCTGGCACCCCGCGTCCAGCGAGAGGCCGCTGTTGACGTCGCGGGCCGGGTATCCGACGCACACTTCGACGCCGCCGAGCCGATCGATGATGTCCTTGAAGCCGACGAAGTCGACTTCGACGTAGTGATGGATCGGGATGCCGAGCGACTGGGTGACCGTGGCCGCCAGCAGCTCAGGACCCTCGTTGTAGGCAGTGTTGATGCGCTGGCTGCGACCGGTGCCGGCGATCTCGACCCACAGGTCGCGCGGCAGACTCATGAGGGAGGCGCCGCCGTTGCGTTCCTGGCGCAAGCACCATGATCGTGTCGCTCCGCCGGCCGCCGACGATGTCGGTGTCGCCGATCACGCCGAAGTCCTCCGAGTTGGGGTCGACGCCCTCGCGCGTGTCGGATCCGACGAGCAGGTAGTTCTCGGCGGGGTACTCGATCGAGTCGTCGTTGGGGTCGGGAACCGCGGTGAGCACACCCTCGAGCCCGGAGATCCGTTCGACGTCGGCGGTGCGCTCGTCGGCTGCCCGGATCACGCCCATCGCGCCGACACCGCCGACAAGGGTTGCCAACACCAGCATCCACGGCAGCGGGGAGCCGGGGCGACGTCGACGAGTGGCTGGTTTCGTTGCACCGTCTGGCGGTTCGGTGTTCACCGCCGAAACGGTATCGGCGAACGGGTCGTTGTCGGCGTCACTCCGGCCGCAGGTGCACGACGTCGCCGATCGACACACGGTGGCTGATCGCGCACTCGTCGACCACGACGAGGCGACCATCGTGCTCGACGTCGACCGCTGTGCCGATGATCTCTCCGGCCGGCAGCTCGACCCGCACACGCTGCCCCAGGGTGGCCAGTTCGGCCCGGTACAGATCGTCGATGTCGGCAGGGAGCGCGTCGAAGGCGTCGAGTACAGCCACCAGCACGTACGACGGACGGAGGTGTTCGCCGAGCCGGGCGGCGCCGTCGGGAGCCCAACCCAGATTCATGCCGATCCCGACGACGATCGAACCGTCGCCGGACCGTTCGGCCAACAGCCCGGCCAGCTTGCGGTTGTCGAGCAACACATCGTTGGGCCACTTCAACGCCACTTCGCCGGCGGTCACGGTCCTGGCAGCGCGCACGGCGGCCAGGGCGACCCGGCGCATCAGCTCACCGGGATCGGCCGGCACCACGTGGAACAGCAGTGAGGCAAGCAGGTTTGATCCCGGCGGCGCCTCCCATCGCCGGTCGAGCCTGCCGCGCCCATCCGACTGGTGCTCGGCCCGCAGGACCGATCGGTCGGGGAGCGAGCGATGATGCCGCAACAGGTCGGCGTTGGTGCTGCCGGTCTCGTCGACCTCGCGCACTGTCCAGCCCGACGGCCACACCTCGAGACCCCGATCAGCGCGGTCCACGGCAGGTGCGTCGAACACGTGTTGCGTCGATTCCGCGCCTTGAGGATGGTCCGCGGGTTCCATACGCCCTACATTGGCACCCGTGCTGCAGAAGATCCTGATCGCCAACCGAGGCGAAATCGCCGTCCGCGTCATTCGCGCCGCTCGCGAACTCGGTATCCAGACCGTCGCCGTGTATTCCGAACTCGATCGGAACGCGCTCCACGTCCGGCTGGCCGACGAAGCGTACGCTTTGGGCGGTCAGTCGGCCGCCGACAGCTACCTCAACACCGAGGCGATCCTCGACGCCATCCGCAACAGTGGCGCCGACGGCGTGCACCCTGGATACGGCTTCTTCTCGGAGAATGCAGCCTTCGCCAGATCGATCACCGAACTCGGCGTGGCGTGGATCGGTCCACCGCCCGAGGCGATCGATGAAATGGGCGACAAGGTCTCGTCGCGACTGGCCGCCCAGCGCGGCGGCGCCCCGATCGTTCCAGGCACCACCGAGTTTGCTCAAGGCCCTGACGAGATCCGCGACTTCGGCAACGAGCACGGCTGGCCGGTGTGCATCAAGGCCGCGTTCGGAGGCGGCGGACGCGGGATGAAGGTCGTGCAGACCGCCGACGCGGTCGCCGAAGCAATGGCCAGCGCCCAACGCGAGGCAAAGGCGTTCTTCGGCCGAGATGAGGTGTACGTCGAGCGCTATCTCACGTGGCCGCGCCATGTCGAGGTACAGATCGTCGGCGATCAGCAGGGCGACGTGGTGTGGGTCTCGACCCGGGACTGCTCGGCCCAACGCCGCCACCAGAAGCTGATCGAGGAAGCTCCCGCCCCCGGCCTGCCGGACGGTGTCGAAGACGCGATGGGCGCGGCGGCCGTCAAGGCTGCCAAAGCTGTCGGCTACTACAACGCCGGCACGGTCGAGTTCATCTATCAGGACGGCGATTTCTTCTTCCTCGAGATGAACACCCGTCTCCAGGTCGAACACCCCGTCACCGAGGTGATCACGGGCATCGACCTGGTCGAGTGGCAGATCCGAGTCGCCTCGGGCGAGCCGCTGCCGATGACCCAGGACGAAGTCGCGGCGCAGCGGCGTGGGCACACGATCGAGATTCGCATCAATGCCGAAGATCCGGCTGGTGGCAAGTTCCTGCCGTCCCCCGGTCCGATCACCAAGCTGATGGCACCCGACGGGTTCGGTGTTCGATTCGACTCCGGGTACGAGAGCGGCGACGAGATCAGCCAGTACTACGACAACCTGGTCGGCAAGTTGATCGTCTGGGGTCGCAATCGCGAGGTGTGTATCAACCGCACCATCCGCGCCCTCGACGAACTCGTGATCGAGGGGGTCGCCACCACCGTCCCGGCCGATCTTGCGATCCTGCGTCATCCCGATTTTCATGCGGTCACCCACTCCACCAAGTGGGTCGAGGAGGTACTCGACCTGTCCGGCGTGTCGGCCACGGCTGCCGTGGCGCCCACCGGCGAAGACGACGACGCGGCCCCACTGGTGCAGCGCAACACGATGGTCGAGGTCAACGGCAAGCGTTTCGACGTCAAGATGTGGGTGCCCGAGACCGTCGGTGTCGCTGCCGGCCCCGCCAAGGCCAAGAAGAAGCGCCACGCCTCCGGCGGTGGTGGCGGAGGTGCGGCATCGGGTGACGTGGCGGTGCCCATGCAGGGCACGATCGTGAAGATACTCGTCGAGGTCGGTCAATCCGTCGAGATCGGCGAAGGCATCGTGGTGCTCGAGGCCATGAAGATGGAGAACCGGATCAACGCCGAGAAGGCGGGCACGGTGAAGGAGATCAAGGTTGCCACGGGTGACACCGTCGGCGGCGGCGACGTGGTCGCCGTCATCGAGTAGCTACGCCGAACGCGCGTCACGCCACGCCGTTCACGACACCCCTGTGGTCGCCGACCTTCGGGAGCGCCGATTGCTGCTGTGGTGCCGAACCACTGGACAACCGGTAGGTGTTGCGCGACGCTGACACAGGCGACTGGAGCGTGGGGGCCGCCGGGAGTGGTCCACACCGGTGGGCCACCCGAGGTAAGAGGGGTTTCCCATGGATTTGTTCAGTCGAAACGTTCTGTTGACAGGCGCGCCAACGGCCTACATGACATACGCCACCGAGATGCGCGAATACGTCTCGGACAAGCTCGGACAGGAGATCGCGCTCTGGTCGGTCGGATTCGGGGCGCCGCGCGGGTCGATGACCTTCACCGCTCGTGTCGACGGTCTTGCCGGTGTCCATGCGATGAACGCGACGTTGCTCGCCGACGCCGACTACATGGCCAAGTTGAGCACCGGAGCGTCACTCGGTGGAGGGCCCGCGGAGGACAGCCTGATGCAGCCGCTGCACGGTGAGATGGGTGAGCCGCCACCGGTCGGTTCGGTGGCGACCGTCACGACCGCCGTGGTCGGCAACGGGGCGTACGCCGATGCGATCGGGTGGGGCATCGAGATGGCCCAGCTGGTCGAGACGATCGCAGGGACACCGACCATCTTCGGCATGAGCGCGTTCGGCACGTTCGGCCAGGTGGCCTGGATCAACGTTGCCGCCGACGCCGCAGCAGCCGACGCAGCCGGACAGGCCGTCAACGGCAATGCCGACTACATGGGCAGGTTGAGCGCGATCGGGGGCCTGTTCGTACCCGCCTCGGGCCACCGGTCGTTGGCAGTCCGAATCGCCTGAGCTCGCTTCGGCGAGTCGTGTCGGTCACGGGCAGGTGGGTCGGCCCGTGACCGGCATCGACTATTCGGCTGCTTCGGCAAGTGCACCGCTGAGCGCCGGGTGCACCAGCAGGCTCTCGACGATGTCATTGACGCGTAGGTTGGCGGTGACGGCGAGCGCCAGGACCGAGATCAGCTCGGCAGCGTGACGGCCGACGATCGACCCACCGAGCACGACGCCCGTCGCCGGATCGGAGATGATCTTCACGAACCCTCGCGGATCGTTGTTGATGAGCGCCTTGGCGTTGCTCGAGAACGGCACCTTGGTGACCCGGATCTTGCGGCCGGACGAGAACGCCTCGGCCTCGGCCAATCCGACGTCGGCGATCTCCGGCTCGGTGAAGATCGCCGAGGCGGCCTTCTCGTAGTCGACGTGTCGGTGCTCGATCGTGTGCAGGCCCATCACGTGCTCGGCAACCTTGCGGCCCTGCATCGTTGCCACCGATGACAGATGCAGCTTGCCGCTGACGTCGCCTGCGGCGTAGATGTGGGGCTGGTTGGTGACGCAGTGATGGTTGATCGGGATGTAGCCGCCACCATCGAACTCGACCTTCGCTGCGGCGAGATCGAGTTCGTCGGTGTTCGGGATCGATCCGATCGCCAACACGGCATGTGTCGACTGGACGACGCGGCCATCGTCGCACTTCACGATCACGCCATCGCCGTCGTCGTTGAGCTCGATCGACTGTGCCCGCGCCCCCTTCAACAGCTTGACGCCACGTTTGACGAAGTCGTCCTCGAGCACGCCCGCAACCTCAGGGTCCTTGCCTGGCAACACGTGCTGGCGGCTGACCACCAACGTGACGTCGGCGCCGAACGACGAGAACATGTGCACGAACTCGACGCCGGTGACACCCGAACCGACGACCGTGATGCTCTTCGGGAAGACACTCGGCGGATAGCAATCACGGGTGGTCAGGATGCGGAGGCCGTCGGGTTGGCACCACTCGGGAATCCGCGGACGCGAGCCGGTCGAGATGAGGGCCGCATCGAATTCGATGTCCTCGGACCCGGCCGGGCCATCGACATGAACCGTGTGGGTACTGGTGAACCGGCCGGCGCCACGGACCATGCGCACGTTCTGGCTCGCCAGCAAGTCGACGATGTCCTCGTTGAGGTCGTGTTGGATCCCCTTGATGCGGGTGGTGAGGGCCCCGATGTCGATCTCGGGGTCAGCCTGCTCGAGCCCCATCCCACCGATTCGGTGAGAAAAGCTGATCGCCCCGCCGGTGGCGATCATCGTTTTCGACGGGATGCAGTCCCAGAGATGGGCAGCGCCACCGAACACATCACGTTCGATGACGGTGACCTTGGCCCCCAGTCGAGCGGCGTACGTAGCGGCCTGATGACCGGCGGGACCACCACCGAGAATGACGAATCGCAAGCTCACGAGCGTCAGGTTACGGGGCGCTGGATCAATCGTGGACCACAGCGAGATCGCCGGCGGTCAGTACGCCTCGACCGAGCGCAGCCGAGGGAGCCGACTCGGCCAGCGGATTGACGATGTTCGGACAGTACGTCGAGGGGTAGGCGATCTGGTCGCGCCGCTCGCCGACCCACTCGAAATGCATACCGTCGGGCTGCCTGAAATTGCCACCCCATGCGAACCCGTGCTTGCGGAAGATCCGTACGACATCGCAATCCATCTTGGGTGGTCGACAGCCTCCGCAGTTCGACACGGTGTTGGTATCGAGCGCCATGCCATAGGTGTGGCGCGAGAGGAACCCGCTCGTGCGGCTGTACCTGGCGTTGAAGCACCCGCCGTAGGCATTCGCATTGGCAACCTCGATCTGAGAGGCCAGGCCGGCAGATGCGACCTCGGTCAGTGCGGCACTCAGGTCGTCGATGATCCCGACATTGCACTGCGCCCTGATCCGGATCACGCTGTTCAACAGCACCCTGCCGTCGGTCAAGTTGGCGGCCTTCCAGTCGGGGTGCATCGTGATCGTGTCGTCCGAGTTGATGCGGTACCACGGCTCGCCGAGCGCGACCTTGGTGCGCGCCGTGCTGATCGTGTCGTCGGGATCGGGCGGGTCCCAGCTGCGTGCGACCTTCGTGTCCCGCCGACCGAGCACGCCGACATCGGCGAGCGCTGCATCGAGTCCGGCTCGGTCGTCGAACCCCCACATCACGACTCGCGTGTCTCGCGTGGCCCCCAACCGGTCGGCGACGTCGGTGTTGAACACGAGCTCGGCCCAGCCGAGTTGGTCGTACGGGCGGATGCCTCCGATCGTGAGGCTGATGGTCGATCCGTTGACGGTTCGCAGCTCGATCGTGTCGCCCTCGCGGGTGCCCGTCAGATCTGCGGTGACCTGGTTCATCACGACCGTGTGGTCGTTCAGGACCGCGGAAACATCGGCCCCCATGACACCGCCGACGGCTTCCCTGGGCAGTGCGATGAACGTGATCGGGATCAGGTAGCCGGAGGGCGGGGCGTGAACCGTGCTCCCGGTGCGGACGATGCGCCGTAGCCCCAGCGAGCCGCTCCGACTGGGGGCCGAGAGACCTCCGACACGGTTGACAGCGGTGTTCGCACCCTCGAGTACGAACCGATCCACATCACCCACGTCGAACGCAACAGCGAGATCCCCGACCGGATCGACGAACCGCTGCGCCGTCTGGGACACCACCGCGCCATCGTCGAAGGTCGGCGCCGCCAACACGGCAAGGCCACCTACGGCAGCGAACGCGGCGACGATTGCCGCGAGTCGTCTGAGCATCGGCGTGGTCGACATCGCCGACATGCTACGGACCGTTCTCCCCGTGACACCGTCATCGACCCAGCGGCTCGTTTCCGGTGCCGCCCGTCAGGCCTCGATCACAGGGTGTCGCGCCGGTGGTCAGCGGCTACCGTCTGATGGTCGTGAGCGCGCCGACCGAGAACCCCGACGAACTGGACCAATCGAGCGGAAGTGGCCTCGTCGCGGAGAAGGCACGACGCCTCGCACGCATCCGGGAACTGCGAGACCGGGGCGACGAACCGTATCCGTATCGGTTCGATCGTTCGCACACACTCGGCCAGATCCGACAGGCCTGGGGCGACCTCGAACCGGGCACGGAAACCGACCATGAGGTCGCCATCGCCGGTCGGATGATGCTCAAGCGCGACACCGGCAAGCTGGTGTTTGCCACGATTCAGGATCGTTCCGATCAGATCCAGCTGTTCATCTCGAAGGCGGTCACGGGTGACGATCAGTTCGACGACGTGAAAGCGCTCGATCTCGGCGACTGGGTCGGTGTGCACGGCACGGTGATGACCACCCGCAAGGGCGAGCTGTCTGTCAAGGCGGCCACCGTGCAACTGCTGTCGAAGGCCGTGCGCCCGCTGCCCGACAAATGGCACGGCCTGACCGATGTCGACACACGATTTCGTCAGCGTTACGCCGACCTGATCGTCAACGAGCAGGCGCGCCGCAACTTCGAGATCCGCCACGCCGTCGTCGCCAGCTTCCGACGCACACTGCACGACAAAGGCTTCATCGAGGTCGAGACGCCGGTGCTGCATCTCGAAGCGGGTGGCGCCCATGCCCGGCCGTTCGTCACGCATCACAACACGCTCGACATGGACCTCTATCTGCGGATCGCGCTCGAGCTGCACCACAAGCGGCTGATCGTGGGCGGCATGGAGCGCGTGTTCGAGATCGGCCGGATCTTCCGCAACGAGGGCATCTCGACGCGGCACAACCCCGAGTTCACGATGATGGAGCTGTACCAGGCGTTCGGCGACTGGAACGACGTGATGGACATCACCGAGGAGCTCATCACCCAGTCCTCCCGCGACGCGTGCTCGGTACGACGATCGTCACGATCCGCGGCCAGCAGTACGACCTTGCCGACCCGTGGCCCCGCAAGCGGATGGTCGACTATGTCAGCGAGGCGATCGGGCGCGAGGTACATCCGTCGCAGCCGATCGACGACCTGCGGGCGCTGGCGGCAGAGCATGGCGTGCGCTACGAGGATCGGTGGGGCGGCGGCAAGCTGGTCGAGGGGTTGTTCGAGGCGCTGTGCGAGGCCGACATCGTTCGCCCGACGTTCGTGACCGGTCACCCGACCGAGATTTCGCCACTCGCCCGGGTCGACCGCAACGACCCGTGGCTGACCGAACGGTTCGAGATCTTCGTCGACTCGCGCGAGCTCGGCAACGGCTACTCAGAGCTCAACGATCCGGTCGAGCAGCGGGCACGATTCGAGGACGAGCAGGCGGCCAAAGAGGCCGGCGATACAGAAGCCGGCACGGTCGACGAGGACTACCTGCGTGCACTCGAGTACGGCATGCCGCCGACCGGTGGGTTGGGGATCGGCATCGACCGCGTCGTGATGCTGCTGGCCGGCGTCGACTCGATCAAGGAAGTCATCCTCTTCCCGACGCTGCGCCCCGAACAGGAGATCAACTGATGGCACGTATGGCATGGGGCGCGGGCCTCACCACCGAGGCGGCCGACGGCACCACACTCGACGTGTGGTACCGCTGGTTCGGATGGGGCGAGTTCGGCGACGACGAGATGGTCAAGGCCTACCCCGACCTCGACGTGCAGCTCGGGATGCGCGAACAGCACGACGACCTGCGCAATGTGGTCGTGCGTCCGATCCGGTTGTCGGTCGACGTCGACGCGGCGCCCAGCTCGGCAGCCGACGCCTACCTACGCCTGCATCTGCTGTCAGGACGCCTGGCGCAACCGCACTCGCTCAACATGGATGGCATCTTCGGCGCCCTCAACAACGCCGTGTGGACCAACCTCGGCCCGGTCGCCGTGCCCGAACTCGACGATGTGCGGCTGCGGGTCAAGCAGGCCGGACAGGTGCTGCACGTGCACGGTGTCGACAAGTTCCCGCGGATGCTCGACTACGTCGTGCCGTCCGGAGTGCGGATCGCCGACGCCTCCCGGGTGCGGCTCGGCGCACACCTGGCGGACGGCACCGTCGTGATGCACGAAGGGTTCTGCAACTTCAATGCCGGCACGCTCGGCACCTCGATGGTCGAGGGCCGCATCTCTGCGGGCGTGGTCGTCGGTGACGGCAGCGATGTCGGCGGCGGCGCATCGATCATGGGCACGTTGTCAGGCGGGGGCACCGAGACGATCTCGATCGGTGAGCGCTGCCTGCTCGGCGCCAACGCCGGGATCGGCATCAGCCTCGGCGACGATTGCGCCGTCGAGGCCGGCCTGTACATCACGGCCTCGACGCCGGTGTTGACGCCCGACGGTGTCGTGAAGGCCAGGGAGCTGTCGGGGATCAGCGGCACGCTGTTCATCCGCGACGGCCAGACCGGCAAGGTGATCGCCCGCCCCAGAACGAAGAGCTGGGGCGAGCTCAACGACGCCCTCCATTCCGGACACTGAGCGATCGACACCGCACGACTCACGATCGAGCCGCTCGACGTACGGCATGCGACCGAGTTGTTCGAGGCGTTGGATGACGAGCGTGTCGGCCGATATCTCGGTGGGCCCGATGTCACGACCGTCGAGGCAACCGTCGCCCGGATCGAAGCCGTCAATGCCGGGCCCGGCCCCGAATGGGACGAGCAGTGGCTGAACTGGGCCGTGTTGTCGCGCGGCACCGTGATCGGTCGCGTCGAGGCAACCTTGCGTCACGACACGCAGCAGGCGGGCGTCGCCGAGGTCGCCTACGTGTTCGGTCCACGCTGGTGGGGCAAGGGGTATGCCACCGAGTCGACCGCCTGGATGATCGGCCATCTGGCGGAGGTGTTCGGGGTGCGGCAGTACTGGGCGACGGTCGACCCGCGCAACACCGCCTCGGTCAACCTGCTCGAACGACTCGGGTTCGCCGTGACCGATCTGCCCGAGTTCGGCCTCGAGAGCTTCGACGAAGGCGACCTCGTCTTCGTACTACATCAGGTGCCTGGGGATTCAGCAAATAGGTCGCTTCGCTCCTTTGATTCCGCGTGAATCCCCCGTGACGATTGGTCGCAGTTCGCCTGTCGGCTCACGCTCCTGGCACCTGATGTAACTCGTCGGTATGCGACATTCGTCAGTTCGAACCCGTCGACCCGGCAAGATGAACATCCAGCTCGGCGCGGACCTCGACGATCGCGTCGCGGAGGATGGCGACGATCCGGTCGACGTCGTCGCGATCGATCACGAGCGGTGGCGACATCACGTTGAGGTGCACCATCGGGCGCACGATCAGGCCGTGCGGTTCACAGGCATTGGCGACGCGCTTGCCGACATCGAGCACTTCGTCGTAGTGACTCTTCGTACCCCGGTCGGCGACGAACTCGACACATGCCATCAGGTGCGAGCCGCGCACGTCGCCGACCATCGGCAGATCGCGCAGCGTCGCCAACTGCTGCTGGAAATAGGGACCGATCTGCTTGACATGTTCGAGCAGGCCTTCGCGCTCGATGATCTCGATGTTCTTGAGCGCTGCAGCGCACGACACCGGGTGCCCCGAGTAGGTGTAGCCGACGGCGAAATACCGATCGTGACCCGTCTCCGAGAACACGTCGTAGATGCGGTCGCTGACGATCGTGGCCCCGAGCGGCAGGTAGCCCGAAGTGAGGCCCTTGGCAGAGGTGATGATGTCGGGGGTGATACCGAACAGCGCCTCGGACGCGAACCATTCCCCCAGCCGGCCGAAACCTGTCACCACCTCGTCGCTGACGTACACGATGTCGTTGTCTCGACAGATCAGCCAGATCCGCTGGAGGTAGTCGGCAGGGGGCATGATCACCCCGCCCGACCCCATGATCGGCTCGGCGAAGAATGCTCCCACGTGGTCGACGCCGAGCTGATCGAGCTTGGCCTGGAACTCTGCAACGAGGTCGTCGGCAAACTGCTGCTCGGTGCGACCGTTGCCGTAGGCGTAGTAGTTCGGGGACGACAGGTGATGAATCGTGTCGTCGATGTAGTTGAAGCCCGGCACCCGGTCGCCGGGCTTGCCCCCGATCGAGACCGCGGCATAGGTCGTGCCGTGATAGGCGTCGACGCGACTGATGACGTGCCGCTTCTCCGGCGTGCCGCGCACGTACTGGTAGAACTGGATCATCCGATAGGCGACATCGATGGCGGTCGATCCGCCGGTCGAGAGGAACACGTGGTTCAAGTCGCCGGGTGCCAACTCGGCCAGCTTCTCGCACAGCAGACCCGCCGGCACGTTCGTCATGTCCACGAATGGATTGGCGTACGCCAGCTGACGCACCTGATCGGCAATCGCATCGGCCATCTCGTCACGTCCGAGCCCGATGTTGGTACACCACATCCCGCCGACCGCATCGAGATAGCTGCGCCCGTCCGTGTCGACCAGTTGCGCCCCTGCCCCGCGCTCGATCGGCAGCACGTCGTCGACCAGATACGTGTCGAAGACCTCGTACGGATGGATGAAGTGTCGACGATCACGTTCGACGACGTCTGAAGTGGTCACTGCCTCACGCTGCATTCGTCCATCGTGCCACGAGCACAACTCCGGCACTGCTGCCCAGGATGAAGACCAGTCACAGATCTGCATGGCGCTGAAGCCGAGCGACAAAACCCCCACGGGCAGGCTCGATCACCAACGCTACGGTCGGATCATGCACCTCGCCGAACGATTGAAGCTGCCCGTGCCCTACTCGGCGCGGCCATATCGCGGCAACATCGACCATCCGGCGATGGCTGCGGTGCTGGCCGCTTACCGCGAGCACATCGGGGATCCGGAGATGCCGACCGTCGAGCAATTCGATGCCAGCTACGCCAACCTGACGGACTGCGACCCTGGCACCGACATCGTGGTGATCGAGACGACCGGTGGCGACGCGGTCGCCTACTGCCGTGCGAGCTGGAGCGACCTCGAGGCGGGTCAGCGCGATTGCATCGTGTTCGCCCCCACGCTGCCGGAGCATCTGGCCGAACCGCTGTTCGGTCGCATCGTCGCAGCGCAGGAGCGACACATGCGACCGTGGGCGGATGCCGTCGCCGACGCCCGCTACCGCGCGTACGCATCACACCCCGGCCCCGATCTGCCTGCGATCGGAGAGGCCGCCTGGCTCGAGGCGATGGGCTACGCAGCGACCGAGTGGGGGGCGTCACTGGTGCGCCCGCACCTCGATGACATCCCGGTGCGGCGATTGCCCGATGGCGTCGAGGTGCGCCCCGTCGAACCCGACCAGGTCCGCTCGATCTGGGAAGCACATGAGGAGGCGTTCCGTGGCGAATGGGATTTCAAGGAGCCCACACGCGAGGACATCGACGCCCAACTGGCAGAGCCGTACCTCGACCCGTCATTGTGGAAGATCGCCTGGGCGGGCGACCAGATCGTCGGGCAGGTCAAGAGCTACATCAACCCCGAAGAGAACGCCGCCCACGGACACCTGCGCGGCTACACCGAGTACATCTCGACCCACCGGGAGTGGCGCAATCAGGGCATCGCCGGCGCCTTGCTGGCGATGAGTCTGCAAGAGCTGAAGGACACCGGCATGACCGAGGCGGCACTCGGGGTCGACACGAACAACCCGGGTGGTGCGTTCCAGCTCTACACCTCACTCGGTTTCGAGCTCCGGAGCTACGAAGCCGTCTACACCAAGCCGATCGGCTGACGTTCAGACGGCGACACCGAGCTCGCCGAGCATGCGGTGCCGCAACGCCGCCAGATCGGCGAGCGCCAACGCCAGACCCACGTTGGCCCGGCTGAACGTCGACGACGCGTTCGGCAACACCGCCGGGCGGCATCGGGCGAACAGATTCACCAAGACCGCTCGGTGAGGTGCCGCGAACTCGCCGGAATCGAAACCCTGCGCCAACCGTCGCACAAACGTGTGGGCGTCGGCGGTCAGCAGGTGAGCGAGTTCCGGCGAGACGGGCAGCTCGGGCAGCGTCGCGACCGCTTCGGCCGACGCCGTCTTGCGGGTCGTGGGGGCGAGCGACGGGACGTGTTCGGTCAGCCAGCCGGCGAGCGGCCCACCAGCCACCGCCACTCGGGCTCGGCGCACGGCGTCACCCCGATGCCGTTGCAGCAACTCGACCAAGGCGTCGGGTGGCACCCGCAGACCTCGTTGAATCACCGTGAGCACCCACTCGTCCTCCAGCACCGGCCACTCGTCGACCACCGTCCGCCAGGCAGCGACGGCCGCAGCGCTGCAGACGAGCCGTTCGTCTGGCTCGGGGAGCTGGAGTCGAACGACGGGTGGTCCGGCGACGAAGGCCGCCCGACGGGCGGCAGCCACGGCGCCGACCGCTGCCAGCATGCGCGAGGCACCGTCGGGTCGGACGGCGTCGGCGACCAGATCGGCGACCGCACCTGGAGGCGCCTCCGGAGGCTGGCGACGATCGGTGCCCAGCAGGGCGGCGGTCACCAATTCGTGCCAGTAGGTATCGAGATCGGAGTTCACGTCGCACCCACGAAGGACGAGTCGGCACGGGGCCCGAGATCTAGCGTGCGGTCGGGAAGATGCACCGTGAGCAGGCGAACACCCCAGGGTGTCCACTCGATCGTCATGTCGACCGCTGTGTCGCCGGATGCGAAAGCCGCCAGCAGAGTGCCCAACGCCCGGTCGTCGCCCTGCAACGGCAGCGAGCCGGTCGAATCGGAGAGAACCCAACGACCGTCGATCACCGACGGCCATGCACGCACGGTCGCGGGATAGCGCTCGAGCCACGGTTCGGCCGCAACGGCGGCGCCGATCTCGTCACACGCCTCCACGATCGTGACGGCCGGCGGCGTGCCGAACGGCAGCGGATCGGCGTATCGCCGACCAGCCAGCGCCCGCAACGAACCGCCCGGATACCGGTGCAGGTCGGCGTGCACCAGCGTGCCGACCGTGAACGAGTCGTCGAGGCTCTGCTGGTAGGCGGCGAACGACAGCAGCATCGCCCACCGGCCCGACCGAGTGCCGCGCAACCACAGCCGGCGCACCTCGATCCGATCTTCGCGAGTGTCGCTGCGGCCGGCCACGAACCACTCGTCGGTGTCGGGTACGCCACCGAGTACATCGGCATGCCGAACCTGCCACCCCGACGCCGTGGCAACGGTGTCGGCGAGCGGGCCCGGCAGACTTGGCAACCGTCGACCGGCTTGGGCGATCAGGTGCAACAGGCCCAGCTCGGCCAGCACCTCTGTGTGCCAGTCGGGACTGGCACCGACCAGTCCGGCCAGACGCCGCACCCGGTTCGCCAGCGATCCGGCCCGCGCATCGACGAGGCGGGCGGCCAACTGATCCCAGGTGCTGTAGCGAGCGAGCGCCGGATCGGCGAGCCCCGTGCGCATGCGATCCTCGAGCCAACGATCGAGTTCGACCAAGCCCTCCATCATGCGGGCGACCCGCTCGTCTCGCGACCGATCGAGTTCGTCGCGATCGGTCGGCTGGGCGTCGTCGACATCGGCCCCCGGTTCGTCACCGGCCGAGCCGGGCGACGCACCATCCGACCCGCCAGCACTGGAGTCGGCCCCCGATGCCGAGCCACCTGTGCTCGCCGCACGCCGGTCGCGGCGCTCGATCCACGCTTCGACCGATTCGGGTCGCGAGGCCTCCGGCACCCCACCGCGCACCCAGACCAGCAACAGGGCGAGGGCGTGCTTGCACGGATGTTTGCGGCTCGGGCACGTGCACCGCCACGCCGCCTCGACATGGTCGACAGCCGTATCGTAGGGCTCGGCGCCCGACCCCCGGCACCGCCCCCACAACGCACGCTCGTCACCGCCGAGCGCTGACCAGCGGCCAGGCTCGGTCAACGGCTCAGCAGCAGCGACCGACCTGGGCGACGGAGCGACCGCTGCCACCTGCTCCACGGTCCATCCCGTCGATTCAGCCACGGGGGCCACGGTAGCGAGCCGGTGTTCCAACGATCCTCACTGCCGATACCGTCATGATCATGAGCGAACGTGTTGTTTCCGTGTCCCGAGTCATCAAGGCCTCGCCCGAGGCGATCTTCGACGTGCTGGCCGACCCTGCTCGCCACGCCGAGATCGACGGTTCGGGCATGGTGCAAGAACTGCGTGGGGAATCGAATCGGCTCGAACTTGGTTCCAAGTTTGGCATGGACATGAAGATGGGAATCCTCCCGTACCGAGTCACGAGCACCGTCAAGGAGTTCGAGGAGAACCGGCTGATCGCGTGGGCGCACTTCGGCAAGCACCGTTGGCGCTACGAGCTCGAGCCGGTCGACGGCGGCACCAAGGTGACCGAGAGCTTCGACTGGTCCTATTCCATGGCCCCGAAAGTGATCGAGCTGGCGGGGTATCCGAAGAAGCACCCGGCCAACATGGAAGCGACGCTCGAACGGCTCGCTTCCGTTGTCGAGTCATGACACTCGACACCTGACCCCCACACGAGGTACCCCCATGGCGACCGATGCCGTCCACTTCTACTGGCGCCCAGGATGCGGCTTCTGTTCGATGCTGCGCCGCGGACTCGACAAGGCCGGCATCGAAACCGTCGATCACAACATCTGGGACAACCCGGAGGACGCCGCCAAAGTGCGCTTCCACGCCAACGGCAACGAAACGGTGCCGACCGTCGTGATCGGCGACGTCGGCATGGTCAATCCCTCGACCAAGCAGGTCGCCAATTATCTCCAACAGGCTGCGCCGCACCTACTGCCCGATGGCTACGAAGCACCCAAGCCCGGGCTGGTCGGCCGCCTGCTCGGTGGCTGAGCACACACAGACCAGCTGGAGGGTCACCCGTGCTCACCGCCGGTGAGATCCTGATCCTCACCGGTACGCCCGGGGCCGGAAAGACGACGTCCGCCACACTGCTCGCCGGCCGGCCGGAGAGGGGCGCGCACGTCGAATCCGACTGGTTCTTCCGGTCGATTCGTTCAGGTCTGATCGCACCCCACCTCGCTGAGTCAGCCGTTCAGAACGACGCCATCATGGACATCGCCACCGACGTCGCGATCGGTTACGCCCGAGCCGAGTTCGCCGTCGTGTGGGACGGCATCGTCGGCCCGTGGTATCTCGAGCGGATCATGCGCCGCATCGAGCCGACGGGTATCACCGTCCACTACGCCATCATCCAGGCCAACCGCGAGGTGGCACTGGAACGGGTGGCGACTCGCGATGACACGATCGAAGTGTCGGGCGCGGCCGTGATGTTCGACAAGTTCGTCGACGTCGGCGAGTTCCAGTCCCACGTCATCGCAGGTGATGGTTCGGTCGACACGATCGTCGAACGGATCGAGCAAGCACTGAGCGTCGACCGGCTGCGACTGCGGATGGTCGATCGGGATGGCCGATCGGAGCCATCGACCACGTGAGAGACGTCGTCATCCGTATCGCCACCGTCGCCGACGCTCCGCTGCTGGCCGACATCGAACGCGCCGCCGACCAGCGATACCTCGACACGGTCTACGCCGATCGACTCGACGGCTCGGCGATCCCCGACGACGTGGCTCGGCGATACTGCCGGCAGGGCCGCATCTTTGTCGCAGAAGTCGACGACCACGTCGTCGGCTATCTGGGGTGGCACATCGAACCCGATCCGGCCTACCTCGGCATCTCCCAGGTCAGCGTGCTCCCGGAGTTCGGTCAGCGTGGCATCGGGGCGGCGCTGATGCGGCACGCAGCCGACACGGCGATCGATCAGGGCATCGCCCACATCGTGTTGGCGACATTCAACGAAATCCCCTGGAACGCGCCGTGGTACCGGCGACTCGGCTTCCGCACGATCGATCCGACCGACTGGGCGATGTGGATGCGCGACGTGGTCGACGAGCAACGTGCAGACGTTCCCTGGGAGAACCGGGTGTGGATGCAGCTCGACCTCGAGCTGTTGCAGGGTGGTGTCGCCAACGCCGGTGCCGTGGTGCGGATCGGCACCGAGGTTCGACGTCCGACAAGTCCCCACGCACCCACGATTCATCGTCTCCTCGCTCACATCCGCTCGCACGGGTTCGAGGGAGCATCCGAACCGCTCGGCGTCGACGCCAATGGACACGAACGGCTGGTGTTCGTCGACGGTGACGTGCCGATACCTCCGTATTCCGAGTGGGCCCAGACCGACGGGGCACTGGCATCGACAGCACGCCTGATCCGTGGCCTGCACGACGCCTCAGCCGGGTTCGATCAGGCGAACGGGACGTGGAGCAACGAATTGATCGACCGTGGCACAGACCCCGCCAAGGATGAGATCGTGATCTGCCACAACGACGTGTGCATGGAGAACATCGTGTTCCGCGACGGCGTCGCCGTGGCGCTGCTCGATTTCGACTTCGCCGCGCCCGGCCGGCGCGCCCACGACGTCGCCGCATTTGCTCGGATGTGTGTGCCCGTCGACGACGACGAGGGTGCCGGGTTGCTCGGATGGCGACCAACCGATCGTCCGCACCGCCTGGCGGTGATCGCCGACGCCTACGGCCTCGACACCGACCAACGGTCCGAACTGCTGGCTTGCCTCGACGACACGATCGCCCGCGGCGGCCAGTTCGTGTTGCGCCACGTCGAGGCCGGCGAACAAGCCTTCATCGACATGTGGGAGTCGATGGGCGGGATGGCCCGCTATGACGCCCGCCGCGCATACTGGTCCGCCAACCGTGCGCAGTACGAGCAGGCGCTCGCCACCTGAGCGCTACGACGTGCACGCGGCGCAGGTGCCGTAGATGTCGACGGCGTGATGGAGCGCTGCGAAGCCGGCGGCCGCCGCGACCTCGTCGAAGGTGCGGTCCATCGCCGCCTCCACACGATCGGGCAGGGTGACGTCGACGACGACGCCGCACGACTCGCAGATCAGGTGATGGTGATGCTCGGTCAGGTGCTCGGCGAGCTCGAACAGGGCATGGTCGCCGACATGCACGAGGCGACGCACGACGCCGACGTCGATCAAGACCGACAGGCTGCGATACGCACTGCTCTGGGCAAGGTTCTCGTCGGTGGTCAGCAGGTCGGGGAGCGTGATCGGCGCGGCGGCCGTCGCCAGCGCCTCGACAACCGCACGCCGGTTGGCCGTGTATTGCTGCTCGTGATCGGCCAGCCGGGCGGCGACCGCACGATGCACCTCGAGTTCGGAGTCGACAGCAGCGTCAGCGCCCATGGCGGCGACCCCGATCGTCTCGATGGTGCTGGTGCTCGTGCTCGTGCTGGTGCTGGTGGGTGCCATGGTGCGGAACCAGCTCGGGAGTGTGGGGCTCGCCGTGATCATGGCCGTGGTCGTCGACCAGGATCGACATGCCATCGTCGCGGATCAGGCGTCCACCGAACGCCTCGGCCAACAAGGTCGGGATCAACACCTCGTCCGGCGTGCCGTCGGCCAGTACGCAGCCGGCCATCAGCATCACCCGATCGGCGCGACGAGCCTCGGCCAAGTGGTGGGTCGAGAAGACCACGGTTCCCCCACCCTCGGCATGCTGCTGGATGACCTCGAGGATCCGCAGCTGGCTCGGCAGGTCGAGCCCGGTGATCGGCTCGTCGAGCAGCAGCAGATCGGGACGGGCCGTCAGTGCCTGGGCAACCAACACACGTTGTTGCTGCCCACCCGACAAATCGCCGAACGAGCGGCGCCGAAGACCGCTGACCTCGAGTAGCTCAGCTGCCCAGTCGATGCACTCCCGATCCTCACGGCGGATCCGCCCGACCAGACCGCGCCGCTGGTAACGACCCATCCGCAACACCTCATCGACCGACAGCGGCATCCAACGGTGGTGGTCGCGGTGCTGGGTGACCATCGCCACCGTGCCACCGACCTCGATCGTGCCGTCCTCCGGCGTGACGAGCCCCGCCAGCAGCGACAGCAACGTCGTCTTGCCGCTGCCGTTCGAACCGACCAGGGCGATCGTTGCGCCGCCCCCGAACTCGAATGATGTCGGGGCGAGGGCGACCACACTTCCGTAGTGCACACACACGTCGAGCGCGGTCGCCAGATAGTTGTGAGCAGTTGGCATGAGAGTGATTCTCACTCTAGCATCATGAGAATGATTCTCAGACGGCGCGATGTGATGCTCGCCCTCTGTGGCGCGATCGCACTGGCGGCGTGCGCGACCGACTCGGACGTCACGACGTTCACTCCGGTCCCGATCGTCGCCACCACGAGCATCTGGGCCGACATCACGTCCAATGTGACATGCGGCGAACCGGTGGTGTCGCTGATCCCGGCCGGCGCCGACCCGCACACGTTCGAACCGTCGCTGCGCGACCGTGAGCTGATCGACGGACCGGCGACGATCATTGCCAACGGCGGTGGCCTCGAAGGCCAGGTCAGCACACTGCTGGCGGCCGTCGATGACCCACCCGTCACCATCATCTTCGAAATGACCGACGCCGTGGCGGTGGTCGACGCCGACCCGCACATCTGGCAGGACCCGACGTTGGTCGCCGAGGCGCTCGACTGGATCAAGGGTGCGGCCGTGGCGGTCGATCGCGACGCCGACGAGATCGCCGGCTGCACCGACGCCTACCGCAGCGAGTTGCTCGCGCTCGATGCAGAGATCTCCGGATTGCTCGACTCGATCCCAGCCGAGAATCGAGTGCTCGTCACCAGCCACGACTCGCTCGCCTACTTCGCCCGCCGATACGACTTCGAGGTCGTCGGCACCGTGATCCCGTCGACCAACACGCTGGCCGAGTCGAACGCCGCCGATCTGGCAACGCTCGCCGAAACGATCGAGGATCTGGGCGTACCGGCCGTGTTCACCGAGCAGCTCGAATCCAGCAACGACGCCGACCGCCTGGCCGAGCGTCTCGGCATCGACGTCGTTCCGCTGGTCACCGATGCGCTCATCGACGAAGCCGACGGTGACACCTATGTCGAGATGATGCGCTCGAACGCCACAGCGATCGCGCGGGCGCTGGCGCCATGAGCTGGCTGTCGGATCCGATCGACTGGTGGGTCACGCCGTTCACCGACAACCCGTTTCTCCGCGACGCGTTGTGGGCGGCGCTGCTGAGCGTGGTCTGCACCAGCGTGATCGGCACGTGGGTCGTGCTGCGGGGCCTCAGCTTCCTGGGCGACGCGCTGGCGCACGGGGTGCTACCCGGGATCGCGATCGCGTTCGTGCTCGGCTACAACACCACGGTCGGCGCCCTGATCGCGGCATTGGCGATGGTCGCCGGCGTGCAGCTGATCCGCAGCGCCTCGCCGCTTCCCGACGACGCTTCGATCGGCGTGCTGTTCGTCGGATTCCTGGCACTCGCCGTCGTGGTCATGTCGGCTCAGCAGGGTCGCGGAGCGGGCGACCTGACCCGCTTCCTGTTCGGCTCGATCAACGCCGTCGATGCAGGCGACCTGCGCACGCTCATGGCGGTCGCTGTGATCACGGTGGGCGGCGTGATCGTGCTGCATCGGGCCCTGCTCGTCAGCACGTTCGACGTCACCCAGGCCAAGCTGATCGGCTTTCGCCCGCAACTCACCCACTTCGCTCTGCTGGTGCTGCTCGCCCTGTCGATCGTCGCCTCGTTCGAGACCGTCGGCAGCCTGCTCGTGTTCGCCTTCCTGATCGCTCCCCCGGCGACGGCCTCGCTGCTGGTCAAACGGGTCCCGTTGATCATGATCACGGCCGTCGCGATCGGGGGGATCAGCGCCGTGATCGGCATCCTGATCAGCTACCACCACGCCACGGCGACCGGCGCCACGATGGCGCTCGTGACGGTGACCATCTTCCTGGTGGCTCTACTCGGCCAACGACTGGTGCAGATCGTCCGCAGCTGACCGATACCAAAGGTGTCACGCACCTCATGTAACCAGGCACCTGATGTAGCTGTGGCGGCGCTACTGGGTGCGCAGGATCAACAGGTACTGGCTTCCGCCCGATTCGACGTCAGCGCTCACTGCGAGGTCGGGCTCGAGCCGCGACACCCGATCGATCAGCCACGCCGCGGCGGCGTCTGCGTCGTCTTGTCCGGGACATCTCGCCATCACTTCGCGTCCGCCCTTTCGCGACAACCGTTCGACACTCGTGAGGATCACCGCCGGGTCGACCACGAACAGATCATCGGGCCAGGGCACGACCGGCTTCACCTTGCCCTTGCCGGTGTTGCACCCGCGGTGAGCCAACCGTTCGACCGGCGGCCCACCACCTTGCTTCTTCGCCCGCCGGTCGGTGATGCGGGTGTCGACGCTGGGCCCGCGCGAATCGTTGACCGACATCTCCGGATCGACGGGCTCGTCGCACAACCAGCAGCGCCAACCGTCACGCTCGCCGATCACATCCAGCCTGCTCACGGTCAGCACCGTAACGGACCAGCACCAAAACGGAATGGTGACCGGCGCCTTTCGCGCATCCGGGCGTTGCGGGCAGGAGGAGCTCGAATCCGACCATGGTGTTGTTCTCGCACTCGGCCACCCTTCGCCGTGCGCGAGAGCGGCTGACGAAACCCGGTCGGCGATCCGTGCACCATTCGCTCTCCATCCGTTCGGCGAAAGGGACCGTTGTATCCCTGTGGCAGCCTCGTTCGTCTACTTGGTGAGCGGATCCGAAACGGGTCCACCTACACAAGGAGTGTCATTGTGAACGAAGCAAGCTGGGACCGGATCGCCCGTGTGGTCCTCGGGGTCGTGTTGTTGATCATCGGATTCGGCGTGATGGGCGGAATCGCCGGTGTCGTGGTTGGCATCGTTGCCTTCGTACCGTTGCTGACCGGCCTGGTCGGCTGGTGTCCGCTGTACTCGCTGTTCGGCTTCCGCACCAACGAGTCGCCGGACAAGGCAACCGCCCGTTGATGGAGTCCACGCCACGTCAGCCGATGACCGGTGACGCGACCACAGATCATCGGCTGCAGGCCGGCGCCGTCATCGTGAAGGCGTGGGCGCCCTGGTGTGGATCTTGCCGAGCACTGGGGCCGATCGTCGATCACGTCGCCGACCAGACCGACGTACCCGTGATCGGGTTGCAGGTCGACGTCGACCCCACGTTGGCCGACCGGCTCACCGTGCGTTCGGTACCGACGCTGATCGCCCTGCGCGATGGCGTCGAGGTCGGGCGACTGGTCGGGCTGCAGACCAGCGAGTCGGTTCAGTCCCTGTTCGGAGTGGTCACGGGCAGCACAGATCGTGTCGATCGCGTCGCACCTGTGTCCCTGGTCGCATCACGGGCTGCGGCCGGAGTGGTCATCGTCGGCGCCGGCGTCTGGCTGGGCTCGCTGATGCTGGGTGTCGTCGGGGCCGGTCTTGCAGGGTGGGCACTGTGGGGCCTCGTTCGGCCTTGAATGGGCGCATGCGTTTCGAACCGGAGGACCTCAACGAACACCTCGACGCGCTCTTCCGCTACACGCTCGGCGTCACTCGCGACGCTCATCTCGCCGCCGATCTGGTGCAAGACACCGTGGTCCGCGCCCTCGAGCGGCGCGAGCAGTACCGCGAGGATGCGCCGCTCGGCCACTGGCTGATCCGGATCGCGCACCATCTCGTCATCGACGGCGCCCGCCGCGCTCGAGAGAGATCATCGTCGACGAGGTCGAGCAAGTGGCGCGACGACGCCTACACCGTCGACGCCGAGGCAGTGGTCGAACGCGCTGCGACCCGATCCGAGCTGCTCGATGCGTTGGCACGGCTCCCATACATCTACCGATCGGTGGTGGTGCTGCACGACATCGAGGGTCTGCGGGTGAAGGACATCGCCGACATCCACGAGATCTCGTTGCCCGCAGCCAAACAGCGGTTACGGCGAGGCCGAATGGCAATGGTGACCGCGCTTGGTGCCTCCCACGAGCGCCGCCTCGCGCTGAAAGGAGTGCCCATGCCGTGCTGGGACGCCCGACAACATGTGAGCGAGTACCTCAACGGTGATCTCGACCCGTCGACGGCCGGCATCATCGAGGCCCATCTCACCACCTGCCCAACCTGCCCGCCGCTCTACGCTGCTTTGGTCGGCGTCAATGCCGAGCTCGGGCGCCTCCGTGACCCAGACTCGGTGGTCGATCCCGACCTCAAACAGCGAATCCGCACGATCATCACCGGCTGACCACCCGATCCGGCGCTCCGGCCGTGATCTCGGCCACTTCGGCAACGTGTCCGCAACGGGGGCGGGCTTGGCATCGCTCCGCCACGTTGCCCGGCGGAACCAGCGGGACGTCCAGGCGGTTACTCTCGACCT
>CAVRNX010000030.1:0-48979 GCA_963722635.1 uncultured Acidimicrobiaceae bacterium
GACCACCACCCGCTCGATGGCCGCCGATGACGAACCCGAGGAGGCGGCGATGCGTCGCCGACCACACGGGGCAGGCCCGACAGCGCGATCGTGGATGAGAAGAAGGCCGAGAACATCGCCATCTCGCCCTGGGCGAAGTTCAGGCTCCCGGTGCATCGGAAGATGACGACGAGGGCCAGGGCGAGCAGGCGAGTAGATCGAGCCCGCGCGGCGACGCCGTCGACGAGGCGTTGGATGAAGAGTTCCACGTCAGATCCCCAGGTACGCCTGGCGAATGGAGTCGTCGTTGCGCAGTCGCCTCGGCCGTGCCCGATGCGACGATGCGGCCGGTCTCGAGCACGTAGGCGCGGCTGGCGATCTCGAGCGCGAGGTTGGCGTTCTGCTCGACGAGCAGGACGGCGATGCCCGTGCTCGCGCTGAGCTCGCGCGAGCCGGCGGAACAGCTCCTGGGTGATGAGCGGCGCCAGCCCGAGCGACGGTTCGTCGAGCAGCAGCAGCTGGGGTCGGGACATCAGCGCCCGGGCGATGGCCAGCATCTGCTGCTCGCCGCCCGACAGGGACCCGGCCTTCTGCCCGCGTCGCTCGGCCAGGCGCGGGAAGGCATCGTACCAGTGGTGCGATCGTCCCGGCCTGCGTCGTCACTGCGGGTGTAGGCGCCGACCGCGAGGTTCTCGTCGACGGTCAGGTCGACGAACGTGCCCGGCCCTGGGGGACCTGCGCCACGCCGAGCCGCACGATCTCGTCGGCCGAGGCCCGGTGATGTCGTCGCCGTCGAACTGCACCGCGCCCTGCCGCGGAAGGATGCCGGAGAGTCGCCCGGAGCGGTGGTCGTCTTGCCGGCGCCGTTGGCGCCGAGGATCACCACGACCTCGCCTCGCCGACCGTCGAAGTCGAGGCCGTGGAGCACCTGCGATGCGTGCCGTAGCCCGACGCGGAGGTCGCTGACCGCGAGACGTCAGCTCACGCCGGGGTCCCCAGGTAGGCCTCGATCACCCGTCGGGTCCTCCTGCACCTCGGCGGGCGCCCCCTCGGCGATCTTGCGGCCGAAGTCGATCACGACGACCTTGTCGGAGATGCCCATCACCAGTCGCCATGTGGTGCTCGACCAGCAGCACGGTGAGGCCGAACTCGTCGCGCACCGCGCGGATGATCTCGCCGAGCTCGTCGACCTCGCTGTGGGTCAGCCCGGTGGCCGGCTCGTCGAGGAGCAGCAGCTTGGCGTCGCCGGCCAGCGCCCGGGCCAGCTCGATGCGCTTGAGCGTGCCGTACGGCAGGCCGGCGGCCGGGCGGTAGGCGAGATCGGCCGAGTCCGAGCCGGTCGAGGATCGCTAGGCCGTCGAGCGCGAGATCGCTTCTCGTCCTGCTCGGACACCGAGCCGCAGCATCGCTCGCGACGAAGCCGACCTTGCCTCGGCGTGTGCCCCGACCATCACGTTCTCGAGCACCGTCATCGCCGGGAAGAGCGCCAGGTTCTGGAAGGTGCGGGCGATGCCGAGCGATCGGCGATGCCATGCGCCGGCACGACCGAGCAGGTTCGGCGCCGTCGAACCGAAGCCGCCCGGCCGTGGGCTCGTAGACGCGGCTCGACGACGTTGAACATCGTCGTCTTGCCGGCGCCGTTCGGTCCGATCAAGCCGCAGATCTGCCCTCGTTCGACGTCGAACGTGAGCTCGTCCAGCGCCACGATGCCACCGAATGAAACGGTGATATCGCTGGCTTCAAGCAGTGGCATACATCGGCTCCCAGTTCCGACGTTCTACGGCGTAGAGCGTCGCGACAAGCCATCGAGCCGCCGTCTTGACAGTAGATGGTTGCAAGAGTCTTACCGTAGGGCATGTCATTCGAACGGAACAAGAGGAACGACGTACCGAGCCGTGTGGGCTCTCAAGAATCCGTGAGCCGATCCGGTCCGCCCGGACGGTCGATGCGCGAAACTCGGCGTACCGGACTGTCAGACCGTGAGACGCTCCCTTGCCGCTGGACCGGCCTTTCGCCATCGGCCAGCATTGCCTGAATCCCTCCACCCGCCCGGACGACCGCGATCCGGGCGAGCAGCCGGCCTTGCGTTCGCGGGACCGGCAAGCCAGCCTCCGACAACGCCGAGGAATCGTTCTGGCACCTCGATCTGGGCGATGTGGCCGACCCCGTCGAAGATTTCCAGCCGGCAGGTCGGACGTTGGCGTGTGGAGCCACTTTGCCGACGCGCGACTCAACGAGGCGGTCTTCGTCACCGTGCACGATCGACGCTGGCGCGTGGTGATCGTCCGTATTCGGCGCGCAAAGGTTCGACCACGTACCGCGGAGTTCAATCGGCTCGAACCCGTCCCTGTTCGTTCCCCCGCTGCTCGGGAAGGAGGTATGCCATGACCACCGAAGAACGTGTGATGACGCTGTTTGCGGAAGCCAACCCGGTACCCGTCCTCGACGACATCGCGCCGGAAGCTCGGCCCGACCACACCATCTCCCGCCTGCTCGGCGTCCCGCAAGACCAGCTCCGATCCTTTGACTTGTTCTGATCCACACCGCCAACCACCCAAAGCGGCAGGGATTACACCCATATCTACACATCAGATCCGGGCGGAAACAGACTCCGCCGTGCCTCCGGCCCGACCGTAATCTCGTGGTGAGGTAGGCTCCGACCTGCGCCGAACTCCCGGCGATATGCGGCCGGACACTGCAACAGCACGCCCAGTCGCATCGTGATATCATGATGTCATGACGAAGCAGACCACGGTCCGGTTGCCCGACGACCTCGCCGACGACGCAGAAGCCGTCGCCCGAGTCCGCGGCGACAGCGTCAACCAACTCATCATCGACTCACTCGCCGCAGAGATCGAGCGAGTCCGCGCCGACGACGACTTCACCGCTCGGGCGAAGAAGCTGCTCGAGCGCGACCGAGAGATCCTCGACCGACTCGCGAAGTGATCCACTACCTCAGCCTCGCTGAGTTCTGGTACCTCGCCGAACACGTCACCGGCATCAACGCGGCAACTCTCATCAGGGCGAGCCGCGTCGACCTCGCCGACTCCGCACTCCACGCACCCCAGGCCGGCTTCGGCGACACCGACTTCTACCCCGACCTCCACGACAAGGCAGCCGTGCTCGCCTGTCGGATCGCATGGAATCACCCACTGCCGGACGGCAACAAGCGAGCGGCCTGGGCGTGCCTCGTGCTCTTCATCGATCTCAACGACGGATCGTGGAACAACGAGCGACCCGACATCGACGACGCTGTCGAGGCCATGCTCGCCGTCGCCGCGCGGGACGTCGACGAAACCTGGCTTGCGAACTGGCTGCGCGAACGGACCACCTTCTCATCTGAGCCCGGCGATGCCGCTCGATAATCACTGACCGAAGCGGCAGCGTCTCGCATGGCGGGTTAGTGACGGGGCAAAGGTTTGATGCAGCGGCACTAGGTGGATTCAGCCGGCTCGATTACCGAGCGTGAGCGACGTGTCGGTTCGATGTTGTCGCACGGCGATCACGATGATCGTGATCACTGTCAGAGGCAGCACGAAGCCGAGCATGCCGACGGCGTACTGGTTCTTGACGCCGTGGTCGGTGCTGTCGAGCACGAGCCAACCCAAATAGGCGGCGTAGTAGGCGAGAAACAGCGCCCCCTCCCAGCGCAACAGCGAGTACCCGTTGGCGAAGATCGGCAGGCAGGCGATCGCCACGGCGATCATGACCGGAAGGTCGAGCGACAGGGCGCCGTCGGGAATCGGGATCGATGAGGGGGAGACGGTCGCAGTGATGCCGAGCACGGCGAGGATGTTGAACAGATTCGAGCCGACGGCGTTGCCGACGGCGAGGTCGCGTTGGCCGCGCGCGGCAGCGAGCACCGACGTCGCGATCTCGGGGAGTGATGTCCCGATCGCCACCACGGTCAGCCCGATCACGAGTTCGCTGACGCCGAGCGCTGCGGCGATGTCGGTGGCAGCCTCGACGAGCGCAGTCGAGCCCACCACGAGCATCACGAGACCGACGAGCACGTAACCGACATCGCCGAGCGGTGAGCTCTCGCGCAGTTTCTCGGTACTCAGCGCTTCGTCGTACTCCTCGATCACCTGGGCTTTGGTCGAACGCCGGGTGGCGATGACGGTCCAGCTGATGTAGACGATCAGGAGGACGACGAAGACGCGCACCCTCCCATCGGGCGAGCTGATTGTCGAGCCCGAACAACAGCACCAGGATCGAGACCCCGAGCATGATCGGCACGTCGATCCGAACGATCCGCTGGGCGACCACGAGGCCACCGCCCGCCACGGCCGACAGCCCCAGCACGAGCAGTACGTTGGCGATGTTCGAGCCGACCACGTTGCCGATCGCGAGATCGGCCTCGTCGCGGAAGGAGGCGCCGAGACTGACGGCCAGTTCCGGTGCGCTGGTGCCGAACGCCACCACGGTCAGCCCGATCACGACCGGTGACAGGCCGGTGCGTGCCGCAAGTCGGGCTGCGCCGCGAACCAACGCTTCGGCTCCGACCACGAGGGCGGCAATGCCGATCACGAAGAACAGCGCGGTCGAGAGGCTCATCAGCGGATCAGTCTGGCGGGGATGCGGGCGATGCCAAACCTGCTCAGCCGCGCTTGAGACGCCGCAGCCAACTCTCGCTGTAGCGCAGTCGCCGCTCGAGCTGATCGACCGTCGCGGTCGCCACCTTGGAGACACCGGCCAGACGGTTCATCTCGCCCTGGATCCGAGCGTGCCCCCACCCGGTGATGTCGACCAGGCGTTTGGCGACGTCGGCGTTGCGGGTCCGCAGATCGTCCTTCTTCTCGGCGATGCTGAGCGTGCTCCACGACACCAGGCCCGCTTCGGTGGGGATGTCGGGCAGGTCGATCGCCAGGGTCGGGTCGTCGGCGAACACGGGCTCGGACGGATCCGGCTCGTCATCGAACATCTGCACACCCGACTCGGTGACGGCGTGGAACTTGACACCCGTGGCGGTCGACGAGACCACCGAGAACAGGGCGAGTTGCTCGAACAGGTCATCCGCGTCGATCTGGGCATCGAGCTCGCCGTCGGGCGAGAACTCGTCGTCGTTCTCCGACGGCGGCCGCAACACGTGTCGGCGTTCCTCGGCGATCTGGAACGCGTGGTGGCGCAGGCGAGGATCGTCGGGCACGTAGACGTACGCCTTCTGGCTGGGGCGTCCGGCCTGCCAGCGCACGAAGCGCCCGACCGCCTGGCGGAAGAACAACTCGGTCGAGGTGGTGGTGGCGTACACGCCCACCCGCAGGCGCGGGATGTCGACGCCTTCGGAGACCATTCGCACGGCGACCAACCAGGGGCGGTCGTTGGTGGCGAACTCGGCGATCTTCCTCGAGGCCTGCGGGTCGTCGCTGACCACGACGTCGGCGGTCGTGTCGAACCGGTTGCGGAGCAGGCGGGCGATGGCCTGGGCGTGCTCCTGGTCGATGGCGATCACCAGCCCGCCTGCATCGCGCTGTTCGGTGCGGATCTGTCGGAGGCGGTCGTGGGCTTGGCCGAGCACGGTGGCGATCCAGTCGCCGTCGAGGCTGAGTGCCGTTCGCAGGCGGGCCGACACCTGATCGCGGGCGAGCTCGTCGTTGAACGTCGCCCGCAACACGTCGCCCGATGGTGTGCTCCACTCCATCTGCCCGTCGACGCGAGGGAAGTACACGGGCCGCACGACGCCACCGTCGCGGAGGGCGTCGCCGTAGCCGTAGGTGTAGTCGCTGTGGGCGAGATCGCCCTCCGCCGTGACGTCGTAGCGCACGAACGGGATCTTGGCGCTGTCGCTGCGGAACGGCGTGCCCGACAGCGAGAGCCGTTTCGCTGCCAGCTCGAACGCCCGCTGGATGCCGTCGCCCCACGCCCGCTCGTCGCCGGCGTGGTGGACCTCGTCGAGGATCACCATCCCCTCGGCTGCGAGCCCACGCAGCTTGGCCGCAGGCGTCGCCGGTCGCCACCTGCTGATAGGTGGTGACCATGCCGTGGACGTCCCTCGCGAGCCCCTGGCCGGGCGCCCAGTCGGGATCGAGTTGGAGCCCCAAGCGGTGGGCCGCCAACGACCACTGCACCTTGAGGTGGCTGGTGGGGGCGACCACGATCAGCCGACGTCGTTCGTCGGCCAGTGTGGCCCTGGCACACGCCAGGGCGAAGGTCGTCTTGCCGGCGCCCGGCGTGGCGACCGCCAGGAAGTCGGGGCCGTCACTGGCGCGGAACCGGTCGAACGCGGCGCGCTGCCAGGGACGGAGGGTGACGGTGCTCAAGGGGTGGTCGGGTCGGGGAGAGGAGTTCGGGGTGCTCGAAGGCGGACCGTCGAGTCTGGCCGGTGGCGACCCACCGGCCAACCTGGCAGACTTGCTTTCATGCGCATCTGATGAGAACCAGCCGATTTCTCGCTCGAAGGAGTTCTCTCACATGCCTGCAACCCTCTCCGTCTCCGACCTCACGGTCGTTCGTGGCGCCCATCCCGTGCTCGATCACGTCGAGCTGTTGGTCGCATCCCGCCAGCGGATCGGTGTGGTCGGACCGAACGGGGTCGGCAAATCGACGCTGCTGGCCGCCTGCGCCGGACAGGTGCCGATCGATTCTGGCCGCGTTCGGATGGCCCCGCCCACGGCGACGATCGGTTGGCTGCATCAAGAGCCCGACCGATCCGACGAGCGCGTTCGTGATCTGTTGTACCGGCGCACCGGGGTGACGGCTGCCCAGATCGAACTGGACGCCGCAGCTGCGGGGCTGACCGACGACGGCCTCGTCGGCGCCGACCGATACGACCTGGCGCTGCAACAGTGGTTGTCGCTCGGCGCTGCCGACCTCGATGCCCGGATCGGCGTCGTCGCCGACCAACTCGGCATGACCGATCGCATGCTCGACCAGCCGACGGCCACGCTGTCGGGCGGCGAGGCGGCACGGGCCGGGTTGGCAGCGCTGCTGCTGTCCCAGTTCGACGTCTACCTGCTCGACGAACCCACCAACGATCTCGACCTCGACGGGTTGCGCCGGCTGGAGGACTGGTTGCTCGGGCTCGACGCGGCGGTGCTGCTGGTCAGCCACGATCGTCGTTTCCTCGACCGGGTGATCACCGATGTCGCAGAGATCGACGAGTTCACCCATCGCCTGACCGTGTTCGGTGGTGGGTGGCAGGCCTATCTCGACGAGCGTGAGCTCGCTCGTCAGCATGCCTGGGAACGTTTCGACGAGTTCGACACCAAGCGCCGTTCGTTGGCTGCCCGCAGTCAGCAGCAGCGCGAGTGGGCGAATCAGGGCATGGCCAAGCTGAAACGCTCGATGACGACGAGCCCGACAAGAACATCCGCCAGTTCCGCAAGAACCAGACCGAGCAGCTGGCGGGTAAGGCAGCCCAGACCAAGCGGGCGGTGGAACGGCTCGAACAGGTCGACAAACCACGGGAGGCGTGGGAACTCCGGCTCGACGTGCCCGACGCTCCGCGCAGCGGCGACGTGGTCGCCCGCCTGACCGAGGTCGTCGTCGACCGCGGCGAGTTCCGGCTCGGCCCGCTCGATCTGTTGATCGGGTACGGCGAACGGATCGCCCTGCTCGGCCACAACGGCTCCGGCAAGACGACGCTGATCGACGTGATCCTCGGCCGCACCGAGCCGACGTCGGGCGACGCCCAGTTCGGGAGCAGCGTCGTCGTCGGCGAGATCGAGCAGGTGCGCGCCCAACTCACCGGAGCCGACACCCTGTTGCGGGCGTTCATGGACGGAACGGGCATGCAGGTACCCGAGGCGCGCACGCTGCTGGCGAAGTTCGGGTTGGTCGGGCCTCATGTCGAGCGCCGGACAGCATCGCTGTCGCCCGGTGAGCGGACCCGGGCGTCGTTGGCGCTGCTGATGGCGAACGGGGCCAACCTGCTGGTGCTCGACGAGCCGACCAACCATCTCGACCTGCCGGCGATCGAGCAGTTGGAACAGGCGCTCGACACGTTCGCCGGGACCGTCTTGCTCGTCTCCCACGACAGGGAGCTGCTCGACCACGTACGCATCACGAGAACGATCCGCCTCGACCGGGGAGTGGTCGTCGCCGACGAGTCCGCGTAGGCACACCGTTCGGCGTGCCCGGTGCTGCGAGCGGTGTGACACCCCGTCGGTAGCCTCGCGCTATCGCTGATCATCCGGTGCTGGGGGCGTTCTCGCCGGCGGTTCGTGAATGGTTCGCGTCCTCGTTCCCCGAGCCGACACCGCCCCAGATCATGGGGTGGCCACACATCGCCAAAGGCGAACACACGCTGATCTGTGCCCCCACCGGGTCGGGCAAGACGCTCACGGCGTTCCTGGCGTCGATCGACCGACTGGTCACTTCGCAGCGTCCCGAGGGGCGCACCCACCGCACCCGGGTGCTGTACATCTCGCCGCTGCGGGCGCTGGCATTCGATATCGAGAAGAACCTGCGGGCGCCGCTGGTCGGCATCGAACTGGCGGCCGAGCGGATCGGCGAACACTTCACGGCACCTCAGGTGGCGATGCGCACCGGTGACACGCCGTCGAACGACCGCCAGAAGCTGATCCGGCGCCCGCCCGACCTGTTGATCACCACGCCCGAGTCGTTGTACCTGATGCTCACGTCCGCCGCACGCGAGACGCTGCGTGGGGTCGAGACGGTGATCATCGACGAGATCCACGCCATGGCCACCACCAAGCGGGGTGCCCATCTGGCGCTGTCGCTCGAACGGCTGGAGGAGGTCACCGACGCGCCGCCGCAGCGGATCGGGCTGTCGGCCACACAGCGCCCGCTCGAGGAGACGGCTCGTTTCCTCGGTGGGTACGCCGACGCCGACACACCCTCGGTCGGTGCAGATCGTCGACACCGGGGTCAGCAAGCAGCTCGAGGTCGAGGTCGTGGTGCCGGTCGAGGACATGGGCTCGCCTGGCGATCAAGCAGCGCCGATCGGTCAGCCCGGCAGCGGCGAGCGACGCTCCAGCATCTGGCCCAGCATCTACCCGCGGGTGCTCGAACTGGTGCTGTCGCACCGCTCGACGATCATCTTCTGCAACGCCCGTCGCGCCGCCGAACGGCTGGCCGCCAAACTCAACGAGCTGGCCGAGCAACAAGGCATCGGTGTCGACCCCGACACGGGGCTGATGACCGACGATCTCGTCAAGGCCCACCACGGCTCGATCGCCCGCGAGCAGCGGGTCGTGATCGAGGACCAGCTCAAGCGTGGCGTGCTGCGGGCGATCGTCGCCACGTCGTCGCTCGAGCTCGGGATCGACATGGGCGCCGTCGACCTCGTGATCCAGGTCGAGTCACCGGGCGCGGTCAGCCGAGGTCTGCAGCGGATCGGACGTTCCGGCCACAGCGTCGGTCAGCCCAGCAAGGGCTCGATCTTCCCGAAGCACCGTGGCGACCTGATCGAGGCGGCGGTGGTGGTGCGCCGCATGCTCGACGGCGAGATCGAGCATTCGCGGTACCTGCGCAACCCGCTCGACGTGCTGGCGCAGCAGATCGTCGCCCACACTGCGGCGACGGGTGACGTCTCCGTGTCCGAGCTCGCACTCCTCGTGCGACGCAGCGCCAACTTCCACGACCTCACCGACGAGTTGCTCACCAACGTGCTCGACCTGCTGGCCGGGCGCTACCCCAGCGAGGAGTTCTCCGAGCTGCGCCCACGGATCGTGTGGGATCGCGTCAACGACGTCATCCGGGCCCGCGACGGTTCGAAACGACTGGCGGTCACCAGCGGCGGCACGATCCCCGACCGCGGTCTGTTCGGCGTGTTCCTGCCCGACGGCACCCGGGTCGGCGAGCTCGACGAGGAGATGGTCTACGAGAGCCGCCCGGGCGAAACGTTCATTCTCGGTGCCTCCACGTGGCGGATCGAAGACATCTCGTTCGAGCGGGTCACCGTCACGCCCGCACCCGGTCAGCCCGGCAAGATGCCGTTCTGGCACGGTGATCGGCCGGGCCGCCCGCTCGAGCTCGGCCGGGCGCTCGGCGCTTCGTGCGCGAGATCCGGGCGTTGCCCGACGAGCAGGCGATCGAACGGTTGATGTCGTCACTACGCACTCGATGCGCTTCGCGGCGGGCAATGTCGTGCAGTACCTCGGCGAGCAGGCAGAGGCGACCGGGGTCGTGCCCGACGACCGCACGATCGTGGTCGAGCGCTTCCGCGACGAGATCGGCGACTGGCGGGTGTGCGTGCTGAGCCCGTTCGGCACCCCCGTCCACGCCCCGTGGGCGATGGCGATCGAGCGCCGGCTGATCGACCGCTACGACCTGCCGGTCGAAACGATGTGGGGCGACGACGGCATCGTGATCCGGCTGCCCGAGTCGGCCGATGTGCTCGACCTCGATGTGTTCGTGATCGACCCGGCCGACATCGACGAGCTGGTGGTGTCGTGCGCTGCCGCAGACGTCGCTGTTCTCGGCCCGCTTCCGCGAATGCGCCGGCCGGGCGTTGTTGCTGCCCCGCCGCCGGCCCGACAAGCGCACGCCGCTGTGGCAGCAGCGCCAGCGGGCCGCCGACCTGCTGGCGGTCGCTTCGAAGTACCCGACCTTCCCGATCCTGCTGGAAACGTCCCGCGAGTGCCTGCAGGACGTGTTCGACGTGCCGGCGCTGCGCGAGGTGCTCGGGCAGCTGCAGTCACGCCAACTCCGCCTGGTGCAGGTCGACACGGCGACCTCCAGCCCGATGGCGTCCAGCCTGCTGTTCAACTGGATCGCCCAGTACATGTACGAGGGCGACGCGCCACTCGCCGAACGCCGTGCCGCCGCCCTGTCGCTCGATCGAGACCTGCTGCGCGAGTTGCTCGGCGCCGAAGAACTGCGCGAGCTGCTCGACCCCGGTGTGCTGGCCGATGTCGAGCTCGAGTTGCAGTGCCTCACCGACGGTCGCCGCGCCCGCGGGCCAGACGAGCTGCACGACGTGCTGCGCAAGGTCGGCGATCTCACCGCCGCCGAGATCGACCTGAGGTGCGAGGCGGCCGGCGGGCCGAAGTGGTTGGCGACCCTGGTGGAGGAGCGGCGTGCGATCGAGATCGGGATCGGCGACGAGGTTCGCTTCGCCGCCGCCGACGACGCTGCCCGCTATCGCGATGCCCTGGGCTGTTCGCTGCCGCTCGGACTGCCGATGGCGTTCACCGATCCGGTGGCACGGCCACTCGAAGAACTCGTCGGGCGGTATGCCCGAACGCACGGGCCATTCCTCGCCGTCGACGTGGCTCGCCGCCTGAGCGCCCCGATCGAACGGATCGAAGGCGCGATCGCCGCCCTCCTCAACGACGAGCGGATCGTGCTCGGCGAGTTCCGGCCCGAGGGTGTGCAGCGCGAATGGTGCGACGTCGACGTGCTTCGCCAGCTGCGTCGACGCTCGTTGGCGGTGCTGCGCAAAGAGGTCGAACCGGTCGAACAGGACGCGCTGGCGCGGTTCATGCCCGCCTGGCACGGCATCCCGGCCGAGCGTCGTGGCATCGAGTCGCTGGTCGAGGCGATCGGCATGTTGGCGGGTGCGCCGATCGTGGCGTCCACGCTCGAGCGCGACGTGCTGCCCTCGCGACTCGTCGCCTACCGGTCGGTGACGCTCGACGAGATGTGTACATCGGGTGAGGTCGTGTGGGTCGGGGTCGGGGCGATCGGGGCCCGCGACGGCCGGATCCGGTTGTGCTTCGCCGACCAACTCGCCCTGTTGGCGCCCGGGTGGGAGCGCGCCGATCCGCCGGATGGGCCGCTGCACCTCGCTCTGCGTGCTCATCTCTCGACGCGCGGGGCGAGCTTCTGGGGGCAGCTCCGCGAGGCCGACCCCGAGGCCACCGATACCGAGCTGCTGGTCGCCCTGTGGGATCTCGTGTGGTCGGGTGAGGTCACGAACGATTCGCTCGCTCCGTTGCGGGCGCTGTTGACAGGTGGCGGGGTGGTACCCAAGCGTGTCGGCAGGCGGTCGGGCAGCCGTCCTCGGCCGGCTCGCCTCAGTCGGCTCGGCCCACCTGCGGGCGCCGGGCGTTGGAGCCTGGTGCAACCGTTGCTCGAACCGGTTCCGACCCCGACCGAGGCAGCCCACGCCCAGGCTCTCCAGTTGCTCGAGCGCTACGGCGTGGTCACCCGCGAGACCGTCCTCGCAGAAGGTGTGCTCGGCGGTTACGCCTCCGTGTACGGCGTGATGAAGATCCTCGAAGAGCGCGGCCGTGCCCGCCGCGGGTACTTCGTCGCCGGCCTCGGTGCTGCCCAGTTCGCGTTGCCGGGCGCCGTCGATCGGCTGCGTTCCGAGCGCGAGGCGATCGATGTCGAGATCTCACCCGAGCGTGTTCCGGCCCCGCTGGTGTTGGCCGTCGACCGATCCGGCGCAACCCTTCGGTGCCACGCTGGGCTGGCCCGACACCGCCGGTCGGCCGGCGCGCACGGCCACGTCGCTGGTGGTGATGCGCCAAGGCTGGCGTTGGCGTGGTTCGACCGGCGCGGCCATCATCTCGTGATGTTCCCAGCCGGCACCCATGATGCCGCATGGGCGACGGCGCTGGCCGACCTCGTCCGCAACGGTCGCGAGCGCAGTGTCGAGGTTCGCAAGGTCGACGGCGGAGCGATCCCCGACGACGTGGCGCAGGTGTTGCGGGATGCCGGGTTCGCCGACGGTTACCGCGGCCTCGTGCTGCGCGGCTGAGTCAGTTGCGGCGGTGGTCGATCAGGGCGATCGTGAGTTGTCTCTGGTCGGCAGTCACGGCTTGGTCGCGCCCGAGGCCTTTGGCCTCGAACAGGGCCTGGTCGGCCGACTCGAGCGCAGCATGCAGTCCGTCTCGGGTCGACTCGGCGACACCTACCGACACGGTGACGTGGTCGCCGTCTGGCAACTGGATCTGGCGTGCGGCGGCCACGATTCGGTCGGCGACCGCGCCCGCTACCTCGGTCGTCGAGTCGTGCAGCAAGATGCAGAACTCCTCGCCGCCGTAGCGGTACACGATGTCGTCGTGTCGAACCTGGTCGGCGAGCATGTTGCCGATCGTGCACAGCACCTCGTCACCGCGCCGATGTCCAAAACTGTCGTTGACCGACTTGAAGTGGTCGACGTCGATCATGATCACAGCGGTCGTGCCGGCATGGCGCTCGCCCGAGATCAGGTCGTGGTCGAGCCGTCGACGGTTGGCGAGCCCCGTCAGGCCGTCGCTCCATGCCATCGCCGCCAGTTCGGCGGATGCCGGACGGTGCCGGGCGTTGCTGACCAGTGCAGCGGCCGCGAGGGCCATCAACGACAGGACGGCCACGACGAGCAGGTTGAACGATTGACCTTGCGAACCGCCTGTGCTCGGCGAGACGGCGTCTGGCGTTGCCGCGATCCTCAGCAGATCCTCGATCGCTGCGTCGTACACAACTCCCGGAGGGGGTTGCAGCGCAAGTCCGGACGTGCTGGGCAGGGCGGGGGGTGGCAACCGGTCGAGGGCGACGCGGATGGCACTGGTGAGATCGACGTCCAAATGCTCGAGTTGCTCGAGCACGGCGTGACCCATGGCGTCGACCGATCGGAGCTGGGCGCTGACACCCTCCTGACCGGTGTTGCTCGACTCCGAGTTCGTCATGGCAAGCAGCGCCTGCTCTTCGGCGACGAGCTCGGCACCGTCGCCGGCGAGTTGGCGAACGCTCGAGGTGATGCTGTGTTCGGCGCGGACCGCTGATGTCGGCAGCAGCGCAGTGGCGACGGTCAGCGCAATGAGAGCGTGTCGAACATTCCGCATCACTTCCTATTCGGTCGCGAGGGGTGTCGGCTTGAGGTTGCGCCAGGGCCGAACGGCGGACGCAGGGCGGCCTCGAAGGGCCGGTCGGATCAGGCGACGCGGTGTGTGGCGCGCAGGCCGGCCCACGCAAGGGCGCTGACCTCGCTGGCGATCTCGTCGGGCTCGAACGCTTCGCCCAAGCCGACCAATCGGCGGCTTGCACCTTCGGCCAGCCCGACCAAGGCATGGGCGAGGGTGCGGCGGTGCTCGGGATCGATGTCGACCGCGATCAGTGGCGCAACCGTGTCGGCGGCAGCGTCGGTGATGCGCCGGATCTGACCGCTGAACTCGCCGTCGTGGCGGGCCGTGCCACCGAACAAGAGCATGAATTCGTCGTGGCGTTGGGCGACCCAGCGAAAGTAGGCCTGGAAGCCGAGTTCGGTCTGCTCCTTGCCGTCGGCAGCGTCAGCGGTGGCCTTGGTGATGGCGTCGAGCATTCTGGCACCGACCTCGTCGAGCAGGGCTCCGTAGAGCTCGCTCTTCGAGTCGAAGTGCTGGTAGAGGACGGGCTTGGTGACTCCGGCTGCTTCGGCGATGTCGTTCATCGAGGCGCCGTAGTAGCCGGCGCGTCCGAACACGTTGATGGCCACATCGAGGATCTGTTCGCGGCGAGCGTCAGCGGAGAGTCGAGCAGAGTTCATGGGTTACCCAAGGGTAACCTATTCAGAGACCGCGTTCGATATCTTCGTGTTCTGCTGCGGTGACTGCATACCCGAGCACGATGCTGGGCGCCAGCAGCGTGAACGACACGACGAGGCTGATGATGATCAGCGTCGCCATCGTCGCCGTGAAACCGAAGACGAACGCCAGCACGAACAGCGTGATCGCCAGCGCCAGGACGAGGTAACCGATGCGATTGGCGAGCAACGTCCAGTGCGCCACTTGGGCGCGCCGGCGACGGACGGGGTCGTCGCCGCCCGAACTGCCTCTGTCGATCGATTCGGATTCCGGTCGCGTGGTCATACAGCGCCTGCCATGGTACGGCCCGATCTTGCCGCCGAGGCGAACTGTTCACCCGTGTCGGCGGCGAGTCGAAGGCGAGTCGCCTCGGTCAGGCGGGCGCGGCGACGGTTTCGATCCAGGCGCCGTACCCGCCGAGGATGTCGGACACATCATCGAATCCGGCCTGCCGGAGCAGGCTCGCAGCGACCGATGACCGGTAGCCGCCGGCGCAATACACCACCGTCGGGGCCGACGAATCGAGCTCGTCGATGCGACCAGGGAGCTGACCGACCGGAATAGCGATCGCCCCTGGGATGACTTCCAGCTGCGAGCTTCGCCGGGATTGCGGATGTCGACCAGTTGGAATCCGTCGATTCCCGGCCGGATGTGGTCGAACTCGACTGCCGTCAACCGTGAGCGCTGGCTGCACACGTCGGGGTGATCGACCATCACCTCGAGTGGGTGCTGGAGGTACGCCGATCACCCGATCGAACCCGATTCCGGCCAACCGGTTCTTGGCCTCGAGCTCGAAGCCCTGGTCGACGACCAGCACGATGTCGACGTCGTGCGGCACCACCGACCCGCGAATTCGGCGTACCGACCGTTGAGCCCGACGTTGATTGAACCTTAACGAGGTGGCCGTGGGCGAAGGCTCTCGGGGTCGCGGCCGTCGACGATCATGGCGCCCGCCAGCGACAAGCCGCTCGAACTCGCCGAGCGTCGAGCGCTGTCGGCGCCTGATGCTCATCGAGGAGCTGGCGATCCTTGCGGTTCAGGATCGCGTCGTACACGAAGTAGCTCGGGGGCAGGTGGTTGGCCCTCGGTGACGAGGTCGATGAAGGTCTTGCGATCGTGGGCGAGGAGTGCGTAGTTGCTGTGCCGCTGCTCGCCGAGCGTCGACGAGGTCTCGGTCGAGAGGTTCTTCCCGCACGCCGAACCGGCACCATGAGCCGGGGAAGACGCGGGTCGTGTCGGGCAACGTCATCAGCTTGGTCGTGCAGGCTGTCGTACAGCTGCTCGGCTAGTTCGTCTTTGGTGAAGCCGATCGAGGCCAGCAGGTCGGGGCGTCCGACGTCGCCGATGAACAATGTGTCACCGGTCAGCACACCGTAGGGCTCACCGCTCGGCGGTCCCACACCGACGATGCTGATTGACTCGGGCGTGTGGCCTGGGCGTGTGCCGGAACTCAAGGTCGACCTCGCCGAGTCGAGTCCGTTCGCCGTCGGCGACGTGCGATGCTCGAACTCGGGCTCGGCCACCGAGGAGATAGCCGATCTGTGCCCCGGTCGCCTCGGCGAGTTCGAGATGCCCAGACAGGAAGTCGGCGTGGAAGTGGGTCTCGATGACGAGCTCGATCGTGAGCCCGGCCGCCTGCGGCGTCGTGGACGTATTCGTCGACGTCACGACGTGGATCGACCACGACCGCTCGTCCGGTGGACTCGTCACCGATCAGGTACGAGGCCTGCGAGAGGCAATCGAGGTAGTACTGCGTGAACTTCATCATCGTTCCTTCATTCGCTCGTCGATTTGTACGTACAATATACCCGTGGGGGTATATCTCGACAACCTCGGCGGCACGGATCAGGCGGCGGTCCGGAGGTCTTCCAGCACGCCGGCGATGTCGCACCGGTCGACCTGGTTGTACGGCAGCTTGGCGAGCACGGTCCCCATCGCACAGGTGTTGCTGAGCGCCGAGTACACGAGGCCGCCGGCCACGCCACCCGACAGCCACTTCGCCTTCGGCACGAAGATGCTGGCGAGCACGCCGGCGATCACCATCGAACCGGCGGCAAAGCGAACCTGGCGGTCCATCGCCCATCGGTCGGTCGTGCCCTCGATCACGTCGCCGCCGGCTGTCCGCCATGCCTGCATGCCGCCCTCGAGGATGTGCAATCGCTGCTTGCCGGCGACTTGCAGCGCTCCGTGTGCCGTCGTTGCCCGCCCACCGGTTTGGCACACCAGCACGACGGGATGCTCGACGTCGGCGAGATCGTCGGCGTGTTCGGCGAGCGTGTCGAGCGGGACGTTGTACGAACCGGGGATGTGGACGGACTCGAACTCGCCGCCGGTGCGCACATCGAGGATCCGGATCGACGGCTCGTGGCTGAGCATCTGTTGCAGGTCGGCGACCTTGATGACATCGGTGCCGGGGATGGATGGTGTGGACATGTTGTTCTCCAGTGGTGGTGGTGTGATGGTTCGGGTGGGAATCAGGGCCGTGGCGCCGCTATGGCCTCGGCGTGGTCGACCTCTCGAAGCTGACCGGTTGTGAGATCGAACACGGCACCGCGGAGCGACACCTCGCCACGCCGAGCGGCGCGGCCGGTCGGGCCGTGATGGTGGCGAAGCGCTTCGACAGCGGCGGCAACGTTGAGCGACACGAGTTGCGCCGGTGTGAGGTCGGGGCGACCGGCTGCCAGTTCGCAGATCGGGGTGACGACCGGCGTGAGATGTCCGCCGCATGTGCCTGCTGCCGCTGCGGCGACCGCCCCGCACTCGGAGTGGCCGAGCACCACGACCAAGGTGACGCCGAGCTGGTCGACCGCATAGTCGAGACTCGCCAGCGCCGCCGGTGATGCCGTGTTGCCGGCGATTCTGACGACGAACAGCTCGCCGGCCGGCTGATCGAAGATGACCGACGGCGGTACCCGGGCATCGGAGCAGGCCAATACGGCGACGGACGGCCGGTGGTCGCTGATGCCCGCCGCCAAGCCGTTGCGGGCGACGCCGGCCAGCAACTCGTTCCACGCTGCCCGTTCGTCGTGGGCGTCGTCGCCGTCTCGATCAGGCATGGCTCGGCTCATCGACCGTCGGGCTGTTCGGTCCGGTGAGCCGCTCGTCGATCCCGCGCCGGCGCTGATCGAGCGGAGCCGCGTGTCCTTCGAGCACCGAGTCGACTGCGTCGCTGGTCGAGGCGTGGATTCGTCCCGCTGACATCTCCCACAAACCTGACCGCCGCAACACGTCGCGCACCGGGCCCTTGACGTCGGCGAGGTGGAGATGGACCTGGCGTTGTTCGAGCTCGGGCAGTAGCTCGCTGAGCATGTCGGCCCCCGTGGCGTCGAGGTCGTTGATACCGGAGGCGTCGAGCACCAACACCTTGGGGGCCTGCTCGATGGCTTCGGCCTGCTCGATGACTAGCCGCTTCACGGCTGTTGCATTCACGAACGAGATCGCCGCGTCGATCCGGATCACCCGCACCCCGTCTCGGATCTTGGCCTCTGGGAAGCGTTCGACATTTCGATAGTTGGTCGTGTCGGCGACTTGGCCGAGTACGGCCGTGTGGGGGCGTGACATCCGGGCGAACACGACCAGCATCGAAGCGATGACGGCGACGCCGATCCCGAGCTCGATGCCGAGCACCAGTGTCGCCAAGAATGCCACCGAGAGGCTCACCACGTCGGTCGGCTTGACGTGAGTGATGTGCCGCATCTCGCGTACGTCGACCAGGCCGACAACTGCGACGACGATGATCGCGCCCAGTACCGCGTTGGGCAGCGAGGTCAGTAGCGGGGTCAGGAAGGCGATCGTCACGAGCACCAGCACGGCTGTCACGATCGACGCCAAGGGGGTTCGGGCCCCCGCCGTGTCGTTGACGGCGGTACGCGAGAAGCCGCCGGTGACCGGGTAGCCGCCGAACACACCCGACGCCACGTTGGCGGCCCCGAGACCGATCAGCTCGGAGTTCGGCTCGACCTCGTAACGATGGCGGCGTGCGTACACCTTTGCGACGGCGATCGACTCCATGAACCCGACGATCGTGATCACGATCGCAGTCGGCAGCAGATTGCCGATCAGTGAACCGTCGAACCTCGGCAGACCGAACGTCGGCAGCGAGTCAGGGATGTCGCCGACGGTGCTCACTCCGCGACCCTCGAGATCGAACAGCTCGACGGTGAGAATCGACGCGACAACGACGACGAGTGCGCCCGGAATTCGTGGCATGACGCGTTTCAACAGCAGCAGCGCGGCCAGCGCCGAAAGCCCCAGCGCGAGCGTGGTGGCGTGGGTCTCGGACAGACCGTTGGTGACCTCGATCACGGTTTCGTAGAAGTGGTCCGTGCGGGGGATCTTGATGCCGAGCAGGTGCTTGACCTGGGAGAAGCCGATGATGATTGCCGCCGCGGCGGTGAAGCCGACGAGCACGCTGTGGGACAAGAAGTTGACCAGGAATCCGAGCCGACCCACACCGAGCACGACGTGGATCAGGCCGACCAGCAGCGCCAACATGGCTGCGGCCTCGAGGTAGCCGGCCGTGCCTTCCTCGACCAGTTGGCCGAGGGCGGTGGCTGTCAGCAACGAGACGATCGCCACCGGGCCGACGGCCAGCTGACGCGACGTGCCGAACAGGGCGTACACGAGCACCGGGATCGTGGCGGCGTACAGGCCGATCTCGGGGGGCAGACCGGCGAGTAAGGCGTACGCCATCGCTTGTGGCACGAGCATCGCGGCCACCGTGACGCCCGCCGCGAGGTCACTGCGCAGGTCACCTCGGTCGTAGGAAGGGCCCCATCGCAGGATCGGGAGCCAGCGCCGTAGAAACGTCATAAGTACGAATATACGTACAATTGAACGTGTCGGCAACTATACCCCTCTGGGTATGCTGGAACCGTGCGATTCCCGGAGGAGATCAACAAGGACGTCATCATCCGTCTGCGCCGGCTGGAGGGCCAGGTCAGAGGATTGCAGCGGCTCGTCGAGGACGGCAGCGAGTGCCGTGACGTGGTGACTCAGCTGGCGGCGGCCAAAGGGGCGCTCGATCGGATCGGCTTCAAACTGATGGCCGCCGCGCTCGCCGACGCCGAGCGCGACGCCGACATCTCCGAGCTCGAGCGGCTTTTCCTCAAGCTCAGCTGATCATTGTTAGAATGTTCGGACAAGCGGACAATTGCACCGGCTGACTGAGAGGGACACCATGGGGTTGGACAGGTCGAGTCCGATGCCGTTGTGGGCGCAGCTCGAGCATGAGCTCAAGGTCCGGCTCGATGGCGGCGAGTTCGACGAGCGCTTTCCGACCGACGGCGAACTCGTGGAGGAGTACGCGGTCAGCCGGCACACCGTCCGTGAAGCGATTCGGCACCTCAACAGCGCCGGCATCCTCACACGCCAACGTGGGCGCGGCACCGTCGTCAACCAGAGCGAGTTCGAGCAGCCGCTCGGTGCGCTGTACAGCTTGTTCGAGTCGGTCGAGGCATCGGGGGCCGAGCAGCGCAGCGTCGTCGTCGAGTTGTGTCGCACCGAAGATGCCGCAATCGCCGACCGCCTCGGGCTCGACGCGGACGCGGCGCTGCTGTATCTCGAGCGACTGCGTCACGCCGACGGCGAGCCACTTGCGATCGACCGGATCTGGCTTCCGTTCGCACTGACCTCGGCGCTGCTCGACTCCGACTTCGGGCACACCGGACTGTACGACGAACTGGATCGGCGTTGCGGGCTGCGTCCCACTCAGGGTTGGGAACGGATCGCACCGATCGTGCCACAGCCGGCCGACCGGCAACGGCTCGCGATGCGACGCGGCGAGGCGGCCTTCTTCCTCGAGCGTCAGAGTCACTCGAACGGCACGCCGATCGAATGGCGCGCCACCACGATTCGTGGTGATCGCTACCGATTCCTCGCCTCGTGGGCGATGGGTGCGACGCCCGCACTGACCGCCACCACGTCGGACTGACCCGCCCCATCGTCTGGCACCTGCGAGGTCGAGGTTCGGATCAGCTACGGCCTGTGTGCGGGCCCGTACAGTGAGCCGCATGGTACGGGTCGAGATTCGGACGGACGTCGGCGATGGGGTGGTGTTGATCACCCTCGATCGCCCCGAGCGGCGCAATGCCGTCGACCACGACACGCTGCTGGCGCTGCTCGATGCCCAGGCCGCTCATGCCGACGCCCGAGTGATCGTGCTGACCGGGGCTGCCCCGGCCTTCAGCGCCGGCGCCGATCTCCACGGCGTCGAGCAGGGCGTGTTCGCCCACGACCTGGCGCGGACACTGCGGGGTTTCACCGAGTTGCCGGCGCCGGTGATCGGTGCCATCCACGGCGCTGCGCTCGGCGCCGGTGCACAGCTCGTGTCGGTCTGCGACCTCCGTGTCGCCACCGCCGACAGCAAGATCGGCGTGCCGGCAGCCCGATTGGGCTTGGTCGTCGACCATTGGACCGTCGAGCGACTCGCGCGTGAGTTCGGCTGGCCGGTGGCGAGGGCGATGTTGCTCGGGGCCGAAACCTACACGGGGGCCGAGCTGCACACGATGGGGTCGGTGCATCGCATCGGTGGGCTCGACGCCGCACTCGAGTGGGCGGCATCGATCAGTCGGCTCGCCCCGCTCACGATCGCCGGCCACAAGCTGGCGCTCGAATCGTCGGCGGGCGAGCCCGATGCCGATCCGGCGGTCGAGCATGCACGCCATCGGGCATGGGCCAGCGATGATGCCGAGGAAGGGCGGAGAGCCTTCCTGGAGAAACGCTCAGCGGCATTTCGTGGCGAATGACCACTGTGTGCGCGAGAATCCAGGTGTGCTGACGGATGACGAGCGGGCCGAGTTGCTGAGGGTTGCCGATCAGGCGCCCGCCGATCACGCTGATCAGGTCACGACGCTCTATCACTACAGCGAGGACGGTTCGATCAGGCGGTTTGCGCCGCATGTGCCGCCGACCAATCCCAGCCACCCGCCGGCTGTGTGGACGATCGACCTCCAACACTCCCCGCTGTACTGGTTCCCGCGGAACTGTCCGCGGATCAGTGTGTGGGCGACGACGCCCGAGCAACAGGAGGTGCTGACGGCGACGTTCAACACCGAGTCGCATCGGATCTGCGCGGCCGAAAGCCACTGGCTGAGACGGGTTCGCGATGCCAGCCTGTACCGCTATTCGTTCGACGCGTCGCAGTTCGTGCCCTGGAGTGAGGCAGACGGTCAGTACATCAGTTTCGAGGCCGTGTACCCGGACCAGCTCGATGTACTCGACGATCTGCTCGGCCTGCACGCCGACGCCGAGGTGGACCTGCGGTTCACGGCGCGGCTCGGCGTGCTGATGGACCGCATGCTGGCGTCCGGACTGCCGTTCAGCTTCGTGCGGATCCGCGACGCACTCCGCTGAGGCCCCCGCTCACAGACCGGGCGGCAGCAGCCGCGCACACGAGGTGTGCACGCCTGCCGCTCCCGCCGAGTGGATCTGCCACGATTCGTGGGTCGGCAGTGGACTGGGGACTTTGGTCCCTGGCGGAGGAGGAGCTCGTTGGCTTGTACTCGATGATGGACACGAAGGGATCGTGGTGGGATTTTGGCCTACGTCCATGCTGCGGGTATGGCTGGTCGGCCTTCTTGCTGGAGGGGCCGTCGGCCTCGTTCCGGCTGGCGATGCCCTCGCTTCCGGGCTGATTGCCGAGCAGTCGCCACCGATCATCGAGCATTTCGAGTTCGACGAGGCCGGCATCATGTCGTACACCGGGTTGATCACTCCCGACTCGATGGACACTGACAGCCGGCCGGAGCTGGAAGGAGCTGCCCTCGTTGGTGGCCAGGTGCAGATCAACGATCTCTTCGTCCGATACATACCGGGCACCGGTGTCGCCGACGTGTTCATCAGCCTGATGCTGACCGGGGAGTTGGGCGGTTGTTCGTCGTCGATGCATACCCTCAATCAGACGACCGACGACCCGGTTCCCGTCGACACCGACGGACGCGCGACAGCGACGATCCACGCCGACTGGATCTGGGATGCGCAGCAGCTCGCCGGCGGGGTGTGTTTCGAGAAATTCGTGGTTGCTCAGTGGACCGAGACCTATTCGATAGAGCTGACCTTCTCCGATGACAGCGTCGGAGCTCTGGTGAAGTACCGGGACGAGGTGGAGTCGCTCGGGTCCTTCGCCGCAGATCGACCCCCGTCGGCGCAGGGCACCGTGACAGCCGTCCAACCGATCACGACGGTTCCTGCGCTCGAACTCGACGAAGGGACGACTGGATCGTCGGCCGGCGTCACGGCGACTGGAGATGGCGCAGACGCAACCGCGGCGGCAGGAGACGATCCGAGCGATGCCGACGAGGGGCTCGACACCGGCTCACTCTCAGGATTCAAGCTGCTCCTGTTGGTCCCGTTCCTGCTCGTCATGGTTGCGATCGTCGGTTGGGTCGGCTGGGCCATCATGCGCCGCTTCGTGAAGAGCGTCCCAGACTTCGAGCAGCTCGAGGATCCGCTTGGAACCTCGATGTTGGTCGTGGGCGACGGAAGCGTGCAGGATGGCGAGCAGAAGCCTGTGACCGTGCGGACTCCGCCCCCGACGGTCACCGAAGCAGACGCACTTGCCTCCGACCACGTCGCCAGCGTCGTGCTCCATCTCGCCGACACCGAGCTGATACCGCCGATGTTCGGCGGCGGAGCGATCCCCGAACCGCCGGCTGAGGGCGAGCAGGGCTGGGAGTGGCATCGCTCCGAAGCTGACCGCAAGGTTGCCATCTCACCCGTCGACGCAGACATCCTCGGTAGCGAGGTCCATGTGATCAGACGTGGCGATTGGCACCAGACCAACCCGGAGGCCCCTGACCACATCATCCTGTTCGACGCCGATGGTCGCGCTGATCACGTATGGACGCGAAGTGCCTGTCGAGATCAGTTTCCGATCGCCGGATGACTCGTCCACCGAATCCGGTCAGGCCGAGTAGCCGCCGATCCGGGTCGGTCGGCGACCGACGGCACTCGAGGCCCAGCGGCGAAGTTGCACGGCTGGTCGGTCCCTTCTCCTCCAGGAAAAGGGTGAAGGGGTGGGTAACCCTGCAGTTGGCTCCGGTCCGACCGTGTGGATCCAAGTCGGAGGTGAACTCGCCCGCGTCTCCAATGGTGGTTTGGAGGTCGCTGAATTCGAGCACCCCGCTGGCTGGTTCCTTGGCTCCTTCGAGCTGGCGCCCGACGGTGCCGTATGGCTCGTGATGTGGTCCAACGAGGTCGTGTACCGGCTCGGCGTCAGCGACGTGCTTGCCTACCTCGTGCGCTACGACGGCTCGACGTCGACGCCCATCGAAGTTCCCTTCACGGAGATCAGCGATCTCGCAATACATCCGGACGGGACGATATGGGCCTCGTCCGTCCACGGCGTCTTCTCCTACGACGGCAAAGAGTGGACGCGATACTCGATGGCTGAAGGTATGCCGGTCAACGAGGTTCACTCACTCGATATCGCACCCGACGGCTCGGTCGACCACCGAGCGCGGGCTCGTTCAGATTCGCACGAACGGCTGACGACAGGGGCGTCCCGCCTCGATTGATTGCTCGACCAAGATCAGTCGGGATCAGAGGCCCGGTGGCAGCAGGCGGTTGACGTTCTGGAAGAAGAAGTACAGCGCGAACAGGAACGGGGCGATGCCGACCAGGAAGCCGATCGAGTCGTGCCGGAAGCGTCGGCTGATGCGGTATGCCGCCAGCGAGATCAGCGACAGCGCGATGCCCCACAGGGCGATCTGCGGGAATGCCGCCCGATCGTCGAACCAGCCCTGACTGAAGGCATCGCCGACCTGCACATTGGTGTCGCCGGCGACGGGGGTGGTTGGGTCGGCCGGCAGTGCCGAAACCGGATCGGAATCGTCACCCTCGTCGGCCGGCTCGCTGTCGTCGATCGGATCGGTGCGGACTGGGTCGGGGCTGACGTCGCTGTCCGGCGGATCGGCGACCAGGACCGGGTCGTCACCCGGGATCGGCTCGTCGTCGGGTTCGAGTTCGTATGGTGCCGTGGGGAAGCCGACATTCGAGGACTTGGCCGGGTTGAGCACGCTGTGCACCACGATCCGGTCGCGAGCGGTGTACTTCGGATGGCATGACGTGAGCGTCAGCTCGGCCACCGTCGGGTCGCTGGTGGTGACCACCCAGTAATCGGATGCCGACACGATCTCCAGTCTCGTGACCTCGTAGACGAACTGGTTGCCGGTGAGCATCGTGACCTTGATCTCGTCGCCCGGCACGAGGTCGTCGACGTCGAAGAACGGGGCGCCGTAGGTGGTTCGATGTCCGGCGATCGCAGCGTTGCCGAGCTGGCCGGGCAGCGGCGTTTCGGGGTAATGACCGGGACCGTCCTTGAGGTCGTTGAGCGAGACCCCGGGGACGACGATGTCGCTGCGACCTATGGCCGGGATCTCGAGCAACGCCAGCGGGTCGCCACGGAAGATCGGAGGGATGTCCTGTTCGATCGGAGCGGGCAGCTCGGTCACCACATCGTTGGCATTCGAGTCTCCACCCTCGGGAGCGGGATCAGCCGGAGCGGTGACGGAAGTGTCTGTGTCGCCGGTGCTCGCGGCCGGCTCGTCGGTGACCTCGTCGATCGACGAATCGGTAACCTCGTCGATCGACGAATCGGTGTCGACCGGTGCGGGCTCGTCGCGGCCGACGTCCAGCGGCTCGTCGGCGGTGACCTGACGCTGTTCGATCAGCTCCTGGAACTCGTTCTTGAGGGAACTCTGGGCGCGGGCGGTCTCGATGCCGGTGCCCCACAACTGGTACGCAACGAAGCCGAACATCAACAAGCCGGTGGCGATCAGCACCTTGCCGAGGTTGCCGACGAAGAACCGCCAGTCGTGAGGATCGGGCGGGCGGTCCCACTTGCTGACCCGCTTGCGCCGCGTGCGAACCGGTGGCGTGACGTCGGCCCCGATCGCAGCGTCAGGTTCCGATGGTTCGATGGCGGCGTCGACCACGATCGCAGCGTCAGGTTCCGGGTCGTCGGTCGTCATGGGCGACGACTGCTCAGGTGCTGTCCACTTCTCGCTCGGCCCGTCCGTGGCCAACTGATCCGACACTGCCCCGACGATACTGTCCGGCCCGGCGACGTGGCGGTCAGTCGACGAGGGTGGCCGCGATCGGGTTGGCGCTCATAACGTGTCACTTCACCCATGGATGCCGAGCCGCAACAGCCGAACGCGACCAGCGCTGCCAGCGATCCGGTCGTCGCGCTCGATGATGCGGTTGCGGTGATCGGCGGCTTTCCAGTGCTGGCCGGTGCCACGTTGTCGATCGGCCGCGGTGAGATCGTGCTGCTGAGCGGCCCGAACGGGGCGGGCAAGACCAGCCTGCTGCGGTTGTGTGCCGGGCTGTTGCCGATCGCCCGAGGCGCTGGCTCGATCTTCGGGTTCGACCTGGCCACCGAGCGCGAGTCGATCCGGCCCAGGGTTGGCCTGCTCGGCCATCGCAACGGCCTGTACGGCGACTTGACCGTCAACGAAAATGTCGCCTTCTGGGGCTCGACCGTCGGTGCCACCGACACAGAAGTCGAGGGTGCGGTGGCACGCCTCGGCGTCGACGGACGGCTGCGCGACGTGGCGGTCGCCAAGCTCTCGGCAGGTCAGAAGCGCCGCACCGCGCTGGCCTGTCTCGTTGCCAGGCGGGCCGAGCTCTGGCTGCTCGACGAGCCCCACGCAGGTCTCGATGCCGCAGGTCGTGACGAACTCGACGGCGTGCTGCGCGAGGCGGTCGGCTCGGGAGCCACCGTGCTGGTCGCCAGCCATGAGCTCGAGCGGGCCGGGGCGTTGGCCCACCGCGTCATCGAGGTCGTGGCCGGGCAGGTACGTCAACCTGGGGCACAATCATGACGCGCTGGAGGATCGCCCGCCTGGTCGCCGCCAAAGACCTGCGGATCGAGCAGCGCAGCAAGGTGCTGGTCAACCAGGTGCTGCCGTTCGCCGGCGTCACCATGGTGATGTTCGCCTTTGCGCTCGATGCCTCGAACGTGCTCGAACGGGTGGCCCCCGGGCTGGTGTGGTTGGCGACCCTGTTCAGTCTGCTCGTGTTGGTTCAGCGGGCGTTCTCGATCGAGAGCGACGACGGGGCGCTCGATGCACTGAGGGTGGCCGGCGTCGATCCCGTTGCGATCTATTGGGGCAAGTCGATCGCGCTCGGTGTGCAATTGGCGGTGCTCGAGGTCGTCCTGTTGATCGCCGCCGTGCTGTTGTACGGCGCCGACGTGCCGCTCGGAGGCATCGTGTTGCTGGTCACAACCCTCGTCACCGCGACCTGCGGACTCGCTTGCGTCGGTACGCTGTACGGAGGCCTCACCGCAGGTTTCACCGGTCGCGAGACGCTGCTCCCGCTGCTGGTGCTTCCCGTGGTGGCGCCCGTCCTGATCGGGGCGACACGAGCGGTGGAGTCTGCGCTCGGCACCGATGGGGTGGCGCTCTCGGAGGGTTGGCCGTGGATCGGCCTGCTCGCCGTGTTTGCCGTTGCCTTTGGTGTCGGTGGTGCTCTGGCGTTCGGTCCGCTGATCGAAGAAACCACGTGACGGAACGACGTGAACGGAACTCCATGACCCCACCAGCACCAACGACCACGTCAGCTACCCCCGCCGAACGGACGCGTCGGGTCGACAGCACCGGAACCGGAACCCGCGCAACCCGCGTCCTGGGGATCGCCACGCTGGTCACGATGGGTTGGCTGGTTGCGTTCGGACTCGGCTTTTCTCCAGCCGATCGCGATCAGGAAGACGCCGTTCGGATCCTGTACATGCACGTACCCACGGCGTGGCTGGCGTACCTGGCGTTCGTCGTGACCGCCGTCTGTTCGGCGGCGTACCTGTTCGGCAAGCAGCACTCGCTCGGATTCGACCGTTTCGCCGGCGCCAGCGCCGAGATCGGCGTCGTCTTCATGGCGCTCACGCTCGTCACGGGCATGCTGTGGGGCAAGCTCACCTGGGGCGTCTACTGGCAGTGGGATGCACGGCTCACCACGACCGCCCTGCTGTTCGTGTCGTACATCGGGTACCTGGCGGTCCGCGGTCTCGGCGGCAGCCATGACCAACGCGCTCGCCGCAGCGCCGTGATCGGCCTACTGGCGGTGATCGAGATCCCGCTCGTCCACTTCTCGGTTCGAATGTGGCGAAGCCTGCACCAGGAGGCTTCGGTGCTCGACAGCGACGGCGACGTCGACATGGACGGCCTGATGCTCTTCAGTTTGTTCGTCGGTGTGGTGGCGTTCACCCTGCTCTACGCCTGGTTGCTGCTGCACCGCAGCCACGTGATCGCGATGGAGGACCTGCTCGACGATCAGGGCCTCGACCGTGCGATCGATGCGCGACGTGCCGAGGCACAGTCATGATCGCGGTCATGGGCGGCGGAATCGTGGCGCTCCAGGATGCGGGCTTCATCCTCGGCAGCTACGGCCTCACGTTTGCTGCGATCGCCGGGTTCACGTGGCGGGTGCTGCGTGGCGGGCGCCGGCTCGCCGATCGGATCGACGATCACGACAAGTATTGGACCTGATGTGACCGACCTCTCACCCCGCACCGGCCCCGATCCCCGGCCCCGCCGCAATCGGCGAAAGTGGCTGCCGATGGTCGTGATCGCCGGCGTGCTCGTTGCCGGCGGCGTGATCGTCACCCAGTTCCTGCGTTCTGCTGTCGACTACTACTGCAACGTCGACGAGATCGGCGAGCGATCTGGCTGCGACAGCGATCGACGACTGCGGGTGCAGGGCGTCGTGCAACGCGGCACGGTGGTGTCTTCGGGCAGCGACACCGACTTCGTGATCGCCTTCAACGACGCTTCGATGTCGGTGCGCTACGACGGTGAACCTGGGGGCATCTTCAAAGAGTGCATTCCGGTCGTGGTACACGGTCGATTCGACGGTGCCAGCAACACGTTCCTGGGTGATCGGGTCGAGGTCAAGCACTCCGACGAGTACGTCTCGGTCAACGACGCTCGGCTCGGCGAGGCCGACGATCTGGCCGAATCGTGTGAGACCGGAACCACCTGATCGTTCCCGTCATGGCTGAGCAGTCGAGGCGGTGCCGATGATCGCCGTCACCATCAACGGAGCGCTCGGCCATTTCGGGCTGTTGCTGATGCTGGCGGCCTCATTCGTGGGCGCCCTGTCGACCGGATCGGCGATCGTCGTCGGCAATCGCAAAGGGGTCCGGCAGGCGACGGTGTATGCATGGATGATCCTGGCCGGTGCGCTGGTCTCGGTGATCGCCATGCAGCGGGCGCTCGAGACCCGCGACTACTCGCTCGCCTACATCCAGCAGGTCGGCTCCAACACGACGCCCGGCATCTACAACGTGGCCGCCATGTGGAGCGCACTCGAGGGTTCGATCCTGATGTGGGTGTTGGTGCTGGCGGCGTTCACGGCCGCGGTCGCTTGGCGGTTCCGCAAGCGGGCCGACGATCCGCTCGTCGCCTGGGCGCTCGTCGTGATGTTCGTGGTGTGCGCCTTCTTCGCACTGGTCAGCTTCGGGCCCGCCAATCCGTTCGAGGCCGGGCCGGTGGTGCCGGTCGGGTTCGACGGCCGCGGCCCCAACCCGCTGCTCCAGAACCACATACTGGTGCTGTTCCACCCGCCGATCCTGTACCTCGGCTACGTCGGGTTCACGGTGCCGTTTGCGTTCGCGATCGCCGCTTTGATCACCGGTCGCGTCGGTGAAGGGTGGCTGCTCGAGACCCGCCGGTGGGCGCTGTTCTCGTGGGGGTTCCTCACGATCGGGATCCTGCTCGGCGGTTGGTGGAGCTACGAGGTGCTCGGGTGGTCGGGGGTGTGGGCGTGGGACCCGGTCGAGAATGCGTCGCTGCTGCCGTGGCTGACCGGCACGGCCTACATCCACTCTGTGCTGGTGCAGCAACGGCGCGGCATGTTGCGGGTGTGGAACCTGAGCTTGCTCGTCGCCACGTTCGCGCTCACGATCCTCGGCACGTTCCTCACACGTTCGGGCATCATCAACAGCGTGCACGCCTTCTCGGCCGGCCAGATCGACGGGTATCTGCTCGGGTTCTTCGGGCTCGTCGTGGTGGTGTCGCTGGGCCTGATCGCCTGGCGCGGCGACCGGCTCCGCGCTCCAGGGGTGATGGACTCGCCCATGTCGCGTGAGGGTCTGTTCCTCGCCAACAACGTGGTCTTCACGGTGTTCGCCTTCATCGTGTTGCTCGGCACCGTCTTCCCCCTGATCGTCGAGGCGCTGCAGGACCGCCGCACGGTCGTCGGCTCGCCGTACTTCGATCGCCTCTCGATGCCGATCGGCTTGGCACTGCTGTTCCTGATGGCGGTGGCGCCGGTGCTTCCGTGGCGCAAGGCATCACAGGAGTTGCTCCGCCAACGTCTGTTCTGGCCGGCCTGGTGTGGCGCCGGTGCGCTGATGCTGGCAGTCGTGGTGGGGGCCGATGGATGGGCGCCGCTGATCGCCTTCGCCCTGGCCGGTTTCGCTGCTGGTGCGGCGCTGCGTCAGATCGCCTTGGCCACCCGACGCCAGGGCCTGTGGGGCCTGATCGGGCGGGCCAACGGCGGCATGGTGGTGCACCTCGGTGTGATCCTCGTCGCCGTGGCACTGGTCGCCTCGAACGCCTACACCGAGTCGACCGAGCTGAACCTCACCGTCGGCGACCCGGTCGAGTGGAGCGGTCACACGTTCGAGCTGGTCGAGGTGGTTGCCGAGCGCGATGCCCGCACCGACGTCGCCAGAGCCAACGTGCGCCTCGATGGCGACCGCATCTACGGGCCGGCGATCACGACCTACCTCCAGATGGGGCAGCCGATCGGTACCCCCAGCGTGCGGACGGGCCTGACCCACGACGTGTACCTCACGATCGCCGGCACCAATGCACCCGTGGTCGGCTCCGATCAAGCGGTGCTCGAAGTGTTCCGCAAGCCGTTGATCCTGTGGCTCTGGATCGGCGGGCTGATGATGGCGCTCGGCACGGTGTTGTCGGCGTTCCCGGGCCGTCGTCGTCGTGATCCTCTCGACCCGGTGTCGGCCCGCGTGCCCGAACCGGTTCGCCTGTCGGCCGAGCCGCCGACTGAGCCGCCGACCGAGCCAGATGACGAGCCGGTGGTTGCCGATGTCTGACGCCGAGGTCTCCGACGAGACAGCACCCGATCCGGACGACAACGCCGCGCACACGCGGCGCGTCGCTCCGTTCGTCGTGGCGGGCCTGGCAGTGGTCTTGGCAGGCCTGTTCGTCGTGCTGCTCACCGCCAATCCAACGAGCAACGAATCGGCGGCTTCGCCGTTGCTGGGCAACGCCGCGCCTGCCGTGTCGGGTGTGTTCGAGGACGGCACCAACTTCGATCTCTCGCGCCGCAAGGGCAGCTGGGTCGTGCTCAACTTCTTCACCCACAATTGTGTGCCATGTATCCGCGAGCACCCTGAGCTGATCGAGTTCGTCGATCAGCAGCGGGCGCTGGGGGTCGACGGCGCCGAGTTCTACTCGATCGTGCGCGACAGCACCCCTCAGCAGGTGGCCGAGTTCTTCGCCGAGCGCGGTGGCGATTGGCCGATCGTGTTCGACGATCGCTACGAGTTCGTCAACCGATTCGGTGTCGCACTCGTGCCGGAGACCTGGATCATCGACCCGAACGGTTTTGTGCGGAGGCGTTTCATCAGCGAGGTCACCGCCGACGGGCTGAGCGCGTTGATGCAGGCCTTGCGCGAGGGTGCGGCGTGAACGCTTCGACCCGTCGCGATCTGAACCGCCGTGTCAAGGGCTGGCCGGGATGGGTGCTGCTGGCGTTCGTCGTGGTCGGGTTCCTGGCCGTGGGTGCGACCCACGACTCCGGTCCGCGCACCCCCGACGAGCGGATCGAGTCGATCTCGAAGCGCCTTGCCTGCCCGGTGTGTCAGGGCGAGAGCGTGTACGAGTCGCGCAACACGGCCTCGAATCAGATCCGTGAGGCGATCCGGCAGGGCGTCGACGAGGGCGCGCTCAGCGACGAACAGATCATCCAACAGATCTCCGTTGCCTACGAGGGCGAGGAGTTGTTGGTGCCGACCGGCAGCGGGGTCGAGGCGTTGGCGTGGGCGCTCCCGGCGACCGCGTTCGTGCTGGGTGCGGCGGGCCTGGCAATCGCGTTCCGACGATGGCAGCGGGCCTCCCAGATGCTGGGCCATGCCACCGCCGAGGACTACGAGCTGGTGGCCCGTGCCATGGCGGCCGAAGCTGATCGAGCAGACGACGAACCTGCCGCACGATCAGGGGAGCAGCCGTAGCGTGGCGCGCTCGATCGACCCCGACCGGTTGGCCGTGCTGGAGGAGGAACAGCGGTTTCTGTTGCGGTCGCTGACCGACCTCGAACGTGAATACGAAGCCGGCGATGTCGACGTGGTCGATTACGAGGCACTCAAGGACGGCTACACGGTGCGTGCTGCAGCGGCTCTTCGGGCCGTCGAGGAGGGCCGTGCAAGTGTGCCCGAGCGGCCGCACACCGACTGGCGCCGCAGACTGATCGCGACCGGCGTCGTCGTGGTCTCGATCGCCCTGGTGTGGTGGGCGTTGTCGGCGTCGTCGGCGCAGCGCCTGCCGGGCCAGCAGATCTCGGGCCTCGACCCGCGCAACGAACAGCAGGTGCTGATGTCGCAGGCGCGGGCGATCCAGGTCAGCGATCCTGCCTCGGCAGCAGCGCTCTATGCGGCAGTGCTCGAACAGGAACCACTCAATGTCGAGGCGCTCACCTACCGCGGCTGGACCCTGGCGTTGTCGGTGATGGGGGAGCAGGACCAAGAGGTGGGCGCCCCGCTGTTGAACGAGGCGTCGGAGTCGTTGCTGTTGGCGATCGAGACCGACCCCACGTATCCCGACCCGTTCTGTTTCCTCGGGATCGTGCGATATCGGTTCTTCGACGAGCCCGAGCTGGCATTGACCCTGCTCGACGGGTGTCTCGCCGGCGGCCCACCAGCAGACGTGCGAGGCCTGGTGGAGTCGCTGCGGGCAACGGTCGCCGACGCGATCGCCGCCGACGCAGGCGCAGACGAATAGGGTCGGACGTATGTCAGGCACCGGTGTCCCGCCCCCGCCCGGCGCTCTGCCGCCCCAGCCGCCGCGATCGAACCCGCCCGCCCCTCCTCCACCCCCACCCGGTGGCGGGGCACCCCCACCGGCTCCTCCTCACCCCCAGCCGGCGGGGCACCCCCACCGGCTCCTCCTCCGCCCCCGCCCGGTGGCGGGGCACCCCCACCCCCACCCCCGCCCGGCCCGCCTGGCTATGGGCCGCCTGGCTACGGGCCCGGCCAGGGGTTCGGGCAGCAACCTCCGAGCAACGGCATCGCAACCGCCTCGATGGTGCTGGGCATCATCGCCGTTCCGCTGTGTTTCCTGATAGTGCCCTCGATCCTGGCGGTCGTATTCGGTGCGATCGGGCTCAATCGGGTCAAACAGAACCCTGCGGTCGGAGGTCGAGGCAAGGCGATCGCCGGTCTCGTACTCGGCCTCGTCGCCATTGCGTTCATGGTGTTGGTGATCGCCGCCGGCGAAACGAACTTCACGTTCGAGTCGTGACCGTCGGCAACGATCCGCGCCGGCTGTTCGACTGAGCATCTCCGGGCGGGCAGCTCCGACGTCCTGGGGCACCGCGGTCGGATGAGTGCCGATGCCTCGCCGCCCGACTCCGGTCACACGACCTGTGGTGTCAGATCACGAGCCGATCGGGGCGGTCGGGGTGAACGAGACCGGGAGGTGCTTGATCCCGGCGACGAGCGGCATCCCGGCGGAGTTCAACGGCACCGACGTGCCACTGACCTCGATGTCGGGCAGGCGGCGGAACAGCTCGCGGAACACGATCGCCACCTCGCGACGGGCGAGGTGGGCGCCCATGCAGAAGTGCGGGCCCGGCCCGCCGAACCCGACGTGCGGGTTGGGGTCGCGGCGCACGTCGAACACCTCGGGGTTCTCGAACACACGAGGGTCGCGGTTGGCGGCGCCGTAGAACATCACGACCTTGTCGCCGTCGTGGAACTCGTGGCCCGACACGGTGATGTCCTTGGTCGCCGTACGTCGCATGAACGTGACCGGCGACGAGACCCGCACGATCTCGTCGACAGCGGTGGCGGTGACCCCCTCGACATCGTCCTGCCACACCCTGCGCTGATCGGGGTTCTTCGAGAGCAGGTCCATCCCGTGGCTGATCGCGTTGCGGGTCGTGTCGTTGCCGGCCGTCGCCAACAGGATGAAGAACGAGGCGATCTCGCTCGGCTGCATCATGTCCTCGGGGGCGTTGTTGTGCACCAGCTTCGAAACCAGGTCGTCGGTCGGGTTCTTGCGCCGCTGCTCGACGAGCTCGGTCATCAGTGCGGTGAGCTGCATCCCAGCCCCGATCAACGCCTCGATCGGGTCGCCCTCACCGGCGAACTCGGGGTCGCCGCCGCCGAGGATGATGTTGGTGGCGTCGAGCACGGTGCCGAGCTCGCTGCGGGGCACACCCATCAGGTCGCAGATGATCATCAGAGGGAACGGCTGTGACAGCACCTGGACGAGGTCGACCTCACCGCGTTCGCAGAACCCGTCGATCACCTCGGTGCAGATCTGCTCGACCGAGTCGATCACGCCGGCCAGCTCGGTCGGGGTGAACGTCTTGGCCACGATCCGGCGCTGGTGAGCGTGGCGCGGATTGTCCATGTTGATGAACCCGGTGAAGTACTCGAGCATCTCGGTCGGCAGATCGAAGACCGATGTCGCTCCACGCGACGAGCAGAAGTCGTCGGGGTGCTTGCTGACGGCGACGACTTCGTCGAACCGAGGGATCGCGTAGAACGTTTCCGGCTCGCCGATCAGCGGGTTGTCGACCTCGACCGGCAGGAACGCACCGAGCTCACGGATCTCGGCGAACTCGGCCATCCGATCCTCGAGCGTCTGGTGCCAGAACTCCGGTTCGATGATGCGTGCTGCGTCGGCGGTCATGAGGGCGACGTTACATCCGACGTCAGGCCCCAGATGTATCGTTCCGGTCCGACTTCGGCCGGTCTGGGCAGGCCAAACCCAGACCAGAACGGGGGAACGGCGGGGTCACACGACGGGTGGTGGCCACACCGTGGCGTGGACGATGCTGCCCTTGTCGTTGCGGCCGAGTACCCACACGGAGGCCTTGCGCCAGTCGGGAGGCGTGCGCAGCTCGGTGCCGCGCTCGTCGAGCAACGTCAGCGTGGCCGGGATGATGTCGCCGTGGCTGCTCAGCACCGAGTGGTCGGGCGCTTCCGCCAGCAGGTCGAGCATCGGCTCGATGGGCTCGCCCTCACCCAGGCGCCGATCGGTTTCGATCGTGGCACCGAGTCGCGTCGCCAGCGGTTCGAGGGTCTGCACGCACCGCACGTACGGACTCGAACGCAGCAGGCCAGGGTCGAGCTCGGCAAGCCGTTGCGACAGCAACTCGGCCTGTTTCCATCCCTTCGTATTGAGTGGGCGGTCGGCATCGTTGGCCGTCCACGAGCGTCGTTGCTCGGCCTTGGCATGCCGCACGAGATAGAGCAGGGACATGGTGGCCGAATCAGGACGTGACTTCACCGGTCAGGTGTTGATGGCGTGCCGTGAGCTGGCGGGCGAAGGCGATGAAGATCGCGGCGGCAACCAACGTGAGAGCTGTGCTGGCGATCACGATGCCCTGGTCGCCGGCGATCTGCCTGGCGAGCTCCTCGTCGTTGCCACCGAGACCGGACAGCACGTTGTCGGACTGCGCGAACATCAGCCCGAGCGGAATCAGGCTGTACGTGAGGAACCAGAGGGTCACCAGCGGTGACACGGGGCTCGACTTCCACTCGCCACCGACCGGAACGTCGGGGTCCGACGCACGCCACAGCTCGCGGTACATCAAGGTCGGGATCACATACAGCAAGGGAGGTAGGAACCATCCACCGATCGCCCAGCCGGGGCCCCACGTGGCGCCACGGTGCAACGTGCGATGGTTGGCCGCCATGCGGAACATCCAGATCATGACGAGCACCATCGAGGCGATGACGACGGCACCTTGAACGAACGTGAGCAGGAGGTAGGGGGCGATCGACTCGATGAAGGTGTCCGAGGTGGTGACGCCGTCGAGGAAGCGCTCGGCGTCGTCGGTGACCGTTTGGCTGACGAGCACGGTGAGCGCAGCGAAGGCGGCCGCCAGCCCGACCAGGATCACCGACGCCCGGCCCACGGCACCAACCCGCTTGAGCGGTACCGAGGAGATCGGGGAGGCGGTGTAGCCGGCGTAGCCGGCCGGTGCCATCAGATTGGGGGGCGGCGGCGGAGGAGGCACGGAGCCGCCGGAAGGGGGTGGCGGAGGAAGATTCGTCACGGACAGGACGGTATCTGGATGGAGTCCGACCCGGAAACCTTTCGATCGCAAGGTTCCGGTGGTGCTCAGGCCCACCCGAGGTCGTGCAGACGGTCGTCGTCGATTCCGGCCGCGTGCGCCACCTCGTGGATCACGGTGACGTACACCTCTTCGGTGAGCTCGTCGAGGTCGGCGCACGCCTCGCACAGGGCGTGCCGGTAGATCGATATCAGGTCGGGCGCCTCATCACCGAAGCGCTCGGTGTGCGGCGTCCCCTCGTACAGGCCCAGCAGATCGGGCTCGTCGAGATTGCGGTCGAAGACCTGCAGCACCACGTTGTCGAGCACCGGCAGCAGCTCCGCCGGTAGGTCGTCGAGGGCGTCGGCGACCAACTGATCGAACTTGTACCGCGGCAGGATCTCCACGGCGTTCGGCCCCTGATCCGGCCCGGGTGTCAGATGACCTTCAGCTGCGGGCTGAAGATCTTCTTCGGCTTGAGGTCGACGGCGATCGTGTTGGCGATGGCATGGAACAGCTGAGCCGTCTCGCTCTCGGGGTCGACGGCGGTAATCGGCTTCCCGTCGTCACTGCCCTCGCGCAGCGCCGGCACCAGCGGAAGCTGACCGAGCAGTGGGACGCCGAGCTCGTCGGCGAGCTCGCGTCCGCCACCGGATCCGAACAGTTCGTAACGCTTGCCATCGTCGCCGGTGAACCAGGACATGTTCTCGATGATGCCCTTGACCGGCAGGTTGACCTTCTCGGCCATCGCTGCCGACATGCGAGCCACCTTCTGGGCGGCGGGCTGCGGCGTGGTGATGACGTAGACCTCGCCACGCGGCAGGTACTGGCTGAGGCTGAGGGCGATGTCGCCGGTGCCAGGGGGCATGTCGATCAGCAGGAAGTCGGGGGAGTCCCAGTACACGTCGGTGAGGAACTGCTCGAGTGCCTTGTGCAGCATCGGCCCACGCCAGATGACGGCCTCGCCGGGCGGGGCGAAGTAGCCCATCGAGATGCAGCGCACGCCCCACTGTTCGGGCGGGATCAGCATCTCGTCGATCACCGTCGGCGGGCGATCGGTGCCGAGCATGCGCGGGATCGAGAAGCCGTAGATATCGGCGTCGACGATGCCGACCGAATAGCCCTGCTGGGCGAGTGCCACGGCCAGGTTGGTGGTGACGCTGCTCTTGCCGACGCCGCCCTTGCCCGACGAGATCAGCAGCGGGCGGGTTTTCGAGCCGGGCTCGGCGAACGGGATCGCCCGCCCTTCTGCGTGTCCGTGGGCCTGGTGCGAACCGGCGCTGCCCGCGGCATCGCCGTGGAGCACTTTGCGCAGGTCTTCGCGCTCCTGGTCGGTCATCACGGTGAACTCGAGATTGACACCCTTCACGCCATCGAGGTGGACGATCGCACCCGACACCCGGTTCTGGATCTCGTTGCGCAACGGGCACCCGGCGATCGTGAGCGCAACCAGGATCTGGGCGGTGCCGTCGCTGTCGAGTTCTGCCCGGCGCAACATGCCGAGATCGACGATCGAGCGATGGAGCTCGGGGTCTTCGACCGGCCGGAGTGCTTCGACGAGCTCGTCGTTCGTGACTGCCATGGGCCCATTCTGGCGACCCCGTCCGGGGTTTGCACTATGCGGATAGTAGAATCTCCGATATGGGGACCAGCGCAGCGTTCACCGCCACCGTGTCGGCGATCACCGACGCCTTCGGCGATCCCACCCGGCGCAGCATCTATCTCTACGTCCGTGACTACGCAGGCCGTCCGGGTAGCGAGTTCGGGGTCACCACCTCGGCCGTTGCCGACGAGGTCGGCGTGCACCCCAATGTGGCACGCCATCACCTCGACAAGCTGGCTGCCGGCGGGTATCTCGAAGTGCATACCGGCAAAGTGCCGGGCGGCGGGGCCGGCCGTCCCTCCAAGCGTTATCTGGTGGTCGCCGACGCGGTCACCGAGTTCCCCGTACGCGGTGACGACCTCGTGCTGTCGCTGTTGGGCCGGGCGTTGACGCGGCTGTCTCCGGCCGCGGCCGAGCAGATGGCCGAGGAGGTCGGTGCCGAATACGGACGGGCGATGGCGGCCGGGCTCAACGGTGACGCCCTCGAGCACGGTCACCGGTCGATGCGTTCGGCGATCCAGGCCGTCGCCGACGCGCTCACCGCGCACGGGTTCGCGGCCCACGCCGACAGCCGCAACGATCAGCTCCGGATCATCAACGACCATTGCCCGTTCGGCGACGTGGCGATCGAGCATCCCGTGATCTGCGCCGTCGACCGCGGCATGGTGCGCGGCATGCTGAGCGAGCTCACCGACGGAGAGCTCGGCGACGTCACCACCGAGTCCAGCCGCGCAGCGGGGCCGGCGACACGTTCTGCACCACCGCATTCTGAGGTCGATCAGGTCGACCTTCGAGACCTCGACGAAGTCCAACAAGACCGAATCGATATCAGAACGTGGGCGAGCGCGACCTGCGCCCTCGCTCGACGTCCTGTTCAGTTCTGCCTGCGGGCGGCGAATCGCGATCAACAGCATGAGTCCTCCGAGGGTGGCCATGATGAATGCGGAGAGCGCCAGCGTTGTTTGAGCGTCTGATCCCGTCTTCGGTAGCTCGGTAGCGACCGTCGTCGGAACCTGCGAAGCCACCAGTGTGGTCGTCGCGACCGTCGGTGCGACGGTGGTGGTGGTCGGTGCCACGGTCGTGGTGGTCGGTGCCACGGTCGTGGTGGTCGGTGCCACGGTCGTGGTGGTGGTCGGTGCCACGGTCGTGGTGGTCGGTGCCACGATTATGGTGATGGTGGTGGTGGTCGCTGCCACCGTCGTCGTGGTGGTGGTGGTCGGTGCCACGGTCGTGGTGGTGGTCGTCGTGGGCGGGACGTACAGCGGAATCACGGCAAGCCCGACGTGCCACGCCAACGAGGCGGGCAGGTCTCCAGACTGCCGCATCATCTGCCGAGAGTGCTTGGACCGTGATCTGGCCGATGCCTGCAGGTACGTCGACGCTCAGTTCGGTCGTGTCCCACTCGGGTCCGTCGGTGGAGCCGAGCAGGTCTGGATACCGGGGTCGTGACGCCGTCGACCGTCACCTCGATGACGTTGGGGCGATCGTCGGCCTCCACCACACTGCTGGCGAACATCGAGAAAGCGATCACGCGATCGACGGGAGCCGGCTCGAATGTGAAGGTTTGCGGCGTCGTCGTGTCGAGCGGGGGGGTGAAGTTGATGAAGGCGAGATCGTTTCCGTCAACCAGATGGATGTCGACCGCCGGTCCACCGTCATCGAGAATCACGATCAGTCCGGCCCCGTTGTTGCGGCGGTCGAAATTCATGTCCCGAAACCGAGACGGTGTTGGTGCCTGTGGACACGATCCCCAAGTCGGTGATGTCAGCGCGGTACGTCGAGCTCCAGGTTCGTGGAAAAGAAGCAGGGTTGGCACCGCCGATCAACGACCCGGTGACTTCGGTCCCTGCGAAAGACAACCGTACTGTCGGCGCCTGTGGCGGAGGTGCTGTGGTGAGCCCTCCCAGTAGGCGAGGACCTGCACAACCGTTGCACCGGATGGCACCTCGATGCTGATGCTTGCCGGCTGGGTTATCGCTCCGGTGCCGCGCTGCGATCGCCGCCGGTACCAGTACTGATCGGGATCGATGGTGGTCCGAGCGTCTCGCTGCCATCGGCCGCAACCTGCACGACATGTGTTGCCATGGCGACACTGACAACAATCCCGGTCACGCCGAGGATTCGTCGCAGCGCTTGGCGCCTGATCGCTGGTTCCATGGTCTTTCCAATCGCTCGTCGGGTTACTTCCAGTTTTCGCGAGGTTCGTTGCAGGCCGGCACGAGGTACGCGCACCTGGTCGTCCCCATGAACTGAACCGTCGCACAGCGTAGTCACATCGACGACTTGAGTGGTCGAATTCAGAGGTTACCTTGATAGTAGCGCGATCGGCCTCAGCCTCTGACCGGTCGGTCGCGAGCGGCGGCATCGTGCCGATTCTCGCCATCAGCCATGACGACACCGAGCGAAGCGCATCGGCCTGATAGCGGGCGGTGTGGTGGGCGGCTGCGGCGACCAAAGGCTGCATCGACGCAATCCACTGGAGACGATCGATTGGCGACCCGTGACCGGGTATCAATTTCGGATCCCGGAAGGACCGATGGATTCGACCGCGCTCTGCCCGGCGACGCTGCGACTGACCCTCCGGAGCGCTGTCGACGCGATGCGGATGACAGGATGGACACCATGTCGGAACCAGGGGTCATCCATCGCGCTCGCGTCGTGTCGTCACGCTCGATCACGCCGTGCCGACCGCCGAGGCGGTCGCTGTGCGTGATGGGTCGATTCTCGGGGTGGGAACCGTCGAGCAGATGCGAGCCGCCTGGGGTCCGCTGGCTGTCGACGACACGTTCGCCGACTCGGTGCTGCTGCCGGGCTTCGTCGAGGCCCATTCGCACTCGTTGGAGGGGGCGATCTGGGCGTGGGAGTACGCAGGGTTCTTCCCCCGACTCGGGCCCGACGGTGAGTTGCGTCAGGGGTGCCAGACGTTCGACGAGCTGATCGAGCTGCTGCGCCGGCTCGACGCCGATCTCGACGATCCGTCCGACTCGTTGATCGTGTGGGGATTCGATCCGATCTACTTCCCAGGTGAACGTTTGGCCGCCCATCATCTCGACCTGGTGTCATCGACGCGCCCGATCTGCGTGATCCACGCCAGCTTGCACCTGATCACGGTCAACACGGCGCTGATGCAGCGTGAGGGGTTCGCCGATGGCTCGCCCGTCGAGGGCGTGCCGGTCGGTGGCGACGGTCGCCCGATCGGAGAGTTGCAGGAGCCGCCGGCGATGTCGCTCGCCCGACGCGAGATGTTGGCGCTGTGGGGTGCGCTCGGCGACCCGGCCTCGCTGCGACGGTTCGCCGACATGGCCCGCGTCGTCGGCTGCACCACTGTCACCGAACTCGGAGCGACGCGGTTGAGCAGCGATGCCGACCTCGCCCTGTGGACCGACGCCGCCGGGGCCGACGGTTTCCCGGCCCGTTTGGTGGCGCTGCTCAACCCGTCGCGCGGCCATGAGGGCACACCCGACGAGATCGCCGAACACACCGTGGCGATCCGAGCTGCCTCCACTCCCAAGGCGCGATTCGGGGTCGTGAAGATGGTGCTCGACGGCTCGATCCAGGGGTTCACGGCTCGCCTCAATCCACCCGGGTACCTCCCACACCCTGATGGCACCGAACGGCCGAACGGGATCTGGCTGATCGAGCCCGAACAGTTCTCGGCGTGGTTCGACGCCTTCCACCGTCACCATGTCACGGTTCACACCCACGTCAACGGTGACCAGTCGGTCGACCTGCTGCTCGACACGGTCGAGGCGGTGACCTCGTCGCACAGCTGGCTCGACCACCGCCACACGGCCCAGCACACCCAACTCACCACGGCGGCCCAGTACCGGCGCATGGCGCGGCTCGGGATGAACGCCAACATCTTCTCGAATCACATCTTCTACTGGGGTGACCAGCACTCATCGATCACCGTCGGCCCCGACCGGGCGGCCCGGATGGACGCCTGTGCCACGGCCGATCGTGAGGGGGTGCGGTTCAGCGTGCACTCCGATGCATCGGTCACCCCGCTCGGCAGCCTGCACACGATGTGGTGCGCCGTCAACCGGGTCACGGCATCGGGTGCCGTGCTCGGACCCGACGAGCGGATCTCCGTCGACCGGGCCCTGCGGGCCGTCACCGTCGACGCCGCTCATCAGCTGCGGATGGACCACGAGATCGGAACGATCGAGGCCGGCAAGCTTGCCGACTTCGTGGCGCTCGCCGACGATCCCTACGACGTCGACCCGATCGCACTCAAGGACATCGAGGTCCGCGGCACCGTCGTCGGTGGCGAGATCACCGGTCGATGAAGCGGGTGGGGTGATGCTGTGGGGCGGGCATCGGGTGCCGTTCACGATGTTGGGCGGTTATCTGGGCGCCGGCAAGACGACCGTCATCAATCACGTCATTCGTCACGCCCTTGGTCAGCGGATCGTGGTGCTCGTCAACGATGTCGCCGCCGTCAACGTCGATGCGGCGATGATCGCCGATCACGACGGCACCACGCTGTCACTCACGAATGGTTGCGTGTGTTGTGCGATCGCCGACGATTTCGCTCAGACCCTCGAACAGATCCGGGCGATGCCCGAGCCCCCGGATCAGGTGCTGATGGAGCTGAGTGGCGTCGGCGAGCCGGCCCGCGTAGCGCCATGGGCGAGCACGGCCGGGTTCCGCCTCGACGGCATCGTGGTCGTCGCCGACGCCGACCAGATCGTCGACCTGGCTCAGCGTGAGTATGTCGGCGACACGATCGGCCAGCAGCTCGACGCCGCCGACCTCGTGTTGTTGACGAAGACCGATCTGGCGGCCGACAGGGGGGTGGCTGCCCGATCGCTGATCGGTCGGCACACGGCGGCCCCGATCATCGAGGTTCGAGATGGAAGCGTCGATGTCGACGTGGTGCTCGGCCTCGATCGCCGCCGAGCACCGTTGCCGAGCGCATCGCTGCCGGTGGGCGGGTACGACACGACCACGATCGACGTCGGCTCACCGACGCTGATCGAACTCGAGCAACTGCTGGCCGACCTGCCGACGAACGTGATCCGGGCGAAGGGGTTGCTCAGGTGCGTCGACGTCGAGGTTCCGGTCGAAGCACACGTCGTCGGGTCGCGGCGCACCGTGCGACGACGAGCCGATCTCGACGTCTCGCGGGCTCACCAGCGGCTGGTGCTGATTCGGCCGGCACCGGCGAATCACATATGAGGTGACGGTGTGCGTGTCGACACCGCCGTGTCGCCTCGAATCAGTCCCAGATTGCCTGACGCGTGTCGAAGTCGAAGAAGTGCAGGTTCTCGGTCGACACAGCGATCTTTGCGGGCTGGCCGCTGCGCACTTGCGAGCGCGGGTTGAAGCGGCCGACCGCATCAGGGGTCACATCGCCGGTGTCGACGGCATCGGGGTCACCCGAATCGACGCTGGAAGCGTCGAGGCGGAAGTGGACCATGATCTCCGAACCCAGCGATTCGAGCAGGGTGACGGGAGCGGTCAACGTTCGCGCATCCGGATGATCGGGTTTCATGGCGGCATCCTCGAAATCCTCCGGCCGGATGCCGACGGCGACGCGCTTGCCGTCGTAGTTGCGGAGCGCAGGACGCTTGGCGAGCGCCTCAGGGGCGAGCTCGAGGTTCTGGCTGCCGATCGTGACCGAACCTTGGTCGCCGTTGAACGAGATCGTCGACTCGTACAGGTTCATCGAGGGTGAGCCGATGAAGGCCGCCACGAAGATGTTGTTCGGGCGGTCGTACAGGTTCTGAGGTGTGTCGACCTGCTGGAGGTAGCCGTCCTTGATCACGGCGACCCGATCGCCCATGGTCATGGCTTCGATCTGATCGTGTGTGACGTACAACGTGGTCACCCCGAGTTCGCGCTGCAGACCGGCGATCTCAGCTCGCATCTGTACACGCAGCTTGGCGTCGAGGTTGGAGAGCGGCTCGTCCATCAAGAAGGCGGCCGGCTGGCGGACGATCGCCCGACCCATCGCAACACGCTGACGCTGGCCGCCCGAGAGCTGACCCGGCTTGCGATCGAGGTTGGTCGTGAGCTCGAGCACCTCGGCCGCCTTGCGCACCCGCTGGTCGATCTCGTCCTTGGGGACCTTCGCCAGCTTGAGCGCGAATCCGATGTTGTCGTAGACCGACATGTGCGGGTACAGGGCGTAGTTCTGGAACACCATCGCAATGTCGCGGTCTTTCGGCTCGACATCGTTGACGAGCCTGTCGCCGATCCGCATCTCGCCACCGGAGATCGTCTCGAGTCCGGCAACCATCCGAAGCGCAGTCGATTTGCCGCAGCCGGATGGACCGACCAGCACGAGGAACTCTTTGTCCTGGATCTCGAGACTCAGATCATGGATCGCGTGGAACCCGTTGTCGTAGACCTTGTTGACGTTGTCGAGCACGACGTTGGCCATGGAGACTCCCTTGATGTTGATGGATTTGGACCAGCCACGCGGCCGGACAGGTTTGGTCAGGCGGATTGTGCCGTCATAGTAGTTGGTGCAACAAGGCTGAGCGCAACCCCGAGATTTTCGAAGATCTGACGGGCGTCTTCGGGAGTGCAGTGTCGCACACGACGAGATCGGCCCGCTCGAGCGGGGCGATCTGGGCGAGGCCGCGGGTGCCCCATTTCGTGTGGTCGGCCAGCACGACGACGCGGCGAGCGGCGTCGATGAACGCCCGGTTGATCTCCGCCTCGGCGAGATTCGGTGTCGAGTAGCCGAGTCCGGCGTCCATCCCGTGCACACCGAGGAACAACACGTCGATGTGCAGCTTGCCCAGGCGTCCCGGTGGCCAGCGGCCCGACCAGCGCGTCGGACGGTGTGCGAACGCCACCGGTCAGCACGACCGACAGCTCCGGGTCGGCGACGCCGTAGAGCGCCTGGGCGATCGCCGGGGCGTTCGTGACGACGGTCAGGTTGGAGACGCTGTGCAGATGACGGGCGAACGTCCACGTCGTGGTGCCGGCGGTCAGCCCGATCGCCGAGTTGGGCTGCACGAGCTCGACTGCACGCTGGGCGATCGCTTCCTTCTCGGCGCGCTGGCGATCACGCTTCACGTCGAAACCAGGTTCGTACGAACTCATGTCGCCGACCCGGGCCGCACCGCCGTGGACCTTCTCGATCAGCTGCTGAGCGGCGAGCAGGTCGAGATCACGCCGCACGGTCATCTCTGACACGTCGAGTTGGTTCGCCAGGTCGCGGACGCGCACCGTGCCATTACGTCGAACAGCGTCGACGATGAGGTCGTGGCGTTGTCGAGCGAGCATCGGGCCGTGCGTATCCCCAGTAGCGGAGTTCGGTCGTCGGCACCAGACTGCACGTCGTTCGCCGAGATTGTCAACAGATTCGAACAGATCGGTGGCCAACATTGTCAAGAATGTCGCTGAATTCGAACATGTCTGAGCACGAAATACAGCGGATCGACCCTTGACATTCGTGCTGTGTCTCGTGAAAGCTATGTTCGATTCTGAATACTTTTGTTCACAATGAAGGGGAGCCATCCATGTCCTCACTCACACACCATCACCGAGCCCATCGAGCACGGGTATTCGCTCGGCCGTCGCCGTTTCTCGAAGGGCGCAGCCGGCGTGGCCGGCGCCGGGCTGATCCTGCCGACCGCGCTCGCAGCTTGTGGCGGCGACGATGACGACACGGACATCGCACGGCACCGCCGCTCCTGCCGGTACCGACGCCCCGACCGCGGCACGACGCCCCCGCCGCGAGTGGCGGGCAGCTTCGGCGACGCCAGCGGCACGGTCAGCATCGGCTCGAACTACTCGGACGCGCTGCCGCAGGCAGGGCCTCGCTGGCCGCCGTCGCTGCGCTGCCGAACGACGAACGTCGACGTCAGGATCAACGAGGTCGACCACAACACGTTCCAGGAGAACATCTCCACGTACCTCCAGAATCCCGACGACGTGATCCCGTGGTTCGCCGGATTCCGCATGCGGTTCTTCGCCGACAAGGGCCTGCTCGGCGACATCACCGACGTCTGGGACGCCGGCCTCAACAGCCGGCTCGGTGAGGGCTTCAAGATCGCTTCGACCGGCAACGACGGCAAGCAGTACTTCGTGCCGTGGACGTACTACATCTGGGGCGTCTACTACCGCCCGAGCGTGTTCGAGGAGAACGGCTGGACGCCGCCGACCAACCACGACGAGCTGTTGAGCCTGTCGTCCGACATGCAGGACGCCGGACTCACGCCGTTCGCGTTCGCCAACGACGGCAACTGGCCGGCGATGGGCACGTTCGACCAGCTCAACTTCCGCCTCAACGGCTACCAGTTCCACGTCGACCTGATGGCCGGCAAGGAGAGCTGGACCGACGAGCGGGTCAAGAACGTGTTCACGACCTGGGAGGCGCTGCTGCCGCTTCCATCAGGAGAACCCCAACGGTCGTGAGTGGCAGGAGGCTGCCGCCGGCAGTCGTCGACAGGCACGCCGGCATGATGACGATCGGCACCTTCATCGGCGTCGCAGTTCCCCGACGGTGACACCAGCGACCTCGACTTCTTCGTGTTCCCCGAGCTCAACGCCGAGTACGGCACCGGCACGGTCGAGGCCCCGATCGACGGTTGGCTGATGGCCAAGGACCCGTCCAACGAGGATGCTGCCAAGGAGCTGCTGTACCACTTCGGTACTCCGACCGCCCAGGACGCCTACCTCGTCGAAGGACCCGAGCGTCGTCGGCTCCGTCCGAGGACGTCGACACGGCGGCCTACACCCCGCTCCAGAACAAGGTCGCTCAACGCCGTTGCGGCAGCGCCCGTCGGTGACGCAGTTCCTCGACCGCGACACGAGCCCCGAGTTCGCGTCGAACGTCGCCGGGCCACGGTTCGCCGACTTCCTGGCCGACCCGGTCGGATCGACGCGATCCTGACCGACATGCAGGAGCAGGCCGAGGTCATCCTCGCCGGCTGACGTCATCTCGAATCCGAGTGCGTCGCGACCGCTTGCCGGTTGCGGCGCCCTCACCGCCAATCCGTAACGCCAGAGACCCGGGGGGTCCCCATGGCGAGCACCACCACGCGTCGCACCTGCAGCATCCGATCGAGCCCGCCCGAAACGGCGACGACGATCGCAGTTCCAGGGCCGCGACCGTACGGTCTTCTTGCTGATGGTCGGGTGTTCCGACCACGCTCCACGTCCTGCTCGTGTGGGTGCCGACGGTGGCCTCGATCTTCCTGTCGTTCACCGACTGGAACGGGATCCGGTTCTCCGACATGAACTGGGTCGGGTTGCTCAACTACGACCAGATCCTCACGGTCTTCGAGAAGGACTTCTGGCAGGCGGTCATCAACAACGCCGTGCTGCTGGTGTTCCTGTTCATCGGTCCGACGCTGTTCGGGATGTTCCTTGCCTACCTGCTCGACAAGAACATCACGGGCTCTCGCGTCTACCAGAGCGTGTTCTACACGCCGGTCGTGCTGTCGCTGGCCGTCGTCGGGTTCATGTGGCAGAGCGTGATCTACTCGACCGACAACGGTCTCGCGACCCAGCTGTTCGGTGGCGGTGAGTCGATCGATTGGATCGGCAACCAGTCGTTCCTGATCCCGTTCGGTGACAACTACGGCGTCTCGAAGAACTTCGTGGCGATCCTCGTCGCCATCGCCTGGCGTCACACCGGCTACATCATGGTGCTGTACCTGGCCGGGTTGAAGAGCGTCGACGACTCATTGCGCGAGGCGGCGGGGCTCGACGGCTGCACCGAATGGCAGGCGTTCCGGCACGTGATCTTCCCGACGCTCAAGCCGATCAACGTCGTGGTCGCCGTGATCACGGTGATCGAAGCGCTCCGGGCGTTCGACATCATCTACGTGCTCAACACGCCCCGCAAGACCGAGGTGCTGTCGATCCTCACCACGAACAACCTGCTCGGTGAGGGCGGCGGCAATGTCGGCCGAGGTTCGGCGTACGCCACGATCCTGTTCGTGATGTGTCTCGGCTTCGTGATCTGGTACGTGACGAACCACTACAAGAAGACCCAGGAAGGAGCCGAGTCCTGATGGCCGCCACCACCACGACCCGTCGACACAGGCGCTCCTCGAGGCTCAGTTCGAGCAGCAACAAGGCACCACTTCGAGCGCCGCGCGTCCTGCTCTACATCTTCTTGACGGTGACGGCGGTCGTCTGGCTGGTCCCGATCGTCGGCGCGGTGTTCGCCTCGTTCCGGCCCTTCAGCGAGACGGTTCGCGAGGGAGCGTTCAGCTGGCCGAACAGCTTCACGCTCGACAACTACGACGACGCCTGGGAACAGGGCGACATCTTGCGGAAGTACTGGAACACGGCCCTGATCCTGGTTCCGGCGCTGACGCTGACGCTGTTCTTCTCGAGCATGGTGGCGTTCGCTGCCAGCCGGTACAGCTGGAAGTTCAACATCGCGTTCCTGGTGCTGTTCACGGCCGGCAACCTGCTGCCGCAGCAGATCATCATCCAGCCCCTGTTCCAGATGTACAACCGTGTCCCGCTGCCCGACTGGATGTCGAACTCCGGCAAGCTCAACGGCAGCACGTGGGGGCTGATCCTGATCCACGTCGCCTTCCAGAGCGGGTTCTGCACGTTCGTGCTCAGCAACTACATGAAGCTGTTGCCGAAGTCGCTCAACGAGGCGGCCCGCGTCGACGGCGCCAGCATGTGGGTCCTGTACTCGAAGATCATCATGCCGCTCACGCGTCCGGCGCTCGCTGCGCTGGCGACGCTCGAGTTCACGTGGATCTACAACGACTTCTTCTGGGCCGTCGTGCTCGAGCAGCAAGGCGCCGATCGACCGATCACCTCGTCGCTCGCCAACCTCGGCGGCGAGTTCGCCACCGACGACAACCTGATCGCGGCTGCGTCGATGTACGTGGCGATCCCGACCTTGATCGTCTACCTCGCGCTCCAGAAGCATTTCATCGCCGGGCTCACGCTCGGCGCCGACAAGGGCTAGGCCACCATCGACGTCACCACCCTCGCCTCGGACGCGTTGAGCGTGGTGGTTGTCCACACAGGCGGCATGCCCGAGATCGCGTCGATCGGTCCGGCGCTCGCCGAGTTCGTGCCGGCGGCGGCCTCGCGACCCGTGGCGCGGGCGACGCTCGACACGCCGGTGCCGCTCGGCATCATCGCCGAGACGGCGACCGGCTACTCGGGCCGGCCCGGATTGGTCGGCGCCCGGCCCGATGGCTCCGGTTGGGCGCCACGCTTCCGGCTCAGCAGCGTTGATCGAGAAGGGAATGCGGTCGCCACGTTCCACCTCGTCGACGAGGTCGCCGAACTGGCGCTCGAGCTCGAACTCCGGGTCGACGACGTGCTCACGGTACGTGCCTCGCTCGAGAATCAGGGCGCCGGCGCCTACGCCGTGCAGCGCCTGGCGCCGTCGATTCCGGTGCCGACCCATGGTGAGACGTTGTTGTCGTTCAGCGGCCGCTGGTGCCGGGAGTTCCAGCCGTACCGGGCTGACTTCTCGGGCACGACGCTGATCGAGAATCGCACCGGACGCACGTCGCACGACGATCTCCCGGCGGTGTTCGCCGGAACCCGTGGCTTCGACGAGCGGACCGGTGAGGTGTGGGGCGTCCAGCTCGCCTGGAGTGGCAACTACGAGATCGCAGCCGAGCGGCTGGCGGACGGTCGTCGTCACGTGCAGGTCGGCGAGCTGCTCGAACCGTTCGAGGTCGAGCTGGCGAGCGAGGACATCTATCTCGCGCCCGACGTGATCGTCGCCTGGTCGAACGCCGGCCTCACGCCGGCGAGCCAGGCGTTCCATCGCCACGTTCGCCAGCAGCTCCCCGCCGTC
>CAVRNX010000031.1:0-55378 GCA_963722635.1 uncultured Acidimicrobiaceae bacterium
CACGCCGCCGTACTTCATGCGCGTGTCGTTCATCGAGGCCGATCGAGCCTCGTCGTCGCGGATGGCGGCATCGACCACCTCGCCGATGAACAACGTGTGGGTTCCGAGGTCGTAGTGCTGTCGGACCTCACAGTCGACGTAGGCGATCGCCTCGTCGAAGACCGGCGCGCCGGTGACGCCTTCGGCCACCGCGCGGCCGTTGAGTGTCATGTCCTCGAATGTGGCGGGTTTCGAGAACTTCACGAACACGCGGGTGTCGTCGGCCGACCACAGGTTCACGGTGAACGACCCGCCGTCGGTGATCAATCGATGGGTGACCGCGCTGTTGTCAACGCCGATACCGATGAGCACCGGCTCCATCGAGAGCTGTGTGATCCAGCTCGTGGTCATCGCGTTCCACTCGTCGCCCGAACGCGACCCGACGAGGGCGAGCACGTTCGGGATCTTCCAGGTGACCTTGTTGAGCAGTTCGTCGTCGACCGGCATGGGTTGAGGTTACGCCTGCCACGGGAACGATGATCAGTGGCCGATCGTCGGCCAGACGTCTCCTGGCCTCGACCAAGCCCTCGCTGCGGTACGCACCGGTGACACGCCGACCGAACCGATCGCTACGACACAACTCGCCCAAATCGAGGTGGTGAAGGGAGGGTCGAGGCCCAGTCGAGTCTCGCTGGAGTGAAGACCGGCCGGTTCAGAGGATCGAGTCGGCGAGGGCGACCGCGTCGTTGAGCGACAGTTGCGCGCCTTCGGCGACGAGTTCGTCGAACCGAGCGCCCAGCTCCGACCGCGCCGGCTCCATCCACTTGCTGTAGCGGCGCGCAAAGATCGGGTACTGCGGGGCGCGTGCGTCACCGGCGCCCCAGATGCGAGCGGCGCTCTCGGGTGCCTGTTCGGCCGTCGCCGCCGAGACGGCATGGAAGGCGACGCCGAGCTGGAGGTGGTTGGCCGTGTCGGCCGCAAGCTGGACGGCACGGCGAAGCTCGCGCCTGCTGAGTGACGTGTCGCCTTCCTCGTGCGCCACCACGCCTAGTGAGACCCTCGCGATCTGCTCCCAGTTCACATAGCCGCCGAGTCGGCTCTCGAAGAGCGACATCTCGGCGGCCGACCGCGCTGCGGCGAAGTCGGCACGCCCAAATGCAGTCATCGCCCGAGTCAGCTCGATGTGGGCCAATTCGCCGTGGGCGGAGTGCGGCCGCAACACCGACTCTGCGTGCGCCAGCATCGCCTCGACGTCGGCGACATTCAGCGCATCATTCATCGCCAAGCCTTGGGCGAAGCACACCTCGGCGAGCGCAAGCGAGTACGGCAGGCCGGCCGCCTCGGCGACGTCGATCGATCGTCGGTACAGCGGTGTCGTTGTCGCCTCATCGACCCCGCCGAGGTGGAGCGCGTGGGCTTGGCTTCGGAGGGCACCGCTCAATCCGCGCTCGTCGCCGAGCTGTTCGAACCTGGCGATTGCGTCCGAGCCGTGACCCAGCGCCGCCTCGACGTCACCGGACAGGAACTCCGGCCACTGCAGCTCACACTCGGTCCAGGCAACCAGCGAGCTGGAGGGGTCGGTCGACGCGCCGAGTAGCCGTCTGACGATCTCGCTGCCTTCGATCTGATCGCCGGTGCTCATCGACGCCATCGCGAGGGCCGGCCCGAACGTCAGGGCACTGTTGGGATCGTGGCGCTCGAACCAGGCCAGCGCTGTGCGTACGTTGTGCTCCTCACCGAGGAACTGGTTGAACCACGCCTGCTCGTTCGGAGTATCGGCCTCGTCGACGAATCGCCCGACGAACGACCGGAAGTGCTCGCCGTGAGCAGCTTCTGCCTCGTCGCGATCGGCTCCGGCGAGCCGGCCGGACAAGTACTCGCGAACGGGCCACAGCACCCGGAAGCGACGGCGCCCACCGGGTGAGACCCTTGCGAGCAACGACGTGTCGAGCAGACGCGACACCAGGCGCTCGGCATCGGTTGCCGGCAATGCGGTCACCGGGCGCACCGCGGCGAGATCGAAGTCGCCGGGGAAGACCGTCAATCGAGCCAACGGTGTCACCAGGTCTGGCTCGAGCGCTTCGACACTGGTGTCGAGGACGTGGCCGAGGCTGGCGTGCCGCGCGCCGTCCCGCCGACTGCCAGAGAGCTCGAGCAGGGCGGCCCGGTCATGAAGCGCGATGGCGATCTCGGCCGGGGTCTTCATCGCGCACTGAGCGGCTGCGAGCTCGATCCCGAGCGGGAGCCCGCCGACGATGTCGGTGACGGCCTCGATGTCGGCGTCGTCGACCCCCTTCATGTCGGTGCGCGCCGAGGCCCGTTCGAAGAAGAGCCGGCCGGCGGCCGAGAGCGAGTGTCCGTCGGCGACCTCGATCGCGAGCGGCTCGATCTGGACGCGGAACTCACCGGCGACGTCGAGCGGTACCCGGCTCGTGGCCAACACGCGCACGAGCGGGTCGTTGGTGGTGACCCACTCGACGAACGACGCCACGGCCTCGCGGATGTGTTCGCAGTTGTCGAGCACGAGCAGAGTCGGGCGGTCGCGCAGCCTGGCGAGCAGCACCGTCCCGAGCACGTCGCCGGGTGCCGGCGGAAGCTCCATCGCGGCCGCCACGTGCATCAGCACCGGACGGACCTCGGTCGTCGCTCCGAGATCGACCCACCACACACCTCCGGGCGTGTCGCTCAACACCGCCCTGGCGACCTCGTTGGCGAGGCGGCTCTTGCCGACCCCGCCGATGCCGAGCACGGTGGCGAGACGATGCCCGGCGAGTACGTCGACAATCGTGTCGCACTCCGCAGCGCGGCCGACGAAGCTGTCGAGCGGCGCGGCGAGATTGGTCGGCGGGGTCGCCGCCGGCGGATCGAGGGCGGGATCGTGGTCGAGGATCCGGGCCTCGAGCGACTGCGTCGTCTCGGACGGTTCGATCCCGAGTTCGTCGACGAGGTTGGTGCGAAGTCGCTGGTAGGTGCGCAGCGCGTCAGCGGCTCGACCGGATCGGTACTGCGCCACCATCAGCGAGCGCCACAGGACCTCGCGGAACGGCTGTTCGCTGACGAGCCGTTCGAGGCCGGGCACGACCTCACGGTGATGACCGCTGTCGAGCTCGGCCTCGATCAGTCCTTCTCTGGCGAGCAGTCGGAGCTCGTCGAGCCGGGCGACCTGCCCGTCGCGGGTCGAGCCGGCGGCAAGGTCGTCGAGCGGATTGCCACGCCACAACGCCAACGCCGCCGTGAACGAACGCCGTGCCGCTGTGGCATCGCCGTGCCCGAGGTGTGCTCGGCCCGCGACGACTGCGTCATCCAGCTGGATCGCGTCGACCTCGCCGACGTCGGGGCCGAGTTGGTACCCGCCGCCGTGGGTCATGATGATGTCGCCGCCGAACTGCTTGCGGAGCGCCGACACATAGGTCTGCAACGTCTTCTCAGCCGTCGCAGGCGGCTGATCGCCCCACAAGGCGTCGATCAGGCCCGAGACGGAGACAACCTCGCCGGGATTCAGCGCCAGGGTGGCGAGCAGGGCGCGGTGCTTGGGCGCATCGACGTCGACGGCGGCACCGTCACAGACGATCTTGACCGGGCCCAGCACCCGCAGCTGCACAGTTCCACTGTACCCAGGCCGAGATAGGCCAGTTCGAGTCTGGACGACCCGCACTCCAGCGGTCGGAACCCGGGTGGCTGTGTTTGGCCCTACCTGCTCCCAACCGAACCTTGACCGTGATCACGGACGATCGAATCAGAAGGCGGAAGACCGCCGGATGAACAGATCAAGAGAGAGGCAGCATTCATGCGAAATCGTGTTCTCAACGTCTACACATCCAAGAACTGTGTCCCGTCATCACGACACAGGTTCGCGACCAGTTTGGGACTGACAGCCGCACTGGTGCTCGCAGCGTGTGGCGGCTCCTCCAGCGACGCCAGCACCGACACCGACCAGCCGACGGCTGAGATCGAGACGGATGGCGAACAGCAGCCGTCACCGCCGACCACCCTGGTCGAGCCTCCCAGCGTCACCGAGGTGCCTGAGGTCACCGACGACGAGGTCGCGGGCGAAGACTCGGCCCCTGCTGGCGACACGGCGGCCCCCACGACGATTGCCGTGCCCGAGGCCCCGTTCGCCGTTGAGGTCACGGAAGACATCGACGTCACGAGCACCAGGACGATGGATGTCTACGAGCCAACCGAGGGCGGTCCCTGGCCAGTCGTCGTGATGTGGCACGGAGCAGATACATCCGTCCCAGCATCGAATTCGCACCGCATCGATATGACGTATTTGGCACCAGTCGTCGCCGAACAAGGAGCCGTGGTGTTCAACGTCTCCTACAGTGCCATGACCCCCGCTGATGCCGTGAACGACACCGGCTGCTCGCTCCAGCTAGCGGTCGAATCTGCAACCGACTTCGGTGGCGACCCTGAACGAGTGGTCCTTGTCGGGAACTCGTTCGGCGGGGCAGCCGCACTCATCTGGGGGTTGGACACGCCGTTCCGAAACGAGCCGTTCACCGACTGCGCAGCCGACGCCGACTCGGTGCAGGTGCTGCCAGACGCCGTGGTCGCAGCGGCGTCGGGCATCGACCCGCGCAACCTCTCCGTAGCATCGTGGCAACAGGCCGACGATGCGGTTCTCGACGCTGGGACTCCGATGCTGCTCGTGGGCGGCAATCCCGACCTCCAGGTGTTCTTCGCTACCCAACGCGCGCACCCGGCAGGCGTCGCCCGGCCGGAGGATTCGATCGCACTCCACGAGGCTCTTCTCGCGGCTGGTTACGAGTCGACCCTCATCGAACTCACTGGCGATCACGCCACAGCAACCGGGGCCTTCAGCCCGGAGTTCGAGCGGCTCGTCGACCTTGTCGTCGCTGCGATCGATGCAACAGACAACTGATCCAACGCGGGACCCGGTAGGCACTCGGTAGCGGAGGCGTATCTACCCAAGTCGCGCATTCCATAATCCCGGGTGTTCCGGGCGCTGTGAGGGTCCCTGATCACCGGATCAGGGGCGTCTCGCATGACGATGGTGTAGCGGACGTGATATCGAGCGCCCTGGACCGGCGCTTCGGGGAGGTTGGATGGGGTCGGCAGATTTGAGGTGAGCTGGTCCGTGCACAGAACTGGGGGTCGTGGCGGCACTCACTGCCTGGGGGCGAGTGCGAACAGATCCCACTCGCCACCGATCCCCTTCAATGGGCGCGATCCGAGCGGGTTGAAGCTGAATCCGCTCCCGAGAGACGAGTCGACGGCGGTCGAACTCACGACGACCTCGTCGGGCCCCGCCTGGTCCATCACACGTGCGGCAAGGTGTACCGCGATCCCGCCGATGTCACTCCCGCGGACCTCCACTTCGCCGACGTGCAACCCAGTTCTTGCCTGCAGACCCAGCTCACGGGCGATGTTCTGCAGGTCATAGGCCGCTTGGAGCGCCATAGTCGTCGAGGTGAAGGTCGCCAACGCTCCGTCGCCGGTGTACTTGACCACGGTCCCGCGATGGCGTTCCACGGAACGACGGAGCAGTAGTTCGTATCGATCGAGCGTGGAGCGCCACGCGGCGTCCCCAGTCGCTGCGGCTTGGGGCGTCGAGTCGACAAGGTCGGTGAACAAGACCGCTACCAACGCGCGTTCGACCGACCCAATGGGGGTTCGACCCGTGATGAACGCTACGGCTTCCTCGGCGACGAGCCCCGCATCGAGACCTTGCAACAAGCGATCGGCGCCCTCGATCGTGACGGTGTCGGCATCGGGGAATATCCGAGCCCACCACTCGACGTGCGCCACCGGCAGTCCTTGGCGACGGTGCACCAACAGGACGGGCGGCGCACTCTCGATGGGCTGGGCCTGCCTCAGGAAGGCCGACGCCGACGCTCTGAGGGCCTCCCAATAGGCCTGCGCGGCGGACGCCGAGGCGCCGAGCCGTCCGGCCCGGTCGGACCACGATCGGTAGACCTGGTCGTCGAGCGCGGCTCGGCAACAGCGTTCTCTCGACGTCTGGCCGGTCGCGCTCGAGCGCATCCCGAGACTTGATGTCCATCGGCCCCCGCCCGACCGGATCCACCAGAACGGCCCCCAGGAGCCGGTCGGGATGATGTCGAGCGAGCATTGCCGCGAGACAGGCCGTAGGTAGACCCCCGCCGCCGAACAGCCACGCAGCCTCGACCTCGAGCTCGTCGATGACGGCGAGATACGCCTCCGTCAGTTGGTCGAGATAGTCGCGGTGCTCGTCGAAGGGGTCGGACGCCCCAAGTCCGGGCTTGTCGAACAAGATGAGGCGGCCCGATGCAGCCAGAGTCTGGAGCATCCGGGCGTACATGCGTTCCTCGTCGAGCAGCTCCATCGCGGCCGTCGCCGTGTAGAAGTGGACTATGGCCGGTCCCTCGACCTCCGACAGCTCGCGATATGCGATCTCCGCCACCGTGACCGACCTTCGCAAACTGGATGCTGCCCATCGTTCCTCCCGCCGCCCATGCTGACACGTGATCGCGTCGAGTTCCCGCAGCGAGCGTCGACGACAGAAGGTCCGCGCCGAGCGCCGGGGTTGGTTTGGGGCCTGCCCAGCGCGGCCGTCGTCGTCAGCGAGTAGACGCGACCCCCGATGAAGGACGCAGCAGCTGAGAGCTCCAGGCACCCGCCCGAACTCGATCCGGGCGCGTCCCCATCGGAGGATCCCACCATCCCCGATCGCGCCGATTCGACGACGATTGAAACGACATCGACGCGACGCTCCTCGAGTCGAGCGTCCGTTGCTGATCGGCGATTGAGACGTCCAGCGCAGCGAGGAACGGGTCCGTTGCGTTGTCTATGTGCTCGTCCGGCTGATGGTGCGGTAGACCGTCGGCCGCGACACAGAGAACAGCTCGCCCAGATCTGAGATCGTGTACTCGCCGGTCTGATGCATCCGCTGGAGTTCCCGCTGCTGCTTCGCAGACAGCTTCGGCTGACGGCCTTTCAACTTGCCCTGGGCCCTGGCCACGGCCATCCCTTCACGGGTGCGCATCCGAATCAGGTCGACCTCGAACTCGGCGAACGTGGCGAGGATGTTGAAGAACAACTTCCCCATCGGATCATCGGGGTCGTAGATCTGGCCGCCGAGCGATAGCAGGACACCGCGCTTGGCGAGGGTGTCACCGATGTCTCGTGCATCGGGAACAGATCGAGCGAGTCGGTCAAGTTTCGGGACCACGAGGGTGTCACCGGTGCGTACTGCGGCGAGGGCTTGGTCGAGGCCGGGACGTTCGCGTTTCGTGCCGCTGACGCCGTGGTCGATGTAGATGCGATCAGGCGTAACGCCGAGCGCGAGGAGCGCTTGGCGTTGAGCGGTGAGGTCTTGCTCGTCCGTTGAGCATCGTGCGTATCCGATCAGGGTTTCATCCATCGAATGACCGTGCGTGCGCGGTCATGGCGACGGGACACTCAGCGTACGAATGGCGCCCGCCATGTGAGACAGACTCACGGAAGGCCTCATCCTGGCATCGACGCCTCCAACCATCCGGTTGGCGTTGCCCCGAACGGACGCCTACCGACGACACGCTCGGAGGAGCCGTACGGTCGGGCAGGAGTCTCGGAGCAGGCACCAACCTCGACTGGGCTACGTTCGGCAAGGTGAGGTAGTGCCGTGTTCGGTCCTCAGTACGCCGGAGACGATCCGTTCACTCGCCGCACTCGGTTTCACCAGTCGTGGTGGAGGGCCGAGCGGCTAGGTCTTTCCGCAGGCGTGGATGCTCGTGGCAACACGTATGGAACTACCTCACCGAGGCCGCGGCGATCGCTGGCCTCAACTTCTTGTCCCCTGACATCCATCGGCGTGCCCGAGAACGAATCGTTGCGGGCGGCGGTGTCGGAGAGTTCCGCTGCACCCGGAAATCTGCTGTCATCTCAACCGATGGCGTTCAACCTGTTCGGCCCACTGCACGACGATGCTGACCTCGCCGGGCTGCTCCTCGATCCGTTGCTGCCGGGCGGTGTCGTGTCAGCGAGCGTGGACATCGAATGGGCACCAGCGAAGAATCTTCACCTGCGAGACGCGACCCCGTTCGACGTGGTAGCCCGCTACGTCGGGGCGGACGGCCGAGAAGCGATCGCGGGCATTGAGACCAAGCTCACCGAGCCGTTCTCTCAGAAGTCGTACGGGTTCGACGACCATCACACGGATCGATATCGGGAGGTCGCTCGACGATCCGATGCCTGGCGAGACCCCGACGACCCCGCCTTGACCGACAACCGATGGAATCAGGTCTGGCGAAACCAGCTACTCGTCGAATCGACACGGCAATACCATCCCGATCCAAGGGAATGCGAAGTCGTGGTGCACCATCCCCTCGATGAGCGGTGTCCAACAGGTGTCATGGGTCACCTTCGCTTGACTTGGCTGAGCGGCTCCGACCTGGTGAACGAGTCAGCGGGCTAAATGGGGGCCGCTGCACGACATGTTTGGAGAAACATCGTGAGAAGTGACAACAGCAGCACGCGCGCCCTTGCGCACCATGACTTTTCTGGCGGTGGTGGCCGGCCTGGGCATTGCTTCCACTGCGGCGGCTGCCGGAACGGCAAACCCGGTCAACGGCCACACCTACGACGTCGTAGAGGTGCCAGGTGGCATCACCTGGGCTGATGCGAACGCGGCGGCGCAATCGATGACCAACGGCGGCTCGCTCTGCCCGGGCCATCATGCAACGATCACGTCGGAAGACGAGAGCGACTTCCTGGTCGGGGCCTTTGGCGGGGCACTCCTCAACCGGAAGTGGCTGGGTGGCTTCCAGGACCCGGCCGGTGCCGAACCGAACGAGGGATGGGGCTGGGTCACCGGAGAAGCTTGGTCGTACACGAACTGGGGCGGTGCCGAACCCAACAACCTTGGGAACGAGGACGCGCGTCGTTCTGTTCTTCGGGGACGGGAGCTGGAACGACGCTCCGGAAGGCTTCCTCGACGGCAGCGGCGGATACGTCGTGGAGTACGACTGCTTGCAGGTGGCGATCGACATCAAGCCGGGCAGCTTCCCGAACAGCATCAACAACAATGGCAACGGTGTCATCCCGGTTGCGATCTTGACCACCGCCGACTTCGATGCTTCGACCGTCGACCCGGCGACGGTGACGCTCGACGGAGCAGCCGTCCGTATGAAAGGCAAGAGCGGCAATTCGGGTTCGCTCGAGGACGTCGACGGTGATGGCGACCTCGACCTCGTCGTCCACATCCAGGACACCGATGGGACCTGGGTGTCCGGTGACTCGATGGTGACGCTGAGCACGACGACGTACTCAGGCCAGAGCATCGTCGGGACGGACTCGATCCGGCTCGTCCCGCCTGAGAGCTGACGGCCTCCGTGCGGAGTCGGCGTCTGATCCACCTGGCCCGGCTCCGCACAATGGGCGACGCAGGGATCGGACCTCCGGGTGGTCATCAACCGGAGGTCCGATCGTCAGTTTCAGCCTTCGGCCGCTGCCGCTGAACACCGGATCTGGGTTCACACACTTCGCTCGGCCCGCGACAGTCGCGCCGCAGTGCGCAGTGTTGGAGGTCGGGACGTTCTCGACCCCGCTCATAATGACGCTGGACGCATCATGACACGTTCGCCGAGTCGTACGTTTGGGGAAGGTCATGAACATCGACGACCTACGGCGCACGCTCGACGCACATCCCGAGAGCAATCGCATCCGGCTCCTAATCGTTGATCGAGAGGGTGCCGCCAATCGGCCGGTCATCGCCGACCTCGAGTTCGTCACCGTCGTGGCCGACGACCCACGGGTCGCCAGTGCCGAGGTGCCGCCAGCGGCGGCGAGCGGTACCCCGGTCGGGGTACCGCTCGATCCGTCGCCGCCCGGTCCCATCGCTCCGGCACCCGAGAACGGGTGCCGGAGCGGTTGGTGCGGCAGCTCGCGTCGCCTGATCGCCTCGTCAGCGGTCGCAGGCTGGGCGACTGTCGGCGATTCTCACTTCAAACAGGCGTACGGGTAGTACCGGTACGACGCCTTGTCCCATGAGTACTGGCTGCTGGTATTGATCGTGACCCTGGTCGCCAGCTTGCAGTCATACTTAGCCGCCAAGTCGTACGCCTTCCCGGCAGTGCCGGTGCTGCACGCAAAACTCAGGTACCACTGGCTTCGGAGAGCGAAGACGCATCCAATACTGGCCCAGGTCAGAATCCCAGCCTTCTGCTTGACCGTCGACCTCGACTCGTAGACATAGTACGTGTAGTCGGCCGAAGCGGTCCCGGTCGGGATGACCACCGCGGTGGCGGACAATCCCAACGCAAGCACCGTTGCTGCCAGGGCCCGCCTGATCTTCTTGGTTGCCTTCGGCGCTCGCGAGGACCGCAGACGTGGGTGACCGGAATCGGTTGCGCTCGGCGGAGCGTCGCCGGCCGGGGTGGGGGACGGATGGATGGTTTCGGTGAGAGTCACAGTGATCTCGTACTTTCTCTGACGGAAATACACGGCTGATGACTGCCACCTGCGAGCCACGATTTCGCAACTGAGGATCGGTCATCGTCATGTTCTGACACGGCGACGGTCAGCACGCGGTTCAAAGAAGATTTCGGGGCTTCGATCAGCCCTGCTGAAGCGACAGGTCGACGTCGATATCGACGGCGGTGCGCTCGATCCGAAGCTCGAACGGCCAGCGAGAGGCGAACGGCACGTCGGTCGTGGCGGCGCCGACGGCCTCGATCCGTAGGACCTGGTCATCGGCGTCGATCACGGCGACGATGTCGGCCTCGAACACGGCGTCGGCGATGTCGTTGTCGAACGGAACGCTGACCGATGTCTCGACCCGGCGGGTGTCGGTGCTGGGCGTGCGTGTGACCTGGCCGGGATCCATGTCGGCCGACTCGCCGGTGAAGAAGTCGAGCGTCGAGACGGGATCGAGCAAGTTGAACAACGTTGCGAACGGTGTCGCCGGGTCGGACGAGACGCTTTCGACCCACGGGTCGTCATCGCTGACCCGTTCGTAGGCGATGCCGTCGAGGATCAGGACCTGGTAGCTGTCCTCGAGGAAGTCGAACAGCGGCGGACCTTCGAGCCGCCGGGTCTCGCACCTGCCGGTGGAACCGCGAGCGGCGAAGTCGAAGTCGACCTCGCACCCGAAGTCGTATCGAGCGAGTGGGGCGGCGTCGTGGTCGGTGCCGAACGTGATCTCGAACGGGAGGCTCATCTCGTAGCGGGCCGTGCCGCCGGCGCGGGTGGCGTTGGCGGCATCGATCAGGACCTCCTGGGCGGTGGCCTGCGCAGTCCGCTGGCTGACAGCGACGAAGGTCGCGATCCCGGCCACCACCAGCACGATCGCGGCGGCTGCGAGCAGCAAGCGCCCGCGGCGTCGGCGAACGATGGCGGCCGGTGGGTCGCCGTCGGAGCGGTCGGTCGACGTCGCTGAGGTGGTGCCGGTGGTCAGGGTGGTGCTGGTGCTGCTGGTGGCCTTGGCGAGGATGTCGGCACGCAGCTCGGCAGTCCTGGCGCGATCGCTCGTGTCGCGACGGTGCCGGATGGCGTCGCCCAACGGATCGTCGGGGCACGTAGCGGGGGAGCGGTCGTGCGTCATCGAGCGTGCCTTTCACGATGGGACACGTCGACGTCGTTGCCGGTTCGTTGCCGGACGCTCTGCCCGTTCAGCCTCGTGAGCAGCTTGGCGCGGGCCGTCGAGACCCGGCTCTTCACCGTACCGACCGGGATCGACAGGATCTCGGCGACGTCGCCGTACGGCAGGTCGTCGATGAAGCACAGCACGAGGACCTCGCGATGATGGGCAGAGAGGTGATCGAGGGCGACCAGGAGTTGGTCGAGCGACAGTCGTGCGATCGCCTCGTCCTCGATGCCGGTCGAGACCGCTCCGACATCGCGTCCGACGCCGACCAGCTCGTGCGGGTCGATCGGCGTCGGTCGTCGGTGACGGAGATGATTGAGGGCGCGTCGGCGGGTCACCATGTAGAGCCAGGTGCTCACCAGCGACCGCTGTTCGAACGTGTGGGCCTTCTGCCACACCGCCACAAAGACGTCCTGCAAGACTTCTTCGGCACCATCAGGTCCGACGATCGAGCGGGCGTAGCCGAGCAGCCTTGCGGCGTGCCGGTCGTAGAGCCGGCCCAGGGCGTCGGCGTCGCCGGCCGCCACGCCCCGCAGATCGCCGATATCGGCGTCGTTCCCGTCCATCTCCACCTGAGTCTCGCACCTTCGGTGGTCGGGGCCGGGTGTCGGCAACCGGGTTCGGTGTGCGGGTGAGTCTCGCCGGCGATCGCCGATCCTCCGACCTGCTCGGCGGCGTCGATGCGGGGCGGCGGTCGGGTGGGCCGGTGGTGCGGATGGTGCCGTCGGGGAAGCGGATGGTGAGTTCTCGATCGGCAGCGAGCGGGATGTCCCAGCCGGCCGCCGGCTCGCCGGCACCGTCGGGTTGCAACGAGTCGACATCGAGTGCGCCGACGAGTTGTGTCCTTGGACCTGGCTGATCGGAAACGTGACTGAAGCCGATCCGCCGCCTGCGATCGTCGGTCGGTGTCACTGCGGGCACGTCGGGCTCATCGACCCGGAGGGCGAACTGTCCTGTTGATCGAACGATCGACGGCGCCCGCCATTGCGGCTGCTGTTCAGCGACCACACCACCTGAAGCCGTCAGCACCCCGAAGTGAAACGGACCATTCCGGGCGGGTCCCCGGCACGTCCAGGAGTGACGGTGCCAAGCCGGCGCCGGGACGCAACCGCTCCACTCGCTAGGCACCGCTGCGCTCTCCTCGACACGTCTCGTCGGCCACTCGCTCCCGCAGTTGCGTCCCGGCTCTGACCGGCATGGCTTGCACACCTTCGCCGCCGGGGATCACCCGGCAGCCCGGTCCGGTCACTTCGGGGGAGTCGGTTCTCAAAGGTGACCGGATCGGCAACCACATCGCCGAAAGGACCGCCATGCCCGCCCAGCTCACCGATCAACAGAACCACCTCGACATCAGGTTCTACTCGGAACCACCCCGCAACCTGCTCGAGATCACCAGCCACACGCACTACTTCGGGCCAACGGCAACCGTGTTCTTCCTCCTCTGCGCCCAGCACCGGGCAACTGGAGCCGAAGGGCTCGACATCACACGAGCACAGCTGGCACGCCAGCTCGGGGTCGCCGCCAGCAAGATCGACGGGATGCTCCGACGACTCGAACGACTGGGCGGGATCCGACGCAACGGAGCGAGCATCGAGATCACCCGATTCCCAAGAACCACCACCGAGTACACGTGACCCTCGGACCCTGGCGGTGACCGCCAGGGTCCGACCGCGCCACCCCAGGGTGCGCCGTCAGGCGTGGCGCGGTGGGGGAGTGGCTCCGGTCGCTGCCGGCGTCAAGGGCACGCCGGACAACTTTCCGCTCTGGCTGTCGCCGCTGCGCTCATGCGGAGACTTCTCCGGCTCACCTGCGGTGTCCCGTGACCCCGACCGCGACCTCCGAAAGGCAGTCCCTCTAAGAGGGACGGCCGGACACACCAGCCGCCCTCCCACACCAAGGAGAGCACCATGAGCGAAGTCAACTACACCAACTACACCAACGTCTCCCGACCATTCATGCGGGGCTACGAGCCGGGTGACACCCTGATCAAGGGATGGTCCGGCACGCTCGACGTCGACAACGGGTCGACGGTCAACATCCACCAGCTCGCAGAGGACGTGTTCATGCGACACAACCGCGACGATCGGCCCGACGGCCAACTCTGCCCCTCGATGTCGGTCGGCGACGTCGTCGTGATCGGCGAGACGGCGCTCACCGTCGAGACATGGGGTTTCGGATCTGCGCCGTCGACGCACGGACATCGACACCGAGCACACCTACCTGCAGTGGCGGGACCTGACATGCAACTGAGCCAACTCGCTGGCACACCGTGGGCCACGACTCGCTCCGACCGCACCACCAAACGGGTCCCCCTCAGGTCCCCCGATACGTGACAACGATCTCGTCGCCTCCACGCACGCGTTCGAGGTCACGACTCAGGTGGTCCTTGAGCTCACGAACTCCCACAGCGCCGGGTATGACGGTTACGCTTGAGCCAGGCATTTATATGCGCCCGGCCGAAGGAGTCGACGAAAAATGGTGGAATATCGGCATCAGGATCGAGGATGATGCTGTCGTCACTGCAGGCGGCTGCGGAATTCTTACCCGGGACGTTCCCTTCGACCCCGACGACATCGAGTCGCTGATGCGCGACGCCTGACACCTCATCCGATCACCGCGAATCCCTCATGAAATCAACCGAACCTGAACTGGCCAGCGAACTCGACGGCGGGTCGATGTTCGAGCTGGCGCCGGTTTCCCTATGGATCGAGGACTACAGCGCGCTGCGCAAGTTGTTCGATTCGTGGCGCGATGCCGGCGTCGACGACCTGCGGGTCTGGCTTGGCGACGACGCACAACGGGTGTCGACCTGCTGGGCCAGCATCAAGCTGGTCAAGGTCAACCGCCGCACGCTCGAGCTCTATGGTGCGTCCGACATCGAAGAGCTCGAGGCGGGGCTCGACCGTGTCTTTCGCGACGACATGCACACCGGGCACATCGAGGAACTGGTGCGGCTGTGGAACGGCGAGAGCACGTTTGGCGGGACGACCGTCAACTACACGCTGCAAGGCAAGCGGCTCGACATCGTGCTCGATGCAACGGTAATGCCGGGCCACGAAAAGACCTGGAGCCGCGTTCTGCTCGCGATCGAGGACATCACCGAGCTCAGCGTCGCCCAGCGGGCGTTGCAAACCAGTGAGGCCTATGCCCGCGGCCTGTTCGAACATTCGCCGGTGTCGCTGTGGGTCGAGGATTTTTGCCACGGTCAGGATGCTGATCGACGAGGTTCGCGCGGCCGGTGTCAGCGACTTCCGCACCTTTACTGACGTCCATCCGGAATTTGTGCAACGGTGCATGCAGGAGATCTGCGTCATCGACGTCAACCAGCAGACACTGAAGATGTTTGCCGCGCCCGACAAGGAAACGCTGCTGCGCCACCTGCACGAAATCTTCCGTGACGAAATGGAGTCGCATTTCAAGGAACAGCTGATCGATTTGTGGAACGGCAAGATCTTCCAGCAGCGCGAGGCGATCAATTTTTCGTTGAGCGGTGATTGCATCGATGTCTACCTGCAGTTCTCGGTCTTGCCAGGCCATGAGGACGACTGGGGCCTGGTGCTGATCTCATTGACTGACATCACCGCACGCAAGAAGGCCGAGGGCTACCTCGAATTTCTCGGCAAACACGATTCACTGACGAAGCTGCGCAACCGCTCATATTTCACTGATGAGATGGCCAGACTCGAACACCGGGGACCGTGGCCGGTGACGGTGTTGATGCTCGACTTGAACGGGCTGAAGGGAATCAACGACGAACTCGGCCATGTCGGCGGCGATGCACTGCTGCGCAGAGCCGGCGAGACACTGGCCAAGGCTGTCGACAAGACCAGTTGCGCCGCGCGCATCGGCGGCGACGAATTCGCGCTGCTGCTGCCAGCCGCCGATGAGCAGGCCGGCGAGCGGATGACCGGGCGGATCAACGAACTCACCGAGCTGAACAACACCTTCTACGGCGGCACCGAGTTGAGTTTCTCGATCGGCAGCGCAACCTGCCACAAGGGGGAACGGCTGGAGACCGCATTGCATCTGGCGGATCAGCGGATGTACCTGAGCAAGAAGAACTACTACGGAGGCGACGGAGTCAACCGCCGGCGCAACGACTGATAGCCGAACAGATCCTCGCCGCTGTCGGACTGGCCATCTGCCGCGCTCCCCCGCGTGGCCGTCGTGGTCGAGGATCGCTGGTCGTCGGTGTTCGAGCTCGACCGAGTCCGACCCGTCGTGGTGGCCGAGGGTCTCGCCGAGGCCCAGGTCCGGTTCCCGGCCCCCGTTGCGCTGGTTCGTGCGGGTGCCGGTTCGTTCGTCGAGCTCGGCGCCGATCGTTGCTGTCAGTTCTGCGTCGATCAGCTCCTGCATCCCGCGTTCGAGCAGCAGACGGAACAGATCCTTCGAGTCGCCGTTGCCGAGTTGCGCGAGCAGGTCGTCAAGGCGGGCATCATGATGGTGGGTCATCGCGTGTTTCTCTTTCTCAGTGAGTACTTGGTCGTTCTCACCAAGAGTCACGCGATGGCCCACCTCACAGGTGGACCGCCTCCACTACTTCCACCACCTCACGGGACGCCAACCTCGGGCGGCCGACTCGGCCGTGCGGGTGGCCGAGGATCTGCCCGACGCGGGCTGGGGTCAGATCCGTGCGCTCCGCCAAGTGACCGAAGGACGCCCCGGCGGCGAGCGCTGCGCGCATTGCAGCATCCCGGCTTGACCGTTCGGCCTCGACCCGTCGTTCGGCCTCGCCCAACCGCAGCACGACAGCGTCGAGCTCCTCCAACGCGTCCCGTTCGTCCACCAGGCTGAGCGTAATACAAGCCTGCTTGTATTTGTGGCGAGCGGGGCGTACCGTGATCAACATGTTCGACTCGGCACCCAGCATGACCGTTGTTGGGTATGACGTGGATCAACCAGGCGGCGTGTGCCCGCCCACCTCACCACCAACTTCCATGGCTCGCACCATCGGCCGGCGCGAAACGCAGATACATGGAGGCCATCTGCGACCGATGCCCCGTGAGAGCGGAGTGCCAAGTCAACGTCGACGAGATGCTCGACCGCGGGGAGCACGTGGCCGGGTTCCGAGCGGGGATGGCGCAACGTGACCGCTCAAAGCAGATGGCCCATGCGGCGCAATGAGCGCGTCGCCGCATACTGTCGGGGACATCTCGCTGCAGGAGCGGCGCGATGCCTGAGCAGGATCCTCATCTGACACAGGTTCATGCCGGGAGTCGACGAGCGTGAACAGGCTCCGAAACGTTCGTATGCCGTTCCCTATCGGACGCGGGCACTGTTGCGTTGACGGATCGGGTGCGGGTCGTAGCGTGTTCGGGTGAATCGTCGTCGCCGTCCTGAGTCTCCGTCGTTTGCCGGGTACCGGTTCCCGCCCGAGGTGATCTTGCTGGCCGTGCGCTGGTACCTCCGCTACGGCCTGTCGTACCGCGACGTCGAGGAACTCCTCGCCGAACGCGGCATCGAGGTCGATCACGTCACCATCTACCGGTGGGTGCAGCGCTTCACACCGCTGCTCATCGACGCGGCGAGGCCGTGTCGTCACAGCGTCGGTGACCGCTGGTTCGTCGACGAGACCTACGTCAAGGTCGCCGGTGTGTGGCGCTACGTGTACCGGGCCGTGGATCAGCACGGCCAGGTCATCGACGTGTACGTGTCGAAACGACGCAACATCGCAGCTGCCACGAAGTTCTTCGAGACGATGCTGGCGGGCCATGAACGGCCGCGTGAGGTCACCACCGATCTGGCTGCACCGTTGCTGCGCGTCGTCGATGAGCTGCTCCCCGAGGTGCTCCACGACACCGACGCAGTATGCGAACAACCGGATCGAGTGCGACCACGGCCGACTCAAGGCGAGGCTGCGGCCGATGCGCGGTCTGCGAACGGATCGGACCGCGTCGATCGTGATCCGCGGTCACGCGTTCGTCCAGAACCTGCGACGCGGCCACTACGAACTCGGCGTCGAAGCCCGCCACGAGCGTCTACGTGTCGCGGCAGCTTTCGATGAACTCGCCGAAGCGATCTGACCGAACAACCGAGGCCACACCGCCGCGCCGCGCCCCTCGATCGATCAACGCAACAGTGCCGCCGGGAGCGCCCTCGGCAGGATTCGAACCTGCGCACATGGCTCCGAGGTGGATGCTCGTTCGCCGGCTATAGCGACCCCGTAGCGACCCTACGGCGTTCGTCGGCACGAGATCGCAGCGACCTCCGAGCGAAATGCCAGGTAGATCTGCACTTTGAAAGTCCGTCCCCTGGGATTCGAACCCAGAACCAATGGATTAAGAGTCCACTGCTCTGCCGTTGAGCTAGAGACGGTTTGCGGCCCAGGCAGTGTAGGCGGCGACTGCTCGCCGCCCAACTGCCGGGACGCTATGGGGTGACCGAGGGGACTTGAACCCCCGACCTCCAGGATCACAACCTGGCGCTACCACCAGCTGAGCTACGGCCACCATGTCGTGGTGTTCACCACGTGAGCCGTCATTCTGCCAGGTTCGATAGCAATCGACACCCCCATGATTCGCGAGACTCGTGATGTGACCACCGCATCTCCGCTCCAGCAGGTCGACGCCGCGATCGAAGCGGTCCTGGCAGCCCACGATCCCGCGACGACATCCGATATCGAGCTGCGCGGTGCCCGCTACGACGCCGGGCTGGCTTGGGTCCACTTCCCGCCCGGATTCGGTGGGCTCGGGCTACGTCCGGATCTCAACCGCCACATCGACAAGCGCTTTCGCGACGCCGGTGCGGCGGCTACCGACCCGACGACCTTCTTCATGGCGCTGGCCGGCCCGACGATCGTCACCCACGGGAGCGACGAGCAGAAGCAACGCTTCCTGCGCCCGATGTTCACCGGTCAGGAGAAGTGGTGTCAGCTGTTTTCCGAACCCGGTGCCGGCTCCGACTTCGCCGGGCTCGCCACGAAGGCGGTGCGCGACGGCGACGAATGGATCGTCAACGGCCAGAAGGTCTGGAACACGCTTGCCCACCTGGCCGACTGGGGGATGTTGGTCACCCGCAGCAACCCCGATCTACCCAAACACAAGGGCATGACGTACTTCGCGCTCGACATGCACAGCGAGGGTGTCGAAGTGCGTCCGCTGCGGCAGATCACCGGTGAGGCAGAGTTCAACGAGGTCTACATGACCGATGCGCGGATTCCCGACGCCGACCGGATCGGCGCCGAGGGCGAGGGCTGGCGTGCCTCGCTCACCACGCTGATGAACGAGCGCTCGGCGATCGGCGGCGGTAGCGGCGGGGGAGGCAAGCCTCGCCGCGGTGGCGCCGCCAATGACGCAATCGCGGTGTGGAACCACATCGACGAGTCCGAGCGCACCGGCGCTCGCAAGGACGAGCTGATGCGGCTGTGGGTGCGCGGCGAGGTCGGCGCGGCTCACCAACATGCGCGCCGCCGAGGCGGCCCGAGCCGGCAATCCTGGCCCCGAGATGTCGGTGTCCAAGCTGGAGTTCTCAGAGTTCAACAAGCGGCTCTACAACTTCTGCATCGACTTGATGGGCATGGACGGGCAGATCGGCTACGACTACACGTTCCGTCGCCCGACCGAGCTCGACGCCACGGGTGCCAACAAGGGCCTCCAGTACGCCTTCCTGCGGGTGCGCGCCAACTCGATCGAGGGCGGCACATCCGAGATCTTGCGCAACATCATCGGCGAGCAGGTGCTCGGCCTCCCTGGCGAACCACGTGTCGACAAGGAGCTGCCCTGGGTGCAGGTGCCCCGCAGCTGAACTCGACCAGCGCTCGATTGCGGAACGACGCCGATCGCGTCAGGTTGTGTCGCTACGCGCGATCGTGGCCGGGTGGCGCCGACGATCGTCGCTCGAGCCACCGAATCGATTCGTACCGTAGGCTGAGCTGCCGACCTCACAGAAAGCACTGATAACCGTGTCCAGCCACAACGAACTCGTTGCCAAGGCGAAAGACATCACGGCCCGTGAAATGGCCTCGTACTCTCAGCGCACGCACCATTCGCAGATCGCGACCGAGCGTGCCCGCAAGGTGATGCCCGGCGGCGTGCCATCGAGCTTCCAGTCCTACGACCCGTGGCCGGTGGTCGTCAAGCACGCATCCGGCGCGAGGATGATCGACGTCGACGACAACGAGTACCTCGACTTCGACATGGGCTTCGGCGCCCTGTTCGCCGGTCACATGAATCCTGCGGTGCGGCGCGCCGTCAGTGCCCAACTCGATCACGGCACGTTGTACGTCACGCCGTGCGAGCTCAACGCCGACGTCGGCGAGCTGCTGGCCGAACGCTACGGGTTCCCGATGTGGCGTCCGACCAACTCCGGCACGGAGGCGACGCACGACGCGATCCGGCTCGCCCGGGGCGCGACCGGGCGCGAGAAGATCGTCAAGGTCGAGGGTGGCTATCACGGGCATCACGACGAGGTGATGGTGTCGAACAAGCCGTCGCTCGACGTCGCCGGACCGGCCGATCGGCCGAACTCGGTGCCGCAGTCGCTGGGCATCACCAAGAGCACGCTCGAAGATGTCGTCGTGATCCCCTACAACGACGCCGATGCGCTCGAATGGGCCTTGTCGGGCGACGACGTGGCGTGTTTCATCGTCGAGCCGGTGATGGAGAACATCGGCATCTGCCTGCCCGGTCGACGGCTACCTGCAGTCGGTCCGCGAGATCTGCGACCGGCACGGCACGCTGCTGATCTTCGACGAGGTCAAGACCGGCATCACCGCCGGCTACGGCGGCGCCACGAATCAGCTCGGGGTGCGTCCCGACCTGGTGACGCTCGCCAAGTCGATCGGCGGCGGCTTCCCCGTCGGAGCGTTCGGCGGCAAGGCCGAGTACATGGACCTGATCACCGACGGCAGCGTGCTGCACCTCGGCACCTACAACGGCAATCCGCTCGTCATGGCGGCGGTCAAGGCGACGCTCACCGAGGCATGTACGCGCCCGATCGTCGAGGCCACGATCGCCCGCAATCATCAGCTCGTGCTGGCGTGCCAGGCGGTGATCGACCGATCGGGCATCCCCGCCCACACCGTCGAGTTCGGCGCCAAGGGATGCATCACGTGGCTCGACCGTCCGGTCCGCAACTACCGCGACTACAAGGCCAGCGATTTCGATCTCGCCTTCGCCCAGTGGATCCACGGCATCAACCGCGGCGTGCTGCTGCCGCCCGGCCTCGACGAGCAGTGGCTGATCTCGGTGATGCACACCGAGACCGACGCGATGATGTACGCCGACGTGTTCGGCGACTTCGTCGACGAGCTCACCAGCTGATCCGTCGCCGGCCGTGGCGAGCGATCGGTGGGACGACGGACGATCGGCCGAACGGTTGACCTGAACGGCTCGCCGATCAGGCAGACTCTCCGTCGTGGCAGTCATCACCGCCGAAGGCCTGACGATGCAGTTCGGGCCGCAACGCGCCCTCGACGCCCTCGACGTCGACGGTCGAGCGGGCGTCACGGGCCTCGTCGGCGCCAACGGTTCCGGGAAGACGACGTTCATGAGCCTCGTGCTCGGGCCTCCGGCACCGCACGTCGAGGGACGCGTCGAGGTGCTCGGCTTCGACCCGCAGCACGACGGCGCCGAGCTCCGATCGCTGCTCGGCTACGGGCCGGAGCACCACATCATGCCCGACGAGATGCCGGCCTCCGATTTCGTGAAGCACCTCGCCGAGGTGCGAGGCATGCCGCGGACCGAGGCGCGTGGCCGGGCCAGCGACGCCCTGTGGCTGGTCGGTCTCGGCGAGGAGCGGTTCCGGGCACTCGGCACCATGTCGACCGGTCAGCGCCAGCGGGTCAAGCTCGCTCAGGCGATCGCCGCCGACCCGCGCCTCGATCCTGCTCGACGAACCGACCGACGGGCTCGACCCGGTCCAGCGCGACGAGATGCTGGCGCTGATCCGTCAGATCAGCGCCGAGTACGGGATCGACGTGCTGCTGTCGTCGCACCTGCTCGAAGAGGTCGAGCGGATCTGCGACAACGTCGTCGCGCTCGACGCCGGCCAGCTCATCGCCCAGGGTCCGCCTCGACACGCTCGTCGGTGACGACGAGCGGCGTGATCGGTCGAGCTGGTCGAGATCGCCGATCGTCCCGGCGCGGTCGCCCAGGTGCCGCATCGCTCGGCGGCGCGGGCTTCGAGGTGCGGCACGACGGGATCGGTGGCGACCCGCATGGAGGTGCTCGGCAGCCGACGCCGACGCGATCGCCGACGGTGTCCGCGACGCGGTCGCCGTCGGCCGAGGCGCGGGTCGGGCGCATCGTGCGCCGACGGCGGCGCCTCGAGGACCTGTTCGAGGGGGCGACCGCGATGAGCGACGCCCAGATCCTCGATCGCGGCTACCGGCGCTTCGAGGGCGAGCGCTCCGGGCTGTCGCGGCTCGATGCGGTCGGTGACCTGGCACACCACGCGCAGCATCCTCGGGCTGGGCCGCAAGGCTCGCCACAAGGTGTTCCCGGTCATCGTGATCGTCATCGCGTTCATCCCGGCGCATCGTGTTCCTCGCGCGCTGCTCCGCGTTCATCGGCGACCTGCTCGAGGGCGAGCTGCGCCCGGACTACTGGGAGATGTTCGGGTTCTCGATCGTCGCGACGTTGCTGTTCACGGCGCTCGTCGCGCCCGAGGCGATCGTCCGCGATCGGCGCAACGGCATGTTCTCGCTGTACCTGTCGACGCCGCTCTCCCGGGTGACGCTATCTGGTCGCCAAGGTGCTCGCGGTCCTCGGTCACGATGGCACTGATCGTCCTCGGCCCGCCGTCGCTGTTCCTCTGCTCGGCTACACGCTTCCAGAGCCTCGGCCCCGATGGGCCGGTCGACTGGTCGGCGTGATGGGCCGCCTCCTGCATCGCCGGTCTCGGCGATCTGCACGGTCTACACCGCGGTCAGCCTCGGCGTGTCGAGCCTGACCGATCGTCGGGCGTTCGCCAGCATCGCGGTGGTGCTGGTGATGCTCGGCGCGCTCGATCGTCATCGAGCGTGCTCGTCGAACGAGGCCGGGATGTCAGCGCCAACTGGCTGCGTCCTCGATCCGCTCGGCGTGCGCGCTCGAGATCGCGCCGCGCCTGTTCGGCGACCGCAGCGACGAGTTCCGACGACGTCAGCACCTGGGCTCGTCGTCGCTCGGCAGCGCCGGCTGGACGCGCTCGGGTCGAGCGTCTGCTGGTCGGCCGCTATCGCAAGCTGGCGGCGGTCTGATGGCCGATGGGCACCTCCCGTCGCGCCGCCCGCGCCGCCGGTCCGCAACGCGCCCGACGCACCCGACGGCATGGTCCAGGTGATCGGCGTGACGAAGTCGTTCGGCGACGTCGTCGCCGTCTCCGACGTGACGTTCGGCGTCGGCCCGGGCGTGACCGCCCTGCTCGGCCCGAACGGCGCCGGCAAGTCGACCCTGTTCCGCGTGATGTGCGGCCTGACGACCCCGATCGCAGGGCGAGGTCCGGGTGCTCGGCGTCGACGCCCGCCGCGACAGCGGCGTCCGCGGCCGGATCGGTCTGGCGCCCCAGCAGGACGGGCTGTTCGACCGGGTGTCGGCGCTCGAGTTCGTCGAGATCGCGGCCCAGACGCTCGGCGTCGCCGACCCGAGCAGGCCGCCCGCGCCGCGCTCGACCAGGTCGCGCTCGACGCCGACGACCCCAAGCCGGTCGGGTCGTTCTCGAAGGGCATGCGCCAACGCGTCAAGCTGGCGGCGGCGCTCGTCCACGACCCCGACGTGCTGATCCTCGACGAACCGCTCACCGGTCTCGATCCGGTGCAGCGCAACCGGATGATCACCTTCTTCCACGAGCTCGGCGACGCCGGCAAGTGCCTGCTCGTGTCGAGCCACGTGCTCGACGAGGTGGCCCGGCTCGGGTCTCGCGTCCTCGTGATCGCCCAGGGCCGGCTCGCCGCCACCGGCGACTACCGGGCGCTCCGCGAACCTGATGGACGACCGCCCGCATCGCATCCGCGTCGCCGCCGATCGGCGCGCGCGAGCTCGCCGCTGCGCTGATCGACCGGTCGTTGGCCGACGCGCGTGTCGGTGGGGAGCGACGAGCTGGTCGTCGACACCAACGACGTCGACCGCTTCGGCCGGGCGATCGCGATCGCCGCGCAGCAGCTCGACATCCGTCTCCGCGAGGTCGAACCGCTCGACGACGACCTCGAATCCGTCTTCCGCTACCTGGTGGAGCGCCGATGAGCACCGTGCCGCCCGGCCGGGCGATCTCGCTGACGCTATGGCCTCGTGATCAAGCAGCTGGTCACGCCGCGGACGCGTCGTCGCGCTCACGCTCGTCGGGGCCGTCGTCGTGCTCGTGGCGATCCTGGTCGGTCGATCGGAACGCCGACCGGCGACGAGCTCGAGCGCGGCGTCCGGCTGATCTCGAACCTCGGCTTCACGATGGTCGTGCCGGTCGTGTCACTGGTGTTCGCGTCCGCCGCGCTCGGCGACATGCGCGAGGACGGCACGCTCGTCTACCTGTGGCTGCGCCCGATGGACCGGTGGCCCGTCGTCGTCGGATCGTGGCTGGCAGCGATCACGCTCAGCCTGCCGATCACGCTCGTCCCACTCGTGATCTCGTCGCTGGCGGTCGACGGCGGCAGTCGATCTCACCGGCCGCGACCCTGCTGGCGGGTGGCATCGGTGTCGTCGTCGTATTCGGCCCTGTTCGTGCTGGTCGGTCTGCTGCTCAAGAACCCGATCGTGTGGGGCCTCGGCTACATCCTGATCTGGGAGGGCCTCGTCGCCCAGTTCTTCGGTTCCGTGCCGCCAAGGCTGGCGATCCGTGGCTACACCCGCTCGATCATCACGAGCCGGACCGGCGTCGATCTCGAACTCGGCGACCTGTCGCTCGCCACTGGCGATCATCGTTCCGCTGGTGGTGACCATCGCCGTTCTGGCACTGGCCTCCGCCCGGCTGCGCTCGATGGAAGTCGACTGAGGGGATGAAGCCTCAGCTGGAGCAATGTCGACACCACAGGTCGCATTCGCGCCCGCTGTTCGTGGGTGGTGTGGTAGCTGGAGCGATATCGACGTCGCACGTCGTGCTTGCGCCTGCTGACGGGAGCGCGCTCGGGCTCAGCCCCAGCCGGGGTTGTTGCCGCCGCGGTAGCGGGCCACCGACAGCGGTGTCGACCACTGTCGGCGTTTGCCGCCCGAGGTCGAGGCCAGGATCAGTGCCACACCGCCGACGGCGAAGATCAACGCCAGACCGAGCACGACCGGAAGCGTGCGCATCGCCAGCCGCGGGATCGCGTGCGTCCACGTGCGGTTGTCGATCGCCGTCAGCATGTGGACCGGTAGCGCGTACCCGAACAGCAGCATCGAGGCGGCGAGTGCCAAGCCGAACTCGCCGAGCCCGCGCAGCACGTCACGTCGCTCCGGGCGGGTGAAGATCCCGAGCAGTACCAGCAGCAGCCCGAGCCCCCCGGCGATCGGGATCATCCAGCCCAGCAACGCCCGGAACGTCTCGAGCGTGCCGATCGGCTCGATCGGCATCGTGACCGTGGCGACGTCGGCGGCGCGCTGGTCGCGGACGATGTCGATCATCTGGGTGCCGGTGATCCGGACCGGCTCGTCGCGGCTGCCGATGATGCGATTGTGGGCCTCCTCGATGATCGGTGCCATCATCGCTGCCCCGGCCCGGGTGCGTGAGGATCTCGGTCTCGAGGTAAGTGCCGAGCTCGGGAACCGGTCGCTCGCACGACGGGCGCGCTGGCGGCGCGACGAGCGCGTTGATCTCGAGCCGGATGTCGGGATCTTCGAGGATCGCCGCCGCCGTGTCGCGGGTCGCATCGGGGGTGAAGGCGATCCGCTGCATCCACCATGCGCCCGCGCTGATGCTGATCGCCACGGCGGCGACCAGGAACAACATGCCGGCAAGACTTCGCTCCATTGCAGGAGAGTCTGCCAGCCGCGATGGGTAACCTGCGATTGTGGAGACTTCATCCGGACAATCGACGATCCGGCCGATCACCGACTTCCCGTCCCGTCCCCGCCTGCTGGCCCGTGGCGTCACCCGACGTTGCGCCTGGTGCGGCGACCGCAAGGCGTACTTCCTGGGCTGGTTCAAACGCCAGGAACGCTGCCGCTCCTGTGGTCACGCCTACCGGCGCGGCGACGAGGCGTTCGAGCTCGGGGCGATCACGGCCAACATCATCTTGACGTTCGGGTCGCTGCTGGTGACGGTGCTCGTGCTGGTGATCCTCACCGCGCCCGACGTGCCCGTGCTCGGCGTCATGATCGCCGCCGGTGCGGTCGGCCTGTTCGGCCCGGCGATCTTCTACCCGGTCTCGTTCACGCTCTGGCAGGCGGTCGATCTCTGGATGCGCCGCCCGACACGCCGGCCGAGCTGGCCGGGCGAGGGCGACGCCACGCTCTGAGTGCCGACCGGTGCTCGACCTGAAGAAATCGAACGTTCGTTCCCTGAAATGCTTGCCGAACGGTTGTTCGACAACTACATTGTTGTCATTCCCCGGACCAGGGAACACTGTGACACCCCTTCCGTACGGTGATCACCACGTTGGAATCAGCGGATCGGGCTCATCGCCCCGAACATTTCAGCAGCACGAACAGGGAGACGAAATCACATGAGCAACGACCGCGAAAAGTCGCTCGACATGGCCTTGGCCCAGATCGACAAGCAGTTCGGCAAGGGCTCGATCATGCGGATGGGCGACAAGACCAGCCTGGCGATCGAGTCGATCTCCACCGGGGCGCTCGCACTCGACCTGGCGCTCGGCATCGGGGGCCTGCCGCGCGGCCGGGTCATCGAGATCTACGGCCCGGAGTCCTCGGGTAAGTCGACGCTCGCCATGCACGTCGTGGCCGAGGCGCAACGCAACGGTGGCGTGTGCGCCTACATCGACGCCGAGCACGCCATGGACCCGATCTACGCCGCAGCGATCGGTGTCGACATCGACCAGCTGCTCATCTCCCAGCCCGACACGGGCGAGCAGGCGCTCGAGATCTGCGACATGCTGGTGCGTTCCGGTGCGATCGACGTCGTCGTGATCGACTCGGTGGCGGCATTGACGCCACGGGCCGAGATCGAAGGCGACATGGGCGACACCCACGTCGGTCTTCAGGCCCGCCTGATGAGCCAGGCGTTGCGCAAGCTCACCGGCAACCTCAGCAAGACCCAGACGATCGCGATCTTCATCAACCAGCTGCGCGAGAAGATCGGCGTGATGTTCGGTTCACCCGAAACCACGCCGGGCGGCCGGGCGCTCAAGTTCTACTCGTCGGTCCGTCTCGACATCCGCCGGATCGAGTCGCTCAAGGACGGCGCCGAGGTGGTCGGCAACCGCACCAGGGTCAAGGTCGTCAAGAACAAGGTGTCGCCGCCGTTCCGCCAGGCCGAGTTCGACATCATGTACGGCAAGGGCATCAGCCGCGAGGGTGGTCTGCTCGACATCGCCGTCGATCTCGGCATCGTCACCAAGTCGGGTGCCTGGTTCACCTACGAGGGCGAACAGCTCGGCCAGGGTCGTGAGAACGCCAAGAACTTCCTGGCGGAGAATCCCGAGATCATGGTCGAGGTCAGCGACAAGGTGATGATCGCCGCCGGGCTCAAGCCCGACCCGAACGCGCCGATCGAGGTGGCGGCGCGAGGTCGATGAGTTCACCGACGAGCACGACCAGCCGATCAGCCTCGACTGACCACGTTCCAGCATGGCGGTACCACAACGCTTGACCATGGTCACGCTCGGCGTGGCCGACGTCGCTCGGTCGACCTCGTTCTACGAGTCGCTCGGGTGGCGTCGGTCATCGGCGTCGCAGGACACGATCACGTTCTTCTCGATGCAGGGCAGCGTGCTCGGTCTGTACGGCCGCCAGCCCCTGGCAGACGACGCCCGGGTGTCGTCCGAGGGCACCGGCTTCCGAGCGGTCACGATCGCGCTCAACTGCGACGGCCCTGACCACGTCGATCAGGTCTTTGCTGCCTGGCTGGCGGCCGGGGCGAGCCCGATCAAGCGTCCCGAGCCGGTCGAGTGGGGCGGCTATTCGTCCTACGTGGCGGATCCCGATGGACATCTGTGGGAGATCGCCCACAACCCGTACTCGCCCAACGACGCGTCGGGTCGGATGCAGCTGCCCGACTAATGGTCGGGCAGCGAGTGCCCTGGGTCAGAGACCTGGCTTCCAGATCATCAGCACGAGGCCGATGACCAGCCCGAGGTGTGTGATCCCGACGCCGGCCATCAGCTTCGATGTGGCTGTCTCGCTCGTGTCGGAGAGCGCCGGGCGGATCATGAACCAGCTGACCACCATCAGCACCACCCACAACGCGATCGAGGCGCTCAGCCAGGCTTGCGACATCTTGTAGATCAACTCGTCCGAGCCGTCCGGCTTGGACATGCCCGACAGGCCCATCCCGAGCACCCACATCAGGGTCAGGGCCGGGAACGACATCCGCATGTGCAATCCGGCGATGACATCGGTCTGGCCCGCCTTGCGCAGCGCCGGATAGAGAAACAGCGGGCCGAACGCCACGACGGCGCTCAGGATGTGGAGCAGGGCGAGAATCTGGTACCCGGTGCCGAGGTCGAGAACAGCGAACATTGGCGGCACGCTATCGCCCTCGCCGGTCCGTTCGGAATCAGAGTTGAGTGCCTCGAGTGCCTCGAGCCTCCGAGTGTGTTCTCGACGCACCTCGGTCAGCGCCGGATGGATCCAGTACGGCTCGTGCGCCAGTTGGGCGGCGGTGTGACCGAACTGGATGGCCTGGATCAACGGCTGAATCAGCGATGCTGCCTGTGGGCCGATGATGTGGGCGCCGATGATCAGGCCGGTGCCGGCGTCGACCAGCACCTTGGCGAACGATGTTTCGTCGGCGAGTGCCCACCCGAAGGCAGTGCCGGCGTAGTCGCGACGTCCGACCACGTAGTCGCGGCCGAGTTGGCGGGCTTGCTCCTCGGTCAGCCCGACCGAGGCGACCTGGGGATTGCTGAACACGGCGGCCGGCACAGCTGAGTAGTCGACGTGCTTGAGCTGGTCCGGATGGGCGATATTCCAGAACGCGAACAGTTGCCTCGTGATTGGCGACGTGCTTGAGCTGGTACTCGTTGGCGATGTCGCCGATCGCCCAGACGCCATCGACGATCGTGCGCATGTGTTCGTCGACGACGATCGTTCCATGGTGGTGACACGACAGTCCACCCAACTCGGCGTCGAGCAGGTCGCTGTTGGGCTCGCGGCCGGTGGCGACCAGCAACTGGTCGACCTCGATCACCTCACCCATGCAGTGGATCGCGATCGCATCGCCGCGGCGCTCGATCTTCGACGGGAGGTGTTCGAGATGCACGTCGACCCGCTGCGAGAACACCTCGGTGAAGCGTTGTGAGATCTCGGCGTCCTGGGCCCTGAGTAGGACGTGTGACCGGTTGAACAGCGACACCTTCGACCCGAACGCGGCAAACACGTGCCCCATCTCGACAGCGATGTAGCCACCGCCGATGATGCCCAGCCGCTCTGGCAGTTCGTCGAGGCGCATGATCGAGTCGGAGGTGTGGAAGCCGGTTTCGACCAGACCGGGGATCGGTGGCACGACCGGGCGCGAGCCGGCGCCGATCAGGATGTGCTCGGCGGCATACTTCCGGCCCTCGATGTCGAGCACCTTCGGTGACACGAATCGGGCGGTGCCTTCGATCAAGGTGATGTTGTCCGACCCGGTCGCCCTGTATTGGCGCCCGCCCTCGGCGATCGGATCGATCCGGCCGAACACCCGATCCCGGATCGCCTTCCAGTCGGCACCGTGGAAGCGCACATCGATGCAGAGTCGGCTGCTGTTGTTGGCCTCCTCCGCCAGATCGGCGGGCAACACGAACATCTTCGACGGTATGCAGCCGACGTTGAGGCAGGTGCCGCCGAACGTGCCGCGCTCGACGATCGCGATCTTCCAATCCGACAGAAAGTCGGGGATCGCGTTGGCCGATCCGCTCCCGATGATGATCAGGTCGAAATGGTTCGGCTCGTTCTGCTCGGTCGGCACGTTGTGTTTGAACACCGCCGGGCGGGGATTCCTTCCCGTATGGGTGGTCGGTCGTCAGCTACCCGACGGCAGCGTGACCACGACACCACGGTCCGCGTAGGGAATCCGATTGCGCTTGACGATCCCGCCGATCGTGCCGAGCAGCTTCGTGATCTTGGTGAAGAAGCCGTACTTGGCTGTGATCTTCGCCGTGATCTCGCTGAGCTGATCGCCCGTGACCACCTCCGCGGTGGCATCGATCGGCTCGGTTCCGGGCTTGACGCGACCGCGTGCGTCGGATGCCTGTACGACCACCTTCGACGTGTGCGCCAGACGTTTCGCCTTCCCCGACCCCGAGCTGGTGTAGAACCCGATCTTGTCGTCGCCGAGGTCGACCACCCACACGGGCGTCGCCACCGGCGTACCTGTCTTGCGGTACGTCGTCAGCGACATGTACTTCTCATCTGCTAGCCCCATGGTGCTCGACCGTACCATCGGGTGCGGACCCGGGTGCCCGGTAGCCTGAGCGGCCATGGAATCGGGGGAGCCCCGCAGTTACGTCCTGCGCACCTACGGGTGCCAGATGAACGAGCACGATTCGGAACGGATCGCCGGCCTGCTCGAGGCCGACGGGATGGTGCGCGCCGAATCGGAGGACGAGGCCGACGTCGTCGTGCTCAACACGTGCTGTATCAGGGAGAATGCCGACAACAAGTTGTACGGCAATCTGGGGCACCTGCGCCCCTGGAAGGATGCCAAGCAGGGTCGTCAGATCGTCGTGTCCGGCTGCCTGGCCCAGAAGGATCGCGAGCTGGTGGCCAAGAAGGCCAAGCACGTCGATGTCGTCATGGGTACCCACAATGTGCACCGGGCGGCCGAGCTGTTGCGCGAGGCGGCCGCCGGCGACGGCCCGCTCACGGAGATCCTCGAAGCGGCCGTCATCGACGACCATGCGATGTTCCCCTCGGCGCTACCGGCCCGACGCGAGACCAGCTACAACGCCTGGGTCACCATCCAGATCGGGTGCGACAACAACTGTGCGTTCTGCATCGTGCCTGCGGTGCGCGGGGTCGAGATCAGTCGCCCCTACGCCGAAATCCTCCGAGAGGTCGAACACGTGGCCGGCGAGGGTGTCACCGAGGTCACCCTGCTCGGCCAGAACGTCAACTCGTACGGTCGCGACATCCAGCTCGCTGCTCGCCAGGGCGGCGACTCCGAGGTCAAGCTGCGACCCCTGTTCGGCGACCTGTTGCGCGATGTCGGCGGCATCGACGGCATCAGGAGGGTTCGCTACACCAGCCCTCACCCCAAGGACATGCGGCCCGAAACGTTCACGGCCATGGCCGATACCGACGCGGTGTGCGAGCACCTGCACTATCCGTTGCAGTCGGGCAGCGACCGGGTGCTGGCGCTGATGCACCGGGGCTATACCGCCGAGCGTTATCTCGACAAGCTCGCAGATGCCCGTCGAGTCGTGCCCGATCTGGCGGTGTCGACCGACATCATCGTCGGGTTTCCGGGCGAAACGGATGTCGACTTCGAGCGCACCCTGGAAGTGGCTGCGGCAGCGGAGTACGACTACGCCTACACGTTCATCTTCTCGCCGCGGCCCGGCACCGAAGCAGCCGACATGCAGGTCGATTTTGTCGATCCGGCGGTTGCCGGCGAGCGGTTCCAGCGCTTGCGGGTCGTGATCGAGCATTCGGCGCTGCTCAAGCACGAGGCGCGCGTCGGGCGGATCGAGGAGGTCCTGATCGAAGGGCCATCCCGAAAGAATCCGGACGTCATCTCCGGGCGTACTCGCCAGAACAAACTCGTGCACTTCGCACCGCCCCACACGATCCGAACCGGTAGCTACGCATTGGTCGAGGTCACACGTGCCGCACCACACCACCTCGAGGGACGCTTCGTCGCGTTGCTGGCCGAACCAACCCACAAGCTGCGTATCCCGGTCAACGCCCTGTGACCACAGGGCCCACGCGCGTGGCCGTGATCGGCCCGACAGCGTCGGGTAAGTCCTCGGTTGCGATGGCGGTCGCCGAGTCGGCCGGCGACGTCGACCTGATATCGGTCGATTCGATGCAGGTCTACCGCGGCATGAACATCGGCACGGCCAAACCGTCGATCGCGGATCAGGCTCGCGTCCCGCATCACTTGATCGATCTGGTCGACGCTGATCAGGAGTTCGCCGTCGCTGAGTTCCAGCGCGCTCACGGCGTGGTACTCGAGGAGATCGCACGACGCGGCCGGCGGGCGCTCCTGGTGGGAGGCACCGGTCTGTACCACCGTGCAGTGGTCGACGGCCTCGACTTGCCGGGGGAGTGGCCACAAGTTCGTGATCGGCTGTGGGCCGAGGCCGAGCAGGCCGGGCTGGCGACCCTGTACGGGCGCCTGACGGGTCTCGACCCGCAGGCGGCCGCAAAGATCGAGCCCAACAACGCCCGCCGTATCGTGCGCGCACTGGAGGTCTGTGAGGGCAGCGGGAAACCGTTCAGTTCGTTCGGCCCCGGGCTCGGGGCGTATCCACCGTCGCCCGTGGCCCAGATCGGGCTGCGGTGGGACCGTGCGACCTTGACCGAGCGCATCGCCGGCCGGGTACACCGCATGATGTCGGACGGGCTCTTGGAGGAGGTCCGCGGTCTGGCCGAGGTAGGTCTGTCGAGAACAGCCGCCCAAGCGCTCGGGTACAAGGAGTTGCTGGCTCATCTCGACGGTTCGATCTCGCTCGACGCAGCGGTCGAGCAGGTGATCGTGCGAACCCGACAGTTCGCCGTACGCCAACTGCGATGGTTCGGGCGCGACCCACGCGTACGCTGGGTGGACATCGAACACGATCCCGTCACCGAGGCGGCCCCGATCGTGTGTCAGGCACTCGACAGATGAGCACGGAGCCGATGGGCAAGCTGACGGTCACCAAGCATCATGGACTGGGCAATGACTTCCTCGTCGCGTTCCATCCCGGCATCACCGACCCCTCAGCGCTCTCACAGCTCGCAATCCGTCTCTGTGACCGACGGCGCGGGGTCGGTGCCGATGGGTTGCTGATCGCCGAGACCGAACCCGATTACGCCGCCAGCATGGTGCTGTACAACGCCGACGGCAGCCGGGCCGAGATGAGCGGCAACGGGATCCGCTGCTTCGCCCAGGCGTTGGCCGCCCGACGTGGTGATCTGAATCCGCAGCGGATCCTCACGGATGCGGGGGCCCGCACGGTCACGCTCGAACAGACCGCCGACATCGCGACGATCCTCGCCTCGGTCGATATGGGATCCGTCGAACCGCTGGCCGAGCCGGACGGTTGGTCGTCGCTGGGCTGCCACCCGGACCGTCCGGTCGCCCACCTCAGCCTCGGCAACCCGCACTCGGTGGTCGGCGTCGATGAGGTCGACGTCGTCGATCTGCTGGCGCTCGGCTCGAAGGTGCCCCAGGTCAATCTCGAGATCGTCGAACCCGGAACCGCCCAAGATGAGATCCGTCTGCGCGTCCACGAGCGTGGTGCCGGAATCACCGAGGCATGCGGAACCGGAGCCTGCGCGGCGGCCCATGCGGCAGCCGGTTGGGGATTGGCCACGCCGAGCGACGGGAAACTGACCGTTCACATGGACGGTGGCAGTGCCACAGTGGAGCTCGACGCACCCAGCCCGGGCCGCGTCACCCTCACCGGCCCAGCCACATTCATCGCCACGATAGAAATCAGTCTCTGAGTGAACACGCCGTATCAAGAAGCCCTCGGTGCCTCGCTGATCGATCGATCGATCCGCGAGAAGATCGTGCTCGTCGGCGTCGCCCTGCCCGGCGACACCGACGAATCGGTCGACGCCAGCCTCGACGAGCTCGAGCTCCTGGTCGATACAGCGGGGGCCGACGTCGCAGCGCGCCTGGTGCAGCGACGTTCCGCCCCCGACCACACGTGGTTCATCGGCAAGGGCAAGGTCGACGAGTTGAAGGAGATCTGCCTCGCCGTCGACGCCGACACTGTCGTGTTCGACAACGAACTCGCGCCTGCCCAGCAGTTCAACCTGGAAAAGGTGCTGGGGCGCACGGCGATCGACCGGACCGCAGTGATTCTCGACATCTTCGGGCAGAACGCTCACACGTTGGAGGGCAAGGCCCAGGTCGAGCTGGCCTTGCTGCGCTACCGCCTCCCGCGTTTGCGGCGCGGGAAGGACGCCAAGCTGTCGCAGCAGCGAGGCGGGGTCGGCGCCCGTTTCGGCGGTGGTGAGACCAAGATCGAAGTCGACCGTCGGCGGATCATGCGGCGGATCACCAAGCTCGAGCAAGATCTTCGGTCGCTGGACGCGACCCGCGATCTCCAGCGCAAGTCACGCAGTCGCAGTGGTCTCGCTGCGGTGGCGATCGTCGGCTACACGAATGCCGGCAAGTCGACCCTGCTGAATCGGCTGACCGACGCCGGAGTGCTGACCGAAGACCGCCTGTTCGCCACGCTCGACCCCACCACGCGACGACTGGCCCTGTCGGGCGGCGAGTCCGTACTTCTGAGCGACACCGTCGGGTTCGTTCGACGGTTGCCGCACGGGCTGGTCGAGGCGTTCAAAGGCACCCTCGAGGTCGCCAGCCGGGCCGACTACCTGGTGCACGTGGTCGATGCCAGCGCCGCTGATCCCGACGGGCCAGATCGCCGCAGTGCGCGAGGTGCTCGGCGAGATCGACGCCGCAGAGGTTCCGGAACTGATCGTGTTCAACAAGAGCGATCTTGCCCCGGTGGAGGCCCGCAGCCTGGTCGACGCTCATGTCGGTTCGGTCACCGTCAGTGCTGCAACCGGCGATGGGATCGACGTGTTTCTTCGCACCCTGGCTGATCGACTGCGGGCGATCACCAAAGTGGTCGAGCTGGAGATTCCTTACGACAGGGGCGATGTGATCGCTTCCGTGCATCGAGAAGGCGAGGTGGTGTCGACCACCGAAGCCGAGACCGGGTTGCGGGTCCGGGCTCGTCTGTCGGACGCCTCAGCAGGTCGGCTCTCCGACTTCGTCGTATCATCTTCTTCTGCATGAGCAGTTCCACACCGACCCCTGTGTCGCCCGACGGTTTTGTCCCGCCGCCGTATCCGTACGAGCGGATCGACCGTTTCAAGCCGCTCGCCGATCATTTCGACGGCGGCCTCGTCGACTTCTCGATCGGCACACCGTTCGATCCACCCCCGCCGGCGGTGGTCGACAAGCTCGGTTCGTCCGGCGCCGAGCGCGGCTACCCGCCGAGCATCGGCTCGCTCGAGCTGCGATCGGCTGTGCACGACTGGATGGGCCGTCGGTTCGACATCGACGTGTCGCCCGATCAGATCGGGGCCTGCGTCGGCACGAAGGAGTTCGTCGGCACCCTGCCGCAGTGGCTCAAGCTGCGGCGACCACACCTCGACACGGTGTTGTATCCGGCGATCTCGTACCCCACCTATGAGATGGGGGCCATACTGGCGGGCTGCCGTGCGGTTGCGGTGCCGATGTCGCCGACCGGCGGCCTGCAGCTCGAGGCGATCGATCCGGCCGATGTCTCTCGGGCGCTGTTGCTCTGGGTCAACAGCCCTGCCAACCCGAGCGGTGTCGTCGATGATCTCGGTGCAGCGGCCGAGTGGGGGCGCACCCACGAGGTTCCCGTGTTCTCCGATGAGTGCTACGTCGAGTTCACCTGGACCGGTCGCGGTCGCAGCATCCTCGAACACGGCAATCAGGGCGTGGTGGCGGTTCATTCGTTGTCGAAGCGATCGAATCTGGCGGGGACGCGTGTCGGCTTCTACGCCGGTGATCGTGAACTGGTCGGGTACCTGCACGAGGTGCGCAAGCATGTCGGCATGATGGTGCCTGGTCCGGCCCAGGCTGCCGGCGCCGTCGCACTCGCCGACGACCAGCACGTGGCCGAGCAGCGGGATCGTTATCTCGGTCGGCTGCGGCGGATGGCCGAGGTGCTGCGACGCTGGTCGGGGCTCGAGGTGCCGCTCCCGGAGGGTGGCTTCTACCTCTGGTTCCATGTCGGTGACGCCTGGGAATTCACCGAACGGTTGGCTCGCGAGGCGGGGGCGTTGATCAGCCCAGGCGACTTCTACGGGGCGGCCGGTTCGGAGTATGTGCGGGTCGCCGTGGTACAACCTGATGAACGGATCGAACTCGTGGCATCGCGCCTCGGGGTCGGCGGATGACCACGGGAGAGTGATCGATCATGGCTAGGAAGTCGAAGGGGCGCGGAACCGCCGCAGCGTTCGGCCTGCTGCTGTTGTTCGCCGGGCTGGTCGGCGGCGGGGTCCTGTTCGCGTCGTCCGTACGTCGCCCGACACAGACGATCGAAGGTTTTGCGCGTGCCCCTGTCGGATGCACGACCACGCTCGAGTTCAGCGAAACCGGTGTGTTCTTCGTCTTCGAGGACATCGGTCCGGCGACCGCTGCCCTCGAGAGTGATTGTGAGGCGGTGGCCAACCCGTCACAGACGTTTGCGTTCGAGTTGAGCGGGCCGGATGGGCCGATGGTGCCGCGCGCCGACAAGTCGCTCTCGTACGACACCGATGACTACCTCGGTTCCTCCGTGGCGCGATTCGAGATCGACGTGCCCGGCGAGTACGAAATCGTCGTCGTCGGTGATGATCCGTCGGTTGTCGCTGCCATTGGGCGTGACCCCGACGACGGTGTCGACGATCTCCGACAGCGGGCGATCCTGGTGGCGATCGTCGGAGTCGTGCTGGGTGGCCTGTTGTTGCTGTTGGCAGGACGGCGCTCCAGGAAGGCGGCCGCCTTCCTGACGCCGGACGGGCCCGGCTGGAGCATCCGGCATACGCCGAAGGATCAGGTCGTGACACCGGACGGCGACCCGGTTGCCCAGTCGCCGGTCAATCCCCACGAGCCCGACGAGCAGGTCTCGATCGCAGGGCCGTTGTCGGAGGTCAATCGGCTCTTGGCGAACGCGCCACGCCCGAAGCAGTCGTCGCCGTGGGCACCGCCCGCCGCCGGCCAGGCGGTTCCGGAACAGGCGGCCGGTTCGGTCGAGCTGGCTGGTGAGGTGCCGCAGGATCCGGTCGAGGAGTCCGAGCCGGCTGGTGAGGTGGCCGCAGGATGCCGGTCGAGGCGTCCGAGCCGAGTGGCGCGCTGGCCGAGGGCCTGGTCGAGGGCCGAGCCGGGTGGCGAGGTGGCGCAGGACCCCGTCGAGGAGCGTTAGCTCAGAGGCGACGCATCACGGTGACGACGCGGCCGTAGATCGTGACGTCGTCGGCGGGAAACTCGAGTGGACTCATCTCGGGATTGGCAGGGACCAAGACCACGAGCTTGCCCTTGGTCTGGAAGGTCTTGACGGTTGCCTCCTCGCCGGGGATCCCAGCCACCACGATGTCGCCGTGGTTGGCTGTCGACTGTTGAGCGGCGATCACGAAGTCGCCGTCGAGGATGCCGAGGTCGATCATCGAGTCGCCCCGCACCCGGAGCATGAAGAGATCGCCCTCGCCCGTGAAATCGCTCGGAACCGGGAACAGCTCTTCGACGTTCTCTTGTGCCAACACGTCGGTGCCGGCGGCGACGTCGCCGACGAGCGGCACGTGGCGCACCGGGCGACGCTCCATCACGACACCCGAGTTGGGATCCCAGCGAACTTCGATGGCGCGTGGCTTGGTGGGGTCGCGACGGAGGTAACCGAGCCGCGTCAGCGTGTTGAGGTGGCTGTGCACCGTGGATGGCGAGGTGAGCCCGACGGCCTGGCCGATCTCGCGGACCGATGGGGGATACCCGCGGTCACGCATCTCGGACTCGATGAAGTCGAGTATCCCGCGCTGTCGCTTGCTGATCTGCTTGTCGGCCATGTCCCTATCGTACGGGCGTTCGCCCCCCGAGTCAAACATCTGTTCGCCATACACCTGTTCGCGGACATTTGTTCGATATGGGGTTGACGTCGAACGATTGTTCGGGTACAACTGTTCTCCCGTACAGTTGTTCGATTCGTTCAGCAGCTGTGCGGACGATCGCAACACCGTCATATCCGCCTCGCATCCGCTCCGGGTGTGTCTCGATGTTCAGTTGGGAGTCCGTCGACATGAGCGCCACCATTTCCTACCGACCAGCACACCGGCAGCTCGCTCCGGCTCGCCGCGCCGCAGTTCGGCGTCCAGCGGCTCGGCGTCCCATCGTGTCGGAGGTGACCTATCGCCGCCGGCGTGCCGTCGTGGGCACCGTTGTGGCCGTGCTCGTCGCGGTCAGCGCCGTGTTGGCGCACGATGTGCTGGCTGGCTCCAGCGGCGGACCTGCCTCCGCCGCTGCGAGCCAGCCGGCACACGTTCGGCGGTCGGTCACGGCCCAGCCCGGCGACACGCTGTGGTCGATTGCCCAGTCCCGTCACGGTTCGGTTTCGATCACCCGGTACGTCGACAAACTGGTCGACCTCAACGGCGGTGCTGCGATCCAGGCCGGCCAGGCCGTGTTGCTTCCCTGACCACGTCAGTAACCTGGCGGGGTGTTCTGCCCGAGCTGTCACGCCGACGACACCAAAGTCGTCGATTCGCGCCTCGCCGAGGAGGGCGCCTCGGTTCGTCGACGTCGTCAGTGCCTCACCTGCTCGTACCGCTTCACCACGTTCGAGCGGGTCGAGGAGGTGGCGCTCGTCGTCGTCAAGTCCGACGGCAGTCACCGAGGATTCGACCGTGACAAGATCGTGTTCGGTGTGATGGCGGCCACCAAGGGTCGTTCGGTCGACGTCGATCAGGTCGAACAGCTCGCCACCGCCGTCGAAGACGAGATGCGCCTGCTCGGGGGCGAGGTCACCACCAGCCAGATCGGACTGAGCGTGCTCGATCGCCTGCGGGTGCTCGACGAGGTCGCCTATCTGCGGTTTGCCTCGGTGTACAAGAACTTCGACGCCGCCAGCGACTTCGAGAGCGAGCTCGAACTGCTCAGCAAGCTGGCGAGCGGACCCAGCGACTGAACACGAAGCCGTCGTCGTCGGCGAGCACGTGGGCCAACTCGAATCGCCGCTCGATCTCCATCGCTCCTGCGGTCAGGCGCGGTCCGTCGCCGCCCACGAGGCGGGGTGACAGCGACAGGTCGAGTTCGTCGATCAGATCAGCTGCCAGTAGCGCACCATTGAGGTGTGGGCCGCCTTCGGCCTGCACGTAGCGAACCCCTGGCATCACCTCGACGAGACGTGCAACGGCGTCGGTCAGGTCGACGGCGTCGCCACCGCTGCGCAGTACCTGCACAGTCGTTTCGTCGATCTGTGCTGATTCGGGGGCGATCAGGAAGCCGCTGCCAGATGTGAACAGGTCGCTGCCGAGGTCGACGTGGCCGCTGTTGGTGACGACCCCGATCCGCTTGCCGGCGAGTCGTGGCGGACCATAGCCCTCGCCGCGCGCCGTGCCGGCTCCGACGAGCACCATGTCGGCGATGTCTCGCAAAGTCAGCAACACGTCGATGTCATTGGCGTTGCCGAGTCCGCCCGAGGTGCCGTCGACCGAGACGGAACCATCGAGGCTCGTCACCATGCACAACCCCAGCCATGGCCGGTCGAGCGGTCGGGGGCGTTCGACGGCGTACGCCTCCTGGATCGTGATCGGTGTCGTCGGGGCGGGGAGCAATCGTCGCAATGAGGGCTTCATGACGACTGCGATCTTGTCACTTCGGACGCAGGCTGTGGGTAACACCCGCTTGTCCACAGCCGCGCCCACAGGAAACTTTCGCAATTCACATGGTTGTCCCCTTCTGTTCCACAAGCAGTCGTCTCTAGGGTAGGTACCTGTGCCGGAGGCGGCGCGATGCACGGACGAACCAGTGGAAGGAAATCGGGAGTTGGCCGCGTTGGGGGCGAGCCGGTGACGGACCACGTGGGGTCACTTGTGCCCTGAACCTGTGCGTTGCGCCGCCTGCCGGAGATTCGATCCGCCCCAGCGGAGCCGCGTCACTGCTGGTCAGAGGATTGTTTGCGGGCAGTGCGAGCCAACCGTTGACACGGCTGTAACTACAATGATGTAATACGACGCCCACCTGCGATGCACACAACTTGTTGTGGCTCAACGGTGGACAGTCGAGGAAACTCAACAACATCTTGTGTCGGCACCTGGATCAGGCGTCGGCGAACTGCATGACCACAACTGGTAATTCGGAAGGAATACACATGTCTCTGGCGCCTGAACGCCTGACCGCCACAGGTCGAATCGGACTCGGTCGACTCTTCACCTCCCCGGGGGTCGATCCGTTCGACGAAGTGGTGTGGGAGCGTCGTGACGCTCGCATCACGAACTGGAAGGACGGCAGCGTCGCGTTCGAGCAACTCGATGTCGAGTTCCCCGTCGACTGGTCGGTCAATGCCACCAACATCGTGACCCAGAAGTACTTCCGTGGCACGCTCGGCACACCCGAGCGCGAGAACTCGTTGCGTCAGGTCATCAACCGTGTCGTCGACACGGTCACCCAGTGGGGCCACGAGGGCGGCTACTTCGCCGACGAACAAGAGCAGCAGGCCTTCAGCGACGAGCTGAAGTACATCCTGGCCACCCAGCGGGCGGCGTTCAACAGTCCGGTCTGGTTCAACATCGGGGTCGACGACGTCCCCCAGCAGGCCAGCGCCTGTTTCATCCTGTCGGTCGACGACAAGATGAGTTCGATCCTCAACTGGTACCGCGAGGAAGGCGTGATCTTCAAGGGCGGCTCGGGTTCGGGCGTCAACCTGTCGAAGATCCGCTCCAGCGCCGAGCCGCTCGAGGGCGGTGGCACGGCCTCCGGCCCGGTCAGCTTCATGCGTGGCGCCGACGCGTCGGCGGGCACCATCAAGTCGGGTGGCAAGACCCGCCGGGCCGCCAAGATGGTGATCCTCGACGTCGACCATCCCGATGTCGAGGAGTTCATCTGGTGCAAGGTCAAAGAAGAGCGTAAGGCGCGTGTGCTGCGCGACGCCGGGTTCGATATGGACCTCGACGGTTCCGACTCGTTCTCGATCCAGTACCAGAACGCCAACAACTCGGTGCGGATCACCGATGAGTTCATGCAGGCTGTCATCGACGACGCCGATTGGGGCCTCAAGGCGGTCACCACCGGCGAGGTCGTGCGCTCGATCCGGGCCCGTGACCTGTGGGGTCAGATCGCACAGGCGTCGTGGGAATGCGCCGACCCCGGTCTGCAGTTCGACACCACGATCAACAAGTGGCACACCGCTCACAACACCGGGCGCATCAACGGCTCGAATCCGTGCTCCGAGTACATGCACCTCGACAACTCGGCCTGCAACCTGGCCTCGATCAACCTGCTCAGGTACCTCGATCTCAACACCGACAACGGCGCCGACACGTTCGACGTCGACGCCTACAAGCACACGATCGAGATGATCTTCACCGCCCAGGAGATCCTCGTCGGCCGCGCCGACTATCCGACCGAGCCGATCGGCGAAACCAGCCGCAAGTTCCGTCAGCTCGGTATCGGCTATGCCAACCTCGGCGCTTTGCTGATGGCGCTCGGCTACGCATACGACTCGCCGGAGGGCCGTTCGTGGGCCGCCAGTCTGACGTCGCTGTTGACGGGTCATGCCTATGCCACCAGCGCCCGTACCGCAGCACGGCTCGGACCATTCGAGGGGTTCGAGTCCAACGAAGAGCACATGCTGCGGGTGCTCACGATGCACCGCGACGCCAGCTACCAGATCGACAACGACAGCGTCGTTCCCGACGAGTTGCTGTCGGCCGGCCAACGTGCGTGGGAAGATGCCGTCCGCGACGGCCAAGAGCACGGCGTTCGCAACAGCCAGGCGTCGGTGCTGGCCCCGACGGGCACGATCGGGCTGATGATGGATTGCGACACCACCGGCATCGAGCCCGACCTCGGGCTCGTCAAGCTGAAGAAGCTGGTCGGCGGCGGCACGATGCAGATCGTCAACCAGACGATCCCGCGGGCGCTACGCCGGTTGGGCTACGACGCCAAGCAGGTCGACGAGATCATCGCCTATATCGACGAGAACAAGTCGATCCTCGGTGCCCCGCACCTGTCGGCAGATCACGTCTCGGTGTTCGCCTGCTCGATGGGTGACAACACGATCCACTACGAGGGTCACGTGCGCATGATGGGCGCGGTGCAGCCGTTCCTGTCGGGTGCCATCTCGAAGACGGTCAACATGCCAGAGGAGGCCAGCGTCGAAGACGTCGAGGCCCTCCACCAGCTCAGCTGGGAGCTCGGCCTCAAAGCTGTCGCGATCTACCGCGACAACTGCAAGGTCGGCCAGCCGCTGTCGACGGCCAAGAAGGGCGACGCCGAGGCCGGCAGTGGCGGCGACGCCGCTCAGGCAGCAACACAAACGATCGAGAAGATCGTCGAGAAGATCGTCCACAAGCCGATCCGCCAGAAGCTGCCCCGCACACGCACGGCCCGTACCTTCGAGTTCCGCGTCGCCGACTGCAAGGGCTTCGCAACGATCGGCGAATACGAGAACGGCCAGCCAGGCGAGATCTTCCTGACCGTCTCCAAACAGGGTTCCACCATGGCCGGCATCATGGACGCCTTCGCCAAGTCGGTCAGCTACGGCTTGCAGTACGGGGTTCCGCTGCGGGGCTACGTCGAGGCCTTCGTCAACATGAAGTTCGAGCCGGCCGGTATGACCGACGATCCCGATGTCCGCTTCGCCGGATCGATCATGGACTATCTGGTGCGCCGTCTGGCACTCGAGTACTTGTCCTACGACGAGCGCGCCGAGTTGGGCATCTTCACGATCGCCGAGCGCACGCAGCCCACGCTGCCCGGTGTCGAGGAGCAGGTGATCGAGACCAATCAGGGTTCCGAGCTGGCCCCCGACCCGAAGAGCGTCCCGTCGGCCGACGAACTGGCGTCGGCGCTCCAGACCGGAGCGATCGGGTCGACCGTCGAGGACAACACGCCGGCGCGTGGCATCGTGGGCTCCTCGCGGCCGATCGACGCCCCGATGTGTATGCAGTGCGGTGTCCACATGGTGCGCGCCGGCAGCTGCCACGCCTGCCCGAGCTGCGGCAGCACCAGCGGCTGTAGCTGAGTCGCTCGACGACGCAAACGGGCCCCGAGGCTTCGGCCTCGGGGCCCGTCCGCGTCGGGACCCGCCGGCCGGGCGAGCCGTTCGTCGTGATCGCCCGGTGGCTGTCCTGACCCGGCGAGTTGGCAAACTCTGTCGGTCGCTGCGACGCTGTAGGCATGACCCTCCGTGATGCGAATATCGATCGACTTCGGAACGGCCTGTTCGACGTGCTGGTGGTCGGCGCAGGCATCAACGGTGCCGTCTCGTCGGCGGCGCTCGCCGGGCGGGGCGCATCGGTCGCCATGATCGACCGTGGCGATTTTGGCAGTTTCACCAGCCAGGAGTCGTCGAATCTGGTGTGGGGTGGATTCAAATATCTCGAGAACTACGAACTGCCGCTGGTGTTCGGCCTGTGCCGGTCGCGCAACCGCTTGATGAAGGCGTACCCCGACAACATCAAGGAGATCGGCTTTCTGGCGGCGCTCGATCGTACGGCACCGTATCCACCATGGTTCGCCGGGTTGGGTGCCATGGCGTACTGGATGATCGGCTTGTTCGGCACGAAGCCACCGAAGGTGTTCGGTGCCGAACGGATCAAGCTCGAAGAGCCGGCGATCGACACGAGCTCGCTGAGGGGCGGTATCCAGTATCAGGACGCGTACCTGATCGACAATGATTCACGGTTCGTGTTCTCGTTCGTCCGGTCGGCGATCGAGGCCGGTGCCTGTGTCGCCAACTACGTCGAGTTGGTGTCGGCCGAGCGCAGCGGTGACCGCTGGACCGCCCATCTCCGCAACGTCGACAACGGTGAGCGATTCACGACCTCGGCGCGGGCGATCGTCAATGCCGGTGGGCCGTTCGTCGACGAGATCAACGACGGGTGGGGCCTCGAGAGCGAGAACCGGATCGTGTACTCGAAGGGCATCCACCTGGTGGTGCCGCGATTGACGACGAACCGGCACGATCGGGTGCTGGCGTTCTTCGACGACACCCAGCGGCTGTTCTATGTGATTCCGATGGGTAGGCGTTCGGTGATCGGCACCACCGATACCCGGATCGACACGCCGTTCACCGCCGTCGACAACGACGATCGCGAGTTCCTGTTGGCGCAGATCAACGCCAGGCTGGCGCTCGACACTCCGCTCACCGTCGACGACGTGATCGCCGAACGCTCGGGGGTGCGACCGCTCGTGGTGAAGCGTCACGGTGACGACAAGAAGCACGTCGACTGGACCTCGCTCAGCCGCAAGCACGAGATCGAGTGCGATGACGAGCTCGGTGTGGTCACGGTCTTCGGTGGCAAGTTGACCGACTGTCTCAACGTCGGCGAGGAGGTTGCCGAGGCGATCGAGCAACTCGGCATCCCACTCGAGAAGGATCTCGAGAACTGGTACGGCGAAGCTGCCAAGGCGACCCGTCGCGAGTTCTTCCGGCAGGCCAAGCTGATGAAGCTCGACCAGCTCCGCACGAAGCCCGACACCGAACCGCTCAGCGACCGGTTGTGGCGTCGATACGGACGGCGGGCGTTCGATCTGCTCGAGGCGATCCGCGCCGATCCGGCGATGGGCGAGGACATCATGGGTTCGGCCGACTACCTGCGAGCCGAACTGCACAACGCAGCCGAACACGAGATGATCGTCAAGCTCGACGACTTCATGCGTCGTCGTTCGAAGATCGATCTCGTCGTCCACGACGACGACATCCGCAACTCCGAGGGCCTGCCCGAGGTCGCCGAGATCCTGTTCGGTGGCGACTCGAATCGCCGGCTCACCGAGTACTTCGACGAGAAACCCCGGATCGGCTGATCAGGGCGTCTGCTCGCGGCTGTCGTGCACCCGGCGTCGGGGTGATCGGCAGCAATCCGATCTGTTGCTCGGTGACGAGTTCGGCCTGCACGTCGATGATCACGTGCGTCGATGCCTTGGTGAAGATGCACATCTCGCCTTCGTCGAGGTCGACGACGGCGAGGTTCGTGATCGTCTGGTTCGGACCGTGATTGAGGTTCGAGGTCGCCGGCCGCTGCGTACCGATGAGCACATCGCAACGTCCCACGGTGATGTAGCCCGGCGCCTGCGTCTCCGTCACGGTGATCGCCACGGCGGCGGCAGGACTGTCGGTGTCGAGTTGCAGAGGAATCACGATTCCTGCGTCCGGTCGTGACTGACACCACGCCGGCGTGCACTCTCGGGTGTCGAGCACCCGCTTCGGAGCCGCCAACCGCCACCCGTAGCCGGCGTCGGAAGTGAGGCGTCCGAGTTCATCGACGACCACATGAGCCTGAGTGAGCGCGAACACGCATGCGCCGGCGTCGCCGGTGTCGAACACGACGAGGTTGGAGCGCGCCATCGCGTCCATGTAGTTGACGTTGGAGAACGTGAAGCCGGGGCCGACCGAGTCGCATTGCCCGGCCTGGGCGAACCCCGGGCCCTGTCCGTCGACGACCGCTACGTTGGCGATCCGGGCGGCGGAGTCTGACGTCGGCACGGCAAGCCGTTCACGACTCGGGACTGCGCCATCGTGGCACTCCTGGAGCGGGGTGCAGGAGCCCTGCAGACGTGTGTCGATCAGCCGCGTCGGTACCGACGGTTCGAACCACAGCGGCTCGCCCGCCGGCCCGAGATAGGCGACGACGTCGACGATGCTGTGGACGGCGGTCTTTCGGTACACGCAGAAGCTTCCGTCCTCCGACAGCGGTACGACCGCCATCGTGGCGATCGTCTGCCCCCCGGCGAACGTGATCGCCGAGGTCTCCCGCTTCCCGGATCGCGGTGCGCAGTCCTCGAGCGTGAGGTATCCCGGCCCTGCCGGCTCGGTGACGGTCAGGTTGATCATGGCGGCCACGGCGCCATCGGGGGGAGTGAGCTGCACGGGCAGCCGCCAGTCCGCCTCGGGGAGCCCCGTGCGGTTGCACTCCACGGCTGGTCGGCCGGCGTCGTCGACGACGTCGAAACACACGCGATCGGGGTCGTTTCGCAGGTTGAAGTCAGCGATCGCGGCGGCCTGGGCGGGTGTTCCCCGGAACTCGAAGTGGGGCGGGTCGCGGTAGACCGAAGTGCGTTGCGTGGTGGTGTCGGTGCATCCGCTGTTCCAGCCGTAGCCGCCCCAATACAGGCCCCACTTCTCAGCAATGCGGATCGCCCACTGTGGGAGGTCGGTCTGGATCGGGGTGGCGCATGCGGTGGCGCCGTCGACACCCGTGTAGCCCCGGATCGGGTTGGTCCCGGCGTTCATGTCGATCGCCAGCCCCCAGGCGTGGTTCGAGAGGTCGCGGGCATCTCCCGACGGACAGCTCCACCCGCCGTTGCCGCTCGTGCAGCGGAACGAGTAGCCACTGGCACCGTAGACCCGGTAGCCGTTGGCGGCGATCTCGGTCAGGAAGCCCTCGAACAGCACCTGCGCTGCGACGTGGGTCTCGAGCAGCCCCGGCCGCATGCCGGCCACTGCAGCCGTGTTGGAGGCGATCTGGTCGGCCTCCCAACCGGCCAGCGCCGGTGAGCCGTTGTAGGTGTAGCCGTTCCAGTTCCAGCCGTCTCCCACGCCTGGCGCCGGAGGAGCGCCCCAGCCCGTATCGGCCGGATCGGCGTAGAACGCCAGCAGGCAGTCCCCGACGTCGCCGGACCGAGCCTGCTCGACACTGCATCTGGGAGGTGCGACGGGAAGCCGCCACGGCGAGTTGTCGAGCGCCTCCACCGACGGTGCGGAGGTGGCGATCGACAGCGTGCCCGTGGCGAGCAGTGCACCTGCCAACAGCAACGAACGAAACATGCGGCGTGTTCTCCTTGGTGAGCCGCCCGCTGTTTCGTCATGAAACCGTAACACGGACGTCCTCATCTCTGGTGTCGGCCGATTCGGTCCACGGCTTGAGCCGCCAACCGTCAAGATCGCGACAGGGTTTGTCGGCAGGCCGGTACCTCCGTCGCATCGGCCGTCACCCGCCTGGCCGCTGTACCCGCCTGGGACACCCCCTCGCTAGGGTCACCCGGGTGATCTCGTGTGTGTACTGCGGTGGTGGCCACGAACGCCCCGCTGATATCCGGCAATGCTGGGCCGATCACAACGGTGCCGAACCCGAGCTGCCGATCGGGTCGGCCGCCGCCGATCGATCGGCCCCGCCACCTCTCACCCAGGCGCACCCAGGCCGTTCGACCCCTCGCGACGCCGACACCGGCCGTTACCGAGCGCGCAGTGGTGGCTGCCCGACGCGGCCCGGCCGTCCTGGGGCGCAACGTGGTGGTGGCGCCAGGGCAGCCGGCACCGGCCGACTGGTCCGACGCCGAGCGGGTGGTGATCGACAGCGCATCGCTCACCGACCCGCGGGCAGCGGTCGACAACCTGCGGGCTGCCGCTCACGCCGCGATCGGTCACGTGATCGAGCTCACCGTCGATTTCGACACAGCGCCCGACTCGGTCGACGCCCGCCCGCCCCACGAGCTGGGTGTTGCACACTCGTTCGAGCTCGACGAGCTGCACCACCTCGTGTGGTCGAACACCATCGACTGCCGCCGGCTCGATGCGCCTCGTTGGGTCGTGGTCGATCTTGCAGTCGCCCGCGGCGCCGAGGTGGCCGGCGTCGAAACGACCGGTGACATCATCACCCCGGAGGGCGACACCGCCTGGATCGACGCCGGTCCGATACGACATCTCGATCCGATCGACGGCGTACCGGTCGTGCACGCTGTGCAGATCGAGCACGGCAGCTTCGGGACGCCGCACCCGAATGTGTCCGGGGCAACTCTCGCCCCAGATCAGCTGGCGGCCGTCACCCACCCCGGCGGGCCGGCTCGCATCATCGCCCCCGCAGGGTCGGGCAAGACCCGCGTGCTCACCGAACGAGCCCGCCACCTGCTCGACGTGTGGCGGCTCCCGGCGGGTGCAGTCAGCCTGGTTGCGTTCAACAAACGTGCCCAGCAGGAGATGCTCGAGCGCACCTCCGATCTCGGTGGTGTCCAGGTTCGTACCCTCAACGCGATCGCGCTGTCGATCGTCAACGGCCGACCACCGTTTGCCCCGCAACGGCGCTCGTGGCGCACCATCGACGAGCCCGACGTGCGTCGCATCCTGCAGCGTTTCGTCAGCGTGCCGCGACGACGCAACACCGATCCGTTGGCGCCCTGGATCGATGCGCTCAGCCTGGTCCGGCTCGGTCTCCTCGATCCAGCCGAGGTCGCCCTGCGATACGGCGGCGACGTCGACGGGTTGAGCGATGTGTACCCGCAGTACGCAGCCGCTCTCGAACACGACGGCCTGGTCGACTTCGACGGCCAGATCTCGCGGGCGATCGAGGTGCTGCTCACGCAGCCCGCCGCCCGCCGGGCAGCACAGCGCGCCAGCCGTGTGCTGCTGGTCGACGAGTTCCAGGACCTCACTCCGGCTCATCTACTGCTCGTGCGGCTGTTGGCCGCCCCGGGCGGTGCCGTGTTCGGCGTCGGCGACGACGACCAGACGATCTACGGCTACAACGGTGCCGATCCAGGCTGGTTGATCGACTTCGCCCGCTGGTTCCCCGGTGCCGCCGACCACCCGCTCGAAGTCAACTATCGCTGCCCTGCGGGCGTCGTCGAGGTGGCCGACCGCCTGTTGCGTCACAACCGGCGCCGCGTCGACAAGGTGATCCGGGCTGCGTCGACCGATCCCGGGGGATGGTCGGCAGTGCAGTCCGACGACCCGGTGGACGGAGACCGTCACGGCCGTCCGAGCTGCGATCGAGGCAGGCGCCCCCGCCGGCGACGTCGCCGTACTGACGCGTGTCAACGCCACGATCGCACCGGTTCAGGTGGCGCTCGCCGCCGGCGGTGTGCCGATCTCGGGCGGGGTCGGCACCGAGTTCGTCGAGCGCACTGCGATTCGGGCAGCGATGGCCTGGCTGCGTCTGGCGCTGGGTTCGCAGTTCTCGTCCGACGATCTGGGCGAGGCGCTCAGGCGTCCGTCACGGCCGCTCCATCCGCGCATCTCCGACTGGGTCGGCGAGCGAGCGCGACATCGAGGCGCTGCTGAGGTTGGCAGACCGGCTCACCAACGAGCGCGACGCAACCCGGGTCACCGAGTTCGCCGGCGACATCGCCCGGCTGCAACAGATGGCGGCCGCCGGTGCAACCAGCTCGCGCCTGTTCAACGCGTTGATCGACGACATCGGCCTCGGTGGGGCGGTGGCAACGCTCGACAACAGCCGGCGCGGCATGAACCGGTCGGCCCAGGGTGACGATCTCACGGCGCTGCGCCAACTCGCCCGCCAGCACGACGACGTCGCCACCTTCGAGCGTGGCTGCGACGAGCACCTTGCGGTCCGTCGCGATCCCGACGGGGTGATGCTGTCCACGGTGCATCGGGTCAAGGGGCAGGAGTGGCCGCACGTCGTCGTCCATCTGGCCGACTCCGACCAGTACCCCCATCGGTTGGCCGACGAGCACGAGGAGGAACGCCGGCTGTTCCATGTGGCCCTCACCCGCGCCTCGGCCAATGCCACGATCGTCAGCGGCATGTCCCCCAGTCCGTTCGTGGCCGAGCTCACCACCGAACCGCCCGAACACGCGCCGCTGCCGCCCGAGCCGGTTCGAGCCTCGGCGACCCCGACGCGTCGCCGTCCAGAACCGTCCGATCATCCCCTGCTCGACCGCGGTCGTGTGATGGCGGTACCGGGCCTGGTGCTCGTCGACCAGGGGCACGAGTGGGTGATCACCGAGCTCGAACCAGAGGCCGCCGTCGCCGAACGGGACGGCGCCACGCGGAGGTTCGCGATCGGCGCCAAGGTCGAGACCCGTGGTCGGCAGCGTGGCACGTTGGGCCCACGCCCCGGCGATGTCGACACGTCGAGCGCGCTCGTGTTCGACCGGTTGCGCAGCTTCCGCGACCGGGTTCGCCAAGGGAAACCGGCCTACACGGTGTTCGACGACAAGACGCTGGCTGCGATCGCCTCGGCGTTGCCGGATGACCTCGATCAGCTGGCCGACGTCAAGGGTGTCGGCCCCGCCAAGCTCGAGCAGTACGGCGACGACGTCTTGACGTTGGTCGCCGACTCGCTCACCGAATGAAACTCGGCCGCTGCCATGTCGCCCGTGATCGAGGCGGGTACCGTTCTGAGCGTGAACCAGGATCAGTTGACCGCTGAGCGCCCTGCGTGGCGAGGCGTGCTGCACAGCTGGGCGTTCTTTCTGGCGATCCCTGCCGGGGTGGCGCTGATCGTGTTCGCCGACGGCGCCGCCGCCCGAACGGCCGCTTCGATCTACACCGGAACCTTGCTGATCGTGTTCGGCACCTCGGCGTCGTATCACCGATTGGCGCAGTCATACCGCGCCCGACACATCATGCAGCGCCTCGACCACGGGATGATCTATCTGCTGATCGCCGGTACCTACGCCCCGATCTGTCTGGTCGCCCTGCCCGCCCGTTGGGGGATCCCGCTGTTCTGCGCGATCGGCGCGATCGGTCTGCTCGGCATGGTGATCAAGCTCGCCGCGATCAAGCGCCTGCAGTGGTTGGCGTATGCGCTGTATCCGATCATGGGATGGGCGGCGGTGATCGCCACACCGGCGCTGCGCTCATCGCTGAGCCAGCTCCAGATCCTGCTCGTCCTGTCCGGTGGGCTGGCCTACACGATCGGCTTCCCGGTGTTGCTGTTGAAGCGCCCCGACCCGTGGCCGAAGGTGTTCGGTTACCACGAGGTGTGGCACGGCTTCACCGTGCTCGCCGCCGTGTTGCACTTCGGCGCGGTCGCCCTCGTCGTGTCCTGAGTTTGGGAGTTGCAGGCACCACTCCCGACTGCTCGAGTTCCAACCCGCTGTTCGATCGCTATGTCATGGTCGATTGGAGCGCTCGCAGTGCGCCGGCCACCGGTGCCGACTCGATCTGGATCGCCGAGTCGGCAGGGGGCGACGCCGTCGAGCTCAGCAACCCGCCGACCCGACCGCGACGCGGCGCGTCGACTCGACGAGGTGATCGGCGGCGGGGACGACGAACGGATCTTGATCGGGGTCGACGCTTCACTCGGATATCCGGTTGGAACCGCCGACCTGTTCGGCCTGACCGGCACTCCGTGGCGGGCGATGTGGAGTGCGGTGAGTGAGCTGTCCGAAGACGACGAGCGCAATCGAAACAACAGGTTCGCGGTTGCCGCCGAACTGAATCGGCGCGCCGGTCGCCGTCCGGGCCCGTTCTGGGGGTGCCCGCCGTCGAAGTCGAGTGGGGATCTTGCGTCTCGAAAGCCGACCTCGTTCCCGGTCGCCGAGTTTCGTCATACCGAGCAGCACTGCGGGCGGCCGGCTTGCGTCCTGCGGCCGGGTGGCAGCTGTTCGGGATCGGCAGCGTCGGGGGTCAGACGCTCACGCTGCTGCCGATCCTGAGCGGGTTGAGCGCCCGTTGGAACGGTCGCCTCGACACGTGGCCGTTCACGACCGGTCTGTCTGCCCCACGCGTTCGAGCTGGACGTGTCGTCGTCGCCGAGGTCTGGCCGACGATGTGGGTCGCCGACGTCGGGGGGTCTTCGGTGAAGGATGCGGTGCAGGTGGACGCGACCGTTCGGGCGCTGTCGGCCGCGGATCGTGCCGGTGACCTGGTCGGCTGGTTCACTCCCGAGGTACCGCGGACGTCGAGCGTGACGCCGTCGCCGAAGAGGGGTGGGTCGTGGGTGTCAACGGTGCTGACCTACGTGCAACCCGTGACTGACGCGTCGACGCCTGGTCACAGCATCTGCATCACCTGCTTGCCGCCGACATCCCAGGGCCATGGCGCAAGCCTGAAACGACCGATGTCACCGGCCACCCTGGCGACCGATGGTGTCGGACTCGAACCGAGCCCGCGTCAACGCCGGAGATTCCGTTCGATCGACGCGACCGTGCTGCCGGCGCCACCAGCGGCGTCTCAGGGTGGTGAGCAGACCACGGCGGCTCATTTGGGACACCGGACCGAACGGGTGAGTCGATCGGATCAATCGGCGATATCAGTCGACGTGCCAGGTGCCGTTGCTGCGCAGCAGGTCGGACAGGTCGCCGGGACCCTTCGCTCTCGCTGGCGGCGGCGAGCTGGGCGCTGACCGCGGATGTGTACTCCTGACGTTCGATGTCACGGAAGACGCCGAACGGAGTGGGAGAGTGGTCGTCGGTGTTGAGGCGGGCGAGGGCGAACGCCAGTGACGGGTACGGGTGGTACTTGTCGTGCACCAGGATGTTGTCGCGCCCGACGTCGGCGACGTCGACGAGTCGCAGGAAGCCGTCGCTGCCCATCATGACCCCACGCTGTTGATCGGCGCCGAACAGGATCGGCTCGCCGTGAACGAGATCGATCATCATCTCGTCGCGGACGCTGCGCTTGGTGATGTCGTTGAACTGACCGTCGTTGAAGACGTTGCAGTTCTGATAGATCTCGACGAACGAGGCGCCGCGATGTTCGTGGGCGGCCCGGAACGTCTCCATCATGTGTTTGCGGTCGAGGTCGTGGGTGCGGGCCACGAAGCTGGCCTCGGCGCCGAGCGCCACCGACAGCGGGTTGAACGGCGGGTCGATCGAGCCGAACGGCGTCGACTTGGTGACCTTTCCGACCGGCGAGGTGGGCGAGTACTGGCCCTTGGTGAGCCCGTAGATCCGGTTGTTGAACAACAGGATCTTCAAGTTCACGTTGCGCCGCAGGGCGTGGATCAGGTGGTTGCCGCCGATCGACAGGCCGTCACCGTCACCGGTGACGACCCACACGTCGAGGTCGGGGCGGGCGACCGCGAGCCCGGTGGCGATCGCCGGTGCGCGCCCGTGGATCGAGTGCATGCCGTACGTGTTCATGTAGTACGGGAACCGGCTCGAGCAGCCGATACCGGAGATGAACACCGTGTTCTCGGTGGCGATCCCGAGCTCGGGCATCAGCTGCTGTACGGCGGTGAGGATGCCGTAGTCGCCGCAGCCGGGGCACCAACGAACCTCCTGGTCGCTGGTCCAGTCCTTCTTGGTGGTGAGATTGACAGCGGTGTCGGTCATGATCCGAGGGCCTCCTCGATCGCGGTTTCGATCTCTCTGGCGGTGAACGGGAGGCCAGCGACCTTGCTGACCGACTGGGCGTCGATGAGGTACTTGCCGCGCACCACGTGGCAGAGCTGGCCGCGGTTGAGTTCGGGGACCAGCACCTGGTCGTACCGTCTCAACAACTCGCCGAGATCGTTCGGGAGCGGGTTGAGGTGCTCGAGGTGGATCCAGGCCACCTTCGTGCCGGTGCGAGTCTTGCGCTGGACAGCTGCATGGACGGCCGCCCAGGTCGAGCCCCAGCTGAGCAGACAGATGTCGGCATCGGGATCGCCACCGATGACGATCGGACGGTAGTCGTCGGCGATCCGGTCGATCTTGGCCTGGCGGAGCTTGCCCATCAGGGCGTGGTTCTCGGGCGTGTAATTGACGTTGCCGGTCTTGTCGGCCTTCTCGAGGCCGCCGACGCGGTGCATCAGGCCGGGCGTGCCGGGGATCGCCCAGGGGCGGGCCAGCGTGTCGTCGTCACGCAGGTAGGGAAGGAACACCGGATTGCCATCGTCGTCGGTGCCGTTCGGCTCGGTGGTGAACTGAACCGAGATGTCGGGCAGGGTCGAGACATCGGGGATCTGCCACGGTTCGGAGCCATTGGCGAGGTAGCCGTCGGACAGCAGGATCACCGGCGTGCGGTACTTGAGGGCGATCCGGGCGGCTTCGATTGCGGCGTAGAAGCAGTGGGCCGGGCTGTAGCTGGCGACCACCGGCAGCGGCGCCTCGCCGTGCCGGCCGTACAACGCCAGGTTGAGATCGGACGCTTCGGTCTTGGTGGGCAGGCCCGTCGATGGGCCACCGCGCTGGATGTCGACGATCAGCAGCGGGAGCTCGATCGACATGGCCAGCGAGATCGTTTCGCTCTTCAGGGCCAGGCCGGGACCACTCGTGGTGGTGACCCCGAGGTGACCGGCGAAGGCGGCGCCGAGCGCCATGCCCACCGCAGCGATCTCGTCCTCGGCCTGCACGGTCCGGACGCCGAAGTGCTTGTGCTTCGAGAGCTCGTGGAGGATGTCGCTGGCCGGCGTGATCGGGTACGAGCCGAGCGTCACCGGCAGCTCGGCGAGTTGGCCGGCAGCGACGAGGCCCCAGGCGAGCGCCATGTTGCCCGTGATGCTGGTGTACTCGCCCGCCGGCAGCCGGGCGGAGTGGACCTCGTAGCGGTGGCCGACCTGCTCGGTGGTTTCGCCGAACGCGAACCCGGCCTTGAAGGCGGCCGTGTTGGCGGCGGCGACCTGCTCGTTCGACGCGAACTTGGTCTGGATCCACTCGAGCGTCGGTGCGGTCGGGCGGGTGTACATGAACGACACCAGCCCGAGGGCGAAGAAGTTTTTCGAACGTTCGGCGTCTCGTGGCTTGACGCCGACCGGCTCGCAGGCGTCTTTGGTGAGCGACGACATCGGGACCCGGATGACCCGGTAGCCGTTGACCGTTCCGTCTTCGAGCGGATTGGTTTTGAACTCGGCCTTTTCGAGGTTGCGCTCGTCGAACGCATCCTCGTTGACGATCAGGGTGCCGCCCTGTTCGAGCCGGGCGAGGTCTGCTTGGAGGGCGGCCGGGTTCATGGCGACCAGCACATTCGGTTCGTCGCCCGGTGTCGTGATGTCGTGGTCGGAGATGTGGACCTGGAAGCTCGACACGCCACTGATCGTGCCCTGTGGCGCCCGGATCTCGGCGGGGAAGTCGGGGAGTGTGGACAGGTCGTTGCCGAGTACCGCGCTCGACCGAACTGAAGCGGTCGCCGGTGAGCTGCATCCCGTCGCCGGAGTCGCCGGAGAATCGAACCACGAGTCGGTCGAGGACCGACGCGTCGTCGGACGCGCCGTGATGGCGGTCGATCATGTCCGTCATGATGTTGTGTCTCTCTCACCGGCGCCGTTGCCGGGTGGATGGGTGTTGTCGGCTTCAGCTTAGCGAGCGGGTCAGCTCGGCGTTCGGTACCCCAGACCGGTTCGTCACGATTTTGCCTCCGACCAACGCCGGATCACGCTGACGTCGACGACGTACCGCACCGCACGGTCGGGCGACCAGTGGTGTGCCGCCTCGGCGAGCGCCTCGTGCAGCAGCTCGGCGACCTGATCGGCGTGTGCTTCGGGGGCGTGCACGATCAGCTCGTCGTGCAGGCACAACACGATCCTGGCGCCCAGCGCGGCGCCGCCGGCGCGCACGATGATCGCCCACACCTTGAAGAACTCGGCAGCCGCACCCTGGATCGTGGCGTTGCGGGCGAATCGGCCGCGGGCGGCGGCGACACGCCGGGCGCGGTCGATGTCGCCGTCGATCGAGTCGTCGACCCACATCCGTACCCGGCGACCGCCGACGGTGAACACGTCGTCGCCGGCGCGTCCGGCGGCGGCAGCCTGCTCGAGGTATCCCATCGCTGTCGGGTAGTTGCGTTCGAGTCCACGCAAGGCGTTCGCCGACTCGCCCGTCGTCGAGCCGTACATGGCGCCCAGCACGGCGACCTTGGCGATCGCTCGCTCGACCTGCAGGCGGGCTGCAATCGGCTGGTACAGGTCGTCGTCCTGGGTGGCGGCGATCAGCGCCTCGTCGCCGGAGACGGCCGCCAGGACGCGCGGCTCGATCTGCCCGAGATCGGCCCGGACGAACACGTGGCCGGGCTCGGCGGCGACGGCCGGGCGCATCTCGGCGGGCAGGTTGTGAAGTCCGGCCGACGCCGTCATCCGGCCGGCGGCACCGTCGCTGCCGGTCCACTCGCCCCGCAGCCGCCCGCCGCGTACGTGCTCGTCGAGCCACCGGTACCCGTAGGTGGTGGCGATTCGCTCGGCCTTGCGCCACGCCAGCAGTGCCTCGACCACCGGGTGGGTCTGGCGGTGCTGCTCCAGTCGCCAGGCCCGCGTGTCGGGCACATCGACGGCCACCCGCCGCAGCATCGATTTCACATCGGCTGGATTGCGAAGATCGACGGTCGGTCCTGGGCCCAGGTGGTGCAGCACTTCGGCG
>CAVRNX010000032.1:0-30194 GCA_963722635.1 uncultured Acidimicrobiaceae bacterium
GAATAATGGCGGTATCTTCCTGGATCATCGGCGACTCCACCACCTCAGTTGAGGAAATCTTGCCGATCTGCCGTCCAGGGATGGCGCGACATCGCACTGCACATGTGCAATATGCAGATATGTTGGATTCCTCCGGTGAGGTCATCGCCGTCATTCACTCGAAAGGTGGGGCAGGCAAGACGTCTCTGACGTTCAACCTCGCCTATGCCATTGCCGACACCAATGCGCGTGTACTGGTGATCGACCTCGACACCCAGATGGGCCAACGTGCGTTCCTCGGGGACGCATCGCCGAATGACCCGACCTGCGATATCGGCGCGGTACTCACCGGGTCCTGCGGGCCGGACGCGGCGATCATGACCGACATCTACCCGAACCTCGACGTCATGGCCGCCGAGGAGCGGTCCGTCGACGCCGCATGGCGGGCACTGCACACGACCGATGGACGACGTCTGCTGGCAGATCTACTCGATCACGTCCGCACCACCTACGACGTCATCCTGATCGACACGCCGGGTCATCAGTCACCGAGCCTCGGCGCCGCGTTGAACGCGTGCGACGGTGTGCTCATCCCGATGCCGCCGGAGGCAGGTCCGGTGGCGGAACTCCCGACGATTCTCAACGCCGTCGCCGACAGCGCAGCCCGCTACGGACGGCCCGCCGTGTACGGCATCGTCAGGACGCGCGTCTGGGGCAACAGCATCTACCGCAGGGTCGCCGAAGACCAGATCCGCACGATCGCCGACGAGTTCGGCGTCCCGCTGTTTCGCAACAAGGTGCCGGAGGACGCCAAGTTCGGCGAAGCGCACCTCGTCGGTATGCCGGTCGGCGCCTACCACCCCCGCGCCCGCTCGGCCGTGGCGTACCGCTACATCGCGTACGAGTTGATCGATCGTCGCGGCTGGCCGTTCGACGTCCCCGGAGATCTGTGATGGCGTCGGCCCATCGCGATGAGCTTGCTCGCCGACTCGCCGAACGTCTCGACAAGTCGCCGGCCAAGGGCAGCGCGATGAAGTCGACCGGCGGCGATGTCGCACCGGACCCTACGAGCGCAACCCGAACCTCACCTGCTGCGCCCAAAGAGCGAGTCCGCAAACCCACCGAGTCGCAGCGTTCGGCCGGAACGCAGAAGGGGCGGTCGTCCGGTCGCCGGGCACCGCGTTCCGCCGGCGAGCCCAGGGTATCGAGCGAAGCCACCTCCGTACCCAAGCAGCGACCGAAGCGGCGCGCCACGGGAACGGTGTTGCGCGGGCATCTCGTTCCCGAGGCGATCCACCGTGACGCCCGTCGCCGCAAGGTCGAGCTGCGTTCGACTCGCGGCGAGCGCGTCACGTGGGACGACGTCATGTCCGAGGCCGTCGCAACCCTGGTCGAATACCCCGTTCGTGCGACGGCCATCCTCGACGACATCGGCCGTACCGATCCTCCCGGCGCGCGGCGCCGGCTGGTGCAGGCGACGTTGCCGGAGGAACTCGATCAGCGGCTGGTCGAGTTCCACCTCGATCTCAGTGACCGACCGGACCGCACTGTGACCTACGAGCAACTGTGGACGACGTGCATGCTGATGTGGCTCGACTCGACCGCCTGATCACCCGGCTAGCCGGCACGCAACGAGGTCGGTCACTCGTCGGCGAGCACGCTGTTGACGACCTGCAACCAGCGTTCGAGATGGGTGTCGCCGAGGTGCGTCTCCAACGCCCGCGCCCGTGCCCCCTCGCCGAGCCGTCGCCGCAGGTCGTCGTCGTCGAGAATTTCGCACAGGACGGCGCCGAAACCTGCGAGGTCGTGCGGGTCCTGGATCAACCGTCCCGTCTCGCCGTCGATCACCTGGCGAACGATCCCCCCGACCGCGCTTCCGACCACCGGGGTTCCCTTTACCATCGCCTCGGCGATCGTCAGTCCGAAGCCCTCGGCGATGCTCTTCTGGGTCACGATCGTGGCGTGACGCTGGAGGGCGTTGACAATCGCCGCGTTCTCCTCCAGATCGTGCATCGGCAGGCACACCAGCTGGACACGCTTGCGGATCGCGTGCGGCAAACCGCGCCAGTGGTTCCAGCAGTCCTGCAGGACGAGCGCCCCCTCGGGGTCGTCGGCAACGGCCGACACGACCGGCCCGGCCAGCACCAGTTCGGCGACTCGCCCGGAGTTGACGTGGGCGGCGAATGCGTCCATCACACCGATCATGTCCTTCATGGTGTCCCAGCGCGAGACCTGCACGATCATCGGCGTCTCCGGTGCGGTCGGCGGGCCCGTGCGCACGATGTCGCACATCCGCTCGACCCTTCCGGGTGAACCGTCGGTGTGCACGAACGTCGTGTCGCCCTGGCGACCGGCGATCAGCCCGACGTGGGTGAGGATCGCCTCGACGGTCTCGGGTGTCATGTCCTGGTTCTTCGGCGAGAAGGGGTCGATCGACGGCCAGATCGTGGTGTAGCGGTCTTCGGGAACCCAATCGGGTGGGAACTGGCGATCGGTGAAGACATAGTGGTCGACAAACGGTTCCAGGTAGGGCCGGAGGAATTCCCAGCCGATCCGGCTGCGCTCGTTCTGTTCCTCGATGCCGACATGACACCGCCACACCACGTGACAGCCGAGCTTCTTGGCGTGCTCGGCCAGCCCGGCCGGCTGGGGGTCGTGCAAGATGACGATGTCACCCGGGCGAACGTATGACGCAAGTGCGTCGCGCTCGGGGGCGAGTGTCGCCTCGTAGATCTTGTGCTCGCTCGGCCCGAGCGTGCCGCCGTCACCCGCAGTGCCATACAGATGATTGTGGAGTCGCTTGGTCACGTCGAAGAAGTCCGGGCGTCCCACGATCACCAGCCAGCTGGTGTCGATCCCGACGCCGCGGACGTATCCGAGCAGCACGTGCAGCATCTCGGCGACCCCTCCGCCGGCGGCGGTGGAGTTGATGTTGACCACAGCGCGTCCGTGCAATCGTGCGAGCGCCTCGGCGCCGACGACCAGCGCCAACTCGTCGGCGCGCTGCGGACCGACGACCTCGGCGAAGCTGTGAGGATCTCGAATTCGAACCTGGACGTTCTCCATCAGGCAAGTCTGGCAGTCCACTGACGGTGCGTCGCGTCGAGTGCGTCATGTGATCCGTTCGTGACATAGGTCCGTAGTGTCCGCGCCGCCATGCGATGTACGGTCGATTGCAATGGATACGCCAACAAATCTGCAAAACGAAGCACTCCGCACATGGGTCACCGAGATGACCGAGCTGTGCGAACCGAGCGACGTGCATTGGTGCGACGGCTCGGACGAGGAATATGACGCGCTGACACAACAGATGGTCGATGCCGGAACGTTCATCAAGTTGAACGAGGAACTGCGTCCCGGCAGCTTCCTCGCACGGTCCGACCCCAGCGATGTCGCTCGTGTCGAGGATCGCACCTACATCTGCAGCAAAACCCGCCAGGACGCCGGTCCGACCAACAACTGGATGGATCCGGCCGAGATGAAAACGATCCTCGGCGGCCTGTTCAAGGGCTCGATGCGAGGCCGGACCATGTACGTGATCCCGTTCAGCATGGGCCCGCTCGGCTCACCGATCGCCCAGATCGGCGTCGAGATCTCCGACTCTCCGTACGTCGCCGTGAACATGAAGATCATGACCCGGATGGGTTCAGCGGTGCTCGACGTGCTCGGCACCGACGGCACGTTCGTGCCCTGCATGCACACCGTCGGGGCGCCACTCGAGCCCGGTCAGGCCGACGTCGCATGGCCGTGCAACCCAGACGAGAAATACATCGTGCACTTCCCCGAAGAGCGCTCGATCTGGTCGTACGGCAGCGGCTACGGCGGCAACGCACTGCTCGGCAAGAAGTGCCTGGCGTTGCGGATCGCCTCGACGATGGCACGCGACGAAGGCTGGCTCGCCGAGCACATGTTGATCATGGGCGTCACCGAACCATCTGGCCAGAAGACCTATGTGGCGGCCGCATTCCCGAGCGCCTGCGGCAAGACCAACTTCGCCATGATCGAACCGCCGGACGACGATGGGCGCGGATGGCTGGAAGGTCACGACGATCGGCGACGACATCGCCTGGATCAAGCCGGGCGATGACGGCAAGCTGTACGCCATCAATCCGGAGGCCGGATACTTCGGCGTCGCTCCGGGCACCTCGATGGCCACCAATCCCAGCGCGATGAAGACGATCGTCTCCAATTCGATCTTCACCAACGTGGCGCTCACCGACGAGGGCGACGTCTGGTGGGAGGGCATGGACGGCGACCCCCCTGCGCATGCGATCGACTGGAAGGGCCAGGACTGGACACCCGAGTCGGACGCCAAGGCAGCGCATCCGAACGCACGGTTCACTGCGCCCGCCGGCCAGAACCCGGTGATCGACGACGAGTGGGACAACCCGCAGGGCGTGCCGATCAACGCATTCGTGTTCGGTGGTCGTCGCAGCGGCACGATGCCGCTCGTGTACCAGTCGTTCAACTGGGCCCACGGCGTCTACCTCGCCGCCACGATGGGTTCTGAGACCACAGCGGCCGCATTCGGTCAGCAGGGCGTCGTCCGGCGCGATCCGTTCGCGATGCTGCCGTTCGCCGGCTACCACATGGGCGACTACTTCAACCATTGGCTGGGGTTCGGCCGCTCGATCCAGAACCCGCCGCGGATCTTCGGCGTCAACTGGTTCCGAACCGATGAGCAGGGTCGCTTCGTGTGGCCCGGGTTCGGCGAGAACATGCGGGTACTGCAGTGGATCGTCGAGCGCTCCCACGGTCGGGCCTACGCGCTCGAGAGCCCGCTCGGTTGGATGCCTCGCTTCGACGACCTCAACTGGACTGGACTCGAGGACTTCACCGACGCCGACTTCCGTCAGGCGATGTCGGTCAACCGAGACGACTGGAACAAGGAGATCCTCGCCCACGACGAGTTGTTCATCCGGCTCAACGACCGCATCCCGAAAGAGATGATCGCGATCCGCGACCTCACCCTGTCGGCGCTGTGGCGTTCGCCCGAACACTGGGAGATGAACCCCGACCCCACGTGATGGCATCGGGTCCCACCCGCCCAGCCACCAACCAATCGGAGGGCCCGGAAACCGGTGGTTTCCGGGCCTTCTCCGTTCTGTACTCGACCTGCGACCGGCTCGGTGCCGAGCCGGACCGGAGTGAACTCGGCGAGAGGCCCAGTCGACCGAGTATCGGAATTAATCAAATGTTGGATTGAGTCCAGAATCGGTGTACTCTGCGGTGCCATGCCCGACGGTGTCCAACAACTTCTGCGCCAGCACGGAGTGCAGGTGACTGCCCAGCGGATCGCCATCCTGCGGGCCGTGTCGTTCCGCCCTCATGCCACGGCCGACGATCTGACCGACGACGTCCGGGCCGTGATCGGATCGGTCTCACGCCAGGCGGTCTACGACACGCTCGGCGTGCTGGTCGACAAGAACATCGTCCGCCGGATCGAGCCTGCCGGGTCGGCAGCCCGATACGAGGATCGAGCGGGGGACAATCACCATCACCTGATCTGCCGAGGCTGTGCCGCGATGTTCGACATCGACTGCGCGGTCGGCACGGTGCCGTGCCTCACACCGGCCGACGATCACGGTTTCGAGATCGACGAAGCCGAGGTCGTGTACTGGGGCTCGTGCCCGTCGTGCTCGAAATCGGCGGTTCCCTCGGTGCCGGCGCCGAAGTCGAAGCAACCCACGCCGGCCCGCTCCAACCAGAGTGAGCGGGTCGGCCCCCGATCCTCGATCTGACACCGTCAGCCATCACCCGACCCGCTACCACCCACCCGCTACCACCTCACCAGTTCAAGGAGCAGCAATGACCGACCAAGACGCCCTCGACATCAACGACAACACCGGCAAGTGCCCCGTGATGCACGGCCCGCATGCCGCCCACACGGCGACCGGATCCACGGCGAACCAGCACTGGTGGCCGAACCAGCTCAACCTCCGGATGCTGCACCAGAATTCGCCTGCGTCCGATCCGATGGGCGACGACTTCGACTACGCCGAGGAGTTCGCGACCCTCGACTACGCCGCCGTCAAGCGAGACCTCACCGAGTTGATGACCGACTCGCAGGAGTGGTGGCCTGCCGACTATGGCCACTACGGCCCGCTCTTCATCCGGATGGCGTGGCACAGCGCCGGTACGTATCGCACCGAAGACGGACGTGGCGGTGGTGGCAACGGCACCCAGCGGTTCGCGCCGCTCAACAGCTGGCCCGACAACGGCAACCTCGACAAGGCGCGGGCGCTGCTGCTGCCGATCAAGCAGAAGTACGGCCGCAAGCTCTCGTGGGCCGACCTGATGCTGCTCGCCGGCAACGTGGCGATCGAGTCGATGGGTGGCAAGACGTTCGGTTTCGGCGGCGGCCGGGCGGACGTCTGGGCGCCCGAGGACGACATCTATTGGGGCCCGGAGACCACCTGGCTCGGCGACGAGCGCTACAGCGGCGACCGTCAGCTGGCCGATCCGCTCGGCGCCGTGCAGATGGGTCTGATCTACGTCAACCCGGAAGGCCCGAACGGTGTCCCCGACCCGCTCGGATCAGCGCGCGACATTCGTGAGACGTTCGCCCGGATGGCGATGAACGATTACGAGACCGTCGCCCTGATCGCCGGCGGACACACCTTCGGCAAGGCTCACGGTGCCGGCGATCCAGATCTGGTCGGCCCCGAACCCGAGGGTGCTCCGATCGAGCAGATGGGCCTCGGCTGGAAGAACGCGTTCGGCAGCGGCAAGGGCGTTGACACCACGACCAGCGGCGTCGAGGGCGCCTGGACGCCGACCCCGATCGAGTGGGACAACAGCTACTTCGACACCCTCTTCGGATGGGAGTGGGAGCTCGGCAAGAGCCCCGCCGGCGCACACCAGTGGCACCCCGTCGAGGACGAGTCGAAGACGGTGCCCGACGCCCACGAAGCAGGGGTGACACACAAGCCGATGATGACCACCGCCGACATGGCGCTGCGAATGGACCCGGTCTACGAGCCGATCTCCCGGCACTTCCACGAGCACCCCGACGAGCTCGCCGATGCGTTTGCCCGGGCCTGGTTCAAGCTGCTCCACCGCGACATGGGTCCCGTCGAGCGGTATCTCGGCCCGGAGGTCCCGGATGAGGAGCTGATCTGGCAGGACCCTGTCCCAGCCGGAACCACGCTGAGCGATGCCGATGTCGCTGCGCTCAAGACGAAGATCATGGAGAGTGGTCTCAGCATCTCCGAGCTCGTGACGACCGCATGGGCATCGGCGTCCACGTACCGTGACAGCGACAAGCGTGGCGGCGCCAACGGTGCCCGCATTCGTCTCGCTCCGCAGAACGATTGGGAGGTCAACAACCCCGCTCAGCTGCGCCGTGTACTCGGTGCGCTCGAGGCGGTCCGAGCCGACGCTGGCATCGCAGTCTCGATCGCTGACCTGATCGTGCTCGGTGGCTGCGCCGCGATCGAGACGGCGGCCAAGAACGCCGGACACGACGTGACGGTTCCGTTCACGTCAGGGCGTGGCGACGCTTCGGCCGAGCAGACCGATGCCGATTCGTTCGCGCCGCTCGAGCCGACCGCCGACGGGTTCCGCAACTACCTTGGCAAGAGCCACCTTCAGGCGGCAGAGGCATTGCTCGTCGATCGTGCCCAGCTGTTGACGCTGAGCGCACCCGAGATGACGGTGCTCGTCGGCGGCATGCGCGTCCTGAACACCAACGCCGATGGATCGGCGCACGGTGTCTTCACCGATCGAACCGAGGCGCTGACCAACGACTTCTTCGTGAACCTGCTGGATCTCGGCACCGAGTGGCAGCCGACTTCCGAATCGGCAGATGTCTTCGAAGGTCGTGATCGATCGAGCGGTGACATGAAATGGACCGGAACCCGGTGCGATCTGATCTTCGGATCGAACTCTCAGCTGCGAGCGATCGCGGAGGTCTACGGATCTGCTGACTCGAAGGGCAAGTTCGTGACGGACTTCGTGGCTGCCTGGGACAAGGTCATGAATCTCGGTCGCTTCGACCTCGCCTGAGCCTCTGACGCGCGGCCCGGACACCATCGGTGTCCGGGCCGTCAGCGTTTCCGAAACTGCTCGCGGCGCTGACTCAGCCGTTGATCTGGCCGACGGCCGAGGTCGGCGTGAACCGAACCAGCAGCCGTCCCTCGTCGATCATCGCCTGTCGATACTCGTCCCAGTCCGGATGCTCGCCACCGGACACCGCCCGGTAGTAGTCGACGAGCCGATCGTTCGTGTTGTCGTGCGGCGATGTGGCCGGCCGAGACAGCTCGGCCGTGCCGTCGAACGACACGTACGACCATGCCGAGGGATCGCTGACGTGGAGCACGATGCGCGGGTCGCGCATCATGTTGCGGGTCTTGGCCCGATCGGTGGTGACCGAGATCAGAAACGAGTTGTGATCGACGACATAGACGATGTCAGAGGATTGTGGTCGGCCGTCGGAACGGATGGTGATGAGGGCGGCGTTGCGATGCTTCGCAGCCCATTCGAGTGCGGTGCCGAGTTCCATCCGTCGATCCTCTCACGCCGGCGACGGGGTGCGCGCCGGAACGAGCGTTACGAGATCTTGGGGGCGTCGGCGTCGACGAACTGCGTCCGCAGCTCGCGCTTGAGCACCTTGCCGGTGGCGTTGCGGGGGAGTGCCTCGACGATCGCGATGTCGTTCGGCATCTTGAACTTGGCCAGCCGGCTGACGCAGTGCTCGACGACCGTCGCCCGATCGAGCGTTGCGTCCGGCTTGAGGGCGATCACAGCGAGTCCGACCTCGCCCCACTTGTCGTTGGGCACCCCGATGATCGCGGCCTCCGCCACCTCGGGGAGCTGATAGAGCACGTTCTCGATCTCGGCCGGGTAGACGTTCTCGCCGCCCGAGATGTACATGTCCTTCCAGCGGTCGACGATGTACACGAATCCCTCGTCGTCGATTCGGGCTGCATCGCCGGTCTTGAGCCAGCGGCCCTCGAACGCGTCGGCGGTCGCATCGGGTCGGTTCCAGTAGCCCGGCGTGATGTTCGGACCGGCGACCCACAGCTCACCGATCTCGTCGGGGCCACAGTCGCCGCCGTCGTCGTCGACGATCCGGAACTCGGTGTGCAGCAGCGCCTTGCCGGTCGAACCGATCTTGCGCAGCGCGTCGCCGGGGTCGAGGAAGATGCAGGCCGGGCTGGTCTCGGTCATCCCGAATCCCTGCGCCAGCGACACGCCACGTTCGATCCAGGTTTCCATGATCGTCAACGCACACGGGGCGCCGCCGACGCCGGCGATCCGCAGCCGTGACAGGTCGGTGTCGGCGAAGTCGGGGTGCTGCATCATGAACTGGTACGGCGCCGGCACGGCGAAGAAGTGGGTGATGCCCTGGGCCGGGTCGCCGAGCACCTGCAGCGTCTCGCCGGGGTCGAACGCTTTCAGGATGACGACCGTGCCGCCGGCGTGCAGCACCGGGTTGCAGTAGCAGTTCAGCCCGCCGGTGTGGAACAGCGGCAGCACGTTGAGGTGCACGGTGTCGAGCCCGATCCCGGCCGGGATGCCGAGGTTGACGGCATTCCAGAAGTTCATGCCGTGGGTGATCATGGCCCCCTTCGGCAACCCGGTCGTTCCCGACGTGTACATGATCGTGATCACGTCGTCGTGGGTGAGCGCGACCCGCCCGCCGTTCTGGCCGTCGAACCGGGCGAGCTGCCTGCTCGTACGGGCTGTCGCTCGCACCGCCGTCGATCGCCAGCAGCTCACCGATCGAGCAGCGCCGTTGCAGCTCCTCGGCCGACTCGGCGAACGAGGCGTCGTGCACCAACAGCGCCGGCGAGCTGTCGTTGAGGATGTACTCGAGCTCGGTGACGGTCAGCCGCCAGTTCAACAGCACGCAGATCGCACCGGTCCGGGCACATGCGAACTGGATGTCGAAGAACTCGACCCCGTTGTGGGCCAGCACGGCAACCCGATCCCCCCGCCCGATACCGAGCGACGCGAAGTAGGCGGCCATCGCGTCGACCCGACGATCGAGTTCGGCGTAGGTGAAGCTGCGGTCGCTCCCGAGGTCGCGGACCGCCTCCTTGGCCGGGCGCTGGGCGGCGTGATGGCCGATCCAGTCGTAGGCCGGCACCGGTCCGTGGCCGGCCGGACGCGACGTCGTCATGGACGCCAGCGCTGCAGGATCGGCGATGAACTCGTGGTTGATTCCGATGTCGTCGACACGAGTCTCCTTCGGGGCTGTCGAAGCAAGCTAGTGCCCCGCCGGATCGGAACGTGCCCGCTGGGCCCGCTGGTGCGCACGATGACCGATCGTCGGCTGGGTATGATCCGCGCAGGCCTCGGAGGAGTTGCCAGCGACGCTTCCACCTCCGTCCGCCCGGAGATCTCGACACGATGGGTAACTTCATGGAACGGCGACAGGGTCTGCCGGCGCCTGCCGTGGCCTCGAACGGCACCCGATGGCGTTCTGCCTTTCGTGACGAGTCGCCGGCGATGCGTGGCACCGTGCTGGGGCTCTCGGTCGGGCTGGTGGCGCTGGTCGGAATGCTCGACTACCTGACGGGCGGGTCGATCAGCTTCTCGATCTTCTACCTGCTCCCGGTATCTCTCGTCGCCTGGCGGCTGGGATTGCGGTGTGGTACCTCCGTGGCGGCTGCAAGCACCGTGATCTGGTCGGTCGCCGAACGGGCAACGGCCCCGTTGCCGCTCTCGCAGCAGGTGACCGCTTGGAACGCCATCATGCGCTTCGGGATCTTCACGTTGGTGACGATCCCCTGTGCCGTTTGCGTGCCGCCCTACGACACAACGAACTGCTGGCGCGCACCGACCACCTGACCGGACTGTTGAACTCGCGGCGGGTTCTTCGAACACGCTGAAACCGAGATCGCGCTGGCCCGTCCGACCGGGGATGGGCTGACCGTCGTCTTCCTCGACCTGGACGACTTCAAGGCGATCAATCTGCGAACTGGGTCGTACAGGAGCGGACCGACTGCTGACCCAGTGGGGCGCCGAGGTCGCGAGGCGCGTGCGAACAACCGATGTCGTGGCACGACTGGGAGGCGACGAGTTCGTGTTGCTGCTTTCAACGACCCGAGCTGACAGCGTTCAGTCGGTGCTGGAGCGACTGTGGGAGGAACTGGCCCGGGCGGCCGCGTCGCTCCCCGCGCCGGTCTCCTTCACCATGGGGGCAGTGATCTTCATCACGCCGCCGGCATCGATCGATGCCATGCTGCACAGAGCGGACAAGCTCATGTACCCGGCGAAGGCCGGCGGGAAGAACCGTTGGGTCCACGAGGTGTTCCCGCCCAGCGGCTCAACCCGCGACACGGCATCACAGTCGTCTCGATGACAGCCGTCGCCGCGTGGGCGCTGTGCCGGCTGCACCTGCGGGCCGTTTCACCTGGCTTTGGCGACGCCGATCACGCCGAGATCCACGAACTCGGGCAACGCTGGGCGGCCGAACAGGTAGCCCTCCGCGAGGTGGCAGCCCAGCGACGGGAGCAGATCCCGTTGACCGGCCGTTTCCACGCCCTCGATGACGAGTTCGAGGCCCAGCGATACGGCCATCGCCGCCGTCGAGCTGATGATCGCTTGGGCACGTGGGTCTGATTCGACATTGGTCATGAAGGCGCCGTCGAGCTTCAACCCGCCGATGCCGCGCAGGTCGCGTAGGTAGTCGAGCGATGAGAATCCGGTCCCGAAGTCGTCGATCATCAGGACCACGCCGTGATCGAGCAGCGAAGCGATGATCCGCTTGCCCTGCGAACGATTGATCATCGACAGGTCTTCGGTCAGCTCGAGTACCAACGACGACGGTTCGAGCCCGACTCGATCGAGCATCGCCGCCACCTGGGAAGGGAGTTGTGGGTCGAGCAGATCGGTCACCGACACGTTGACAGCGACGCTCACGTCGTGACCTGCCCGACGCCACTCGGTGCACTGGAATATCGCACGCTCGAGTACCACGGCTGTCATCAGCCGCATCAGGCCACCGCCCTCGACGGCGGGCAGGAACCTCGCCGGGGGAAGCAGCCCGAGCTCGGGGTGCTGCCAACGAACGAGCGCCTCGACCGAGACGACGGCGCCGGTATCGAGCGCGATCTGGGGCTGATAGTGCAGCACGAGTTCGTCGCCCTCGATCGCTCGCCGCAACCGGTCGTAGCCTTCGAAACGGCCCTGCGTCGATTGATGTCGTCCGGCGCGGTAGAAGCCCTGGCCGACCCCTGAAGCTTTGGCGTCGTACATCGCGACGTCGGCTCTGGCGATCAGATCGGAGCTCTCACGGCCATCATCGGGGAACATCGCGATGCCGATCGTGACATCGAGTTGGAATGCGTCTTCTGCGAACACGAACGGCTGGCGCAGGTTGGAACGGAGTTGCCGGGCGATCTCCTCGACCCTCGCCGCATTCTTGTTCTCGAGCACGAGCGCGAACTCGTCGCCGCCGACCACGCGCCAGAAGGTCGTCGTCGGTGAGGGCGAGATGGAGACGGGGCCCAACTAGTTGTAGCACCGTGTCGCCGCCCATGTGGCCGATCGAGTCGTTGATCAACTTGAATTCGTCGAGGTCGAGGATGAGTACCGCCAGGGGGCAATCCGCCGCTCGGCCACCCAGCGCTTGTTCGAGGTGTTCGTGGAACGCCCGGCGATTGGGGAGACCGCTGAGTTCGTCGGTGCGGGCGTCGCGGCGGGCCTCGGCGACGGCTTTGGCGTCGCGGAAACTTGTCGCCGCCCGCCCGATCGCGATCAGTAGGCCGGCTGGCACGAACAGGGTCGCCGCGAGCGCGACCTCGGTACGTGTGCCGTAGACCAGGACGCCGAGACAGATGAGGCTGAACAAGCCGGGCACCGCCAGCCCCGGCAGCGTCCGCACGGGCGCCGTGACCGGTGTCTGGAATCGAACCCATCCCGACCACGCCATCAGTGCAGTGGCCACCAGCGACAGGGCGGACACCGGTGTGCCCGGCCGAAAGGTACCGGCGGCAGCCTGATACAGGAAGATCGAATCGACGATCGCGAAACCGAGCACTGATCCGAGCAGCATCCACAGCCGGCCCGGCAGCCGGTAGTCGCTGGCGATCGGCACAGCTATCAACATCAACACGAGCACGATGTCGAGAATCGGGTAGGCGAGGTTGGTCACCAGCACGGATGTCGGGGTGCCCGGCGCCGTGTACGTCTGCAGCGTTCCGTACAGAGTGGTGAAGAACACCGCCCCAGCAGCGCATGCGCCAACGAGTCCATCGAGCAACGAGGCGGTGGCGACACCTCGCGGCCGCGGTCCGGCCAGGGCGATCAACCCCATCAGGACCAATGGGTACATTGCCAACCACCCGATGTCGGCGATCGACGGATACGGCTGAGGGTCGAGCCTCCGGACGTAGGTCAGGAAGACGACGAATGCGAATCCGCGCGCGACGAGGCCGCCGGCGATCCATGCCCACAGTCGTCGATCGATCGGCGATGTGATCGGGCGAAGCACGGCGACAACTGCGGTGGTGACGTACGCAGCACCCTGCAACCATCCATCGATGAGGACGTTGAATCCGGCCTCACGTACGCCGGGAATCGTCGTGGCCGAGAACAACACGACCTCGACCACGAGCACCGCCCGGAACGCCCGCTTCATCAGGCGGTGACTTCCGGGCATCGACATCGTCGCAAGCTACCGTGCCGTGACTGGAGAGTCAGTCCGAAATCCGCGCCGATCGTCGATCTCCCGCCGCCCTGGAGACGGTGGGTTGTCGTCGGCCGTAAATGTCCGTACATTTAACGGAACCTTCATCCCGTTGGTCATCGCGCAGGGTGGACGGCGACATACAGCGTCGGACACCACCGCTCGTCCGACTCGATCACCAGGAGCAACCATGTGCAAGCGAACCAACTGTAAATCGTGCGAGAAGCCGTCGTGGCGTGGATGTGGCGCTCACGTCGAAAGCATCCTCGGCGACGTCGCCGTTGAGGACCGTTGTGCTTGTGCGTCGTCAGCAACGCCGAGCTCGGGGTGGCTGGGGCAGTTGATCGGCCGCTGAGTCCCCGGTCGGCGCAGCCCACGCCGCCGACGCAACGCCGGGAACCGCTCGGTTCGAACGCTCGACCTCGGCGACCTCGACGACCTCGACGACCTCGGCGACCTCGCACCGTCACCCTGTGCGGGTGACGGCTGACGCCCAACGCTGCAGCGGGCAACTACGCCGCCGGGTCGGCCGAGACGTAGCCTCCTACTGTGTCCGAGCGTGCCGAAGACGGAAACGAGCCGGCGCTCGACACTCCGGGCTGCAGATCGGTGGAGGCATGAGATGGTGAGCGGTGGGCTGTCGTTCAGCGATGGCGTCGAGTACTACCGGATCGACGGGGTCGAACAGATGGCTCCGTTCCTCATGACGGTGGTGTCCGATTCCGATCTGTGGATGTTCGTGTCGAGCACCGGGGCGCTGACGGCGGGACGGGTCGACGCCGATCATTCCCTGTTCCCCTACGAGACCGACGATCGGATCCATCGCTCGGCAGGGATCACCGGCCCGGTGACGGTGATCGCCCGCACCGTCGAGGGCGAGCGTCAGCTGTGGCGACCGTTCGGTCGCGACCACGAGCCTGGCTGCGTGCGGTCGATCGCCAAGAGCGTGCTCGGTGATCGGCTGGTCTTCGAAGAGCACCATCCGGGTTGGGCGCTGACGTTCCGGGCGGCCTGGGCACCGTCGGATTCGCACGGATGGGTTCGCTCCGTCGAGCTCGTCGATCACAGCGGGCACCCAGACGTCTACGAGGTGCTCGACGGGCTGCTCGATGTGATGCCGGCCGGAATCGACGCCCACACCGAGCAAATCCGATCCAACCTGGCTGACGCCTACAAGCGTGCGGAGACCGGACCGTGGGGCACGCTCGCCGTCTACTCACTCGAAGCATTGATCTCCGACCGGGCCGAACCGGCCGAGGCGCTCTCGGCGACCGTGGTCTGGTCGGCGGGTTTCGAGAGTGCCGAACTCGATCTCGATGGTCGTGCCGTCGACGACATGCTCGAGGGGCGGCCGGCGTCGTCATCCCACCTCCTCACCGGACGTGCCGGCGCCTACGTGCTGCGCGGCCCCGTCGCCGTGCCCGGATCGGGATCGGTGACGTGGGCGATGGCCGCCGACACCGGCCTCGATCATGCCGGTGTGCTGGCGGCGGTGACGACGGCAACGACGCCGGCGCGCGCTCGATGTCGTCAGCACCGATGTCGAACTCGGGTCGCAACGGCTGGCAGCTCTGCTGGCCGGTGCGGATGCGTTCCAGGCGACAGGTGATGATGTCGCCGACGCCCACCATCTCTCGAACGTGCTGTTCAACTCGATGCGCGGTGGCGTGTTCCCGTTCGGCCATCAGGTGCCGATCGCCGACCTGACCGAGTTCGTGTCCGCCCGCAACCAACCGGTGTACGACCGCCACCAAACGTGGTTCGGGGTGCAGGGCGCCATGGAGCGACGTCGGCGATCTTCGCCAGGCGTCGCTCGCCACCGGCGACCCCGATCTGATCCGGCTCGTGCTCGAGTACCTGCCGCTCACGTTCTCGCGTCGCCATGGCGATCCGAGCCGGCCCTGGAACCGCTTCTCGATCAACGTCCGCAACGACGACGGCGGCCAGCTGCTGTCGTACGAGGGCAACTGGCGCGACATCTTCCAGAACTGGGAAGCGCTGCTGCAGTCGTATCCGGCCTTTCTCCCACACGTCGTCGCCAAGTTCGTCAATGCCTCCACCATCGACGGCTACAACCCGTACCGGATCTCGCGCAGCGGCATCGACTGGGAGGTGCCCGACCCGGACGATCCCTGGAGCCACATCGGGTACTGGGGCGATCACCAGATCATCTATCTCCTGCGACTGCTCGAAACCTGGGAGCAGCACGAGCCGGGCGCGATCGGCGAATGGCTCGACCGACGGGTGTTCGTGTTCGCCGACGTGCCGTACACGCTCGCCGATCACGAGGCGATCGTGGCCGACCCGCGCAACACGATCACGTACGACCGACAACGCGCCGCTGCGATCGATGACCGGGAGCAACAAGTCGGCGCCGACGGTCGTCTCATGGTCGACGCCGATGGATCGTTGCTGCAGGTCGGGTTGTTGGAGAAGCTCGTCGTGCCCGCACTCGCCAAGCTCTCCAACTGGGTGCCCGAGGGTGGGATCTGGCTGAACACCCAACGTCCTGAATGGAACGATGCCAACAATGCGTTGGCGGGCCCCGGCCTGTCGATGGTCACGCTGTACCACCTTCGGCGCTATCTCGGGTTCGTCCGTGCACTGATCGAGGAGGCAGGCAACGAGACCACGCTGTTGTCGCCGTCGGTGGCCGAGTGGCTGTCCGACGTGCTCGGGATCCTCGAGCAGCTCTCCTCCGACCCGCAGCCGATCGATGACGGCCGGCGCCGCGCTGTCGTCGACGCACTCGGGCGCAGCGCTGCCGCTCATCGTCACCGGGTCGCCTCCGGAGCCGGCCATGGCGAGGTCGAGATGTCGACCGCCGACGTGCTGCGCCTGTGCACCGTGTCGTGTCAACACCTCGAGCGGTCGATCGGTTCGGCACGACGTGATGACGGTCTCTACCACTCGTACAACCGGGTGTCGTTCCCGACCGACGACATGGCCAAGGTCGATCACCTGGGGCCGATGCTGGAGGGTCAGGTCGCCGTGCTTTCGTCAGGTGCCCTGGATGGCGAGGCCACTCTGGCCGTGGTCGACGCGCTCTTCGCCTCCGAGATGTACCGTCCCGACCAGCACTCGTTCATGTTGTACCCGGCGACACGATTGCCTCCGTTCCTCGACCGCAACCGCGTGTCCGATGAAGCGGCGCAACTCGTCAGAGCGGTCGGGTCTCTCGATGGGGCTCTCGGCCAGATCTTCACCGAAGACGACGCAGGAGGGATGCACTTCCGAGCGGAGATCGCCAACGCCGGAGTGCTGGAAGCCCTGGTCGATCGGATGGCCCTCTCCGACGCCGACCGTGCGGCCGTGTTCGAGATCCACGAGCAGGTGTTCCGGCATCATTCCTTCACCGGCCGGTCAGCCAGCATGTACGGCTACGAAGGCCTCGGTTCGATCTACTGGCACATGGTGGCCAAGCTGCTGCTGGCGGTGCAGGAGGCCTATTGGACGGCCATCGACCACGAGCATCCTGACCCGGTCGTCGCCGGTCTCGCCGACGCCTACCGCCGGATCCGAGCCGGCCTCGGCTATCAGACCGACCCGGCGACGTACGGGGCGATTCCCACCGATTGCTACTCACATACGCCCGGTCACGCCGGCGCCCAGCAGCCGGGGATGACCGGTCAGGTGAAAGAGGAGGTGTTGACCCGTTCCGGCGAACTCGGACTGCGGGTGGTCGATGGTCGTGTCATCCTCAGCCCGGGGCTGCTCGCCCCGGACGAAGTGTTCCCGACCACCGACGACGGCGGCCGCGGCACGGCAAGGTTGACCTTCTGCTCGGTGCCGATGGCGATCATGGCGGGTGACTCGGATTCCGTCGTGGTGAGAGCAGCCGACGGCACGAGCGAAACCGCAAACCGACTCGAACTCACCCGGCAACAGTCGCAGCAGTTGTTCGCCAGAAGCGGGACGATCACCGGCGTCGAATGGACGGTCGGCGCTGACACCTTGCAGCGCTGGCTGAAGATGCTCGAGCGGGTATGACCCTCAGCCTCGGGATCTTCGCGTCGCCGGTTGATCGACCCGGACTGGACTACGTGATCGAGGCCGAGCGTCTCGGTGTCGACTCGGTCTGGGTGCCGGAGTTCTGGGGCTACGACGCGCTGACACCGCTCGGGGCGGTGGCCGCAGTCACCGATCGGATCCGGATCGCCACCGCGATCGCGCAACTCGGCACGCGCACCCCGGCGATGCTGGCGATGTCGGCGATGACCCTGCAGCGCCTGTCGGGCGGCCGATTCGTGCTGGGGCTCGGCACGAGCGGCCCACAGGTGATCGAGGGCTGGCACGGCGTGCCGTTCGCCAAGCCGGTCGCTCGCACGCGCGAGACGATCGAGATCCTTCGCTTGATCACCGCCGGCGAACGACTCGAGTACACACGGAGACATCTACCAGCTCCCGCTTCCCGGAGGCGATGGCAAACCGCTCCGGTCAGCTGCACCACCCGTCGAGGTTCCCGTCTACCTGGCCTCGCTCGGCCCCGCCAACCTGCGGCTCACCGGCGCCGCCGCCGACGGCTGGATCGGCAACTCGTTCTTCTGTGAGACGGCCGACGTGTTCTTCGACGAGATCCGCGCCGGTGCCGAGTCGGTGGGACGGTCGCTGGCCGACATCGACCTCACGGTGTCGGTGAGCTGCGAGATCACCGACGATGTCGAGGAGGCGGGGCAGCGTCACGCATCGGGGTTCGCGTTCACCTTCGGGGCGATGGGCTCGGCCGCATCGAATTTCTACAACGACGCGTTCGCCCGGCAGGGCTGGGGCGACGACGTTGCCGAGGTGCAGCGGCTGTGGCTGGCCGGGGACCGTGAAGGCGCCGCCCGGCGTGTGCCGACCGAGATCGGGATCCGCACCAACCTGATCGGCCCACCTGCGGAGATCCGGCGCAGACTCCGGGAGTACCGGGACTGCGGTGTGAACACGCTCAGGGTCGGCCCGATCGGCGACACGCTCGACGAGCAGGTGGCCGGGCTGGGCCAACTGCTCGAGCTCATCGACGATGTCAACAGCGAGAACACCGCATGAGCACGACGACCACACCACCAACCCGGAAACAGCCAGAGCCCCGCAGGAGCTCTGGTCGATCAACGCCGCTTTCGGCGCTTGGTCACGGCGTCGCGGATCGACGGAGCGGACGTATCGCCTCGCGCCGCCCGTCGTCGCTTGCGGATCTGACGCTCGACGACCTCGCTGATGCCGAGCGTGGCAGCGGCCGCGAGTAACCCCCACACGATCCCGGACGCGATCCACACGACCACGCCGACCGCGATGACCGCGACCAGCCAGGCGATATTTCGTTTCGACATCAGGTACTCCTCGGTGGTGGGATCGCTTTGCGGTCTACAAGAGTGTGCCCAATTCGACCGCAGCGAAGGCGGACCGGTCGAGCGGCCCCGCGAACAGGTGCTCTCACCCGCCACACGGGCGGCTCTTACCTTCGTCGTTCACCGTTGATCCATGGACGACCGACAAGCGGTGGGATGGCTGCACCGGCGCGCCGGATTCGGGCTGCACCCCGACGGGCTCGAGCAAGCCGCCGTGCGCGGCCCAGAGGCCGAGCTGACCCGAATGCTCGAACCTGATGCTTCCGGGATCGCCGCTGCCACCGACCCATGGGCGGGTCTCGATCTCGACCCGGAGTCGGGGGGCCGTCGCCAGGCAGTGGTCGGCTGGATCCAGCATCTGCTGGCGACCGAGCGCCCGTTCGAGGATCGACGGACGTGGATGTTGCACGGCTGGCTGGTGAGCTCGTTGGGCAAGGTCCCGGTGCCAGAACTGATGGTCGAGCAGATCCGGCTCTATTCGCAGTCGGGCGGCGGCAGCTTCCCAGAGCTGCTGCGGGCGGTCACCGTGAACCGGGCGATGCTGGTCTACCTCGACGGTCGAACCTCCACGGGCGATGCACCCAACGAGAACTACGGCCGCGAGCTGCTCGAACTGTTTGCGCTCGGTGTCGGCAACTACTCCGAGGACGACGTCAAGGCCGCTGCGTCGGCGTTGACCGGCTGGGTCGCCGGTCCGAACCTGCCAGATGCCCGATTCGTCCCGTTTCGCCACGACGACACCCCTGTCACCCTGCTCGGTGTCGACGGAGTCCACGACGTCGACTCCGTCATCGACGCCGTCGCCGGTCATCCCGAGCACCCCCGCTTCGTGGCCCGGCGGGTGGTCGAGGAGTATCTCGGCGATCCCGATCAGGCGACGATGGTCGGCGTCGTCGACGAGCTCGCCGAGGTCTACGTCGACTCCGGCGCGCAGCTCGATCAGTTGATCGGCGCTGCGCTTCGACTCGGGATCGCCGGCATGTCGACCCCGCTCGTCGCAGCACCGATCCCGTGGCTGCTCGCCGCAGCCAGGGCGACCGGCGCCGAGCCCGCCCGTCTCTTCCGCACCGTGCAAGGTCGCGTGCGCGAGCTGGGACAACTGCCGTTGTTGCCGCCCAGCGTCGCCGGTTGGCCGACGGGCGCCGAGTGGTTCACCGCCAGCTCCCTGATCGCCCGCACGAACGTCGCCGCCGCCCTCGCGGCGGCTGCGGGGTCGGGCGAGCCGGTCCGGGTATCGGCGGAGGATCGCGATCTCGACCTGCTCGCCCGGCAGCTCGGCCTGCCGGAACCGTTCCTGCCGTCGACCGCCGACGCCCTCCGCCGCGAGGACGACCCCGTGAACCGACTGACCCTCGCCCTCGTGAGCCCGGAGAACCTGTTGACATGATCTCGATTTCGCGCCGCCGCTTCCTGACCCTGACCGGTGGACTGATCGTCACGGGTTGTACCTCCGGGGCAACGAGTGACAGCGGTGGAGGGGCCACCACAGCGGCACCCACGACAGCGGGAGGCGCCGGCACCGCAGGGACGATCGTGACGCCCACGACGTCCACGTCGCCGCCGGTCACCGTCACCACCATCAGTACTCCCACCGAACTCGTGCCCGATGATCGGGTGCTCGTGATGGTCGAACTGGCGGGCGGTAACGACGCCGTCAACACGATCCCGCCGCTGACCGGCGCCTACCGCGACCTGCGCCCCACGATCGCGTTGCCCGAGTCGACCCTGTTGATGCCGGATGTGTTGGCTGGGCACGCGATGCACCCGGCGCTCGCTCCACTCGTGCCGTTCCTCGACGACGGTCGGCTCGCCACGCTGGCCGGCATCGGCTTCCCCGATCCGGATCGGTCACACTTCGTTTCGACCGACCGCTGGCTTCGGGCCGACCGCATGGACGAGACACTCGGCTGGCTGGGACGGTGGCTCGATCAACTTCCCGACGACATCCCGGCACTCGGAGCAACCGCGCTCGGGTCCGGCGGCAGGATGCTGTCGGGTGCCGACCGGTCGGGCACCGTCATCGACGAGGTCAACGCGTTCGCATTCCCCGACCGCCTCAGCAACAGTGCGGTGCGTTCTCTGGGCGAAACGCTCAGCAGCGACCCGCTGATCGCCGCCGCCCAGCAGGCGTTCCTCACGTCGGTCGGGGCGATCGAGGAGTTCGACTCGATCGCCGATGCCGTGCGGGCCGAGGTCGACTCGCCGATCGATCCGCTGGCGGTTCGGGGAGGTGCGTTCTCGACCGGACTCGCTGTCGCCGCTCAACTCGTGATCGGCGACGTGGAGCGCGCGTCATCACGATCACGGGTGGAGGCTTCGATACCCATGGCGACCAGTTGACGATCCACGACGAGTTGCTGACCGACCTTGCCGAGGGGCTGGCCGGATTCTGGAACACGCTGGACGCAGCGGGTGTCGGCGACCGGGTGTTGCTGGCGACCCACAGCGAGTTCGGGCGTCGTGTCCGCGAGAACGCCAGCGAGGGGTGCGACCACGGCGCAGCCGGTGTGTCGTTCGTGATGGGTCACGCGATCGACGGTGGGCTGTACGGGGCGATCGACACCGGCGATCTGCTCGACGGTGACCTGCGCCCTCAGATCGACCCGCGCGCCATGTTCACCCCGTGTCTCGACTGGCTCGGCGGCGACGCCGAATCGATCCTCGGCCGCCGCTACGACGACCTCGGCTTGCTCGCCTGAACCACGCCGGACCCGGCCGTTGTCGACCTCGTCACGCTCGTGACTCGACGCCCGGGAGCACGCACAACATCTCGTACAGCAGGTTCGCTGCGACGAGCGACGTGTTGCCGGTCGGGTCGTAGGCCGGTGCCACCTCGACCAGATCGCATCCGACCAGGTCGAGGCCCAGGCAGCCGCGGATGATCTCGATGCCCTGGATCGTGGTGAGTCCGCCGACTTCGGGGGTACCGGTGCCGCCGGCGAAGGCCGGGTCGAGACCGTCGATGTCGAAACTGAGGTAGACCGGCCCGCCCGCGACCTGGTGGCGTACCTCGGCCATCAAGGGTTGCAGCGAGCGATGCCAGCACTCCTCGGCCTGCACGACGCGGAAACCCTGCCGGCGCGACCAGTCGAAATCATCGGCGGCGTAGCCGGTGCCGCGCACCCCGATCTGAACGACGCGGTTGCAGTCGAGCAGCCCCTCTTCGACTGCCCGCCGGAAGGGGGTGCCGTGTGCGACGGCTTCGCCGAACATGGTGTCGTTGATGTCGGTGTGCGCATCGACGTGCACCAACCCAACCGGTCCGTGGTGCTTGTGCATCGCCCGCAGAATCGGCAACACGATCGTGTGATCGCCGCCGATTGACACGGTCGTCACATCATCGGCCAACAATCCGTCGAAGTGGCGTTCGATCCGGTCGACCGCGTCGGGCAGGTTGAACGGATTGGTCGCAACGTCGCCGGTGTCGTCGATCCGCAGGCTGTCGAACGGGGCGGCGCGGGTCGCCATGTTGTACGGACGGATCAACGCCGACTCACTGCGTATCCCACGTGGACCGAAGCGTGCACCGGGGCGATTCGAGGTGCCGATGTCGAACGGGACGCCGACGATCGCGACGTCGAGATCGGCCGGTGCCGAGGTGCCCGGTAGCCGCATGAACGTGGCGATGCCGCCGAAGCGAGGCATGTCGTTGCCGCCGAGTGGTTGTGGATGATCAGGCATGTCGGTGGTGGAGTGCGGAGGGTGCCCCACCATAGACCTGATGGTGGGAGTGGGGATGACCGTTGCGACGCCTTTGCGACGACCACGGCGACTCGTCCCGCCTGTCGCACCCTGGGTACGTTGGCGCAATGGAAATCGGAATCTTCTCCAGTGTCGCTGGCGGTGGTGGCTTGGACGCCGTTGTCGCCGATGCCAAGGCCTCGGCCGAGGCGGGGTTCGCCTCGTACTGGCTGTCGCAGATCGTTCAGGGCCCCGAGGCCATGAACATCATCGGCGCCGTCGCTCAACACGTGCCGGGGATTCGCTTTGGCACGTCCGTGGTTCCGACCTATCCCCGCCACCCGATGGTGATGGCCGAGCAGGCGATGACCGCCAGCATGCTGACGGGCGGACGATTCACGTTGGGGATCGGGCTGTCGCACAAGCCGGTCGTCGAGGGCATGTGGGGATACTCGTTCGACAAGCCCGTGCGGCACGCCCGCGAGTATCTCGATGCGTTGATGCCGTTGGTAGGTGGCGAAGCCGTCAGCATGGTCGGCGAAACCATCACGGCGCGCGGCAAGCTCACGATCGATGCGCCACAGCCGCCGGTGCTGCTGGCAGCTCTCGGGCCGCAGATGCTCAAGCTGGCCGGTTCTCGCTGCGCCGGCACGATCACCTGGATGACCGGCGCCGGAACCCTGGGATCGCTCACCGTGCCGACCATCAGCGAGGCGGCTGCCGATGCCGGGCGGCCGGCTCCGGAGATTGCGGCGGGATTCCCGATCTGGGTGACCGACGACGTCGACGCCGCTCGCGCCAACGCTGCCAAGACGTTCCTGATCTACGGACAGCTGCCGTCATATCGGGCGATGCTCGACCACGAAGGCCTGGGCGGGCCCGAAGACCTCGCCATCATCGGCGACGAAGCAACCTGCGCCGGTCGCATGGACGAACTCGTGGCGGCGGGTGTCACCCAGTTCGCCGCATCCGAGTTCGCCGGCAACCCGGAAGACCGGGCCCGCACGAGGGCCTTCCTGGCGAGCCGGATCTGACCTTCGCCGATCACCATGGCGGAGCTGTCCGACCGATCGCTGGGGTGGCTGCGGTACCTGCACCGCAAGGCGCACACGCCAGACGACTGGAGTCGCGCCGGCCGACCGCATCCCCACTGGGACGATCGTTCCGACCCGCCGATGGCGAGCTGGCACCGCTTCGACCTGGTCGACTCGTCGTATGCGATGGGGTTGATGGCGCATCGCACGCCGGCGTGGACCGAGCCGTACGTCGCGATCCTCGATCAGCTGATCGAACGCCACACCGGTTGGTGGTCGGCGGCTGACTGGATGACCCAGTTCGGCCACGATCCCGACCGAGCCGACTATCCCGATGTCTATCGGCTGTTCATCCCGCAACAGCTGTGGGGAGAGTACGACGTGCCGGGTTGGACCGCGAACGGGATCGAGCCGTGGGGCCTCCAGATGGACCCGGTCGCGGCAGACGGCATGTTGTTCTACAAGGGTTTCTTCCTGGTGCTGCTCGGTATCCGATCGATGGTCGACAACGGACCGAATGCCGACGACCGGTGGAACCGGCCGTTCGAGATGATCCGTGACGGCGACAACACGTTCACATGGACTCATTCACAGATCGCCGAGCACCTGTGCCGGCAGTGGTTGGCTGCACCGATCGGCTGTCATTGAGAGAACACCAAAGTCTGGCCGTTTTGACTGGCCGGAGCGGGCCTCGGTCTGAGGCTCCACGACAATCGACACGGCACCGACTTCCACAGCCAGGCGTTCACGCCCTGGTGGCAGTACGCCCGGCAGCACTACCTCGATCTCGACGGTGACGCGGCGCCCGAGTCGACGACTCTCTACTACGACCCTCAACTCGATGTTCACCACCGGCTCCCAGTGTCAGCGGCGCTGACGACGTCGCACTATGCCGCGCCCCAGGTGCCCGAAGACGCCCGGCGTCTGTTCGAGGCGGCGTGCGTCTCGATCGGGCTGGACGGGACGCGTCGGCTTCCGCTCCCGGCCAGCCGGGCCTTCGGTTCGGCACTGTTGTTGGCTCGTGAGTGGGGCATGTCAGATCTGGAGCAGCGCGTGGCTGCGGCGATCGAGGCCTCGTACGAGCCGACCTGGGACCTCGACAATGGCGAGTTCACGTGGGGGATGGGCCTCGACGAGCCTCACCCGAGGGGTCAGTTCAACGCCTTTCTGGCTGCCGCTGAAGCAGCCGGCCCGGGCAGGTGGGAACGCCTGTCGGCGGCGCCCGTCGAATCCTGCCCCCAGATCGTCGACGTCGATTTCCCGGCCATGGCACTCACGCAGAGCCGAGTGGATCGACGGCAACCTGTCAGTGCGCCTGGCGCCGCTCGAGGAGGACCCTCACGTCTTCACGAGCTTCAGGTTGATCGGGGCCGAACCCCGCAACTGGGACGTGCACGGCATCGACGGCGCCACTGTCGAACCGACCGCGACGGGAGTCAACATCCGGGTCCCGATGATCAACGCCGACGTCGAACTCATTCGCGGAAGTTACTGATCGGTGATCGAGGTGCGCCCCATCTGCCGGTAGACCGAGAACGAGCAGTAGTCCACCGCTTAGTCGCTCCGACGATTCCGCATGGGAGGGAAACCGATCGACCAGGGCACCTCTTCTCGAGTTGCAGCAGTGGAATAAGTTTGCGCGCGCAAGAGTTGGTATCGGTATGACCGTTCCTGCCTCTCACATCGACATCCTGAGCACGAAAGCTCTCGCAAACGTTGCCACGATCGGCCCCGACGGTGCGCCACAGAACAACCCGGTGTGGTTCGACTGGGATGGCACCCACGTGTTGTTCAGCCAGACCACTGGCCGCCAGAAGTACCGCAACGTCCAGGCCAACCCGCTCGTGGCGTTGTCGATCGTCGATGTCGAGAACCCCTACCGCTACCTCGAGATTCGCGGATCGGTCGACGAGATCATCGACGACGAGAACAATGCCTTCATCGATTCGATGGCCAACAAGTACATCGACCAGCCGCAGTACCCGTGGCATCAGCCCGGTGACCACCGTGTGATCGTCAAAGTGTCGCCGTTGTCGACGACCCAGATGGGCTGAACTCACGAAGGACCCCGGCGCAGATTTCGCCTCGACCGGCGGGCTACCGTCACCGCATGTCCGATCCCGCGGTTTCCGTCTCGGTTGGTGACGATCATGTCGCCACGGTCGAGGTGCGTCGTCCACCCAACAACTTCTTCGCGATCGAGACGATCGGCGGGATCGCCGACGCCCTCGAGGGGCTCGATGACGATGATCGCTGCAGGGCGGTGGTGTTGTGCGCCCAGGGCAAGCACTTCAGTGCCGGTGCCGACTTCGGGGGCGATCGGTCGTACACGACCGAGCAGTTGTACGCCACCGCGGTGCGGATCTTCCGCTGCAAGACGCCGGTCGTTGCCGCAATTCAGGGTGCCGCGATCGGTGGCGGGATGGGCCTTGCACTGGCGGCCGATTTTGCGGATCGCCACCCCGGAAGCACGCTTCAGCGCCAACTTCGCTCGCCTCGGTTTCCACCAGGGTTTTGGGCTCAGCGTCACGTTGCCGCGCCTGGTCGGCGAGCAGGTTGCGGCCGAGTTGCTCTACACCGGTCGCCGCGTGGGTGGCATCGAAGCCGAGCAGCTCGGTCTCGCCGATCGGCTGGTCGCGCTCGACGAACTGCGATCGAGCGCCCACGCGTTTGCGCTCGAGATCGCCAGATCGGCGCCGCTCGCGGTGCGATCGATCCGTGCCACCCTGAGGGGTGATCTCGCCGACCGTGTCGAGGCGGCCACGGCGCACGAGGCGGTCGAGCAGGCGCGGCTACAAGCGACCGCCGACTTCGTCGAGGGCACCACGGCGATGGGCGAGCGTCGGCTCCCTGACTTCGCAGGCCACTGAGGCGTTGCACCAGGTGCCAGGCACCTGATGTAACGCTGACGGGCCACCCCGGTCTGACGCCTGGCGAAGCCGCTCAGTCTTCGTCGCGCGCAATCTCTGGCAGCTCGAGCTGATGCAGGCCGAACGGGGCGGGATCGCTGCGTGACGCCGGTGCGATCAGCCGACCCGAATCGGGATCGATCGAGGGCCGCGGACCTGACCGCCGGCCCACGTGACCAGGGCAGGGTCGACGAGCTCGAACTCGGGGATCCGGGCCAGCCATTCCTCGACGGCGACCCGCAGCTCCATGCGGGCCAGGTTCGATCCGGCGCAGCGGTGGATGCCGGCACCGAACGCCAGGTGCCGGTTCTGCTGGCGGTCGAGGATCACCTTGTCGGCGTCGGGGAACACCTCGGGGTCGCGGTTGGCGGCCGGGAAGTTCATCAGGATTCGCTCGCCGGCCTTGATCGGGCAGCCCTCGTACTCGGTGTCCTCGACGAGCCGGCGCGCCATCGTGACCGGGGCGTAGGCACGCAGGAACTCCTCGATCGCAGTCGGCATCAACTCGGGCTCGGCGACCAGGCGACGGCGATCGTCGGGGTGGGTGGCGAGGTGCCACATCGTCGAGCCGATCGACGACCAGGTCGTGTCGATGCCGGCGATCAGCAGCAGCGCGCACATGCCCATCACGACCGGCATGCGCGATCGGCTCGCCGTCGTGCTCGGACTGCAGCAGCTCGGTGATGAAGTCGTCGGTCGGGCTCGGCCTGGCGGTCGTCGATCGCGTCGCGGAGGTAGGTGATGATGTCGCTGATGCCGTGTCGGCGGCGCTCGGGGTCGTGGGCGAACTCGAGCACGTCGCGGACCCACTCGGTGAACGTGGCGGACATGTCTTCGGGGACACCGAGGATGTGGCCGATCACGCGTACCGGGATCTGCTGGGCGTACTCGGAGGCGGCGTCGCCGTCGCCGCGGTCGAGCACATCGTCGACGAGACGTCGGCACAGCTCGCGGGTGAACACCTCGTACTCGGCGACCCGGGCGGGGCTCATGGTGGGCAGGATCAGTCGGCGGGTCCAGGTGTGCAACGGCGGATCGGCGCTGATCGGAGGCACACCGGAGGTGAGGACCGGTGACGGGGACGTTGATCGGCGTCGCCTCGCCGCTGACGGCGATGTCGAGCAGCGGCACCACGCTGATGCCGTTGCCCGACGGGAACTTCTCGATGTCGTGGGCGATCGCGTACACGTCGTCGTAGCGGGTCGGCAGCCACGAGCCGCCCCAACGGTCGGTGTGCGCCATCGGGCAGGACTGCACGCAGCTCGTCCCAGATCGCCGTACGGATCGTCGACGTACTGCGGGTCGAAGATGTCGTAGTCGCTCGCCCAGTCGGCGACCGGGGCGGTGATCGGTGCCCCGTTTGCATCGTGTGAAGTATCGGAACTCAAGACGAACGGCCTCCAGGTCGTAGCGGTCCCGAACATCCTGCCAGTCGACCTGGCGGTCACGATCATCAGCGACGGAAGATCTGGGTCGCGCCGTCAGCGCTCGACCACGACTCGCAGGCTGGGATGCGATCGGGCCGGTCGGAGCGGTACACCCTGCTGCAAGACGTGTTCCGTGGCGAGCTCGGGGAGCAATCTGGGGCATCGTTCGATGCCCCCTTCTCGATGGGCAGCGATGGCGCGTTCGGGGGGATCGTTGCAGCGGCCGGCGTCGAGGGCGCCACGTTCGCGAGCATTCCTGGCACACTTTTCCGATCGAGATGCCGGGTACCGGCCGACAGGAGTTGAACATGAGTCGTCAGATCGAATCAGTTGCCGTGCTGGGGTGCGGAACGATGGGCTCCGGGATCGCAGCCGCCAGCGCCGCTGCGGGTTGTCGGGTGTTGATGCTCGACATGACGGTGGAGGCCGTCGAGCGGGGGCTGCAGGCTGTCGACGAAGACGACCGTCACCTGATCGTGACGGGCACGTTCGACGACGATTTGGCACTGATCGCCGACTACGACTGGATCTGCGAGGCGATCGTGGAAGACGTCGGCATCAAGCAGCAGCTGTTCGCCAAGGTCGACCCGCTCCGCAAGGACGGCTCGGTCATCAGCTCGAACACGAGCGGTATCCCGTTGCGCGACATCGCGGCGGGCATGCCGGAGCGGTTTCAGGCCGACGTGGCGATCACCCACTTCTTCAATCCGGTCCGTGTGATGAAGCTGTTCGAACTGGTGCCGGGGGAGACACGAACCCCGAGGTGATCGAGGCATTCGCCAACTTCGGCGAGACCAAGCTCGGCAAGGGCGTGGTGCATGCCAAGGACACGGTCAACTTCATCGGCAACCGGATCGGCTGCTTCTTCATGCTCAGCGGCCTGCATCTGGCCAAGCCGTTCCTGGCCGACGGCATGAGCCAGGAGACGATCGACGCCGTGCTCGGCAAGCCCGTCGGGCTGCCGCCCACCGGCCTCTACGGGCTGATCGATCTGATCGGCCTCGACGTGATGGACCTGGTCGGCAAGAACCTCGCCGTCAACCTGCCGGACGGCGACGCCGGACATCGGTTCACCTCGTTCCCCGAGGCTGAGCAGCGGATGCTCGAGCGCGGCCAGCTCGGTCGCAAGTCGCGCCAACTCGGCGGCTTCGGACGAGTCCAGAAGCTCGACGACGGCACGAAGCGGATCGAGACGTTCGATCTCGTCACCGAAGCGTGGCGCGACGCCGTCGAGCCCGATCTCGACGGCGTGCCCGGCGACCTCGGCGCGGTGCTGTTCGACGATTCGCCACAGGGACAGCTGGCGTGGCAGATCTTCGGAGGCACGCTGCGTTATGCCGCCGGCCTGGTGCCCGAGATCGCCGACGACATCGTCAACATCGACAACGCCATCAGGTGGGGTTTCGACTGGGCCCACGGCCCGTTCGAAATGCTCGACGCGATCGGCACCGACCGGGTGATCGCCAAGATTCCGGGCCGAGGGCGCCGAACTACCGGCGATGCTGCAGGTGCTGGCCGACTCGGGCAGCCAGACGTTCTACCGCGACGGCTCGGGCGGCGCTCGGGAGTATCTCGGTCGTGACGGGGAGTGGCGGTGAACGCCGACGTCGATGCCTACATCAGGCGGTCTGAGAAGTGGCCGGAGGAGATGGTCGAGCTCCGACCGGTCCTGCTGAGCGCCGGACTGACCGAGCAGATCAAGTGGGGCAAGCCCTGCTACAGCCACGAGGACGGGAACATCGTCATCCTCCAGGAGATGAAGGACTTCCTCGCCCTGATGTTCTTCAAGGGCGCGCTGCTCGACGACCCTGACGGCGTCCTCGAGGAGCAGGGTCCGAACTCCCGATCGGCGCGCCGGATTCGCTTCACCTCGGTCGACGATGTCCGCGATCTGTCGGCCACGGTCAAGGAATACGTCGAGGCAGCCATCGACGTCGAGGAGGCGGGCCTGGAAATCGGCCCAGCCCCCGAGCTCGTTCTCGTCGTCGAGCTGCAGGATCGACTCGACCGGGACCCGGCGCTGAAGGCGGCGTTCGAGGCGCTGACCCCGGGACGGCAACGGGAGTACAACCTGCACTTCTCCGATGCCAAGCAGGCCAAGACGCGAACCGCACGGGTGGAGAGGTACGCCCGAAGATCCTCGACGGCAAGGGCTTCCGCGACCGCTGATCCGTCGATCGGTCGTCACAACTAGC
>CAVRNX010000033.1:0-95836 GCA_963722635.1 uncultured Acidimicrobiaceae bacterium
GAAGAACTGGGATTCGGGACCGGACGGCGATCCCGACACGCAACGGATCTGGTGGAACGACACCGGGGTGCACCAGAATCTCACGTTCTCCGTGCAACCCGATCCGATCTCCGGCATGCAGTGCTGGCACCAGCGGGTTCGGGTCACGCCTGCCGAAGCCGACGACCAGTACGGCGATGTGGTGGTCGATACAGCGAAGTCGCGCGAGGCCTACCTCGATTGGCTCACCAAGACGCGACCGGCGCCCGGACCGGGCGGTCTTCGGCGTCCGTTGTGGTATGCCCGCCCACTCAAGCCGGAACCGAGCGCGTACCGCGCCGGGTCATGATCTGAACGCGGCGGACGGTGACGGCTAACGTCGAGACGCAATGTCCGAATCACGGTCGCGAAAGGCACCACACGATGAGTAGCGACCGATGAGTAGTGACGATTTTGCGCTCGGCGGGCTGGCCCTCGATCGGAGAGATTCGCTCCCGCTCTGGGCACAGCTCGAGAAAGAGCTGCGGCGACGGATGGAAATCGGCGATTTCGCCGACCGCTTTCCGACCGACCGCGAGTTGATGGAGATCTACGGCGTCAGCCGTCACACGGCACGTCACGCTGTCAGCCAGCTCGGAGCGAGCGGCCTCCTGCGCCGTGCCCGCGGGGTCGGTACGTCCGTCGACCATCGTACGTTCGAACGCTCGCTCGGATCCCTGTACAGCCTGTTCCAGTTGGTGGAAGAGTCCGGCGTGCCGCAGCACAGCAAGGTCCGCAGGCTCGAACAGGTCGTCGATGCCGACGCAGCTGCCAACCTCGGGCTCGGGCCCGACGCCGAACTGGTACTGATCGATCGTGTCCGATACGCCGGCGGCGAGCCGCTGGCGATCGATCGGATCTGGCTGCCCGCCGAGATCGGGAACGGCCTGCTCCAGGCCGACTTCACCCACACATCGTTGTACAACGAACTCGACCGTACGATCGGGAGGCGCCCGAACGCCGGGTGGGAGCGGATCCACCCGGCGATCCCCAGCGACGACCATCGCTCCAACCTCGAGCTCGACGATGGCGAAGCTGTCTTCTGCATCGAACGACTGGGCACCTTCAGCGGCGAGCCGATCGAGTGGCGCGTCACCACCATCCGAGGAGGGCGCTTCACCTTCGTCGCCGACTGGACAGCCGGCCAACGCAACGAACTCCGCCTCAAGATGGTCACTCCCTGACGGGCCTGCCGCAATGCCTGACCTGCACCCCGACATCTCACATGTGGCTGCCCTGCTGGGCACCTGGACCGGCTCGGGTCACGGCGAGTACCCGACCATCGCATCCTTCGATTACGCCGAGTCGGTCACGTTCACCCATGTCGGCAAACCATTCTTGGCATATCAACAGCGCACCCGCTCCCTCGGATCAGCCGCCCAACCAGGGCAGCCGATGCATGCCGAATCCGGCTACTGGCGGTTCCCCGGCCGCGGTCGGGTCGAGGTGGTGCTCAGCCACCCCACCGGCGTGATCGAGATCGAGGAGGGCACGATCGAGGTCTCCCTCGATGGCGCGCTGGTGATCGACATCGCCACCAGTAACGTCGCCTTCAGTTCGACGGCGAAGTCGGTCACCGGCGTCAAACGCGTGTTTCGGATCAACGGTGACACGATGCAGTACGACCTGAGCATGGCGGCGGTCGGGCTGCCGATGCAGCATCACCTGTCGGCGCAACTCGTCCGCGAGCAACCGGACTGAACCAGGGCTGCCCCAACTTCCTAACCTTGCGGGCATGTCTGCTTCGAACACTCGAAATGTCGTCATCGTCGATGCCGTGCGCACGCCGATCGGGCGCCGCGGCGGCGGCCTCTCGTCGCTCCACCCGGCCGAGGTGTTGGCAAGAGTGCAGACGGCGTTGATCGAACGCTCGGGCATCGACCCGGCCGAGGTCGGCCAGGTCGTCGGCGGCTGCGTCAGCCAGGTCGGCGAACAGAGCTTCAACGTGACGCGCACGGCGTGGCTGTCGGCGGGTCTCCCACTCGAAACCGCTGCCACCACGATCGACACCCAGTGTGGTTCCAGTCAGCAAGCCACCAACCTGGCCTCGTCTCTGATCGGCTCGGGGGTCGTCGACGTCGCCGTCGCCTGCGGCGTCGAGCTGATGAGCAGGATTCCGATCGGCTCGAACTCGTCCAAGAAACTGGGCCTCGGGATCCCGATCCCGAAGACCTACTTCGAGCAGTACGAGATGACCTCACAGTTCGAGGGCGCCGAGCGAATCGCCGAGAAGTGGGGCATCTCGCGCGCTGACACCGATGCGTTCGGGTTCGCCTCGCAGCAGCGCGCCGCGCAGGCCTGGGCCGAAGGCCGCTTCGACGGCCAGTACATCGAGATCGAGGCGCCCGACCTCGACGAGCACGGCAACCCGACCGACACGATGCACACGGTGGCCCGCGATGAGGGCCTCCGCGAAACCTCACTCGAGAAGCTCGCCACGCTCAAGCCGATCGCTCGCGAGAACGGTGTTCACACCGCCGGCAACTCGTCGCAGATCTCGGACGGCGCGGCGGCGGTCCTGATGATGACCGAGGACAAGGCCGGCGAGCTCGGGCTCACTCCGCGTGCCCGAGTCGTCGACACCTGCATGGTCGGTGTCGACCCGGTTCTGATGCTGACCGGCCCGATCGACGCAACGGCACGGTTGCTCGACCGGACGGGTCTCTCGATCGACGAGATCGACACGTTCGAGATCAACGAGGCGTTCGCCTCGGTCGTGCTGGCGTGGGCCAAGGAGGTCGGCGCCGACCTCGAGAAGACCAACCCCAACGGCGGAGCGATCGCGCTCGGCCACCCGCTCGGCGGCACCGGCGCCTTCCTGCTGACAAAGGCGCTGTACGAACTCGAACGGATCGACGGTCGCTACGGGCTGGTCTCGATGTGCTGCGGCGGCGGCCTCGGCACGGGCACCATCATCGAACGCATCTGACAATCCGGCGCGTGCGGTTTGTGCGCAGAGCTGTGCGCACAAACCTCACGCGCTGGTTGGGTGCGTCAGGCGCCAGATAGAACGGTGGGGTGTCACGCCTCGCCGCCCTCGCCGCCCTCGGGTTGATGCTCGTCGCCTGTGGTACCGATTCGCGGTTCGGCTCGCCGACGGCGACGACGGCGGTTCCCGAGCCGATGCAGGCAAACGCCACGGTCGACTATGTCGTCGACGGCGACACGATCGACGTCATCATCGACGGCCAAGAGGAACGTGTGCGGTTGACCGGCATCGACACGCCCGAGGTGTCGCACGACGCCAGCGCCACTCGGCCCGCCACCGTCGGCGAGTGCTTCGGCGACGAGGCGACCACATTCGTCGAGTCGCTGCTCCCCGTCGGCACACCGATTCGACTCGAACGTGACGTCGTCGGGCGCGACGACTACGGACGCATGCTGGCCTACGTGTACCGGTCGCACGACGGCATCTTCATCAACTACGAGATCGTTCGGCAGGGTTACGCCCAGCCGCTCACCATCCCTCCCAACGTCGCATTCTCGGAGGTGATGGTGCAGGCCGCCCGCGATGCCGAGTCCGACGATGCTGGCCTCTGGTCGGCCTGCGGTTGACGTCACCGGGCGGATACGGTCTGGGCATGCTCGACTTGCGACATCGATTTCCGGCGATCACCGAAGGCCAGCACCAGGGATGGGCGCGCTTCGATGGGCCGGCCGGGACGCAGGTGGTCGACTCGGCGATCGAGGCCACATCGGCATGGCAGCGCAGCGGCAACAACGCCAACAGTCATGGTTCGTTCGCCGCCGCCGAGGCATGCGACGAGCTGTTCGACAAGGTGCAGGGCTCGATCGGCCGGCTCCTGAACGTCGATCCGAGCAGCGTCATGTTCGGGCCGTCCACGACCGCCAACGTGTTCTCGATCACGCGGGCGATCGGCCACGACCTGCGACCGGGTGACGAGATCATCTGCACCCAGCTCGATCACGACTCGAACGTGTCACCCTGGCTGCTGGTCGCCGAGGACACCGGCGCGATCGTGCGCTTCGCCCAATTCGACCCGTCGACCGGCCGGCTCCCGACCGACGCCGTCAGCGATCTGCTGAACGACCGCACCCGATGGGTGGCCGTGACCGGGGCCAGCAACGCGATCGGCACGATGCCCGACATCACCACGATCACTGCCGCCGCGCACGACGCCGGAGCCAAGGTGATGGTCGACGGCGTCCACCTCACGCCGCATGCCCCGGTCGATGTCACCGCGGTCGGGTGCGACGTGTACTCGACCAGCAGCTACAAGTGGTACGGACCACACGCCGGCGCAACGTGGATCGAACCGGAACTGCTCGACCGGCTGCACGCCTACAAGGTCCGGCCGGCTCCCGACACCGGCCCGGGCCGCTTCATGCTGGGTACCCCCTCCTACGAGAGCTTCGCCGCCATCGACGCTGCCGCCCAGTTCCTGCTCGACACCGGCGTCGACGTCATCCAGGCCCACGAACGCGAGCTGTTCACACACCTTCTCGACGGCCTCCTGGCCGATGACCGGGTCACCGTGTTCGGACCACACGATCTGATTGATCGGGCGCCCACGCTGGCCTTCAACGTCGAGGGCCACGACCCGGCCTCCGTCGCCCGCAGCCTGGCTGCGCAACGGATCGCCGTCTGGGACGGCCACTACTACGCCCTCGAGGCGATGGCAGCGCTCGGTATCGAGGGCGCCGTGCGAGCCGGCATTGCCGTCTATCTCACCATCGACGACATCGACCGCCTGCTCGCTGCGGTTCACGCTCTCTGATCGTTCAGATATCGTTCGCCCGGTGACCCAGCTCGCCGAACGCCTCGGGTACCCCGCTGATGCCAGGCTGTTGATCGTGTCGTGTGACGATCTCGGCTCGTGCCACGCCGCCAACAAAGGCGTCTACCAGGCAATTCGCCAGGGCGCTGCGACCTGCGCCTCGATCATGATGCCGGCGCCGTGGGCCCGCCACGCAGCGGCCGACTACCAGTCGACCGACGACATCGGTGTCCACCTCACGCTCAATGCCGAACACGAGATGTACCGGTGGGGCCCCCTCACCCATGCGCCGTCGCTGCTCTCCGGCGAGGGTGGATTTCCGCGCAACATCGACGACCTGTGGGAGCATGCCGACTCCGAGGAGGTGTACCGCGAGCTGAAGGCACAGATCACCCGCGCCGAAGCCTGGGGTATCGACGTCACACATCTCGCACCGCACCTCACGGCGATCACACTGCGGCCCGAGTTCTTCGACATCTACCTCGAGTTGGCGGTCGAGTTCCGGCTACCGATCCGGCTCCCATCCACCGTCACAGCCCAGCAGGCCGGCTTTCCGTTCCGTCAGCTGGCGATCGATGCCGGTGTCGTGTTCCCGGATCATTTCGACCACGACTGGCGGGCCGGGTCTCGCGAGCGCGTCACCACTGCGCTGCGCAATCTGCAACCAGGCGTCACCGAGGTGCACGTGCAACCGGCGATCGACACACCCGAGGTGCATGCGCTCACCGTCAACGCCGACCGCTGGATCGACGATCACATCTTCGTCACCATCGACGCCACACTGCCGGCGCTGATCGACGAGGTCGGCGCCGTGCCGATCGGTTATCGCCAGCTCCGAGCGGCGATGCGAGCCGGTTGAGCGGCGTCGCCGCGGTCTACCCCTGAGCGAGAGCTCTGAGCGCAGACGTGGCCTGGCCCGACTTCAGTTCGTCGAGCACCAGACCGGTGTGGCCGACCGCCTTGAGGCGCCCACGCATGAACTCGACGGTGGCGTCGAAACCATCGCTGTCCGCCACGTCGACCGGAACGGAGAGCACCACGTCGGCATCGTCGGGGCCATCCACACGTTCGTCCTTCTTGGCGACCACCACGCGGTACTGAGTGCTCACGAAGCAGCCTCGATCGCTGCCGATGGGGCCTCGATGCCGGCGAACAGATCGTTCTCCAGCGGGTCTCCATTGTCGGCCACAGGGATCTCACCGACCAGCGAGCGCGCCAGGATCCAATCCTCCCAGGGGTAGATCTCGCGCAGTTCGTCGTCGGACAGGCCGAACCAGAAGGCCGCCGTCGGGTCGACCTGGGTGGCGTGCGCCCGCAATGACTGCGTGCGCGCCCACAGGTACTCGCCGATCTCGACATGGGTGGTGACACGATGATCGGTGTCGGGGCGCTCGAGCCAGGTCTCGTCGAACGGTGACTCGCCGCGATGACGCAGCAAGCCCTCGTGCACGGCAACCAGACGCCGCCTGCTCCATGTGGTGTAGTACAGCTTCGACGGCTGGTACGGCTCGCCCTGGTGGGGATACCACTCGGGATCGCCGGCCCGTTCGAACGCCAATACCGAGATGTCGTGCACCTTGAGGTGGTCGGGGTGGGGATAACCCTGCTGATCATCGTTGTACGTGATGATCACCTGCGGCTTGGTGCGCCGGATGATCTCGACCAGTCGGCCGGTCGCCTCGTCGAGGTCGGCCTGGTGAAAGCAGTCGGGGTGTTCGGTGGATTCGGAATCGGGCATGCCCGAGTCGCGATAGCCGAGCATGACGACCTCGTCGAAGCCGATCACTTCTGCAGACTTGGCCAACTCAGCCGGCCGCATCGATGCGACGAGCGCCTTCTCCTGGCTCGGGTCGAGCCCGTGGAACGGCTGCCCCGGCTCACGCAGCACAGGGTTCTGGAGGTCGCCCTCCTCGCCACCGGTGCAGCACACGAGGATCGTCCGTACGCCTTCGGCATGGTATTTGGCAAGCGTCGGAGCGCCCTTGGAGGCCTCGTCGTCGGGGTGGGCATGCACCGTCAGTATCGTGCGTGGTTCGGACGTCACACGCCCTACGCTACCCGCCGGGCGCGGGCTCAACGCCCCGCCCGGCTTCTATGCTCGGCACCGATGCGCCGCCCATTGTTGTGTCTTGCCATGCTCGTCGTCGGGCTGTCGTCGTGTTCGACCGGAGACGGGCGCACGCTCACACCACCGGTGTTTCCGCCCCCGCAGACGCTGCCACCCGAACCCACACTGCCGCCCGAGCCGGCAACGGAACCGTTGCTGCTGATCGCGCCTTGGCAGGACGGGGCCGCGATACCGGTTCGGCACACGTGCGACGGCGACGACGTCTCCCCGGCGCTGACGTGGGCGAACGTTCCGGCCGGCACGGTCGAACTGGCCATCAGCGTGGTCGATCTCGACGCCGGCGGCTACGTGCACTGGATCCTCTACGGCATCGACCCTGCTCGCACGAGCCTGATCGAGAACGAACAGCCCGTACCCGGCTACGAATGGGTCAATTCGGCTGCAACCACGAGTTATCGCGGGCCCTGTCCGCCACCATCTGAGCAACACATCTATCAATTCACGGTGCATGCACTCAACCAACAGCTCGAAGTTGCCGATGATGCTCCTGGAACCGAGGTGATTTCGATGCTGAACCTGGTCGCAATCGACCAAGGTGCCGTATCGGGCACGTTTGTTCGAACGGAGTAGAGAACACCACCGACAAGTGCATGACGGAATCGGCCGATGGCGAGAGACAACACATGACCCAGAACGAGATCGTCACCACATCGAGCCCTGAGGCCGGCCAACGGGCGCCTGGCGCCTCCTCCGCCCTGAACAGCTCGGCCCTCTCGCCGTCGGAGAGCTTGTCCCACCTGCGTTCGCTCTTGGTCGCAGCGGACGCGGCGACCATGATCATCGGCATCGACGGCAGCGTGCTCGATGCCAACGAGGCCGGCACGCGCCTGTTCCCGTCGCACTCGCTCCCCGACGATCCGATCGATGGTCGCGACATGTTGCGCAATGTCATCGATCAAGTCCCGCAGCAACTACTGGTCGATCCGGAAGGCGGCGTCTGGCAGGGCGAGATCGATCTCGGTCTGGCGGGGACACTTGCCGCCATCCATGCCACGACCGTCCTGGTTCGGCACGATCCCGAATCGCCGTCGGGCGGCTACATCGCCGTGATCTGCCGTGATGTCACCGAAGAACACGGGCGCTCGACAGAACTTCAGCATTTGCTCGAGCACGACCCGACCACCGGGCTGCTCAACCGAACGGCGGCCCTCGAACGAACCGCTTCGGCCCTGGCTCGGATCGACGATCACGACGGAGAGGTGGCGATCCTGCTGATCGACATCGATCGATTGCGCGATGTCAACGATGCGCTCGGGCAAGAGGTCGGCGATCGTTTGCTCAGCTCGACGGCTCGCCGACTGGCGACCGCCGTGCGGCCGGACGACGTCATCGCTCGCGTCGGCGGAGACGAGTTCATGGTCCTGTGCCCGGCGGTACCCGACTCGGCCGTCGCGATGGACGTCGCCGATCGGGTCAGGCGAGCGCTCACGGGTCGCCTCACGATCAAGCAGCTCGAGCTCGACGTGTCGGTCAGCGTGGGCGTCAGCGTCACCGACGACGGGATCCGGGCGGCAACGCCGAAATCAGGCGCAACGCAGCTCTTGTCGCACGCCGACACCGCAGTCCATGCCGCCAAGCAGGCCGGGCGGGCGCGCACGGCGCTCTACACCAGCCAGCTGCGCAATCGCGCCAAGGTGCGCACCGAGATGGCTGCCGCCCTGTCGAAGGCGCTCAGGGAGGGTCAGCTGCATCTCGAGTACCAGCCGATCTTCTCGGCCGTGTCCGAGCGGGCCGAGGCCGCAGAGGCGCTCCTGCGTTGGACCCACCCCCAGCGCGGTCGAGTCGAGGCGGGCGAGTTCATCGCCGTCGCGGAGGAGACGGGAGTGATCGTCCCGATCGGTGATTGGGTGCTGCAGCAGGCCTGCGCAGCGACTCGCCAATGGATCGACGATGGGGCGGTCGGCCAGCGATTCGCCGTGCACATCAATGTCTCCAGGCTGCAGCTCGCCAATTCGTCGTTCGTCAATCGCGTCGTCGACATGTTGCGCGAGTACCGACTGCGGCCACGCCAGATCGTGCTGGAGGCCCGCGAGGCGACGCTGCTCGGAGGCGACACCGATGAGGTGATCCGGTCCGTGCGTGCACTGCGAAGGGTCGGCGTACGAGTCGCCCTCGACAACTTCGGAACGGGATCGAACGCCCTGTCGCTGCTGACCGATGTCGGCGCCGACGTGCTCAAGCTCGACGGCACACTGGCGCTTCCGAGCGGGGCATCCGAGGCCGACACGCGAGTCGTCCGGGCACTCGTGCTGCTCGCCCACGCGCTCAACATGGAGGTGGTGGCTGAACGCGTCTCCGGTCTCGAACAGTTGCGCCGTCTGCGCGCCGCCGGGTGCGACCTCGTGCAAGGTCATCTGTTCGGCAAGCCGGCAGCACCGGACGAGATGCGTATGGTGATGGAGCTCTGACCGCTGACCACAGCGGTCGCCCAACGACCGATACCCTGACCTGGTGACCGCAACCCAAGTCGTCGACGTCGAACTCGATCGCCAGAGCGAGCTGCGGATCACCTATCACGACGGCGTCACGGCCACGTTCCCACTCGTCTCGCTGCGTCGCAGCTGCCCGTGTGCCGGTTGTCGAGGCCAGCGTGAACAATCGATCGACCCGTTCGCCGGCGACGTGATTTCGGCGACCGACGCCGAACTGCACGGCAACTGGGGCATCACGATTCGGTGGTCGGACGGGCACGACACCGGTATCTATGCATGGGAGCATCTCCGGCGCTGGTGGGACGCCCACCTCGACTGAATACTCTCAGGACCGATGTCGCTGCCTCCTCCCCCACCCCCCGTCTCTCACGACGGCGCACTGACCTGCTACCGCCACCCCAAGCGCGAGACCGGTCGCAGGTGCACTCGTTGCGGCAAACCGGCATGCACCGACTGCCTGGTGCAGGCCGCGATCGGCAGCCATTGCCTCGAATGTGCAAAGGCCTCGCAACCGGATGTCCGGACCCGCGCACGGTTCTGGAGCGCGCGTCAGCCGGCGATGGTCACGATGGCGCTGATCACGGTCAATGTGTTGGTGTTCGTCTACGCCGGGATCCGAGACCCGGGCAGCATCGCCGGAGAGTTCACGCGGGTTCATCTCGATTTGGCGCTCAACGAGCAACTACTCGTCAACGGCGACGAGTGGTATCGGTTGGTCACGTCGGGATTCCTGCATTTCGGGATCATCCACATCGGCTTCAATATGTATTTGTTGTATCTGCTCGGCCAGATGCTCGAGCCGACCCTCGGGCGGGTTCGTTTCGCACTCGTCTACTTTGCCAGCCTGCTCGGCGGTTCGGCGGGGGTGCTGCTGCTCGAACCCAACGCGTTCACCGCCGGAGCGTCGGGTGCCGTGTTCGGTTTGATGGGTATGGCGTTCGTGGGCTCGTACCTGCACGGAGCCAACCCGCTCAACACGTCGATCGGCACGTTGTTGATCCTGAATCTGTTTCTCACGTTCATGCTGCGCGATCGAATCTCCGTCGGTGGCCACCTCGGCGGCGCGGTGGCCGGCGCGGTGTGTGCGGTGTTCGTCATGGCTCCCCGCCACAAGGGCGTTCCGAAGTGGGCGACCTATGCGGCGCCAGTCATCGTGATCGCACTGTGCGTGGCAATTTCACTGGTGTCGATCGACTCAGTGTGATAACAGTCGAGGATCCGGCAAGATTTGCGATTTGACTTCCAATTCAACTTCACCTCATTTACTGTGAAATCCATGTCAAGTCCAGTCCGAGGTTTCCACATGGATCTCTTGAGTTCCCTGATCACGACGGGACGGGCGAACCACAGCGCCCGTCTTCGTCGCCTCGCCTCAATTTTGGCCGCCAGGGGTCATCGATCCGCTCCTACCACTCCGTCGCAGAACTCGACAGCTTCCACCGTGTCGCCGCCGATGTTCCCACCGTCGAAGCCCATACGGGTCGTGCGTGTCGACGATCCATGCGGGGAGATGTCGCTGATCGCCGTGCGCGGTGACATCCATCAGGACGCGATCGAAGAGCTCGAGCACGTGCTCGACGACCTGGGTCGAGGTTGCTTCGTGCATCTCGATCTCGGCACGGCGACGATTCACTCTGGCGGGGTGATGCGTTTGCTCGAGGGGATCGCCGATGATCTCGAGCGACGTGGCATCGTGTTGCGCGTGGTCGGCCTCGATCCGCAGCACCCGATGCTCACCCAGACGTTGTGACACCCCCCGTTCATGATGGGGGCATGAACGAGAACGACACACCCCAACAGCTCACCCTGTTGCCGTCGTCCGAGGTTCCCGTCCAGTTCAGGCTCGACGCGGACACTCGCCGACGAGGCATCCAGCACGTCATCGAGATTCGGAGGCTGCTCGCCGAGCGCGAAGCGACTCGACAGCACATCGGCCGGCTGCCCGGTCACCAGCCGATCCGCTCGCGCGCCGCTTGATCAGCCGGCGTTGGGCGCCAACGACCGAACTGCGTCCCAATGCTGCAACGCCGGATCGAACGGAAGAATCGCCAGCGAACTGGTCGTCACACCGTTGTCGAAGTACTCCTGGATCCTGGCCCGGCATTGCTGCGGTGTGCCGTGCACCACCAGATCATCGACCACCTCGTCCGGGATCTCCTCCAATGCCTGCTTGCGATCACCCGCCTTCCACGCCGACCACATCCCGGCCAGCGCGTCGCCGCGTCCCAGCCACTCCTGAAAGGCGGCGTACACCGGAACGTTCATGTAGGCCGCAATCGCTCGCCTGGCACCGGCCCGCACCACCTCGGCGTTGTCGCTGGGGCAGACGAAGATCCGAGCAATCAGTTCGCGCTCGTCGCCGCCGGCACCCTCCCGCAGGGCAGCTTCCACTTGCGGCACGTCGTGCGGGGCCAACCAGTTCGTGATCGCACCATCCGACTCGCGACCCGCCATCTTGAGCATCCCCTCACGCAGCGCGGCGACCACGATCTGCGGTGGTTGCTCGGGCTGGACACCCAGCCGGAAACCTTGGATCTCGAAGGTGTCGTACTGCTGCGTCACCTTCTCACCCGAGAACGCATCGCGCAGGAACCTCACCATGTCGCGCACCTTGTGATACGGACGTTCGAACGGGATGCCGTTCCAGCGTTCGACGATCACGTTCGACGAGGAACCGATCCCCAACACGAACCGCCCCGGGGCGGCCTCGGCCATGGTGGCTGCACTCTGGGCCATGCATGCCGGGGCACGTGTGTAGGCAGGCAGGATCGCTGTGCCCAGGCGCAACCGGGGCTCCCACACCGATGCCAGCGCCAGCGGGGTCAGTCCGTCACCAGCGTCCGACTCGGCCGTCCACACGTCGGTGAACCCCATATCGGCGAGCTCGACGATGCGGTCGCGCTGGGAGTGCAGCGGACCTGGCAGCGGGATGGTCATTCCTGGGCGGATCGGTAACGACATGTCGATGACTGTAGGCGGCGTGTCAGCTTCGGCGGAAGCGAACGATGCAACTCTGGCTGGCGGTCGCCGACAACGTGCCGTCCTCGGCGAACATGTCGGTCAACCCGTGCCCGAATCCGCGCAGCACCCATGCACCCGAATGTCCAGCAGCACCGAACAGGAAGCTGCCGCCGGTGCACACCTCGCGGCCGCACGTCGAGCGTCCACCGAAACGGGTTGTGGCTCTGTTCGAGACCGAGAAGGGCGCGAGATTCCATGGTGTTCGCATGCTGCGCGGCCCCCGCTGCGAGCTACCTTCCTGACATGGCAGATGCACCCTGGCAAGGCGACGCGTGTTCGTTGGTCGAGGCGTTCCGGTCGGGTCAGCGCAGCCCGTCCGAAGAGCTGGCGGCGACGTATGCGGCGATCGAGGCGAGTGATCTCAACGCCTTTTCGCACCTCCATCGTGAGCAGGCCGAGGCAGCAGCCGCGACCGCCGACGTGAACAAACCGTTCGGCGGAGTGCCGATCGGCGTGAAGGAACTCGATCAGGTCGAGGGATGGCCCGACACCCACGCCTGCGTGGTCTATCGCGATCAGGTCGCCACCGACACCGGCACGAACGTCGCTCGCGCCCGCGACATCGGAGGTGCCGTCCTGGTCGGCCAGACGACGGCCTCCGAATTCGGCGGTGTCAACGTCACGCGCACGGTGCTCAACGGCACGACGCACAACCCATGGCAGCACGGACGAACCCCCGGCGGCTCGTCAGGCGGCTCGGCAGCTGCGGTCGCCGGTGGATTGGTCACGTTGGGCACCGGAGGCGACGGGGGCGGTTCGATCCGGATCCCTGCCGGCTTCGTGGGCATGGTCGGGCTCAAGGCCACCTACGGTCGGATCCCGCTCACCCCCCAAGCCGGGCTCGGCGCCATGACCGTCACCCACGGGTGCCTGTCGCGCTCGGTCCGCGACACCGCTCGATGGTTCGACGTCTGCAACGGCCGCGACCCGCGCGAGCCGCTCTCACTCCCCCGCGTCGAGGGCTGGGAGGCCGAGCTCGGCACGCATCTCGCACGAGCTGCGCGGCAAACGTGTGGCGATCGTGCCCGATTGGGGCGCCGCCGTCGTGTCACCGGTGATGTGGGAACTGCTCGAAGAGGCTGCGATCCAGTTGATCGACGATTGTGGGATGACCCGTGTCGACGGCCTCGACACCGAGCTGCCGCGGATGGGAGCCGCCTGGTCGGTCGCCAACTCGGTCGGCTTGATCGACCAGTTGCAGGACCACTGGCCCGAATGTGCTGACGACCTGACCCCCGAGATCCGATTCTCGATGGAACATGGCCCCGGCCTGTACGGGGCCGAGGCGCGGATCAAGCTCGAGAGGCGGCGCACCGAACTGAACGAGGCGATGGCGCGGATCTTCGATGTCGCCTCGGGAGGTGTCGACTTCGTGATCACCGCCAGCAACCCCGACGTGGCGTTCGACGCCGACGGCCCGCTCCCCAACACGTTCGGTGGCATCAAGGCCGGCGCCAAGATCAACGGCCGCCTCACATTCCCCGCCAACCTGCACGGCAACCCGGCGATCTCGATCCCGACAGGTTTCCTCGACGGTTTGCCGATCGGCCTGCAAGTCAACGGACGCCACTTCAGCGAGCAGTTGCTGCTCGATCTCGCGCTGACCACCGAACGCAACCGCCCGTGGCCGCTCACGGTCCATTCAGCCACGTAGAGGCCACCCGACCCAACGTTGTAGTTTCGCAACATGAAAGTTGCACTGACGGTCAACGACTTCCTCCGCCGTGCGGAGTTGCTGTACCCAGATCGCGAGGCGATCGTCGACGACCCGGACCAGCCGGCCCCGTCGTGGGGCACGATCACGTACGGCGAGATGGCTCGCCGCGCCAAAGCGATGGCGGCCGGCCTCGACGCGTTGGGGATCGCCCAGGGCGAACGGGTGGCGATGGTCTCGCACAACTCGGCTCGTCTGCTGACGGCGTTGTTCGGTGTGTCCGGTTCGGGTCGCATCCTCGTGCCGGTCAACTTCCGGCTCGTCGCCGAAGAGGTCAAGTACATCGTCGCCCACTCGGGCGCCCGCGTGTTACTGGTCGATCCGGAACTGGAGCAGGGGCTCGCTGACGTCGAGTGCGAGATGAAGTGGACGATCGGCGAGGAGAGCGATGCGATCCTCATGAAGTTCGACGTCGAACCCGAGCCGTGGGATCCCGACGAGGACGCCACCGCCACGATCAACTACACATCCGGCACGACCGCCCGCCCGAAGGGTGTCCAGCTCACGCACCGCAACGTGTGGCTGAACGCCTCGATCTTCGGTTGGCACATGGGGGTCGACGACCGCGATGTGTACATGCACACGCTGCCCCAGTTCCACTGCAACGGTTGGGGGATGTTGTACGCCGTGACCGGGATGGGCGGCAAGCACATCATCCAGCGCAAGATCGACGGTGCCGAGATCCTGCGCCGGGTCGAAGAGCACGGCGTCACGCTGTGGTGCGGCGCCCCGGCCGTGCTGAACATGATCCTCGACGCAGCCGCCGAGTGGGACGGGCCGATCCCCGGCGCCGGACCGGTGCGCTGCGTGATCGCCGGTGCCGCACCGCCAACGCGTCACGATCGAGCGCTGCGAGACCGAGCTCGGTTGGCAGTTCAATCAGATCTACGGCCTGACCGAGACGGCGCCCGTGCTGACGATCAACCGCCCGCGGGCCGAGTGGGACGACCTCTCCCCCGCTGACCGTGCCGTCAAGCTCAACCGTGCCGGTGGCGCCGTCGTGGGGTGCACGATGGACGTCGGCCCCGACGGCGAGGTGATGGCGCAGGGCAACATGATCATGGACGGCTACTGGGAGCAGCCCGAGGCGACGGCCGATGCGATCAAGGACGGCTTCTTCTACACCGGCGACGGCGGCTTCATCGACGAGAGCAACTACGTCACGATCGCCGACCGCAAGAAGGACGTGATCATCACCGGCGGCGAGAACGTCAGCTCGATCGAGGTCGAAGACGCCGTGTTCCAGCACCCCGATGTCACCGAGGTTGCGGTGATCGGGATCCCCGACGAGAAGTGGGGCGAACTCGTCACGGCGCTGGTCGTCAAATCGCCGGGTTCACCGCTGACCGAGGCAGAGGTGATCGCCTGGACCAAGCAGAAGCTGGCCGGCTACAAGTGCCCCAAGAAGGTCGAGTTCCGTGACGAACTGGCCCGCACAGCGACCGGCAAGCTCCAGAAGTTCAAGCTCCGCGAACCGTTCTGGGAAGGCCGCGACCGCAAGGTCAACTGATGCGATCGACCACGATTCCTCGGGCGCAACTCTGCGAGCACCCCTTGTTCATGATGGGGGTATGTACACAGATGTCGTCGATCGGGTGGCGGGGGCCGACGATGATCTGCTGCTGTACCGATTGAAGCAGTTGGAGGAGCAGCGCCGGGCGCTCGAGGCCGAGACCGCGCTGATCGTGGCCGAGCTCGACGAACGCAAGGTGTACCGACACGATCGACACGCCACGATGTGGGGTCTGCTGCGGGCGACGCTCGGCTGGTCCGACGGCGAGTGCCGCCGGCGGATGCGGATCGGCCGGCTGGTCGCGCGCGTTCCCCGACGCCGGCGAGGTCTTGTACGACGCCCGGGCATCGGTGGCCAACATCGCCGAGATCGCACGTGGGTACGCCAATCCGAGGTGCGGCGGCGAGATCGAGTTCGAGGTCGGCACGCTGCTCGGGTCGGCGTGCTCGACAACGAGCACGACATCGTGCGACGTGACGTGGTGCGCTGGGAGCAGCTCGCCGACAGCGCCGCAACCCACGACGCCGCCCGACGAGCACACGAACGTCGCAACGCCCACTTCGTCAACTCCGGGGAATCAGGCGAGTTCGCCGCGCAGTGGGGTGTCGTCGACGGCTTGACCAACCGCGAGGTCTTCGACCAGTTCGTGCAGGCCGAATGGGAGGCCGACTGGGAGCTGACCGTCGCCGAGTACGGCGACGCGGCCTCACCGATCCTGATGCCACGTACCGACGCCCAGCGCCGCGCCGATGCAGCGTCGAAGATCTTCCAACAGGCGGCCGTCTGTCGCCGCCAGGCTCGAAGACGCCCAAGCTGGTCACGGTGATCCACATCGATCACCACACCGCCGTGGACACGACCTCACCGAGATGGAGCTGCTGCCCGAGCGCGTCGTCGATCGGTTCGAGCAGCGCACACCGATCGTCACCGAGCGACGTTGCGAGACCGGCGACGGCGACCCGATCGACCCTCGGACCTGCGATCGAGGTCGCGCTGCAGGGTCATGTTCGTTTCGCTGCGGCGAACGAGCAGGGCATCCCGATCGCCTGGGGACGGCAACGTCGGCTGTTCAGCGGGCCCGCCCGCCAGGCGGTCACGTCGCTGTCGAGTCGATGTACGCATCCCGGCTGCCGAGTGCGGGCCGGGCGCAGCCAAGCCGATCACACCGTCGAGTACTCCCGCGGCGGCCTCACCGATCCTGACAACGGTGGGCCACCATGCCGGCGCCACAACAACGCCAAGAACGAGGGTTTCGCGGTCTGGCGCGACCCGATGGGTGCCTGGCACACGTACCGCCCTGACGGCACCGAGATCCCTTGACGCAGCCGTCAGGCCGCAAACCGCACCTCGAACCGTGCCCCACCGCCCGGCGCCTCACCGACCGTCACCGCTGCACCGTGCGCTACGGCGATGTCGCGCACGATCGCCAGACCGAGCCCACTCCCCCCGTCACGCGCCGAGCGAGCCTCGTCGAGTCGGACGAAACGCTCGAACACACGCTCACGATCCGCTTCGGCCACACCGGGCCCGTCATCGGACACCGTGAGGAGCACCTCGTGAGCGGTCTCGGTGAGGGCCACGACGACCTCGCCGGCGGCATACCGGCCGGCGTTCGACAACAGATTGCGTACGAGCCGGGTCAACTGCGCTTCGTCACCGACGACCGCCGCCGCCGACACGCCGGACATGTCGAAACGGGGGCCACCATCGCTCTCGGCCCGGATTCGCTGCACCTCGCGGTCGACGACCACGTCGAGGTCGACCGGTTCGTGGCGGGTCAACGCGTGACCGGCGTCGCGTCGCGCCAGGAACAACAGATCGTCGACCAGGGTCTGCATGTCGATCGCGTCACCCAGCACGGTCCGACAGGTTGCTGCGAAGTCGCTGTCGGATTGCGACAGGTCGACTTCGAGTGCCGTGCGCATGCGGGTCAACGGCGTCCGCAGCTCGTGCGAGACATCGGCGACGAAGCGCCGCTGACCTGCGCTGGCCGACTCCAGCCGGGCCAGCATGTCGTTCATCGTCCCGGCCAGCAGATCGACTTCGTCGCCCGTGCCGGGGACCGGCACTCGGTGGTCGAGCTCGGCCAGCCCGATCGATGCGACCTCGCTGCGGATCTGCTCCACCGGCCGCAGCGTGCGTCCCACCAACCACCACACCGACGCCGCCAGCACGACCACGGCCGCTGGGAAGGCGATGGCGATGCTCCAGATCAGCGCCCGCACGCCATCGCGGACGTCGTCGATGTTCTCACCCACCACGACGAACTGAGGGGCACCGTCGAGGTCGAACCGGCGAATCAGCACCCGGTACACGTCATCCTCGAGCGGCAGGTCCGAGCGGGTGCGCGCCTCCTGACGACCGGCCGGTAGTCCGCCAGTGCGCCGACGTCGGTGACGTTGTCCGATCGCGAACAGCACGCGACCATCGGCGTCGAGCACCTGGGCGAAGCGATCCTCGCGATTGGAGTTGGCGATCGCAGCGGTGGCGTCGACCAACACCGCCGCCTCGACCTGATCGGCGCGCTGTTCCAGCGACCGGTCGAGGTTCTCACGCAGCTGGGCCTGAGCGACCATCACCACGATCACCGCTGCAACCGCCAACACGACGATGCTGATCACCGCTGCGATCGCCGTGATCCTCGACCGGATCGAACGTCGACTCACGATGCCGACCCATCGTTGACGATCCGGTACCCGGCGCCCCGGACGGTTTCGAGCGAATGCCGCTGGAACGGCTCGTCGACGGCCCGTCGCAGGCGTCGTACGTACACCTCCACGATGTTCGGGTCGCCGTCGAAGTCGTGCATCCAGACACCGTCGAGGATGTCCGCCTTCGACAAGACCTGCCCCGTGCGCCTGACCAGGTACTCGAGCACCTCGAACTGGCGTGTGGTGAGCGTGATCTCGATGTCGCCGCGCCAGACCCGCTGCGCGGCCGGGTCGATCCGGAGATCGCCGACGGCGAGCGGCACGGGAGGATCGTGGGCACGCCTCAGCAGCGCTCGCAAGCGGGCCAGCAACACAGCGAACGAGAACGGCTTGACGAGGTAATCGTCGGCTCCGGTATCGAGACCCTCCGCTTCGTCGAACTCGCCGTCCTTCGCCGTGAGCATCAGGATCGGGGTCCAGATCTCGCGCTCGCGGATCGCCTTGCAGACCAGGAACCCGTTCATGCCAGGCAGCATGATGTCGAGCAGGATCACGTCGGCCGCAGTCTCAGTGGCCATCCACAGACCGTCGACCCCGTCGTGGGCGACTTCGACCCGGTAGCCCTCGGCCTCCAAGCCGCGCTGCAGCACCTCGGCCATCTTGACGTCATCCTCGATGACGAGCACCTTCACCCCACCAGCATGCCCGGTCGGGCTGACCGCCAGCTGACGATGCAACTTCACGGGCCCACGCGCTGCATCGGGGCCTGACCGCTGAGCCTGCTGGCGACCGAACCGTTACGCGGTGGCGAAGCCGGCGACCAGTGCGTTGCGCACGATGTTGCGAAGCTGCGGCGTGTCGCTGGGATACTCCCCCGACACGGTGACCGCCCACGTGACGCCATCCGGCTGGACCAGCACCATCGCGTGCGTGTTCTGGATCGTGCCGGTGTGGCCGAAGCCCTCGGTGTAGTTGATCAGCCCCAGCCCATAGCCGGCAGGCGGCTGACCATTGGGTAGCCGGTAGCGCATCGCCTCGGCCAGTTCGGGCGACAGCGACTTCCAACCCGGCGTGGAGTGATCGATCGAGTTGAGGATCGTGACGAGATCGGTCGGCGTGGCATTCCATGCGCCGGCCGCGCCGAGCGTCTCCATGAAGTTGCGATTCGGTGTCGGATGGTGCGACACCTCGTCGGGTCCGAGGTCGTACGTGGACGACATCCGCATCCCGCCGATGCCGAGTGGAGTCAGCAGCCGTTCGTAGACGACCCGTTCGTAGGTCTTCCCGGTGGCGGCCTCGATCAGGATGCCCAGCACGCAGTAGCTCATGTTGCTGTAGCGGAAGCTGGTGCCACCCGAGACCGAGCGCGACAGGCCCTGTGTGGCGGCATCGACGCATGACGTCGCACCATTGCCGAAGAAGGTGCCCTCGTGCTGCGGGAACCCGGCCGTGTGGCTGAGCAGTTCGCGCAGCGTGATGTCGTTGACATCGGGGTCGTACGCCACCAGCCCGAGATGGTCGGCGACGGTGGCACCGACAGGTTCGTCGAGAGCGAGGGTGCCGTCGTCGACCAGTTGCAGCGCCACGATCGCCGTGATCGTCTTCGAGATGCTGGCGATCCGGAATCGATCGGTCGTTTCGGCCGGGTCGCCGGTGCCGGCGACCCGCTCGCCGAACGCTGCCTGATGCACGACCTGTCCGTCGATCATGACGGCCACCGAGGCGCTGACGTCGGCGGGGAGCAGACGACCGCCGAGCGACTCGTCGAACGCCTGCCAACCAGACCGATTCGGCGCCGCGTTGCCGGCGTCGTCGACGATCAGCATCCGACCCACGTCGACGAACTCGGTATCCGTCTGATCGGACTCGATGTCGGTCGGCAGGATCGGCTCGGACCCGCCACCCGGCGTCACCGCGTCGACGACCAGGGTCGGTTCGGCGCGCTGTCCGCTCGTGAACTGAGGCGCCGGTGGCGCCGCCAGACGCGCCTGACCGCAGGCAGACAGTGCCACGGCCAAGGCCGTCGCAAGCGCGGCCGTGCGGCCCACGTCCCAACGTCGCGGTATCACCCGACCATCATGCCTGAGCCGTCAAGGAATTGCACCCTGCGTGCACAACCGAACACTCACCGCACCACATGCGGTGGTGCCGGCAGGCATTCCACGCGCGCTCAGCGTCCGGGCGTCGGCAATTCCTGTTCGACCACCAGTACGTCGGCGAACAGGTCGCCGAGCACGTCGGCCCGCTCGAGCACTTCGTCGCTGGTGAAGCGCAGCACCTCGTAGCCGTCTGCACAGTTCTCGACCTCGGACCAGGTGACCGGCGTCGACACGGTCGGTTCCGGGCGGGCCCGCAGCGAGTACGGGGCGATCGTCGTCTTGTGATGTGCGTTCTGGCTCCAGTCGACGAAGATCTTGCCCGGTCGCTCAGATTTGGCCATCACGGTCGTGACCCGGCCCGGCAGCTGACGCTCGAGCACCTGCCCCACGGCGAGTGCAAAATCGGCGGCGCCGGCGTGGGTGGCGCCGGGCGTGTTGAGCGGCACGTACAGCTGGAGCCCCTTCGAGCCGGATGTCTTGCACCAGCCCCGGAGACCGACCGCATCGAGCACCGACCGGGTCGCTACCGCGATCTGACAGCACTCGACGATCGTCGCCGGGGCGCCTGGATCGAAGTCGAACACCAGCGTGCGAGGCGTGTCGAGATCATCGGCCAGCGCCATCGGGGCGTGGATCTCGATCGCCGCCATGTTGGCGGCCCACACCATCGCTGCCGTCTCGTCGATGCGGCAGTATTCGATGCCGCCGCGCCGGTCGCCCGGCCCCAGCGCCACCTCGACCCAGGGCGGGCGATGCCCCGGACACCGCTTCTCGAAGAAGCCGGCCGTGTCGGTGCCGTCCGGATAGCGACGAAACGTGAGCGCGCGGCCGGTCAGGTGCGGGATCGCGACCGGTGCGATACGAGCCATGTAGTCGATGACCTGGGCTTTCGTGAACCCACTCGGGTAGAGCACCTTGTCGAGATTGCTCAGCGACAGATGACGACCGTCGACGTCGATCTCGACGCCGCCGCTCACGCAGATTTCTTCTTCCGTACCGCCGGCTTCTTGGCGGCCACGTTCGTTGCCGGCTGCTTGGCCGACGCACGCTTGGCCGGCTTCTTGCGCCGGCTTCCTGACCGGCTGCTTGGCCGACGCACGCTTGACCGGCTGCTTGGCCGACGCACGCTTGACCGGTCTTGGCCTCGTCTCCACCTGACGGGTGGCGACCACGTGCCTGCTTGGCCGCAGCGACGCTGGCCTCGAGGGCTGCCATCAGATCGATCACCTTCGGCTTCTCGGCGGTCGACTCGGGCAGCTCGAAGGCCTGTCCATCGGCCTTGATCCGGATCAGGTCGAGCACCTGTTCGCGATACTCGTCGCGGTACTTCTCGGGTTCGAAGGCCGCCGTCAGCGAGTCGACCAGCGATTCGGCCATCGCCACCTCTTTGCCGACACATCGACCTCGTCGATGCCCTGCAGCTCGTCGATCGTGGCCGGGTCGACCACTTCGTCGGCGTACGCCAGGGTCGACATGATCAGACGACCCTCCTCGGCTCGGATCGCCGCGGTGTACTGCTTGTTGCGCATGACGAATCGACCGATCGCCACCTTGCCGGCCTCCTCCATCGCCCGCGCCAGCAACACGTAGGGCTTCGGGTTGGTACCGGGCGCGACGTGATAGGCGGCGTCGTAGAAGACCGGGTCGATCTCCTCGAGGTCGACGAACTCCTCGAGTTCGACGGTCTTGGTGGCGACCGGCATGAACGGCTCGAGTTCGTTGGGGTCGACCACGATGTACCGCTCTTTGGAGACCTCGTAGCCCTTCACGATGTGGTCGTCAGGGACCTCTTCGCCATCGAGTGCCGACACCTTCTTGTACTTGATGCGCGCCATCGTGCGATCGTCGAGCTGGTTGAACGACACGCTCTGGCGGCGCACGGCGTGATACAGCTTGACGGGGATCGCCACGAGACCGAAGCTGATCGTTCCGTTCCAGACTGGCCGCGGCATCCGACCATCATGCCCGAACAGACGCGCGATGTCACCCGTTTCGAGCGCTCAGGCGGAGGCGTCGAGCACGGCGCGGGCGACCAGATCGGTACCGAAAGCGGTCAGAATTGCCAGGTACAGCAGCCCCGTCGCTGCCATGACCGCCGAGTACTCGCGCTCGCGCAGGGCGGCACGAGTGACCATCACCAGGATGATCGTGGACAGCGCGCACGCACCCCAGAACCATCCCAGCGTGCCACCCCAGCCGTCGTCGACGGCGCCAGTCCAGACGCTGATCATCCCGGTCGGCAACAGCAGTGCCACGATTTCGATCGGCCAGACCCAGCCCAGTGCATCGACGATCTCGTTCAGCAAACGGCGCGGCAGGCCCGGCTGGGTGAGGTACCAGTGCCCGAGCAGCATGGCGTCGGTGACGGCACCCAGGAACGCAGCGCCCACCAAGGTGCGCAGCAGTGACACCGCAGTGTCGGCACCTCCGTCCGGCGCCGCCTCGATTGCAGCGGCGATCAGGCCGATGACGCCGATCGCGACCGGAACGAGGTCGAGGATCGGCGGGAACTCACGGCTGCGCTGATCGCGGCGGGCGGCCTCGTCGAGGTGTCGATCGATACCCGTCATCGACGCCACGCGCGCCGTGCGACGATCGTGCTCGACGGCGTGGCCGCTGACCCCGGCCGCCTTGCGCTGCACCGACACGGCGAGTGCAACGCCACACGCAACGACGACCCCGATCGACGACACCTCCCGGACCGGCAGCGTTCCGTACCGGAACCCGGCGAACGCCGCGCCCACGGCCAACAAGCCGTAGACGGCTCGCAGCAACCACCCGTAGCCAAGGCTGACCTCGCGACGGCGAGTTGTGAACCAGCAGAACGCCATACCCCCGACCGCCCATTGCAACAGCACGGTGGCGGCATCGAGACGAATCACTGGGTTGCAGGGTAACGCCCTAGTGTTTGTGCTCCATGCTCCATCGACGGCGACGATCACTCATCTGGTTCGGCACCGCCGTCGTCGCCCTGACCGGTTGCTTCACCGGCGAACGGCCGACATTGATCCCGCAATCGACGATCGACGACCCCGCCGCACAATCCGTGCTGGATCGACTCGATCGTGCCGACTCGGCCCGGTTCATCGCCACGTACGACATCATCCCGTCGCTCACGGGGGCCACGACACGGGCGACCGTGGTGCAGCTCGACGGACGCCGGCGTGTCACGATCGGCAACGTCGAGTTCACCACCGACGGCGACGAATCCCGCACCTGTCAGAGCGACGGCGACGGTTGCACCGATTTCCTCGACGACGCCCGGATCAGCGACCTCAGCATCACCAACCGGTTCTGGGGATCGGGGTTTGCCTCACGTCTCGAACTCGACGCCAGTCGGCGCATCGGTCCGAGTGTCACCGCCACCGCAACGATCGCCGGCCGCAACGCAATGTGTGTCGACGTGATCGTGCCGAGTGTCGCCACCACCACCGGAACCGTGGTCTACTGCGCCCTCGATGACGGGGTGCTGGCACGCTATTTCGGCGCCGACGTCAGTATCGAACTGACCTCGTTCTCGCTCAACGTCTCCGAGAGCAACCTCGACAGCTGACGAGCAGCCGGCAGCACCTCGCTCTCGATCAGCCGACTTCGGCCAGGGCGTGATCGGCCCGGTTGAGGGCGATCGGGCCTGATTCGGAGGCCACCACGATGTCTTCGAGCCGCATGCCCCACTTCCCGGGCACGTAGATCCCCGGTTCCACGCTGAACGCATGACCTGCTCGGAGCAATCGTCGGTTGCCCTGCACGATGTAGGGGTCCTCGTGCTCTTCGAGGCCGATGCCGTGGCCGGTGCGATGCACGAAGTAGTCGCCGAAACCTGCGTCGGTGATCGGGATCCGGGCAGCGCTGTCGATCTGCTCACACGGTGTGCCGACGGTCGCAGATGCGACGGATGCAGCCTGGGCGTCGTGGAGCACGCTGTACGCCTCGGCGACATCGGCGGGGATCTCGCCCGTGTACACGCAGCGGGTGATGTCGGAGCAGTAGCCGTTCATCGTGCCACCGAAGTCGCACAACACGATCTCGTTCTCGGCGATGACCCGACCGCCGGCGTGGTGATGTGGGCTGGCGGCGTTCTCGCCCGCCGCCACAATTGCGAAGTTGACCTTCTGATGACCCTCGGCGATGATCCTCGCCGACAGGTCGGCGGAGACCTCAGCTTCGGTGCGACCGACCAACCGGATCCGGCCGGCCTGCAACTCGCCGGCGATGCGGTCGACCGCAGCGGCCGCCGCTGCCAGGGCATCGACCTCGGCCCGGTCCTTCACCATCCGCAGCGGCCCGACGACGTCGACTGCCCGGGTGTAGGAGGCACCGGGCAACCGAGGCAGCAGCTCGACCAGGAAGCGCGCCCACATCTGATCCCCGACAGCAATCGTGGTGGCGCCCGACGCCAGCTCGGCGACCACTGCGGTCGGATCGTCGGTCTCGTTCCAGGGCAGCAGGTCGAACACGCCAGGCTGCTCGGCGACACGCGGGGCCTCCAGCCGGGGAATCACCAGCGTGGCATCGCCGTCGCGTGGCACGACCAGCATCGTCAGCCGCTCGAGTGGCATCGCCAGGTAGCCCGTGAGATACGGCAGGTCGTGGCCGACCGACAGCAGCAGGGCGTCGACACCCTGGTCGGACATGGCGGCACGGACCCGCGCCAAACGATCGAGATAGATCTGGCTCACCCCGCCAGCGTAACGATCAATCGCCGAGCAGGATCGTCGTGGTGGGGGGAGGCCAGTCGGCGTCGCCCTCTTCGTAGGCGATGCCCTCGCACACCTCGGCACCATCTTCGGTGACATAACACTCGCCGTACGGGTCTCCGTAACGCTCGTACCAGCTGGGCGGGTAGATCTGTTCGGCCCACGGCTCACAGCTGCCGCCGGCCAGGCCGAGGTCCTGGCACACGAGAGCACGCGGGAACACCCACACGCCATCGGTCAAGGTGGCGGTGCCGTAACGCTGACCGAAGTAGCCGTTGATCGTGTCGATGCCATACCGGAACCAGGCCTCGGTCGGGCTCGTGAACACGAGCTCTTCGACCGTGTGGGTGGCAGACCCGGCCGACTCGGCGTAGACACCCTCGAAGATCTGTGCGGTTGCCTCGTCGACACCGGTCCAGTCGTCGAGCAGGTCGTCGGGCTTCTCACCTTCGGCGATGGTGCGGTCCCACAGGGTCTGGAATCGCTCCAGCAACGCCGCCTCGGCGGCGGCACGATCGGCGGGCTGCTCACCGGCATCCGGCAGCGCCGGGGGCGGCTCCTCGCACGCAGCCCGGTAGTCGGGGTCGCGTTGGTAGTCGAGGTCAGCGCTGGTCATCGTTCGGGTGCCGTCGACATCGGTGACCTCGAGCGTGTAGTCGCTGTACGGGCTGCCGCCATCGACCACGAGTACCGCGATGCCGTCGACGACGGCGGACCGATCGGTGGCTCCGTCGGGCCACGTCACCGCCACTTCCGTCGTACCCGGCGCGGCCTGCACCTGCAGGACGCGCATGATGTGGCCGTCGGCCTGGCCCGTCTCGATCGCCTGCACGGCGATCCCGTTGTACAGCTCTTCGTACCAGCCATAGCCGGCGACGTCGACAACATCAGGTCCGTCGATCGTGAGCCGTGCCTCAGCGGTCGGCCAACAGAACAGCGCAGGCTGCCAGTCGGAGCCATACCACTGCTCGCCGCCCCAGCTCTGGCCGTGTTGGAGGCGGACTCGCACACCATTGTCGAGCATCCGCTCGTACACGAGCGGTCATCGGTTCCTGGATCCAGTAGGAATCAGCGGCGGCGAGCGTCGTCGGCGGCCCGCTCGGCACTGCCGAAGACGACGACCGGCGCCGAAATCACCGTTGCCGGCCACGGTCGTCGCCGGCGGGCTGGGGAGCACGTCGGACGCCGGATCGTCAGATCCGGCCGGTGTGGTCGTCGCGCCGACGTCGAGCGGTGCGGCGGACGAGAGCCGTTCGCCGTCGCTCGACACCGATCGTCCGATCCCGAATCCGGCACCACCTGCACCTGCCACCAGCATGGCGGCGACGACGCCGGTGGCGACACGGCGCCGAGCAACGGAGGCGGCCCGCCCCGAGCTCGATCTCTGCGAGATCGGGTTGCGGGTTGACGGAGCCGGCCACGACGTGCAGTTGTTCGGACAGTTCGTGTTCGTTCATGGCGACCCCTTCAGGATCTCGACTCGGACTGGACGTCTCGAAGCTTGGCGAGCGCTCGTTGCAGCGTTGGGCCGACCGATCCGGGCCGGCAACCGACGATGTCTGCGATCTCGGCCTCGGAGCGATCTTCGTAGAACTTCAGGATCACGACTGCCCGTTGACGGTGACTGAGGCAGTCGAGCGTGGCGAGCGTGTGGTCGATCTCGAGGTGCGCCGCCCGTTCGGCGAGGCTGTCGTCGCGGCGACGGCGACCCTCACGGCGGTGATACGACTTGCAGCCGTTGACCACGCTGCGCCGCACGTAAGCGGAGGGATGGCGAACCGACGACCACTTGACGTGCAGCCTCACGAAGGCCTCCTGCACGATGTCGCGGGCAGGCTCGGAACGCCCGGTCATCAGCGTCGCCATCCGCACCATCGGGACGAACTCCTGCGCGTACAGTTCGCTGAACGTGACCGGCGTTGACGCGTCGACGTCGATCTCGATCTCGGTAGTGATCGGAATCCCCTCCGCGATGTCGTTCATCACCATCAGTCTGTACGACGCACGACCCGAACGGATCCATACATCGTCAGATCGAGTCGCTACGGGCGCGACTCGGCGATCTCGACGATCGCATCGAGCGCAGCAGGGTCCTTCAAGGCACCGCGGCTGGCGACCTGATCCGGATCGCCGCCGCGCAGGATCTTCTTGACCGGCAACTCGAGCTTCTTGCCGCTCAGGGTGGTCGGAATCGCGTCGACCTGGTGCACCTCGTCGGGCACGTGCCGGGGCGACAGGCCGGTGCGTAGACCCGACCGGATTCGAGCCCGCACGTCGTCATCGAGATCGACACCGTCGGCCAGCACGACGAACAACACCAACGTGCCCGGGTCGTCGGCATCCGGGGATTCGAGGTGGACGACCAGGCTGTCGAGCACCCCGGCGATCGACTCGGTGACCCGGTAGATCTCGGCGGTACCGACCCGCACGCCGCCCCGGTTGAGCGTGGCGTCCGAGCGCCCGGTGATCAGACAGCTCCCACGCTCGGTGATCGTGATCCAGTCGCCGTGCCGCCAGATGCCGGGATATTGCTCGAAGTAGGCCGCTCGATACCGGGAGCCGTCGTCGTCGCCCCAGAACCCGACCGGCATCGACGGCATCGGCTGAGTCGAGCACCAGCTCGCCTTGCGTACCCACCACCTGGTTGCCCTGCTCGTCGAAGGCCCGCACCGCTGCGCCGAGGTAGCTGCACGGAATCTCACCCTCCCAGACGGGTGTCATCGAGCTGCCGCCGACGAATGCCGAGCACACATCGGTGCCGCCGGAGATCGGTGAGAGCAGTACGTCCGGGGAGACCGATTCGTAGATCCAGCGGAACGCGTCAGCGGGCAACGGCGCACCGGTCGAGCCGACCGCCCGCAACTCGGTGAGGTCGAACCGTTCACCGGGGGTGATGCCCGCCCGCCGGCATGCCGTGAAGAACGGTGCGCCGCCGCCGAACCAGGTGATCCGCTCGTCGGCGGCGAGCTGCCACAACGTGTCGGGGCCGTCGTGATTGGGATCGCCGTCGAACAGCACGAGTTGAGCCCCCACGAGCAGCCCGGAGACCAGGAGGTTCCACATCATCCAGCCCGTCGTCGTGAACCAGAAGAAGCGGTCGGCGGGGCCCATGTCGCTGTGCAGCCCGATCACCTTCACGTGCTCGAGCAGGACTCCCCCGTGGCCGTGCAGGATCGGCTTCGGCAGCCCCGTCGTCCCCGACGAGTACAAGACGTAGAGCGGATGATCGGGGGCGACCTGAGCGAACTCGATCGGCCCGGTGTCGGCCAATAGATCATTCCACGCGATCGCCCCGGCCGGCAGCGGCACATCGCGGCGGAGGTACGGCACGATCACCGTCTCGCGAAGAGTCGGGAGCCCTTGGCGGATCGCGGCCAACTCGTCGACGCGACTGACGTCGTGGCGGCCGTAGCGATACCCATCGACCGCCAGCAGCACCTTCGGCTCGACCTGGCTGAAACGGTCGAGCACCGCCTGCACACCGAACTCAGGCGCGCACGACGTCCATGTCGCGCCGAGGCTGCAGGCCGCCAGGAACGCCACGATCGTCTCGGGGATGTTGGGCAGGTAGGCCGCAACCCGATCACCCTCGCCAACGCCGAGTTGCTGCAGACCGACCCGGGCACGTGCAACCTGTTCGGCCAGCTCGCCCCAGGTCAACGAGACCCGGTCCCGCGATCTGCGACACGGCGACGAGCGCGACCTCGCCGGGACGACCGTCGCCGCTGCGGAGGACATGTTCGGCGTAGTTCAGCCGCGACCCCTCGAACCAGCGTGCGCCCGGCATGACCCGGCGGTCGAGCACCTGATCGTAGGGCTGCGACGAACGTACCTCGAAGAAGTCCCAGATCGCCGCCCAACACGCTTCGAGACCGTCACCGATCGACCATTCCCACAGGTCGTCGTAGGTGGCGAACGCCAGCCCGCTGCGCTCCTCGCAGAACGTCAGGAACTGACCGAGTCGCGTCGATGAACGAGCGTCGGACGGCGGCGACCAGAGAACCGGTGGAGTCATCACTCAGCAGTCTCGCGCACCGATCGAATCGGCAGACTGCCCGGATGCCTTGGAGCTCGTCTCGCGGCGGTCCTGATCGACCTGCCGATCTCCGTGTCCCCGAGCGTTCGCCGCAACCCGCGCCGGCGTCGTAACGTACGCCGAATGGGATCATTGATCGACTTCAAGAGCAACGGTGAGACAGCGTCCGGTTACCTGGCGCTTCCGGAGGGTCGACGCGGTCCAGGCGTGATCGTGGTGCAGGAATGGTGGGGGCTCGACTCGGGCATCAAGGAGATGGCCGACCGTCTGGCCGCTGCCGGATTCGTCGCCCTCGCACCCGACCTGTACCACGGGGAACTGGCCGGCCATACCGAGATGGACAAGGCCGGCGAGTTGATGACCTCGCTCCCCGCCGATCGGGCCGCTCGCGACATGAGCGGCGCCGTCGACTACCTCGCCGACCACGATGCCACCACCAACGACGGCATCGGCGTGATGGGATTCTGCATGGGTGGATTGCTCACGTTCGTGCTGGCCGCGCTGCGGCCCGACCGGATCGCAGCGGCCGTTCCGTTCTACGGCTTCCCCACTGGTGACGATCAGCCGAACTACCGCGACATCGAAGCCGCCATCCAGGGGCACATGGCCGAGCACGACGACTTCTTCCCGCCCGAGGCCGCCAGAGCGCTCGAAGCCGAACTCAAAGCACTCGGCAAGGACGTCACGATCACCGTCCACGAAGGGGCCGGACACGCCTTCATGGCGCCCCACAATGCGCTCGGCACCCAGAATCAGGAGCTGTACGACAAGATCTGGCCGCAGGCGACAGCGTTCCTGCACGAGCACCTGACGTGACCAGGGGGCCGGGAGACGATTCGTCACCTCGCCTGGACGTGAGTTCGACGTTTCGGTCGATAACTACGAAATAGCGTTGCTCCGGGTCAAGTCCGCCGACCGGACGCCCGATCAGGTGTTGACCGACCACTCACCAGCCAGGATCGAGCAACCGAGTCCATCGTGGCCATCGCATTCCCCAGACATTCTCCGAAGCACGAGAACCTCGACTTCCATCGGCGCGTGCTCGATCAGCTGCCGACCCCGGTGATCGTGATCAGCGCCAAGGGCAACATCATGTACACCAACATGGCGATGCTCGAGTTGACCGGCTGGCAGGTCGACGAGGCGATCGGCGAAAGCTTGTACCGTTACCTCCATCCTGATGATGCTCCGTGGGTACTCAACGCCTTCGACAACCTGATCGAATCGGCAGAGGCCAACACATCGCTCGACGCATCGGGGTGGTTGTCGTTACGAATCCGCGTGATGGCCAGTGACGGCACGGTGATCCCGATCGAGGCCACTGGCGGCGCCGGATTGACCGATCCGGCGATCGGCGGTTTCATGTACACGGCTCGTCACGCGCTGATCGAGAAGCTGCACGACGACGTGTTCGCCGGCGTGGCTGCGGGCGATTCACTCGATTCGCTGATGAAGCTGGTCCTCGAGATCGTGACGTTGTCGCCGCTCGAGATCGAAGCAGCCGTGTTCGAGCAACGCGGCGACGGCTCGACTCGGCTGGTCGCCGCCAGCGATCCGGCTTTCGAGGGTTTGCCGTCCGCTTGTGGCGACATGGTGCCCTGGGCCGGGCTGCAGACCGACACCGCTCGCGTCTCCATCGACACACTCCCCGCCAAGGCCCGCGATCATCTCGTGACCGCCGGGTTCGTGGATTGTTTCCATGGCGGCGCCCACGCCCCAGATGTGTCCTCGACGCTGCGGTTGGTGGCATGCTCACGCGTGGTCCGGGAGCCGGCGATGGGCACGTTGCAGCGGGTCGAGCGTGCTCGCGAGCTGATGTCGGTGGTGCTGCTGAAAGCCCACAACGACCGGCTGCTCGAGCGTTCTGCCACGCTCGACGACCTCACCGGCCTTCCGAATCGTCTCGGTCTCACCCGTCGCCTGAGACAGATCGAGATCTCCTCGGACCAGTACGCGATGTTGTTCGTCGACATCGACGGCTTCAAGCGCGTCAACGACCTGTACGGGCACGCCGTCGGCGATCGCGTCTTGGCCACGGTCGCCGACCGATTGCGCCGAGCAGTTCGAGCGGGCGATGTGGTGACGCGGCTCTACGGCGACGAGTTCGTGATCGTGCTGAACGGATCCGCTGTCGGCGTCTCGGCCGAGACAGCCGGGCGACTCGCCGACCGAGTGGTGCGGATGCTGGGCGAACCGGTGAAGATCGACGATTCGACCCTGACCATCTCGGCAAGCGTCGGAGTGGCATACCTCGACGAATCACGGGATGTCGAGCGTCTTGTGGGGTGCGCCGATGAGGCGATGTATCTCGCCAAGCGGGCGGGAGGCGGCACACACCGCACCGCTGCTCCGAGAGCCGCCCACGCCGGCCCCGTCGACGACGCCTAGTGTCGGTTCATGTCCATGGAGATGCCGGCTTTGGCGGTTCCGTTTCCGGCGAAGCAGCCACCCGGTTTCGTGTGGCTGGACAACGAGCCTCGATTTGAACCCGATCGGCACCTGCAGATCGAACCACCTGCATCGGTGCGCCTGCTCAGCGACTTCGGCTACACGCACGATGCAATCGACGCCACGGCGACCGAGATCGCCGTGTCAGAGCCATTCCGGGTTCTGTCCGACGAAGGCGCTCGACTCCTGCTCGACACCTGCAGGCGCCTGCGCTCACACGCCAAACGGGCGGGCAATCGAATCGAGAACACGGTCCGCGGGGGGTGCTACCGCTCGCGGTTCCTCCGCGACCTCTGTCTCGACCCCCATCTGACGAGCGCGATGTCGGCGATCTACGGCACTGCGGTCGCCCCACACACCATGGCGGCACATCTCGGTCATCTCAACTACGAGCCATCCGACGTCAGCGCCGCCGTCGACAAGTGGCATCACGACACCATCCCGCTCGACTTCGTGATGATGGTCACCGACCCGACAACCCTTCCCGGCGGCCAGTTCGAGTACTTCGTCGGCACCAAGCAGGAGGCGGCCGACATCGCGGCGCGCGGCGAACGTCCGCCCACCGACCGGGTTGTCGCGCCCTGCTTCCCCGGCTCGGGTTACGCGATCGCCCTGCACGGCAACATGGTCGTTCACCGTGGCGCGCCATTGACCCGGCAGGCCGAGCGGATCACCATGGTCAACGCCTACGTCGCGCTCGACCGGCAACGAGCCGACCAGTCGCGGTCTCGTGATCTGATCGGCGTCGACGACGACAGCCATCTGTACACCGAATGGATCCGGCATGTCGCGTGGCGGGCGGAAGGTCGCTTGCGTGATCTGATCGAGTCGGTGGAGTACGGCCTGACACCGGAGCAGGCGGTCGAACTACTCCAGTCAGCAACCGAAGACGTCCAGACGGCGATCGCCGACATGCGGGCGGGCGCCCGCCAAGCCGAACACTACGAGCGGTAGACGAGGTCGGTATCGTCGCCGGCCAGATCGGTGGACCAGACTGTGGTCATGGCTGACGAACCCATTCACGAGTGCATCGAGCGCTGGCACCGGCACATCTCCGGCAGCCTGCCAGGCGGGTTGGACGAGCTGCTCCACGAGGACGTCGTGTTCCTCTCGCCGATCGTGTACACACCGCAGCGCGGGCGCGATGTCACCAAGCTGTACCTGCGCGCAGCCGGTAGCACGCTCGGCGACGCGGACACCGACGGCTCGGGCGCCCCGATCGACACCAGCAGCGAGGGTGACGGCAAGTTCACATACACCAAGCAGATCTGCCAGGGGCACCACGCGATGCTCGAGTTCGAGACCGAGGTCGAGGGCAAGTACGCCAACGGCGTCGACATCATCACCTGTGACGATGACGGCAAGATCGTCGAGTTCAAGGTGATGATGCGGCCGCTCCAGGCGATCAATGCGGTGCACGCCCAGATGAAGGCAATGCTCGAGAAGCTCTCGAGCTGAGAGGCCTCAGTCGGCGCGGCGCAGCGGTTCGAGCACCACCACGTAGTCGGCCAACCGGGCGGCCACCTCGATCGCGGCGTCGACGTCGTCGGCGTCGGGCGGCTCCCAGACTTCGGAAATGCGGCGCCAGGTGTCCGACCCCAGGAACGGCCCGGCGAACGGCTCGTCGCCCAACTCGGCACGCCACGTCGCCTCGTGACCGGCGAGCAGGGCCATGACCTTGTCGTTGGCCGGCGCCTTCGGGTACTCACTGTGGAAGCCGATCTCGAGCCCGACCTCGCCGTCGACACGAACGAGTTGGGCTTCGTAGTGCTCGCGGGCGGACTCGTCGAACCACACCTTCAGCCCGCGGCGGTGGGCGAACGAATGCAGTTCACCATCGAGATCGGCGATGAAACCTTCGAACACGTCGAGCACCTGATGAAAGAACGACCGCTCCACGACGCGAGACGCTAGGCGCTCTCCGATCGGATTCGCTACGGTCTTCCCGTGGGAGCACTCAGCGAGATCGTGACCACGACGGCCGACCGAGCACGACTTCTCCGGTGTCATACGGGTCGATGACGGCAGCGGCAGTCACGAGTGGGCGTTCGGGATGGCCGACCGTCGCCATCAGTTGGCCAACACGCCCTCGACCAGATTCAGCTTGGCCAGCGGCACGAAGGGGTTCACGGCGCTCACCGTGATGTCGCTGGTCGAGAGCGGCCAACTCGGCCTCGACCAACCGGCACGAAACGTACTCGGCGACGACCTGCCCGATATCGACGACCGGGTCACGATCGAGCACCTGCTGGCACACCGATCAGGGATCGGCGACTACCTCGACGAAGAGCAGCTGCACGACATCGACGACTACGTGTTGCCGGTTCCGGTGCACGAGTTGTTCGGCACCGAGCAGTACCTGCCGATTCTCGAGGGCCATCCGCAGGTGTTCGCGCCCGACGATCGATTCGCCTACAACAACAGCGGCTACGTCGTGCTGGCGCTGATCGCCCAACGTGTCGCCGCACGACCGTTCGAGCATCTCGTCGCCGAACGTGTCTGTGCACCGGCAGGTCTGACGAACACAGGCTTCCTGCGCTCCGACCAGCTGCAACCCGACGTCGCCGTCGGCTACCTGTCGCCGGAACTGCTGCGAACGAACGTGCTCCATCTCCCTGTGATGGGCAGCGGCGACGGCGGCATCTTCTCGACCGCCGCTGACATGCGCTCGTTCTGGTCCGCCCTGTTCGCCGGTCGGATCGTCAGCCACGATGCAGTCGCCCGCATGACGGCGTCGCGCAGCGAGGCTCCGGTTCAGCAAGAACGGTACGGCCTCGGGTTCTGGTTGGCGGCGACCGGCCCGGTCGTCAGCCTGGAGGGCTACGACCCCGGTATCTCGTTCAGATCCGTGTGTGACCCGACCACCGACGTCTCGCACACGGTGCTCTCCAATACGTCGTCGGGCGCATGGCCGATGACGAAAGCGCTGGACGCCGCGCTCGGCCTGGCCTGAGCGGGTCCGTTCGTCAGGCGGCGCCGTCGATGATGCCGGTCAGGCCGGTCGGCTCGTGGGGGCCGACGATCAGCTGCTCGACGATGCCGACTCCCCGCCGATCGCCCCACGTCGCCCTCGACAATGCCTGCACGTGGACCATCAGCGGATCGAGCGGGTTGACGTCGGCCAGCACGATCTCGTCGCGCGTCGACTCGTCGTTGCCGACCCAGCAACCGTGCCCCCAGACGGGATGGCGGTAGCCGATCCCGCTCATCTGGAACGTGAGGAACGGCTCGTACGACACCTCGACGTCGTCTGCACCCCAGACACCGAGACGGGTCGTGATCCGTTCGACCCAGCGGGTGCCCGACCTCCAGGTGACGTCGAAGTCGGTTCCGTTGCCACGCTGGACCCGGCCCGGATCGAGCGCCGGCTCGCCGTCGGCAAGTCGTGGCACGACCGCGCCGCTCTCGTGCCATGCCCGACCGTCGGCCTCGTGGTTGACTGGCAATGTGTGTGCACACATCGTCGAACACGGTCGGCGCCCACAACCAGAAGAACTGGGGGGCGCTGCGCGGCCCGGCTTGCGGCTGACCGACCGGGCGCAGGCCCCACGATCGATCACGCGTGCCGACGACCGGCACGGTTGCGTCGATCTCGATCCGATCGCCGTCCAGGTCGATCCACCCCTCCCACCTTCCGAACTGCGTGAGCCGGGTGTAGTCGAAGATCGTGCGTTGCCCGACGGTGTGGACGAATCTGGGTTCCTCGATCACCGGGGCGATCGCTGTCATGGTCAGATCGGCCGACAGACCGTGGCGGTCGTCGACCGTGATCCGATGGCGCCGCATCGGCTCGACGATCTCGACCTTCAGCGGCCCGACCGAGGTGTCGGTCTTGTCGTCGGGGCACAGGCGCGAGGCGCGCACGTTGTGCTGCACGCCATCGCGGATCACGCTGAAGGCGCCGTCCATCACGCGCAGGTTCGGGTACACACCGAGCGCGACAGCGAAGAACACCGAGCCGTCGGCGGTGTAGCCGTTGAAGAAGAAGCGGTCGTACGACGTTCGGCGAATCAGAGGCCGGATGGCTGATCGGCTGGGGCGTCTGGTGGAGCGGATAGTCATCGAACGGGTGCAACATCAGGACTCCTGTCAGCGTCGGATTCGGTCCAACAGACCGACGTGGCGAACTTGGGCAGCATGACGCTCGGCCATCACGGCGAACATCTCGTCTCCCCGATCCGTGCGCTCGACGATCTGTGACGCCAGCAGGGCCATCAGATAGCCGCACCGGCGCTGCCGAGCACATAGCCGTCCCAAGCAGCGGTGTCCGACAGATCGACACCGGCGCCGCGCATCCCGGCCGCGTAGCGGTCGACGAGCGCCCGTTCGTGGGCGGCGCGGTGGTCGGGCAACATGCCGGCCCCGCAGAAGTAGGCGACATCGGCCGGGCCGATCCCGATCGCGACCGTCTGCCAGTCGACGACCGTGACCGGTGGTGACGCCGGCGGGGTACCGAACAGGATGTTGTCGAGTCGATAGTCGGCGTGGACGACGCAATAGCCGTGGTTCGCCTTCGCCCACTCGGCCGTCGCCGCGAACAATCGCGGGTAGTGCTGTACGAGGACGTCGCCGAGCGCCAGGTCTTCGTCGCTGAGCCGGCCTCGGTACCGTTCGACGAACCCGGGAGCGCACATCGCATACATGCCCCCGAGCGTCGCCGCCCGATCGGGATCCGGACGCTGCAGCCACTCGAAGTCGGCGTAGTCATCGATCCGGCCCCAGGTCGGGGCATGCAGGCCAACAGCCTGATCGATGACCAACTCGGCCCGACCGACGTCGCAGCCGTGCAACTGATCGCCCGGCTCGGCAGGGGCGATGTCTTCCATCATCACGACGAAGTCGTGCGTGGCGGGGTCCCAGCCGACATGGTGCACGGCCGGGGTTCGGATCTCGACCTGGCGTTGCAGGTCGCGGTAGAAGCCGATCTCGCGCACGTAGGTATCGACCGCGATCGCGGTCGAACGGCTGATCTCGCTCTGCGACGGGAACTTGCCGACCACGGTCAGCGGCAGCGACGGGTCGGGATCGTGCCAGATCAACCGGAACCGGACGTTGTCGCCGACCTGGCCGGTTCCGATCGACTGCGATTCGAGACCGGTCACCGAGTTCCCGATGCCGATCGCTGCGGCGTGCAGCACATCGGTCAACCATTCGGCGTCGATCTCGTCGGCAGCCCGGATCGGGTCGAACTCGGTCACGGTGGCGAGCCTGCCACAACCAGCGCGGTGGGCTTCGACCGATCGGATCCGGCACTTTCGCCGCGCAGCGTGCTAGCACAACGGGATGGGCAACAACTGGCGCCATCCCGGCTGGATGGGAGCGGTGCTGTACGCGGTCGGGGCAACCTTGGCGGGCGGACTGGTGACGGTCGTCAGCCGGCTGTCGATCGCCCACCAGCGCAGCAGGCGGCGCGTGGCAGAGGCGCTCCCGGACGGCGGGATCATCGTCATCTCGAACCACACCAGCTACGCCGATGGTGTGTTGCTGGTACTGGTCTGTCGGCGGCTCGGGCGTTCGCTCCGCCTCTTGGCGACCGCCGGGGTGTTCCGTGCCCCGCTGGTCGGCGGTCTGGTCCGCCGGCTCGGTTTCATCCAGGTCGACCGGGGTGCGGCGAACGCTTCGTCCTCGCTCGACGCGGCGATGGAGGCACTGGCTGCCGGCGAAGCGGTCGGGATCTTCCCAGAGGGGCGCACCACCCGCGACCCCGATCACTGGCCAGAACGGGCCAAGACCGGCGCCGTCCGGTTGGCGTTGCGCAGCGGCGCACCGATCGTGCCGGTCGCCATGGTCGGAGCGCACCAGCTGGTCGGTCGACGTCAACACATTCGCCACCTCGTGTCGAGCATCGTGCTGCGCCCGAATGTCGAGACGGCCGTCGGCGAACCGATCGATGTTCGGGAATGGGTCACCGACCCCGACGACCCCGATCAGGTACGCGCCGCCACCGATCGGGTGATGTCGGTATTGATCGATCTGATCGAGGACCTGCGCGGCGAGTTGGCTCCCGCTCCGACAGGCGTGGTTCCGACCGCCGAGTGATCGGTCCTTCGGGTCAGGTGCTTCGATGCGTCGGACCGGTGTTCGGCCCGAGTGCGAACAGCAGCGCCGCGGCCGGTACGACGCCGAGTAACACGACTGCGGGCGGATACGAGCCCATCCACTGCTCGGCCAATGTCAGTGCGACGGGTCCGATCGCAGACGCGCCGACCGCGAACAAGGTCAGGGCGCCCTGGATCGAGCCGATGTGACCGGTGCCGAACCATTTCGGCTGGAGCGTCGCCGACGCCGTGCGAGTCGCTCCCCCGGTGGCGCCGAGCACGACGGCGTAGATGATCACGACGATCCCGGGAGCAGCGACGGCGGCCAGCAGCTGCGCGACCAGCAGCAGCGCCATGCCGATCGCCGGTAGATAGCGGGTGCCGATCCGATCACCGACGTAGCCGATCGTCAGGCCCGCCACCGTCGAACCGACGACCTGCGGGATGAACAGCGCTGCCGCCGCCTTTTCGGACAGTCCTGCGTCGCCGAGCAGATCGATCTGGTGGAAGTTGAGCGCCGTCGACATCATCCCGGTCGCCCCGGACACGGCCGCCAGCATCCAGAACGAGCCGGTCCGCATCGCCTCGCCGCGATCGAACGAGTCGGTGTCGGCTCGGCCACCGATTTCGACCGCTGGATCGGCGCGGACCGTCCTACGGGTTCCGGTCGGCAGGTCGCGCAGCCCGAACCAGGCGATCGGCACCACCAGCGCGACCACCACCGCAGCCGACACGAGCCATGCGTTGCGCCAACCGACAGCGCTGATCACGACGGCCAGCGCGACCGGCACCAGCGCCATCACTCCCGCCGACGCGGTCGTGAAGATGCCGAGCGCGGTGCCCCGGGTGCGATCGAATCTGAGCTGCACCGTCACGGTCGAGACGAGCGACAGCGAGCCCTGCCCGAGGAAACGAATCCCGCCGAAGCCGATCGCCAACCAGACGAGCCCGTTGACGAACGACATGTTCACGAGTGCCAACCCGAACAACAGCCCGATCAGCATCTGAGACAGGCGAACGCCGCGACGATCGATCAACTTGCCGACCGACGGCAACAGCGTTGCACCGGCCAAGGTGCCGACCAGGTAGGCCGAGCTGACCTGCGACCGGCTCAGCGACAGATCGTCGACGAAATGGTCGATGAAGACGGACACGCCGATCGTCTGCCCCGGCCCGGTGAGGCCGGCTGCGATGACGGCGAACGCGAGGACCATCCACCCAGGACGGGGATGACGCCCTTGGCGAACGTCGTGGGAGGACTCGGTGACCGGGTGCGACAAGCCGGCCACGCTATCCAGCGAGGCAGACGCCACCTCCCGCCGCCGTGTCGTGCCGGAGCGCTGCTTCAGGCCGGGACGACGTCGATCGCGTACGCGTCATCGAGCAGTTCGACGTACAGCCGATCGGTGGTCGGCCACGTGATGGTGGTACCGGATCGATCGAGATTGCGTCCAGGCGCACCCGGTCCCACGTCGGTGATCGTGAACCAGACCGGTTCGCCCGCCAGCAACGATGCGGTCGTCGCGATCGACGCCCGCCCGACCGCGGCGCTGTCGGCTGTGGCGCCGTCGTCACCGCGGTAGAACTCATACACAGCCACGTGCGCACCGTCGGGCGACAGCGCAGCCGACAGGATCATGTAGTCGTCGTCGAGGTCGTCGATCGAAACGCTCGTCGCACCATCGGTCGTGGTGAGGTCGAAGAAGCGTGCATCCTCGCGGTTCGACGTGAACGCGGCGAGTCGCTCGTTCTCGACCGACAGCAGCAGTCCACCACGCACGGCCACGGGCGAGCTCTCCACCAACTCCGTTCCGTCAGCCGAGTCGCGATACTCGACGATCCGCCCGAACGCATCCCGCTCGGCGTCATATCGCCAGATGCCGTTGCCGCCGCCGGCTGGAGTCGTGGCCTGGATGTACAGGCTCGTGCCGTCCACGACACCGATGCCGGTGATGAAGAGGTTCGGTGGCGACCCGAGGTCGAGCGAGCCGAGCAGTTGGCGGTCACTGCCGTCGATCCCGACAGTGTGGACTTCGAGCTTCCACCCCGGTTCGAAGATGAGACGGCTGTAGAGCACCGTGTCGGCATCGACAAACCCGGCCGAGTCCGCCCCGCCGATCGGTTCGTCCGGTTCGATCGGTTCGACGAGCTCGGTCACCGTTCCGTCGATGCCGAACGTGCCGAGTGGGCCAGAGCGCCCTTGCGTCCACGACACGAAGTTGAACAGCACCATCGAGCTGCCGGGCGCCCAGGTGACGAAGCTCACCTCGATCGAGTCATTGCAGACCTCAGTGCTCGGATCGACCGTGCTCGACAGGCACAGACCCTCGGTCGGGTCGGTCCGGGCGACATGGCGCCCATCCGGCGAAATGTCGTACGCCTCGCTCGCAGGATCGACGATCAGCTGCTGCAACGTTGCCGGCATCAGCGGCTCGCCGGAGGCGACGTCGACGGGTGCCCATTGCGGGTTCGGGTTTGCCATCCGTTCGGGAAGTTGTGGCACCGGTTCGGTCGGCGTCGGAGCCGCCGTCGTGGTCGGCACCTCGATCGGCGGCACCGGCGCGATCGGTTCGAGGGCGTCGTTCGGATCACTGCTGCTCGATGTCGGCTGCGCCGACGGTCCCTCCGCTGAGTCGCCCCCGGTACACGCCGCTACGAGCAGTGCAGTCGCGACGAGCGTCGCGACAGAAGGCGTGAGGCGACGTTTCATACAGTCGATCGTACGGAGCCCGAGACAACGGCCTTGGCGAGGCTTCTGCTAGGTAGTGGCGGGCTGCCAGCCCGGCCGGCCGAAGACGTATCCGAGCTTGTTGCGGAGCCCTCGAGCTCTTCGTACGTCGCGGGCGATGTCGATGAACTCGTGGTACCCGATCTGGATCGGATTGAACGTCTTGATGTTCTTGGTCAGTCCGTACTTGATCCGACGCACCTCGGGTTCGAACGTGCCGAACAGCTTGTCCCAGACGATCAGGATGCCGGCGTAATTCTTGTCGAGGTACTGCGGGTTCGCCCCGTGGTGGACTCGATGGTGCGATGCGGTGTTGAAGACGGCCTCGATCGGCTTCGGCAGGCGGTCGATCGCCTCGGTGTGGATCCAGTACTGGTACAGCAGGTTGAGCTGCCCCGCTTTGGCGACGTGCTTGGCGGGTATGCCGACCAGCGGCATCGGGAGGAACACCCACGACGTCAGGTATCCCGACCACGGCTGACGCAGTGCCGTCGACAGGTTGTAGCGCTCGCTCGAGTGATGGGTGACGTGGTTGGCCCAGAGCAGGCGTACTTCGTGCATCCACCGGTGGTCCCAGTAGTACAGGAAGTCCCAGGCGACCATCGCCGCCGGCAGCGACCACCGCGTCGCACCGATGTTGAGGATCCGACGCTTGAACACCGCACGATTGATCGCACCAACGGCGCCCGCAACGGCCAGATTGACCGCCACGTTGCCGACCAACATCGTCAGGCTCGCCTTGGTGTCGTTGCGCTCGTACCCGACGGGCACCAGCGGGTCGGGCGGCAGGCGCGGGTCGGACAGCTCTTGTTCGGTGGCGTCGTCGAGATCACCTTCCTGGCGCAGCTCGCGTCCACGGAGCACCTTGGCCTCCCACAGCATCGTGCCCGCGAACATCGGCAACGAGAGCAGGTCGACCGTATCGATCGGACGAGTCAGCTTCTTCATGCCGCGACAGTACGCCCCGACATCCGTTCTGGTCAGATTCCGGCACGTTGGAACCGGCTGTTGACCAGACCAGAACGGATGTCGGTCGGGAAGGGGAGCGAGTCGTCGGCGTGTTCCCCTCACGACCGGTTCGAGATACGAGCAGTGAGAAGGGAACGGATGACATGGTTCGAGCATTCTGGAACGGAGACGAGTCGCAAACCCCACCGCCTGCACCGGCCGCGTCGGTTGCTCCCGTCGCCGACCTCGACGACGCGACGTTCTTCGGCGCGATCGACGGGCAGGTTACGGTCGTCGACTTCTGGGCACCATGGTGCGGGCCGTGCACGACGCTCCACCCGCTGTTCGACCGAGCAGCCACCGATCACACCCCCACGGCACTCCAGTTCGTCAGGGTGAACGTCGACGACAGCCCAGGCGTCGCTGCGGCATTCGACGTCATGAGTATTCCGACGATCATCGTGTTCGACGCCAACGGAAACGAGATCGACCGTGAGATCGGACTGCCCGGAAAGCGCCGGTTGGACCGGATCGTTCGCACTGCCGTCTCGCTTGCCCATCGGACCGCACAGCGAGGTGCAGCATGAGCGATGATCTCGATCTGACGACGGTCGACGTCGTCGTGCTCGGTATGGGCCCCGGCGGCGAGGACGTCGCCGGCAATCTGGCCGAGGCCGGCCTGTCGGTGGTCGGCATCGAGGCGGGCCTCGTCGGCGGCGAATGCCCCTACTGGGGCTGCATCCCATCGAAGATGATGATCCGCGCAGCCCACCTCCTCGCCGAGGCCAGCCGGATACCCGGGGCTGGCCGGCACAGCTCGACGGTGACCCCCGACTGGGCGCCCGTCGCGGCCCGGATCCGGGCCGAAGCGACCGACAACTGGGACGACACGGTCGCCGTCGACCGATTCGTCGGCAAGGGCGGCACGTTCGTCCGCGGCCGCGGCCGGCTCGTCGCCGCCGACACCGTCGAGGTCGACGGTCACCGGTACCGCGCGACTCGGCGCATCGTCGTCGCGACCGGTACGACCGCCGCGGTGCCACCGATCCCGGGGCTCGCCGACACGCCGTACTGGACGAACCACCAGGCGATCGAGGTCGAGCGAACTGCCCGGCTCGATGATCGTGCTCGGCGGCGGCGCGATCGGGGCCGAGCTGACCCAGGTGTACGCCCGGTTCGACGTCGAGGTCACGATCGTCGAGGCCCTCGATCGGCTCGCTGCCGCTCGAGGAACCAGAGGCCGGAGAGCTGCTCGCGGATGTCTTCCAAGCCGAGGGTATCGAAGTCGATCACCGGAACGCGCGGCCAGTTCGGTGTCGTACGACGGCAAGTTCCAGGTCATTCTGGCCGACGGCCGCCAACTGGTCGCCGATCAACTCCTGTCGCCACCGGCCGCCGCGTCGACCTGGCCGGGATCGGGGCCGAGCTGCTCGGGGTCGACATCGCGACCGCACGATCGCTCACCGTCGACGAACATCTGCGCGTCACCGACGGCGTCTGGGCGGTCGGCGACGTCACGGGTCGCGGCGCCTTCACCCACGTCGCGATGTACCAGTCGAAGATCGCCGTCGCCGACATCCTCGGCCAGCCGCACACGCCGGCCGACTACTCGGCGCTCCCCAGAGTGACCTTCACCGATCCCGAGGTCGGATCGGTCGGGCTCTCGGCTGCGGCCGCCCGCCAGCAGAGGGCTCGACGTCGCCGTCGGGCGGGCGAGGTGCCGTCGCACGGCTCGAGGGTGGCTGCACAAGGCCGGCAACGAGGGGTTCATCCAACTCGTCGTCGATCGGCGACGAGGCGTGCTCGTCGGCGCGACGTCGATGGGGCCGAATGGCGGTGAGGTGCTCGGTCTGCTGACATTGGCCGTGCATGCCCGCACGCCGATCGAGGAACTCAGGTCGATGATCTACGCCTACCCCACGTTCCATCGCGGTATCGAGGACGCCCTGAGGAACCTCGCATGACCGACACCCGTGTGATCGACGAAGGCGGTCTGCTGCCCGACGTCGCCACTCGTCGATCATGAAGGGCAACCATGGCGCTTCAGCGACCACCGCGGCCGACCGCTGCTGCTGGTGTTGCATCGCCACCTCGCTTGACTGCCGTGTCAGGAACACGTGATCGCCGTGGGCGATCACCTCGACCAGATCGGCGATGCACTTCCCGGTCGTGATCACGTTCACCGACGATCCGGCCCGGCTCGCCGCCTACCGATCACATCTCGACGTGCCATTTCCCGTGTTGGCCGACACCGATCGCGTGCTGTACCACCTGTTGGGAGCCGGACGCGGCTCGTTCAGAGACGTCTGGTCAGTCGGCACGATCAAGATGTACATGCGGCTGATTCGTCAAGGCAGGCGTTTGCGGCTTCCCACCGACGACACACGTCAGCTCGGCGCCGACGCCGTGCTCGACCGCTCCGGACGTCTGCATCGTGTGTGGCTTCCACCCAGCCCGGATGCTCGGCCGCGGATGGCGGAGGTGATCGCCGCCATCGAGTCGGTGCCGGCCGCTTCGCCCGACTGGCCCGGGTGATCCGAATCAACTCAGTCCCGCAGGGCGTCGGCGGCGACCCGCGCATCGCGCCAGTCGGTGACAGCGAGGTGCGCACCGGCGATCAGACCGCCCAAGGTGCCTCGGCTCAGCACGAGGATGTCGTCGATCACGGAGTCGGGCGGAGTGATCTCGCCGTAGCAGTCGTGCCATGCCAGTTCGACGAGTTCCAACAGGTCGAGTGCGGCGTCGGTGTCATCCTCGCCGAGTGCGGCCGATACCCGCCGGCGACGTTCCGTTCTGCGTTCTGACCGACTGACCGCCACGGTTACGTCTCGACCAGGATCTCGCTGCTCGTCACCCCGGTCACACTAACGGCGTCACACCAACGGCAAGGTCCGCCGACGTCACCACACCATCAAGCGCCTCCGGATCGTGTCCGGGTTTCGTCAAGTCGAACCGAATCGCTTGCATTCGAGGTCACGCTGCGGGGACAATGAAGTTGTTCTGAACACTTTCCGTGGCGGAACATGGTGGTCACCGAACCATCCGCATGACATCGAAGCTTCACGATCTGGCAGAGTGCCCGTTCGACCTGGGACAACTTCGATCGAGCGGATGGCGGTGGCCTCCAACTTGTCAGGGCCACGCCGCACCCCGCTCCGTCGCTGCGGACGCCGAAATGGTCGAATGACTGGGCGTCGACGGTCTGGTGCTGATGCGGTCACGCTGGAGTAGCGGTCAGCCGACCGGCAGCCCGTCCAGCGCCGAGCCCATCAGGTCGACGAAGTTGTCGTGGTAGAAGGCCTGGCGGGCGACAGCATCGGTGTTCTGCAACGACCGCTCGAACCGTTCGATCGGTCGCCGGCCACCCTCGACGTGGGGATAGTCGGATGAGAACAGGGCCACCTCAGGGCCGGCTTGTTCGATGATCCAACCGACATCTTCGGTGGGATACGGCGTGAACCTGATTTGGCGGCGCACGTACTCGCTGGGCCGCATCGACAGCCGCTTCAGGCGTTCCTCGTGGCGTGCGAAGGCGTCGAACGCCGATTCCATCTGGCGCATCCACGACGGCACCCAGATCGCACCCTGCTCGATCACGCCGACCTTGAGGTCGGGGAACCGTTCGAAGACGCCGTCGAACAGCATCGTCGCCAACGTCTGTGCCGGTGGGACCGGGATCGCCATGTAGTCGACCGAGCGGAAGTTCTCCTCGCCACCATGGAAGTCGGGTGGCACCGGCAGACCATTGTTGAAATAGTTGGGGTCGAGCAGGGCGCCCGTGCCACCGACGTGGAACACGATCGGCACGCCGGCCTCCTGCGCCGCAGCCCACACGGGGTCGAGACCGACATGGCTGGGCGAGTGACCAGGAGGGCAGCTGGAAGCGATCAGCAGTGCTCCTGCGCCCATGTCGAGCGCCTCCCGGGCGAAGCCACCAGCCCGGTCGATGTCGGCCAGCGGCACGTACAGGGTCGACAGCAGACGACGATCGACCGAGCAGAACTCGGCCATCCCACGATTGTGAGCGCGGGTCGCGCCGATCGCCAGTTCTCTGTCGCCGGAGTGCTCCCACTCCCGCAATCGACTGTTGTGGAACGTGTTGAACACGAGTTGGCTGGCGAAACCGAGCAGATCGAGCACACGCGGCCGGTCCTCCGCCAGGAACGAGCCGGTGGCGGCGAAGTTCTTGCGGAGCATGATCTGCTCCGCCTCGGCGGCCCGGTACTCGTCGGAACGATGGGTATCGGCCAGCCGAACGAAGGCCGCTTCGAGATCGTCACGCTGCTCGGCCAGGACGGCCGACTGTTGCAGCTCGTTGCCTCCGGGGTAGCTCAGCGTTTCGAGACGGTCCCGAATACCCGGATCGGCGTAGTCGCGCAGCCAGGTCGGCGTCTCCATGATGTGGGCGTCGGCGTCGTGAACCACCAGCCCGGTCGAGTTGTAACTCATACCGCGAGTATCGCTGTCGTGCCGGCCCCCGTCACGACTGGGCAGCGCCGATCGGCCACTGGAACCCATCGAGTTCGAGCGCCAGTTCGAACCCCACCGACCGGCACAGCCGTTGCGAAGCGATGTTCGAGGATTCGCATCGGTAGAGGGGCACGTGCCCGGCCTCGAGCACCTGGTCGGCAACCGCACCGACCACCGCCCGCCCGCGCCCGGCGAGGCGAGCATCGGGATGGACCAGCACCCCGATGTCCCGACAGAGCGGACGGGCCGCTTCCGGACGGCCACCGGCCAGCGCCAGCAGACGACCGCCCTCGGTCCAACCCACGAGAAACGGGTCGAGGTTCTCGATCTCGAACTCGGCCTCGCCCACATCGTCGTCTGAGCACTCATCGAGCAAGTTGCGTACGACCTGGATCCCCTCGGCCGAGTGTCCGTCGAGGACGATCAGTTGCGATGCCCACTCCGTGGGCTGGTACGTCCTGGGCAGCACGTGCTCGAGGCCGTGACCGAGCAACATTGCGTCTGCCGACAGCGCCCACTCCCGAAATTCGTCGAACGTAATCGTGGTCGGCCGACGATTCCACATGTCCAACTCCGACTCGAGGTCGGGGTCGGCCCAGATCAGCGAATGACGTCCGAGGTGATGGTGACTGACACGACCGCTCCCATGTCTGTTGCGGGCGGGGACCACCACCGAGCCGCGCGTCGCGAACAACGCCGCCGACACTTCGAAATAGGTCGCCAGTCCACCCAGGTACCGCTCAACACTCACGCTCCAAACTTTAGGCTTCGCAGCGGTCGTCTCTGACGAGTTTGCCTCAGCCCAGAACAGACGCTGTCGCCCGGCATCTGGCTTGCTCGGCAGCGTCGCGAACCGCGCAACCCTCGATGTGGTCGTTGACGAGACCCATCGCCTGCATGAAGGCGTACATCGTGGTCGGCCCCACGAACGACCAGCCCGTCTGCTTGAGCTGCTTCGACAACATCGTCGACGTCTCGGTGATCGCCGGAACGTCGACCACGGGCTGATCGGTGAAGGTGGCGTGGGGCCAGAAGAACTCCGCGATCGAACCGTGTCGCTCGATCAGCTCGATCGCGCGTGCGGCGTTGTTGATCGTCGATCTGATCTTGCCCTGGTGGCGCACGATGCCCGCGTCGCCGAGCAAGCGCTCGACGTCCCGTTCGCCGTAGCCGGCGACGGTTTCGAGATCGAAACCGTCGAACGCAGCACGGAAGTTGTCACGCTTACGGAGGATCGTCAACCACGACAGACCCGATTGGAAGCCCTCCAGGCACAGCTTCTCGAACAGCCTGGTGTCGTCGGTGACACCGAACCCCCATTCGGTGTCGTGATAGGCGGCGTAGTCGGGCGTGGAAGTGCCCCACGAACAACGCGCAAGACCGTCATCGCCGACCACCACGTTCATCGCGTCAGTGTCGCGCAGATGATGGGTCGGTCGTCAGGCGATGATGATGCGGCCCCCCGCCCCGTCTCCGGCAGAGATACGCGCCAGGGCGGCGTTGACGAGCTGTCGGGCCTCGGCAGCGATCGGCTGCAGTTCCTTGCGACCGGTCATCGAGCCCATCAGCCCTGGATCCATGGCGTCGACATGGACCTTGCCGGCCTGTTCTCGGACGACCACGTTGCACGGCAACAGGACACCGACCAGCGGCTCGGCATCCAACGCCGCACTCGCCAGCCTCGGGTTGCAGGCGCCAACGATCACGTAGCGGTCCATCTGCTTGCCGACCTTGGCCAGCAGCGTCTGCTGCATGTCGATCTCGGTCAGCGTGCCGAACCCCTCGGCAGAGAAGGACTCTTTGACCAGGCTGAGCGCATCGTCGAACGGCAATGTCAGGATGACCGACTCTTCGTAGACCATGGTGCCTCCTTTGCACGGCGCGTCACACGGGGTGGCCCGCACCACCATCGTGAAACGGTTGGTGCCGGTATGGCAGGGCCGATGGTCCCGTCGGCCGATCGGCGGTGTCTTCAGGCGCGCGATCGGCGAGGTGGTACGCCTCGGCGAGGCGGCGGGCGACCGAACTGCCAAACTGGACCGGTGCCGTTGGATCCTGACGTGGCAGAGATGTTGGCGACGCTGGCTGCGCTTCGGGCCCCGGCCCTGTCGGAGGGAACCGTCGCCGAGGCGCGCGCCAACTACGACAGTGCACCCAAGCCACCTGGCGATCGCACTCCCCCCGTCGAGGACCACGAGATCCGGGGACCCGAGGGTGACATCTCGGTTCGTGTGTACGCCGGTTCGATGGCGGCCAATCTGCCGATCGTGGTGTTCTTCCACGGTGGCGGCTGGGTGTTGTCGAGCGTCGACGGTCACGACGCGATCGCCCGCCGGATCGCCGCCCGAAGCGATGCGCTCGTCGTCTCCGTCGAGTACCGGTTGGCGCCGGAGCATCCGTTTCCGGCTCCCCACGACGACTGTTGGGCCGCCACCGACTGGTTGGCCGCCCACGGCGCCGAGTGGGGAGGTGACCCGACACGAATCGCCGTCTGCGGCGACAGTGCCGGCGCCAACCTCGCCGCCGGAGTCGCGATTCGCGCCCGAAACGAGGGAGTGTCGCTGGCGTTGCAGGCCCTGATCTACCCGTGCATCGACGATCGCCAGGACGACTACCCGTCGATGGGCGACAACGCCGAGGGCTTCTTCCTCGCCGCAACGGACATGGTCTGGTTCTGGAACCATTTCGTGCCGAGTGCCCACCGGCTCGACCCGCTCGCCGTGCCGGCGAGGCTCGACGATCTCTCGGGGCTGGCACCGGCATTCGTGCAGACCGCCGAGTTCGATCCACTGCGGGACGAGGGCGAGCAATACGGCCGGCGGTTGCTCGAGGCGGGGGTCCCGACCCAGGTGGTGCGCTACCCCGGCGTCGTGCACGGGTTCGTCACGAGATGGCACGCGATCGCCAGGGCTGAACAGGCCCACGACGACCTCGCCGCCGCCCTCCGCACCGCCTTCGCCTGATCACCTCCACGTTCTGGTCTGGGAATGGACTGCCAGGGGCAGCCATTCCCGGACCGGAACCAGGAGGTCGGCGATCTAGAGGAGGTGGAGGCGGCGCTCGAGGCCCTTCACGGCGGCCAGCAGGGTGTCGTTGATCGGGGTCGCAACGCCGGCCTGACGGCCGCCACGGGAGACGGCGCCGTGCATCACGTCGACCTCGGTCTGTGACCCTTTCTCGACGCTCTGCAACATCGACGCCTTGAAGCCGTACGGGAGGCCCTCCCACGCCCTTCGCCATGGCACCTCCGGATCGACCGTGACGATCTCGATCCCCAAGCCACGGGCGACCGACATCGCCTCGGCGACGGTGGCGATCGCCATCGCCTCGACCTCGGGGTGTGCCGACAGCTCGCCGTACGGCAAACCCGTCAACGCACTCCAAGCTCCGGTGGCGACGTTGACGAACAGCTTCTCCCACATCATCACGACGATGTCCGAGCTGACGTCGACCGCCATCCCGGCATGTTCGAACGTGTCGGCGATCTGACGGATGCGTGGCGTCACCGACCCGTCGAGTTCACCGATCGTGGTGCGCCGCCCCACGACACCGAACTCGACCACGCCCGGCGACGTGATCCGACCTCCGATGAACGTGCGTCCGGCGACCACCCGGTCGCGACCGACCACATCGGCGATCGTCTCCTCGCAGCCGACACCGTTCTGTAAGGTCAATACGGTCGTCTGCGAACCCAGCACCGGCGACGCCGCCTCGATCGCCGCTCGCGTATCGAACGACTTGACCAGCACGATCGCCAGATCGACGGGTTCGAGACCGTCGTAACCGGTGGCGGCACTGACCTCGACCGATCGCTCGGCCACGCCGTCGTTCAGCACGAGCCCGCCTGCATTGATCGCAGCCACGTGGTCGCTGTTGCGAGTGACCAGCACGACATCGTTTCCGGCGGCCGCCAGCGTGCCACCAATCGCCGACCCGAGCGACCCGGCACCGATCACGCACACCTTCATCACTCGAACCGTACCGCCGCGGCGGTGATCACGACTCCGAAATGTACCTGGCGTCGACCGCCTTGGAGTGAGCAATCAGGATCTCGGCGCACACAGCGGAACGCGGTGTACTGACGCTTGATCGCTCTCCTCCGCGGACATGAGCTGGAGCGGTTCGACCCTCTACTGTCTGGCTACTGTCTGGGCTGGGATGGACACGATGCCCGCTTCACTGCTCGAGCCACTCGACCGAGACAAACTGGTCGACGCTCTGGCCGACGCCGATCTGCGGGTGTTGCTGATGTGCCTGTTCCATGTCACCGGCGATCGACGCTGGCTGGCGGATCCATACCGACCGCGCCGCGACGTGAAACTGATCGCCGACGAACAGGCGGGGTTGCCGCCAGGGATCGCCGACGAGATCCGGGCCGCTGCCGTCGACGTGCTGACAGCCGACTCCGTACCGGCCGCCATCACCGACCCCGGCGATGACCTGATGCTGGAGATGATGCGGTGGTGCATGGACGAGCCGATCGACGCCGGGTATGCACCGATGATGCGGGAAGACCTGGGGTTGATCACCCGAGACGTGGAATGGACGCACGGGCCGCCCGACACGCCGCCGGATCGCTACGTGGTGATCGTCGGCGCAGGTGCGAGTGGTCTGATCCTGGGTCTTCGTCTGCTGAGGCTCGGGATCCCGTTCACGATCCTCGAACGCGGCGCCGACGTCGGCGGAACGTGGCGCGACAACACCTACCCGGGGTGTGGCGTCGACACGCCGAACCACGCCTACTCGTTCTCGATCGGGCATCGCCACGCGTGGACCCGCAACTTCTCGCCTCAGCCAGAGCTGCTCGACTATCTCCGCCAATGGACCGACGCGTTCGGCTTGCGTGAGCACATCTGCTTCGACCACTCGGTCACCGGGGCGACGTGGAACGAGACGACACAGGCGTGGGATGTCGCCGTCGCGACGCCCGACGGCCCGCAACTGTTCACGGGCACCGATCTGGTGGCAGCGATCGGCCAGTTCGGGATCCCGTCGATCCCCGATATCGCCGGCGCAGACGAGTTCGCCGGCCGCGTCGTTCCACACGACCGCCTGGCCCGACGATCTCGACCTCGACCGGCAAACGGGTCGCGGTCATCGGCACGGGAGCGTCGGCGATGCAGATCGTGCCGACGATCGCCGACGACGTCGCCCAACTCGACGATCTTCCAGCGCAGCCCGCAGTGGGCGCGTCCGATCCCGCGCTACCACGACCTGATCAGCCGGCGGGCCCAGTGGCTGCTTGATGAACGTGCCGTTCTATGCCCAGTGGTTGCGGTTCACGATGTTCTGGCGATACGGCGACGGGCTGTTGCCGTTTCTTCGACGCGATCCCGACTGGCCACACCCCGAACGATCACTCAATTTCGTCAACGAACGGCACCGACAGGAGATGATCGACCACATCGAGGCCGAGCTCGGCGACCGCACCGACCTGATCGCGACGTCTGCACCCCGACCTATCCGCCGTACGGCAAGCGGATCCTGCTCGACAACGGCTGGTACCGCACGCTGCTGCGACCGAATGTCGAGCTCGTGACAGACCGCATCGACGGATCACGCCGATGGAATCCGCACGGTCGATGGCGGTCGAGCACCCCGCTGACGTGATCGTGTATGTCGACCGGCTTCCGGATGACCGACATGGCGCGTGTGCTCAACCCGGTCGGACGCGACGGCATCGTGCTCGACGACGTCTGGGGCGACGACGACGCCACCGCCCATCTGGGTATCACGATGCCCGGGGTTTCCCAACTTCTTCCTGATGCAGGGCCCCAGCACCGGGCTCGGGCACGGCGGCAGCGCGATCTTCCAGGCCGAGAGCCAGACCCGCTACATCACCGATGCGATCGTGCGGATGATCGAGGATGGAATCGGCTCGATCGAGCCCAAACAACGTGTTCACGACGAGTTCGTGAGGCTCGTCGACGAACGCCATGCCGAGATGATCTGGAGCCACCCAGGGATGTCGACCTACTACCGCAACTCGCACGGACGGGTCGTGTCGGTCACCCCGTTCAGCCTGCTCGAGTACTGGCAGATGACCCACGAGATCGACCTCACCGACTACGTGATCACGCCCGCCGACTGACGCCTGCCGTCACAGACCGGCGCTGGGAGGTGACTGGGTTGCGAGCAGTCGGTCTTGCGAGTCGTAGGCGCGGACCTCGATCAGCGAGGCCGGAGGCGCCTGGCCGGGCCCGGCGGTGCCGTCGAATCGGGCGGCGACGATCCAGAACCTTCGATCGAACTGCCCGCTCTCATCGGTCGGTACGACGCCGATCACACCGCCGCCGAACTCGACTTCGAGGCGGGCGACGTCGGCCGAGACGGTTCCGCCTCGTTCGACCTCGACGATGTCGGAACCCTCCGACGTGCCGGTCGTACCTCCGTCGATCGTGATCGGCGAATCCGGATCGTCCACACTGCCGCAGCTGCCTCCGTACCCCGCTTCGGATCGCACCCAGGTGCACCGGAATCCGTTCGACTCCTGCACGGCCAGGATGTGCGTCACCCCGTCGAGTTCATATCGGGCGACATCGACGGCGCGGTCCGGGTCACCGAGCGCCGGCGACGGGAGTCCGGATTCGGGCACGACGACCAGGCCCGCGAGCAGGTCGCGGTCGGCGGCGTCGAAGACGCCCTCGTCGGTGACAGTGACGGTGTTCGAGGCGAGCTGCCGGGTCGCCATCCACTGACCGGGCGTCCAGGCGCTCACCGTCCATGTGGTGCCGGAGATCTCGACGGCATCTCCCTCGGGAACGGACGAAAGGACATCGACCGCCACGCTGAGCTGTTCGCTCTGGCCGTCGAAACGCTTTGCGCCGTACCACGAGACCCGACGGGAGAACTGTCGCTCGCCCCCGGCGTCGCCAACCACACCCTCGTTGGAGACCAAGCCATAGAGCCATTGGCGATCTTCCGGCAAGCTGGTCGCGATGATCCAGTCCGATTGCAGAACATCGTCGACCTCGGACAACGGCGTCCGCTCCGTCCGCCCCGCAGAGGTCGTCGGATCGTCGGTGTCGACGCCGTCTCGGCGAGAGGCGAGAGTCGCCAAACCCGCCACCACGAGAACCGCCGACGCGGCTCACCAGCATCCACGAGCGGCTCGGCCGCGACCGGTCAGGTTGCCCGCTCTGGGTCGTGGCTCGATCAACACGTACGGTGCGTTCGACCAGGAGATCCTCAAAGGTCATCGCCGGAACCTGCGCCTCGTCGGCGAGCTTGGCGTAGTGATCGCGAAGCCGGAACTCGATGTCGGTCGTCATGATGTGACCTCCTTGCGAAGCCGTTCGAGCCCACGATGGGCACGGGTCCTGACCGTCGCTCGGCTGATTCCGAGCGTGGCGGCGATCTCGACATCGTCGAGGTCGCAGAAGTAGCGCAGTACCAGAACCGCTTGCTGCGGGAACGGGAGCCGTGCGACCGATCGGGCGAGCGCTTCATCGACACCGTCCGGGCCGCCGGACGGAGCGTAGAGCTCGATCGGCGCCTTGCGAACGACCTGCAGATGCCGATGATGCGAGTGGCACCGGTTGACGACCACCGTCCGGAGGTAGCCGGCTGGGTTGTCGACCGCCGCCCACTTCTCGTGCAGCTGCAGGAACGCGTCCTGGACGATCTCGTCGGAGAGCTCCGAGTCGCGCGTCAACGTGTACGCCAGTCGCACCATCGGTTGGCGTCGTTGTCGGAACAACTCGACGATGCCGTCGTCGCGCACCGCCAAGCGGCGAACGGCCGAGTCGTCGTCGTCAGAACTCATCTCCACGCCCACCATGACGCCTGACGGTCACAATCTGTTCCCGATTTCTCGACGGAGGCGCGATCGAACAGGAACCACTCACGCCTGCTTGAGCTGTTGCTTCTGCACTTTGCCCATCGCGTTGCGGGGCAGGCGTGTCGACAACGCGGATCTCGCGAGGGCGCTTGTGCACCGACAACAGGGCGGCGACGTGGTCGATCAGATCCTGTCGGAATCGCCCCGTCGCCGACCACGAACGCCACGATCCGCTCGCCCAGGTCGTCGTCCGGTACGCCGATCACCGCCGCCTCGTCGACCGACTGGTGCGACAGCAATGCCGTCTCGACCTCGCCGGCGCCGACCTTGTAGCCGCCCGACTTGATGATGTCGATCGATGCCCGGCCGACGATCCGATGGAAGCCGTCCGGTCCGATCGTCACGGCGTCTCCGGTGACGAACCAGCCGTCGTCGGTCATCGACTCGGCGGTCTTGTCGGGCAGGTTGAGGTAGCCGTCGAACAGGGTGTCGCCGCGCACCTGGAGCCCGCCGATCGTCTCGCCGTCGTGCGGAACCGGTTCGCCGGTCTCGGAACGAAGCCGGGTCTCGACGCCGGCGATCGGCACGCCCACGTAGCCGGGACGTCGATCGCCGTCGTGGCGAGTCGAGAGCGTGATCAGCGTCTCGGTCATGCCGTAGCGCTCGACGGGCGCATGGCCGGTCAGTTCACGCAGCAGGTCGAACACCGGCACCGGCAGAGCGGCGCTCCCCGACACGAGCAACCGGGCCGACGACAACGTCGCCGCATGCTCTGGTGACGCCGCCACACGACCCCACACGGTCGGCACCCCGAAGTACAGCGTGCCGCCCGCCGCTGCGTAGCGCTCGGGCGTCGGTCGCCCTGTGTGCACCAGCTTCGACCCGACCCGCAGAGCGCCCAGCACGCCCAGGATCAGTCCGTGCACGTGGAACAGCGGCAGTCCGTGCACGAGCGTGTCGTCGGGCGTCCAACCCCAGGCGTCGGCCAGCCCGTCGAGCCCGGCGGCGATCGCCCGGCCGCGGGATCACGGCGCCCTTCGGCAGCCCGGTGGTGCCCGACGTGTACATGATCAGTGCCGGGTCGTCGTCCGCCGTCGCTGCCCAACCCACCGGCGACGCGGCCCCGGGAGGAACCGGGATCCGTTCGAGTTCGACCTCTGGCCAGTCCGGGTCGCCGATCACGATCGTGGCGCCCGAGTCACGCAGGATGTGGTCGCGTTCCATCGGTCCCGCATCGGCTGGTACCGGTACGACCGGCACGCCGGCACGCAGACCCGCCACCACGGCGATCACGGTGTCGATCGTCGCCTCGCCGCACACGGCGATCGCCGTAGCACCGCTGATCCGAGCACCGAGCGCGTCGGCCTTGCCCACCAGCCGCGACCACGCCAAGGTCTCACCTGCCACCGACACGGCGTTCGACGGATCCCCGTGAACGCCATCGAGCGAAGGCAACAGACTCATCCCGCCATCGTCGCACGTCAAGATGGAGACGGACACGAAAGGTGGAGATGGATTGGTGCCAAGTGGCTCAGCGGATGGGGTCCAATCCCAGGGTGGCCCGGTGATCCTGCCTACGACTTCGACCAGTAACGAGCGTCGCTCGACATGCTCCGCCGCGAACACGCCGGCGACACGGCGATCGTCCCCGGCCACGACGCAGACGTGTTCCACCAGTTGCTGACCATTCCCCTCTGACCGCTCGTGTAACGGAAAGTGTCTGACACCTTCCGTTCGCTCCGTTCTGACGGGCGTGTGGTGTCATACTTCGTACATGGCTGCTGACACCGACGCGCTGCAACAACGATTCGACCAGTTGATCGACGCCGACGAACGGATCGAGCCCCGCGACTGGATGCCCGACGAGTACCGCAAGACGCTCGTCCGCCAGATCGCGCAGCACGCCCACTCCGAGATCATCGGCATGCAGCCGGAGGGCAACTGGCTGACCCGCGCCCCGTCGCTGCGCCGCAAGGCGATCCTCACCGCCAAGGTGCAGGACGAAGCCGGCCACGGCCTGTACCTCTACGGTGCCGCCGAGACGCTCGGCACGCCACGCGAGGAGCTGCTCGACCGGCTCCACACCGGGCGCCAGAAGTACTCGTCGATCTTCAACTACCCGACCCTCACCTGGGCCGACGTCGGCGCCATCGGCTGGCTCGTCGACGGCGCGGCGATCATGAACCAGGTGCCGCTGTGCCGCTGCTCGTACGGCCCGTACGCACGGGCGATGGTCCGGATCTGCAAGGAGGAGAGCTTCCACCAGCGCCAGGGCTTCCAGATCATGCTCACCCTCGCCGAGGGCACCGAGGCGCAGCAGGCGATGGCGCAGGATGCACTCGATCGCTGGTGGTGGCCGTCGATCATGATGTTCGGCCCACCCGACGCCGAGTCGGTGCACGGCGACCAGAACATGCGGTGGGGCATCAAGCGGTTCGGCAACGACGAGCTGCGCCAGAAGTTCATCGATGCCACCGTGCCGCAGGCCGACCTGCTCGGGCTGACGATCCCCGACCCCGATCTGCGCTTCGACGAGGACACCGGCCACTACGTCCACGGCGAGATCGACTGGAACCACTTCTGGGACGTCGTCAAGGGCAACGGCCCGTGCAACCGGGAGCGGATGGCCACCCGGGTCGGCGCCCACGACGACGGCGCCTGGGTACGCGAGGCCGCCACGGCCTACGCCGACAAGCAGGCCGCCCGTCCGCAGCGAAGAGCGCAGCGGCGTGAGCAGCCCGACTGGCCACTCTGGGAGGTCTTCGTGCGGGCCAAGCGCGGCGTCAGCCACGTCCACGCCGGCACGGTGCACGCCCCCGACGCCGAGATCGCCCTCCAGAACGCCCGCGACCTCTTCACCCGACGGTCGGAGGGTGTGAGCCTGTGGGTCGTGAAGTCGACCGACATCACCGCCTCGGATCCCGACGACCGCGAGGCCTTGTTCGACCCGGCCGACGACAAGACGTTCCGGCACCCGACCGACTTCGACCTCCCCGACGAAGTCGCCCACATGTGACCGGTGACCACGTCTCCGCTGCTCACCTACATCCTGCGCCAGGGTGACCGCGCGCTGGTGCTCGCCCAACGGTTGCTCGAAGCGATCACGCACGCCCCCGAGATCGAAGAGGACATGGCGCTCTCGAACCTCGCGCTCGACCTGATCGGTCAGGCTCGGGCGCTGTACACGTACGCCGGCGAGATCGAGGGCCGATCGACGGTTCGGTTCACGACGAGGACCACTTCGCCTACTGGCGCGAGCAGCACGAGTTCCTCAACCCGCTGCTCTGTCGAGCAGCCGAACGGCGACTTCGCACAGATCATCGTGCGCCAGTTCCTGCACGACGCGTTCGCGCTGCCGTACTGGCAGGCGATGACGTCGTCGGCCGACGAGACGCTCGCCGCACTCGCCGGCAAGTCGGTCAAGGAGACCGCCTACCACCTCCGCCACTCGCGCAGCTGGGTGGTGCGGCTCGGCGACGGCACCGACGAGAGCCATCGCCGCGCCCAGGCTGCCGTCGACGCGCTGTGGCGCTTCACCGGTGAGCTCGTCGATCGGGACGAGGTCGAGGACGAACTGGTCGCCTCCGGCGTGGCGGCCGACCCGACGATGCTCGCCGGCAAGTGGCGAGCGACGGTGACCGACGCCCTCAGCGAGGCGACCCTCACGGTTCCCGACGACGGCGTGATGCAGACCGGCGGCCGCACGGGCACCCACTCCGAGTCGTTCTCGTACCTGATCGGCGAGCTCCAGGTCATCGCCCGCGCCCATCCCGGAGCCTCGTGGTGAGCACCACGCTCGACGAGCTGATCCGCGAGATCGAGGACCCCGAGCTGCCCCACGTCACGATCGGCGACCTCGGCATCGTCCGGTCGGTCACGGTCGAAGCCGGCATCGCAACGGTGCTGCTCACGCCGACCTACACCGGCTGCCCGGCGACCGAGCAGATCCGCGACGATGTCGCTGCTGCCGTCGCCGACGCCGGATTCGAAGCCGACGTGCGGATGGTGATGAGCCCGGCGTGGACCACCGACTGGATCACCGAGCGTGGCCACGAGCGCCTGCGGGCCGCCGGCATCGCTCCCCCGCCGCCGGTCTGCGAGCCCGGCATCGACCGCCGTCGATCCGCCGGTCGCCTGCCCGCGCTGCGGCTCGCGCGCAGACCCGCCTGATCTCGCACTTCGGCGGCACCGCCTGCAAGGCGAGCTACGTCTGCAAGGCCTGCTCCGAACCGTTCGAGTTGTTCAAGGCCCTGTGATGAGCACGACGACCCGACGACGACGCCGATCGCGACGGCTTCAGCCCGCTGCTCGTCAGCGCCGTCGACCACGACACCGACGACAGCGTGGTGGTCACGTTCGACCCCGGCGACGCGGCGCCTGCGTTTCGAGCACGGCCAGCACCTCGACGCTGCGACACGAGTTCGACGGTGTCGAGCTGCGTCGCAGCTACTCGATCTGTTCGCGTGCCCCCGACGGCCCGCTCCGGATCGCGATCCGACGGGTGCCCGGCGGAGTGTTCTCGACGTGGGCGTCGACCGAGCTGCAGGTCGGCGACACGATCGACGCCCTGCCGCCGCTCGGGCACTTCACGCACCGGATCGACCCCAGCGCAGGGCGCACCTACACCGCTCTGGCGGCCGGGAGCGGGATCACGCCGATCCTGTCGATCGTGTCGACGATCCTCGCCGCCGAGCCGCTCTCGCGTGTGTCGCTCGTCTACATCAACCGCACCAGCCAGTCGACGATGTTGCTCGACGAGCTCCAGGACGTGCGCGACCGACACCTCGGCCGGCTCTCGATCGCGTTCGCGTTCACCCGCGAGGAGACCGGCGGCACCCTGCTCAGCGGGCGTCCCGACCGAGCGCGGATCGAGCGCTGGATCGAGGCCGGGATCCTGCCGGCCGACAGCGACCACACGTTCCTGTGCGGTCCGATCGACATGACCAACGACGTCCGCGACGCGCTGATCGCAGCCGGGATGCCCACCGAGCAGATCCACCGCGAGATCTTCACGACGAAGCAGCAGGGAACCGCCGTGCTCGCCCCTCAGGAGATCACCGAGGAGTCCGTCACGGTGGCGACCGGCCGCGCCACCCTGCACGGGCGCGCCACCCAGTTCGACATGTACGAGGGCGACAGCGTGCTCGACGCCGTGCAGCGGGTCCGCCCCGATGCGCCGTTCTCGTGCCGCAGCGGCGTGTGCTCCACGTGCCAGGCCGTCGTACGCGACGGCGAGGTCGAGATGGCGGTCAACTACGGGCTGACCGACGACGAGGTCGACCGTGGTTACGTGCTCACGTGCCAGTCGCGACCGACGACACCCACCGTCGACATCGACTACGACGCCTGAACCCGGCCGCGACGACCTGGAGCCTCGGCGCTCGCAGGCCGGTCGTGAATCGACGCAAAGTCGCTTCACGACCACCGGTGGTCACCCAGCGACTTTGCGTCGATTCAGCACCAGGGGATCGTTCGGCCGGGTCGGTCAGCGGATCCAGACACATCAGGTGTCGTAGACGAGGCAGAACTCGTTGCCCTCGGGATCCGCCATCACGATCCACGAGGTACCGGCCTCCTCGATGCGATCGGAACGCCGTTGCGCCCCTAGTGCCTCCAGCCTCGATGCTTCCGCCTCGACCTCGTCACCGACGACGATGTCGAGGTGCAGTCGGTTCTTCGTCGGCGCTCGAGGTTCGGACACCTGCTGGAACACAAGTTTGGGCCCGGCCTCGCCGTTCGGCGGCACCGCCGAACGGTACTGCCCGGCCGAGCCGTAGGCCTCGAATCCGGTCGCTGCAAGCCAGAAATTCCTGAGCAGATCGACATCGGATGCATCGATCACGATCGCCAACCGGCGGGCAGGAGACTGCATGGCCTCACGTTAGTGCGCACCGTGGCCCGCACCGCGGGCGACACGGCGATCGGTTCGTGGGCGGCAGAGCATCGATCGCCGAGGCTGCTCGAGGGATTAGGTTGCGCTGAGTGCTGAGCCGCAATTCGATCGCCACCATCGCCACGTTGAGCCTCGTGATCACGTCGTGCGGCGGAGGGGCCGAGTCGAGTTCGGACACCGAGTCGAGCTCGGACACCGAGTCCACGCTCTCAACGCCGCTGATCACGAGGTCGTCCGACGCAATCGCACCAACGACGGTCGCAGCCGACGACCCGGCGCCGACGACATTGGAGGCGGCGGAGATGACGGCGCCGATCGAGACCATCGCCCTGAGTGCCGACGAGTGCCCCAACGGGGAGTGGTTGATCGACCCATCGGGGATCGGGCCGTTCGACCTGTTCGGATCGTCCGACGAGGTCAGCCTCACCGGGGAGGGCAGCTTTCTCGCGACGTTCGCCGACGGTCGCTACACGATCGCCACCGATGACTTCTCGCTCGACCTGGTGACGCCGACCAGCGAGATCGTCATGGTTGTGACCGGTTCGACGTCCGGGGCGCTGGTCATCGGAACCGAGGTGCTCACATTCGACGAGGCCTCATTCGACATGACCGCCGACGTGACGATCGACGGCGCCGAGGTGCCAGGCGAGTTCATCGAAGAAGCATTCCATCAGACGTTCGGCTCGGCGACGGTCCCGTACACCTGCAACGACGACGGCACCGTGACGATCACCTACGACACGCCGACCGGACCCGCCACGGCCGTGCACGAACCGGCATAGAGCGCGCACCCGATTCGACGCACCATCGATCGGCGATCATCCTGAGCGCTCGATCGACGTCACGACGTAGCTGGTGGCGAGCGGTTCGGTGAACTCGCTGCGCTGGTCGAGGTGGACCCGGTACGAACCGCCGGCGACCAGTTCGTCCCTCGTCAATCCGGACTGGCGCACGACGTCGGCGGCGATCTCGATCAGCACGAACCCGTCGTCGACCTCGATACTGCCGAAGTTGATCTCCGACAGGTCGTCGTCGCCAACCGGGCCCTCTTCGACCGAGATCTCGAGTCGACCGGTCAACTCCGTCGGAAGCTCGACCTCGAGCGGGACTCGACCGCGGTCGTCACCATCACCGCCGCTACCGCATGCGGTTGCCAGGACCAGCAGAGCGCTCACCGAGCGCGGCCCGAATCACGCCGGCTCGACCGTCACGATGCAGCGCTCGAGACCGTGTAGAGCGTTGTTGCGGCGCCATCGACGGTCGATCACATCGAACCGCTCGACCTGGTCGGCCAGCTCGGAGAGCACCGCCTTGATCTCCTCCTGTGCCAGCCCGGCACCGACACAGCGATGGACGCCACGCCCGAAGCTGAGATGGTCGGTCGGGTTGCGCCGTATGTCGAACCGATCAGGATCGACGAACCGCCGTTGATCGCGGTTGGCCGATCCGAACAGCACCACGACGCGGGCACCCGCCGGCAAGGTGACACCGGCCAGGCGGACCGCTCGCGTGGTGATGCGGGTGAAGCGCTGGACGGGTGGCTCGATCCGGAGCACCTCGTTGGTGGCGCTGACGAGCAGCGATCGGTCGGCGCGCAACGCTGCCCATTGATCGGGATGGTCGGCGAACAGCGACACGGCCGAGGCGATCGCGTTGACAGTGGTGTCCATGCCGGCCCAGGCATACGCCAGTACCAGACCCGGACACGCCTCCGGTTCGATCGCTCCGTCGGCGGCCGCCTCGTAGATCTCGGTGCCCCACCGGCCATGTGTGAGGCGTTCGGGCGTTGCGACGTTGGTGGCGTAGTCGTACAACTGCTCGAAGCCTTCCCACGATTGGCGACACAGCTCGTTGTCGGGCCCGAACGTGTTGAAGGCCGCTGATGCGCGTGCAATCAGGTGCTCCCGACCCTCCTCCGGCAGCCCACACAGATCGGCCACGACCTGCACGCTGTAGGGATGGGCCAGGTCGCCAACCGCGTCGAACGAGCCGCTTCGACGAGACCTCGGAACGAGACGTTCGGCCTGATCGACGAGGAAGTCGTGGTGGCGGGCGACCTCGCGTGGCACCAGCTGGGCGTTCAGCACGCGGCGGCGGGTGTCGTGCAGCGGCGGGTCGGTGGTGAGGATGCCGCGACCCGACATGGCGTTCGCACGCGGCGTGAGGCCCGACTCCGCTCGCCGAGCTGAACGTCTCCCAGTCCTGCAAGGCGTGGCGCACCTCGTCGTACCCGGCAAGCACATACACGTCCCACTGGGGTGAGTACAGAACGGGTCCGAGTTGGCGCAGACGGGCGTACGTCGGGTACGGGTCGACCAGCACCTCGTCCGACCAGAGGTCGATGTCGAGCTCCGGCACACCCACACCAGGGACCGTAATCGGCGACCGTCGATGGCCTCGACCGTGGTCAGCAATACTGGTCGTCATGAGTGACGGCCCGACATCGATCAACACCCATCCGGTCCACCTCGGGCTCGGAGCGACCGCCGAGATCGAGCCCGTGTTCACGGGTGAGATGAGCTGGTACGGCGGCTACTCCGACCGCCACGCCGGCGACGGCGCCGAGGGCCGGCTGGTGACCATGCACACGTTCTCGGAGTCGTGGGACGTATGGGAGATGCACCCGCACGGCAGCGAAGTCGTGCTCTGCACCGAGGGTTCGATCACGTTGCACCAAGAGCATGCCGAGGGAGGCACCGCGACCGTCTCACTCGTGGCCGGCGAGTACATCGTCAACCCACCCGGCACCTGGCACACCGCCGACGTCGGTCGCACGGCCACAGTGCTGTTCATCACCGCAGGGATGGGCACCGAGCACCGGGCCCGCTGAGCCGCCGGCCGCGGTCAGCTCGGCTTGACCGCGTCCCAGGCAGCGAGCGTGGCGTCGCACATCAAACGATGTTCACGGGCCAGCGATCGCGCCTCATCGCCCTCCGCCCGCATGCCGATCGCGACAGCGCCGAAGCGGTTGCCCTTGAAGTACGGGATCATCGTCGCCGGCTGAAATGCGCCGCGCTGGCCGACGTCGACGTCGGCGACCGGCCCTCCGTCGGGTGGGTCGATCGGGTCGAGGCCGAGCCCTTCGAGGGCCGCGTAGACATCCTCGTCGTGGGTCCGGTCGGCGAAGTCGCGGCCGCGATACCCGAACACCTCGATGCCATCGGGGTCGAGCACCAGCATCGCCGGCAGGGCGATGCCGCCCCGCTCGTCGGGGTCGAACAACTCCAGCGCCTGCAGGTACGTCTCGCCGCCCGGGTCCGAGACATACCGGACGTTGGGCGTCGGCCAGCGGGCGAACATCGCCGCCTGACGCTCGTCGTCGTCGACGGAGACAGCGATTACCTCAGCGCCGGCGGCGTGGATCCTGTCTGACTGTGATGCCAACCGCACGAGCTGGCCGCAGCAGTACGGTCACCAATCACCGCGAACGGTGAGCAGGATGATCGCCTTCCCGCCGCGGCGCAGGCCGAGGATCGCTTCGTGCACGGGCTCGACAAGATCGGTCATGTGACGATCCTGGCCGATTCGGTGGGGCTCACACGTGTCGGAGCTCAGGTCGGGTTACGGCCCACCAGACCGACGTAGCGGCTGACGATGCCGGCGTCGTCCGGGACGGGCACTTGCTCCCCGACGAGCTTCATCTCGGCGAGACCGTTGCACGCGACCGTAGTTCGCCCTCGACGCCGCCTGCGAGGGGCGCGTTGGTCGTGTCAGGCTCGCTTGATCGCCTGGTAGCGGTCGAGCGCCTCCTGGCGCTCGACCTTGTGATCGACGATCGGGGCCGGATAGTGCGACGTGTCCAGTTCGGGGATCCAGCGGTGTACGTACTCGCCGTCGGGATCCCAGCGCTGCTGCTGGGCGGTCGGGTTGAAGACCCGGAAGTACGGCGCCGCGTCGGTGCCGGTGCCGGCCGCCCATTGCCAGCCATGGTTGTTCGACGCCAAGTCGCCGTCGAGCAGCTGCTGCAGGAAGAACCTGGCACCCCACTGCCAGGGCAGATGGAGGTCCTTGACGAGGAAGCTGGCCACGATCATGCGGACCCGGTTGTGCATCCATCCGGTCTGGACGAGTTGGCGCATGCCGGCGTCGACGATCGGAAACCCGGTGCGCCCGGCACACCAGCGCTGGAACTTCTCCTGCGCGGCCGGGCCGGTATCCACCTCGATCGCATCGAACTTGGCGTTGAGGTTCTCCCATGCCGTTCGAGGCTGTTGGAACAGCACATCGGCGTAGAAGTCGCGCCAGGCCAACTCCGACTGGAACACACCATCAACCTCCACTCGAGGGTCAGACTCTGCCAGCAGCTGGCGTGGATGTATCAAGCCGTACTTGAGGTAGGGAGACAGTCTGCTCGTGCCGTCGACCGCCGGGAGATCGCGACGACCTGCGTACTCGGGCATGGCTTCGTCGCGGAATTGCCGCCACCGGGCGAGAGCATCGGCCTCGCCGGCGGCCGGGATCTCGAGCGCTGTCTCGGGCCGCTGCGGCATGCCGTCAGAACGCGCCGTGAACCAGTCGGGGGACGACGGCGCCTCGATCGGAGACTCCCAGCCGTGCGCCCTCCAACGCCTGGAGAACGGCGTGAACACGGCATACGGGTGGCCGTCGTCCTTGGTGACCCTGCCGGGTTCGACCGCATACGGCGAGCCGACACCACGCAAGTTGCGGCCGCCACCGCGTAGCGCATCGGCGACCTGCTCGTCGCGCTGCCGTCCGTATGGTGCGAAGTCCTTCGAGACGAACACGGTGGCGGCGCCGACCTCTTCGGCGAGCGCCGGTACCTCGTCGGTCGGGTCACCGTGTCGGATCACGAGTGCTCCCCCGGTCGCCGCGTCGAACGCCGAGAGACAGTCGTGCAGCAGCGCCCGGCGCGGCGCACCGGCGGACTCGAACGCTGGATCGACGACGAACAACGGCAGCACAGCTCCGTCGGCGCATGCCGCGGCGAGTGCCGGATGGTCGGTGAGCCGTAGGTCGCGCCGGAACCATACGATCGATCGCTGTGACATCGGCCCAGTCTTGCTCAACAAACCCGGTTCAGCGACGTTTCGCCCGCACGATGCGTTCGAACAACCACTCGAACTCGAGCACTCCGGCGACGTACTCGTCACCGGCGGGTCGCGTGACGAGCTGTGACGATTGGATCAGTCGCCATCCGTCGGCCAGCACGTCGACACCGCGCTCATGCGGCAGCTCCGCTGCGTCAGCTTCGGGATCGTTGCCGTCGTGGAACGACCAGCCGACGATGCGGCTGCTCAGACTCGAGTTCTCGGTCCACACGAACAGCAGCTCCTGGCGTTCGGTCTCGGAGTTCACGACGTACCCCCGTCGAGCGCGGCACGGCCCTCGACACGCGTGTGGTACCAGTCGAGGTCGTAGTCGGCCGAGCCGGTGAGGTACCGCCACAGGCGCGTCCGTGCGATCAGTTCGAGACGGTGGTCCTGCTCGCCCATCCATGGCTCGCGGGTGCGCATCGTCATGCCGAGCCGTTCGGTGTCGAACGTGGCGAAGATGTGGTCGTTCGGACGGTTCTGGACCTCGTCGAGATCGTTCGTATCCCACAGCCGAACCTGAGGCCGGGTCGGGTTGAGGCGAATCTTGTACATCATCCGCCGATTCGGTCCCGGGTTGGGCATGCCGCGATGCCACAGCCCGTGATGGAACACCAGGATCGACCCGGCCGGCCCCTCCCATTGCCGCTCGCCTTTGAGGTGGCGGTAGCGACCGACCTGTGTCTCGTGCACCCGCCGCAGGTGGGTGCCGGGCACGAACCCGGTGCCCCCGCCGCCCGGTCGAACTTCGTGGGGGAAGTAGAAGATCTGGATGTCGAACGCCGTATTCGGGTCGATGACGGCATCAGCGTGGAGCTGCTGGAACGAACGATCGCCGGGCGGGCGCAGGTGCACGAAATCGTGATCGAACCGGGCATCGGCGCCGACCAGGCTGTCGACGATGCGGGTCACTTCCGGCCGGCGCAACACAGCTCCGAGCGCCGACGGCTCGGGGTAGATCTCGGTCCATGGGTCGCCCGAACTCGGGGCGAACGGCCTGTCCGATGAGCCCCACGTCGCGATGATCCGATCACACTCGTCGAGCGCCGCCAGGTTGAGCTGATCGGGAATCACTGCGGGGAACTCGAGAAACCCGCGCGCTACGAACGTCGCTACCTCACCGGTCGACAGCAGCGCTGGGGAGGGCTCCATGGCATCAACCGTAATTGGAGACGGCTCACCCGGTGTCCTTGGGCTGGCGATGCATGATCCAGGTCGTCGGTGCCCGGTGTGGAAGATCCAGTTCGCACACCACTCTGAAACCGTGTTGTTGATAGAACCTGACGTTGGTGTTGGTGCTGGTCTCCAAACGGGCCGTCTCGTGCTGTTGATCGAGCTGCTCGAGCATCGGGCGCAGTACCGCTGAGCCAAGACCTTTGCTCTGGAGCGAAGGGCGTGTGCCCATGGTCACCAGACTCCAGTCGGCGTCCGGACATGGAGCTGCCTTGACCAACCGGTCGACCTGCTCGATCATCTCGAGCCGATCTCCGAACACCTGCTCGGACACACGCCGACGATCCTCCCGTTGCTCGTCGGTCAGGAGATCATCGGCGCCTCTCGGCAACCACAGGGCGACGGCGCCTCCGCCATCCACCATCGTGACGACGCCGTGTGGCAACGCGAGCACATCGAGATCGCTGCGAAACGCCGCCCCCATGCGAGCAGCCCGGCCGTCACCGGTGACCGCCCAGACCTCCCATGCATAGCGGAGATGCGACTCGACCAGTGTCGCCACCAGCGCGTCGAGGTCGGCGCTGACGGCGCGTCGGGTCAACACACGATCGGTCGTCATGTCGCGTCCACGTAGCTCATCCACGAACTCTCACACTCTGGATCTTCTTCTGCAAGTGACACGGCCGATTCACAGGCTGACAGTCGAGAAGGTTGCACGACGATCGACATCACGACGCCGGTGGCTCTGGAACCGCTCCCACGTTGCTCACCGGCGGTTTCGCACTCACCACCGGTTGCGTTCGGAGGTACCCCTGAATGCGGTCGTTGCCGTTGGTCAGCAGTTCCTCCATCTCGTCGGCGGGAACCGGTCGACTGAAGTAGAAGCCCTGAACAGCCATGCATCCTTCGTCAGCCAACCGCTCGACCAGATCGACGTGCTCGACCCCCTCGGCAATGACCGGTAGATCGAGCTTCGCTGCCAGGTCGATGACGGCACCGACGATGGCGGCGCTCTTGTGGTTGGTCAGCATGTCGTGCACGAAGGAGCTGTCGATCTTGATTTTGCTCAATGGGTATCGCCGAACGTAGTCGAGCGAGGCGTAGCCCCGACCGAAGTCGTCGAGTGAGATGCCGACCCCGAGCTCGCGCAAGTTCTCGACCGCTGCCCCCACGTGTTCCTTCGCCTCCATGAGCACGTTCTCGGTCAACTCGAGTTCGAGATACGCCGGTTCGAGCCCGCTGTCGGCGAGGATGCGCGAGACGTTGTCGCCGAAGCCCGGTTCGCGAACCTGCAGCGCCGAAACGTTGACCGCCACGGGGAGCGCCGGCAGGCCGCGGCTGCGCCAGTTCTGTGCCTGCACGCACGACGTCTGCAAGACCCAGTCCCCGACTTCGTCGATCAGGCCCGCACCTTCCGCGATCGGCACCAACTCGGTCGGAGCGATGATGCCCAGCCGGGGATGTCGCCACCGAAGCAGCGCCTCGACACCCACGATCCGCGAATCTTCGAGTCTGATCTGGGGCTGATACTCGAGAAAGAGTTCATCTCGCTCGACAGCTCCGCGGAGATCTTGGCTGAGTGCTACCCGGCGCCTGACGGCAGCGTTCAACGCCCCTTCGAAGAATCGATAGGTGTTCCGCCCTTCGTCCTTCGCCCGATACAACGCCAGATCGGCCTGCTGCATGAACTCGGACAACGACGTCGTGTGGCCGTCGGTGATCGCGACGCCGATGCTGACACCGATGAAGATCTCATGCGGTCCGAGTTCGAAACTCTCGGCGAAGACCCTGAGCAGTCTCTCGGCAAGCCTCGCCGAGTGTTCCCTGTTGGCAACATCCGGCTGCACGATCGCGAACTCGTCGCCTCCCAGTCTGCACACCACGTCGACGTCTCGCAGCGCTTGCTGCAGCCGCTCGCCGACGGCGATGAGCAGTCGATCGCCCACTGCATGTCCGTACGTGTCGTTGACACCCTTGAAGTCGTCGAGATCGAGCATCAACAGGCTGACTCGAGAGCGCAGACGGCGGGCCCGGGCGAATTCGTTGTCGAGTCGACTCTCGAGGGAGTACCGATTGGGCAGGCCGGTCAAGAAATCGTTCGACGCTTGATGTTCGAGTTGCTCGATCAGCCCAGTTTGAACGACGGCGGAATGCTCGAGCTCGTCGGTGCGCTCCCTCACTCGGACCTCCAAGGAGTGGATCTCGCCACTGAGCCGATCCGTCATCGTGTTGAACGACTTGGCCAGCTGCGCGATCTCACTACGGCCCTCCAGGTCGGCGCGGTGCGACAGGTCACCGTCAGCAATCCTGTTCGCCGAATTTGGCCAACTTCTCGATCGGCCTGACGATGTGACGAACGGCCAACACCACGAGTCCGATCGCGAGCATCAGCCCGACGAGCGTCACACCGATCATCACCTCGACCGATCGGTCCGCCAATCTCAACGCCGTCGATGTCGACTGCTCGGCGATCACGATCAGTTCTTGTTGGCCGACCTGAACGGTCTGCGTGGCAATGACCACGTCCTGCCCCGACAGGCCGACGGCCCGACCGTCCGACAGCGGAAGGACGATCTGGGTTCCGCGCAGCACGACCGTCGGATTGGCATGGGCCACGATCAACCCGGTCTCGCTGACGACATAGACCTCGCCGCCTTCGGGCTGTGAGACCGTGCCGAGCAGATCCCAGATCTCCTTGAACCGAATCGTGGCGACGACGACGGAATCGATCGTGCCCGACCGTAGATCCTCCAACGGAACCGCCGCCTCGGCGAGCGGCACGCGCAACGTCTCGTCGTACCGCACCGGCCCGAAGTACGTGCGCTCGGTTTCGATCACCGCGGCGATGGCCTGATCGGTCGACGGCGCGGGATCTACCGCTCCCACAACTCCTGATCGCGAGACCCGTGTGATCTCCCGGCCGGCGGCATCGAACACGCTCAGGTCTTGGTAGATCGGATTGTTGGCGATCAGACTTTCCAGTGTCGAGTGCTGTTGCTCGGAGGTGAGCGCGCCGAGGACAAGCACGTCATCGAGCAGCACGAGCTGCGTCTCGACCTCGAGAAGCTTCGCTCGAACCTCGCTCTCGACCTGGGCAGCAACCTGCTGCTGGATCCGAAGGCTCTGTTGCTCGGTACTGTCGTACGTCCACCGGCCGAGTACCACGACGACGGCGAGCAGCGGGATGACGACCACAGCCGCGGTCGTGAGCATCAGCCGCACACGCAGGCTGTCCGACCTCAGCCGCATGCGCCGGCGCCTCACTCGCCGTCTTCCTCGGCGCTCGTCGGCCTGATGATGGTCTCGGCTTGTTGCAGGATCGCGTCGGTGATCTCGAGACCGATCAGATCCGCTGTGACCAGGTTGACAGCCAGAAACGACTCTGCGTCTTCCACGGGGAGGTCGCCGGGGTCGGCGCCGCGCAGAACCTGATCGGCGATACGGGCCGCCTGGGCGCCCGCTTCCTTATGGACGAAGCCGTACGTCATCAACGCCCCCTCCTCGACCTGGGCGGTGCTCGGCCCCGACGTCGGTAGGGACAGCTGCGCAGCCCACTCCAAGATGTCTGAGAGACGCGCATTGACCAGGCTGTCCGGAACCAGGAACACGGCGTCGATCGCGTCCGGCATGTTCTCCAGTAGTTCGGTGATGTCGGCATCGGTGCGCGCCTCGACCAGGACCAGCTCGGCGCCGAGTTCCGCGGCGACGCGGGAGATCTGGGCAACGGCGCCCACGGCGGCGGAGTCGTCGGGGTTGTACGGCACCATGACACGCACGATCGCTGGTGCGATCTCCATCAGCAGTTCGAGCCGACGTTCCTGATCGATCCCCAGTTTCACCCCGGTGATGTTCCCGCCGGGACGACTGAGATCTTCCATCACACCAGCAGCCACCGGATCTGCGATCACGCCGAACACGATCGGGATGTCCGTGCCCTCCATGATTCGGTGGGCCGCGACACCGGTCGGCGTACCCGCCGTGAACACGAGGTCGACCCCGGCTTCGACGAAGTCCTCGAGTTCCCGGTCGAGATCGTCACCGCTCCTCGGTTCGCCCGCGTAGCGGTACGTGACGTTGGTGCCCTCGATATAGCCCAGTCCCGCCATCCCCTCGACGAAACCCTCCACATTGCGGAGCCCGTTGGGGTTGTTGGTGACCAGTCCGATCGTGAAGCCCGGATCCGCTTGCGACGAGCCGCCGCCACAAGCCGACACCACGACCAGCGCCACGGAGACGACGAACCACAAACGAACGCGAAACCTGACCCTCGCCTGGATCGCCACGTCAGGTGTCCTTCGACCAAATGATGGCCATCATCGTAGTGGGGCGCCGCCCGCCGACCGGGATCACCACGGGCAGCTTGGCGAATACCAGCGATATATCAACTGCAATGCGAGAACAGCACGACGATCCGCAACCTCGACGCCAATTCATCGGCGACACCGGATCGCCGCCGAAGGTGCCCGCCGTCCCCGCCACAACCTGCCGCTCACCCGGGGCTCTACGGGTGTTCGCTCGGGCTGGGGGCCACTGCGGTCGACGAGCCGAGCAGGGTTCTGAGGACTTCGAAGCGGGTCACCTCCGATCCGGTTGCCGAGTGCCCACCACACGAGCGCCGACACCGCCGCCAACGAGATCACGGCCCCGTAGGCCAGTGACCATTCCAGCCCGATGTAGTCGCCGATCACACCCGTGATGGGGCCACCGATCGGGTACGAGCCGAGGAAGGCGACCGCCGTCAGGGCGAGGATCCGGCCGCGCATGTCGGGTGGGCACTCTTGTTGCGTGATCGCATTCATCGACGTGATGAAGCCGGCACCACCGAGTCCGAGCGGAACTGCCAGCGGGAGCGCCAGCCAGATGTTTCCCGAGAACGCCAGACCGAGTCCGGCCAACCCGAGCACCAGCCCGTTGGCGATCATCCACCGCAAGGTCACGACCGGACGACTGGCGGTCAGCAGCGAGCCGAGCAGGCTGCCGATGCTCATCGTGGTCAGCACCCACCCGAACCACGCTTCCGAACCCCAGATCTCACGCGCCATCCGAGGGAACACGACGTTGTGGTTGAACCCGAACGTGGCCACCAACGTGAACACGATGAAGGGAGCGAACAGGTTCGGGGCACGGCGGATGTAGCGCAGGCCATCGCGGACCGGCGTGCCGCCCTTCTTGGCGCGCGGGGCCGGATACAGCGCCGACTTGTCGAGCAGGAACAGGCTGCCGAGGATCGCCAGGAACGAGAAGGCGTTGATCGAGAACAGCCAGCCGGTGCCGATCGGACCGACCAGAATCGCTGCGATCGCCGGGCCGAAGATCCGCGATCCGGTCATCATGGCCGTGTTCAGCGAGATCGCGTTGGCGATGTCCTCCTCGGGCACGAGTTCGGTCACGAACCCGCGGCGTGCCGGATTGTCGAAGGCGCTGACGAGGCCGAGTACGAACGTGAGGGCATAGATGATGCCGATGTTGATCGTTCCGGTCAGATCGAAGATCGCCAGCGCCACCGCCTGGAGCGCCATGCCGCCCTGCGTCAGCATCGCCATCTTGCGGCGATCGTGCTGATCGGCTATCGCCCCGGCATAGGCACCCAGGAACAGCATCGGGAGGAACTGCAGGGCGGTCAGCACGCCGAGCGCCGTGGTGCGACCGGTCAGGCGGTCGACCAGGATCGCCACGGCCGTGAACTGGACCCACGTGCCGATGTTCGACAGCAGCAACCCGACGAAGAACAGACGTGCGTTCCGATTCTGTAGCGATCGGAACGTGGCGGCCATTGCGACCATCCTGACGCGCCCCGCCTCCCCAGCCTCAGTCGAGCCGACGACGTTGTGTCAGGCACAACGTGGTCACAACACCCGCCCCTGGAGTGGACTGGAATACTGGGGGGATGGCATACCGACGAAGCTCCCGAGGGGTGGTGGCAGGACTTCGTGTCCGCAGCCCCGGCCCGCACCTGCAAGCTGGCGGTCACCCGCAAGGACGGCAGCCCACACGTGGCCCCCGTCTGGATCGACCTCGACCGTGGTGCCGGACCCGCCGGCGAGGACGTGATCGTGTTCATGACCAGCGCCGACACGATCAAGGGCAAATCGATCCTGCGAGATGGTCGGGTGGCGCTGTGCTTCGACGATGATCGGCCGCCGTTCGCCTTCGTCACGATCACCGGCCGGGCCACCACCTCGACCGACACCGACGAGCTGCTCGAGTGGGGAATCCGGATAGGAGGTCGCTACATGGGCGCCGACCAGGCCGAGGCGTACGGCCGCCGCAATGCAGTCCCCCCGGAGATGGTGGTGCGGGTCGCCCCTGACCGCGTCATCGCCAAGACCGACGTCGCCAGTTTCGACTGAGCGAGCGGCTCGCGGCCGTGCGCCACGAGCGGCGAACGACCGGGTGGCCAACCGGAAACCCCGGTTCCGATCGCACGAGCTGTATCAGGCAGGCGTCAGGACCAACTCGACCCGAAGCGCTGTGCATCGCCGACTGTCGTTGATCGCACTCCAGAAGCTCATGCACTCAATCCGTTCGTCACGTGGTCTCTCCATCCGAGCGATACATCCTGACTGGTCATCGGATACATCGAACTCGGGTACCGATCGGTTACAGCGAGTTTGTTCAGGTTTCGTCAAGACGTGCTGAGCGCATCTGTGGCGGCACCCTCAGTCGTCGAGCTTGAGGGCCGAGATGAAGACGTCGCCGGGCACTTCGACGCGACCGATCGACTTCATCTTCTTCTTGCCCTCTTTCTGCTTCTCGAGCAGTTTCCGCTTGCGGCTGATGTCACCGCCATAGCACTTGGCCGTGACGTCCTTGCGACGCGCTTTGACGGTTTCGCGGCTGATCACCTTGCCGCCGATCGCGGCCTGGATCGGAACGTCGAACATCTGGCGCGGGATCAGCTCTTTCAACTTCTCGCAGATCCTGCGCCCGTAGAACTCGGCGTTCTCGCGGTGCACGATCGTGGAGAACGCATCGGCCGCGACGCCGTTCAAGAGGATGTCGACCTTCACCAGGTTGGCGCGCTGATAACCCGCCATCTCGTAGTCGAGCGAGGCATACCCCTGACTGCGCGACTTGAGCTGATCGAAGAAGTCGACGACCACCTCGGCCAACGGCACCTCGTACTGCAGCTCGACCCGCTCGGCCGACAGATACTCCATCCGCTTCATCTCACCGCGTCGGCTCTGGCACAGGTCCATCAGCGCCCCGGTGTACTCCTTGGGCGTGATGATCGAGACCTTGAACACCGGCTCCTCGATGACATCGATCTTCTGCACGACAGGCAGGTCGGCCGGGTTGCTGACGACGGTGATCGTGCCATCGGTCGAGATCACCCGGTACTCGACCGACGGGGCGGTGGCGATCAGCGCCAGATCGAACTCGCGCTCGAGCCGTTCTTTGACGATCTCCATGTGGAGCAGGCCGAGAAAGCCGCACCGGAAACCGAACCCGAGGGCGCCCGACGACTCGGGCAGGTAGCTGATCGAGGCATCGTTGAGCTTGAGCTTGCCGAGTGCATCACGCAGGTCTTCGAAATCATCGCCATCGATCGGGAACAGGCCGGAGAACACCATCGGCTTGGGGTCCATGTAGCCAGGGAGCGCCTCGGTCGCGCCGTGCGAGGCGGTGGTGATGGTTTCACCCGAGCGCGCATCTCCGACGCCCTTGATCCCGGCGATCAGATACCCGACCTCACCCGGGCCCAACTCGGGCAGCGGCGTCGGCACCGGACGCCGGCACCCGATCTCGAGCGCATCGTGATCGGCCCCCGTCTGCATGAAATGCAGACGCGACCCGGACGTCAGGCGACCGTTCACCACCCGGATCGACGAGACCACACCTCGGTACTGATCGAACTGCGAATCGAAGATCAGGGCTTGCAGCGGCGCATCGGCGTCGCCGAGCGGGGCAGGAATCCGATCGATGATCGCATCGAGCAGCTGCGGGACACCCTCGCCGGTCTTGGCGGAGATCTTGAGGATGTCTTCGGCCGGGATCCCGAGCACGTTCTCGATCTCCATCGCGTACCGGTCGGGGTCGGCCGCCGGCAGATCGATCTTGTTGAGGCACGCCACGATCTCGAGGTCGTGCTCCAGGGCGAGATAGCAATTGGCGAGGGTTTGCGCCTCGATGCCCTGTGCGGCATCGACGACCAGCACGACCCCTTCGCAGGCGGCCAGCGAGCGGCTGACCTCATAGCCGAAGTCGACGTGCCCGGGCGTGTCGATCAGATGAAACAGGTGGTCGTTCCAGTCGACCCGCACGTTCTGGGCCTTGATCGTGATGCCGCGCTCGCGCTCGAGGTCCATCGAGTCGAGGTACTGGGCCTTCATGTCGCGCGCCTGAACGGCACCGGTGATCTCGAGAATGCGATCGGACAGTGTCGACTTGCCATGGTCGATGTGCGCGATGATCGAGAAATTGCGGATGCGAGAGAGCTCCATGGCGGCTGCCCAGGCTATCGGCGCCTTCCCGCTGGTGCGTTGGGGATGCCAGGCAGACGCCGGTAGCATCGGTGCGCTGCTCGATGGACATTCCATCGGGTCAAATCGATCGAACGAGACAAGAGGGAATGCCCCTGTGGCCAACATCAAGAGCCAGAAGAAGCGCAACATCACCAACGCCAAGGCCCACGAACGCAACAAGGCCGTTCGCAGCGAGCTGAAGAGCCGTCTGAAGGCCGCCGAGTCCGGCGATGCCGAGGCCGTTCGTGCGGCCATCAAGAAGATCGACACCGCTGCCCAACAGGGTGTCATCCACAAGAACGCTGCGGCCCGCAAGAAGAGCCGCCTGATCAAGAGGGTCAACGCAGGCGTCTGACGCCCGCCGACCACGATCCGACCGATTTCGGATCGAGTCCGACACGAAGCCCGGGGCCGCTGTCCCGGGCTTCGTCGCGTCGTCAGTGCATGTCAGCTCGGTGCAACAGTCCGATACCGTGGCGCCCATGTTCGAACGAATCAAGCAGGGCTGGCAACTGACCAAGAAGGCCTGGAGCGTCGTGCGTTCCCATCCCCAACTCGCCAAGTTGCCGCTCACCGGCGGCGTGCTGGCGCTGATTGCCGTGGTCGTTCTGGCCGGCCCGGGGATCCTGCTCGTGGCGAGCGATTCCGACGCCACCCGCATCACCGGGTACGTACTGATCGCGATCGGGTCGTATCTGGCATCGTTCCTCGTCATCTACTACAACGTCATTCTTGCGGCAGCTGCCAACGACGCCCTCCAGGGTCGTGAGCCCGACATCGCTGCGGCGAAGTCGACCGCCCGCAACAAGATTCCGATGATCGCCGGATGGGCGCTCGTCTCGGCGCTCGTCTCGGTATTGCTGTCGGCGCTGCGCGACCGGGGCGGCGTGCCAGGCCAGATCGCGGCATCGCTCGGCGCCGCCATCTGGGGCCTCGTCACGTTCCTCGTGATTCCGGTACTGGCGCTCGAGGGCATCGGTCCGATTGCAGCGATCAAGCGATCGGGCACACTCGTGCGCCAACGCTGGGGGCAGCAGGTCACCGGCAACTTCGTGATCGGCGGCATCTCGGGTATCGCCACCTTGTTCGGTGTGGTCGTGGCGGTTGTCGGTCTCGTCCTGCTCGGGGGCGGGTCGACCGGCGGCGCCCTGTTGGGCGGCATCCTCGTGCTGGTGGGGATCGTGCTGGCGGTCGCCGCGTCGGTGTTCGGCGGGGCGACACGCGGCGTGTTCGGCGTTGCCCTCTACCACTTCGTCGCCGAGGACCGCGCAGTCGGGCCATTCAGCAATCAAGAACTCGCCAGCGCCGCCCGACCTCGCTGAGCACCTGATCGAGGCATACGATCGTCACCGTGAATCAGACCCCGCTCGACCCCGAGCCGCCGGTCACCACGGCGCGGTCAGACAAACCGGCGGGCGACCGCAACACGATCGTGTGGTGGCACGTCGCTACCGCGATCGACGTGTTCCACATGCCGATCGTGCTCGCCCTCGTGCTCGTCGGAGCAACCTGGTTCTCGGGGCCGACATTCGTGTTCCTGCTGACCCTGATGGTCGTGTTGCAGGTGGCCGTGCTGGGCTGCCCCGTGATGTGGCTGACGGGCCAATTGCGCCGCATCCACGACCCCGACTACGAGGCGCAATGGTCGTTCACGGCTTGGATGTACCACCGCTACGGGCGGGCGGTCGGGATCGGTGTCTTCCTCACCATCGCGGCGCTCACCTTGGCGCTGCGGATCTGGCTGTTCTGAGCGCCGAACGCAGCCCGCTCAGCGGCGGGCACCCAACCTGCTGAGGCGCGCCACGAGCACCTCCATCACCGTGACGGCGTCGAGGTCGGTGTCTCCGCGCAGGTCGAGATCAGCTTTGGCGAGCAGCTGGATCGCCCGTTGCACGCCCCCGCCACCCAGTCGGCGGTAGTTCCCCAATGCCTTCTTGGCCGGATAACCGGGCTTGATCCCCATCGCCTGAGCGGCTTCCGATTCGCTGCGGGCATCGACGCCATCGAGCCGCGCCAGCTTGGCGTAATGGCTGTGCAGGATCGCCATGATCTGCAATGGATGACGCTCGCCGCCGTGGATCATGCGGCCCATCAGCACCAGCGCCTTGCCGGTCTCGCCGCCATCGATCGCGTCGGTGAAGTCCCATGGAGGTACGCCGCCCGCATCGCCGAGGAACGGCTCGACATCCTCGGCCGACAGCTTGGCTCCGTCGCCGTAGGTCGATCGGATCACACTCAACACGCCGTCGAGTCGCCCGACGTCCTCTCCCAGCTGCTCGGCGATCCGTGCCGCAGCGGCACCATCGAGGCGCACCCCGTGCTCGGCGGCTTCGGCACGCACCCACGCGTGGCGGTCTTTCTGGCGATTCGGTGGGCTGGTGTTGAGCATGTGCCCGCCCGCTGCCTTGACCGCATCGGAGAGCTTCTTGGACAGACGCCCTCCACCGGCGACCAGCACCAGATCCGTCGAGTCGAGCGGATTGCCGACATATCCCAGTAGCGGCATCAGCTCATCGGAATTGAAGCGCCCGACGTCGCGTGCCACCACGACCCGCTTGTCGGTCAGGAACGGCATCGTCTGAGCGGCGTCGACCACGGCACGCATCTCGAACTCGTCGCCGTCGAACTCGTCGACCATCAGGCTGCGATCGCCGTCGCCAATCAGTTGATGGACGAGATCGTGCGCTTTCGATCGCAGGATCGACTCGTCGTCACCGGTCAGTAGATGCACTCCCATCGCGACTGGATTCTTAGCAGCGATCGGGCCCCGCGAGCCAAGGATCGAGCAGATATCCGAGCGCTCGGCTTCGGGTGACGCCGAGATCGTGTCAGGATCGGGGCATGGTGTTCGCGTCGAGGCCGACCGTGTGATGGACACCACCCGCCTCACTGGAGGCCGCGTCGCGACCCCGCACGGCACGCTCGAACGGCTCGACGTCGTGATCACTGCGGGGCGGATCGCCGAACTACTCCCGCCGGACGCAGGTGCACCTGCCTCGGCCGAATCGATCGACGTCTCGGCCTGCATCGTTGCTCCGGGGCTGATCGACGTACAGATCAACGGGGGTTGGGGCCACGACTTCACCGGCGACCCGACCAAGTATCGGAGATGTTGCGGGGCGTCTACCGAGCACCGGGGTCACGGCCTTCGTGCCCACGATCGTCACGACGACGAAGCGACGTCGGTCGGCTGCCATCGACGCGTTGGCGGCACACACGTTCACGAGCGGGGCAGCGACGGTGCTCGGTCTGCACTTCGAGGGTCCGATGATCTCACCAGATCGCCCGGGGGTCCACGACCCTGACCTGATCGGTGCGCCGGCCGCCGACGAACTCGACACGTGGTCGCCCCAGCAGGGCGTCACGATCGTCACCCTCGCTCCCGAGGTTCCCGGCGCACTCGAGCTGACCGAGACCCTCTCGAACCGAGGCGTCGTCGTCTCGGCCGGGCACACCAACTGCACCTCCGCCGAGTTCGATGCCGCACGTGCCGCCGGACTGACCATGGTGACCCACCTGTTCAACGCGATGTCGCCGTTCTCGCACCGCGACCCCGGGCCGATCGGCAGCGCACTGGCCGACGGCGGCGTGCACGTCGGCGTCATCTGCGACGGCATCCACGTCGACCCGATCGCCGTACGGATGGCCTGGCGGGCACTCGGTGCGGCGCGCACGATGCTCGTGACCGATGCCGTTGCGGCGCTCGGGCTGGACGTCGACACCATCGAACTCGGCAACCAAACGGTCAACGTGTCCGACCACGGTGTCCGTACGCACGACGGCGTGCTCGCCGGCAGCAATCTGTCGCTCGACCAGGCGGTCCGCAACCTCGTCGAGTTTGCCGGATGTTCGCCCGCCGACGCGATTCGGGCGGCGAGCACCAACCCCGCCGATCTGCTCGGACTCGCCGATCGGGGGCGAATTCAGGTCGGAGCGATCGCCGATCTGGTCGTGTTCGACCAGCAACTCCGTGTGGAGCGCACGATCATCGCAGGACTGACCGTATGGAAGTTGTGATCACATCCGATGCCGGTACTGCGGCGACTCTCGTCGCAGGCGTGCTGGCCAGAGTGCTCCGATCCCGCTCGGCGCCCGTGCTCGGGCTCGCCACGGGAAGCTCCCCGCTCGGCGCCTACCACAGGCTGATCGAGGCGCACCAGCGAGGCGAGCTGTCGGCGTCGCACGCCAGCGCCGTGCTGCTCGACGAGTACGTGGGACTGCCACGCGATCACCCCGAGGCCTACCGTTCGGTGATCCGACGCGAGTTCGTCGACCACATCGATCTCCCCGGCTCGCGGCTGTTCGGTCCGGACGCCAACGCCGACGATCTGCACCAGGCATGCCTGCGCTACGACCAGCTGCTGACCGAACTCGGAGGTGTCGACGTGCAACTGCTGGGGATCGGCGCCGATGGCCACATCGGGTTCAACGAACCGGGCTCGTCGCTGGCCTCCCGCACGCGACTCAAGACGCTCACGACGGCGACCCGTGCCGACAACGCACGGTTCTTCGTCGATCGCAACGAAGGTGTGCCGCGCCACGTCGTGACACAAGGGCTCGGAACGATCCTGGAGGCGCGCCATCTGTTGATGGTGGCGTGCGGTTCATCGAAGGCCACACCGATCGCCCGGGCAGTCGAGGGACCGCTCAGCGCGATGTGTCCGGCCTCGGTGCTGCAGTTGCATCCACACGCCACCGTCGTGATCGACGAGGCGGCAGCGACCGACCTGCAGCTCGCCGACTACTACCGAGAGGCCTACGCCAACAAGCCGACGTGGCAGGAGCTGTGACCGATCGGGTTCGGCTGCCGGCCGAGCGTTAGCCGCCCGGTCCGGCTTCGGCCTGGTCGCCCGGGCGCGCTGCGATCATCGCCAGCAGCAGCACCAGGACACCCCAGCCGATCCAACCGACGTTTCCGCCGGGCTCGACCCGATCGGCCAGCACCGCCACGGTGTCGACCCACCGCACACCGAGCCGACACGGGAACATCACAACAGGTGCCACCTGGGGCACCCACCCGGCGAGCAGTCCGGCGGGTAGCCCGTACAGCATCACGAAGCCGGCGACCGGGACGGCCAGCAGGTTGGCCGGGACGCTGACCAGTGGCAGCCGGCCGAACACCAGCATCGCCGGGATCACGACCCCGAGCTGGGCTCCGAGGGTGACCCCGACCGGCATCGCCAACAAGCCCAGCGGACGCAGCCGCCGCCCCAACCACGGCCCGACCGTCGCCACGCCCGCGGTCGCACCGACCGACAACCAGAACCCGACCGAGTGCACGATCAACGGGTCGATCACCAACAGACCCGTCACCGCCAGGCACAGGATCCGCCCCGGAGCTCGTTCCCGACCGAGCACGAACGCCGTCGCCGACAGCGCCGCCATCGTGCCGGCCCGAACGATCGACGGTTCGAATCGAGTGAGGCTGACGAACCAGGCGATCAGACCCAGCGTGACCGCCCACCGACTCCACGGGCGCAGTGCCCTCAGCAACGGTCCGGCAGCCGCCAACACGAACGAGACGTTCTGACCGGACACCGCCGTGAGGTGTGACAGGCCGCTCGCCCTGAAGCGACGGATCATCTCGGGCGGCTGATGACGATCGTCGCCGACCACCAACCCCCGAAACAACGAGCCGTCGTCACCGGGCAACACTGCCGCGCCGCGCTCGATCGCGGCGCGTACGCGGTTGGAGGCACGGTCGATCGGACCACCGGCACTGATGTCGCTGACCCACTCGAGTCGGAACTCGCCGACGACATGCTGCCAGGCCACTCGCTGTTGACGCTCGTGGTCGAGTTGGCGTCGTTCGCCGTTGATCCTGACGAATTGCCCGCCGCGCCACCCGTCGACGCGTATCCGGCGCGCCCGACCGCGAGCCCACATCTCGAATCGTTCCCCTTCGACCTCGATCAGGACCCGCGTCGACGATCCGAACGGCTGCGGATCATCGACCAGCTGCGCCCATCCTTCGAATCCGCCGACCTGGCGTGGACCGAGCTGGGCAGCAGCGCCCTCGGCCCGCAACCCTGCCAGCACTCCGACCACGATCAACACAGCCAGGAGCCGACTTGGCAGGACATCACACCAGCCGACCGCCACCCATGCCAACAGCGCGACCAACACGGCAAGACGCCAATCGACGAGCCAGCAGGCGGCGGCCGCAACGACCGTGGCGGCGATCACACCGCTGTCGGACAACGGATACCGCACCGCATCGGGAACTGCGCCGTAGAATCTTCGGATCGACACCGTGACCCGCCACGACCAACCCGGGCCGCGCCCGGCCACGGCCCCCCTCATCGCCGGCCCCAAGTGGTACCGCTCGCGGATCCGGCTGCTCGGACCTGCATTCGGGTTGGCACCGATGGCCCTGTTGGGAGCCATCTCGATGGTCGCACTGCGGGTCGGCGACGGGCGCGCGAGCGGTCTGATCGGACTGGTCGGCGGGGTGTCGGCGGCGCCGGGGCTGCTGGTGGCCGGGGCCCCACTGGCCGATGACGGCCGCTACCCGCTGGCTGTGCTGGCCAGTGTCCCACTGTGGCTGGTGCTCGGGCTGCTCGCCTCACGGCGCGCAACCGCACGTTCGATGGCATCGTGGAGCGACTATGCCCGTGAGCTGACCTGGCTGACCGTCGGGGTGATGATGGGCGCGATCGCAGCGCTGGTTGCTGCCACCTCGGTGCTCGGCGAGTCGTTGATTCTCTGATTTCTGCAGCGGCACGCTCATACCGAGACCAGGTCGCGTAGGGCCGACAGCTTGGCGGGGCCGATACCGGGGACCCGATCGAGATCGTCGACCGAGGCGAACGGACCGTTGCGTTCCCGGTCGCCGATGATTGCGGCCGCCGTGGCCGGGCCGACGCCGGGCAACGCCTCGAACTGTTCGGCGGTCGCACGGTTGAGATCGAGGGATCGGGATACGCCATCGTCCTCCCCGCTCGCCGACATGCCGGACGGCACACTGGCCGGGTCGACCTCGCCCTTGACGGGGACGTACACACGGGCACCGTCGACGAGAGGTGCGGCCAGGTTGAGCCCCTCGAGATCGGCGACGCCCGTGGGCCCTCCTGCTGCGGCGACGGCTGCGTGGATCCGTTCACCGGGGTCGAGCTCGTAGACACCGGGAGACGCAACGGCACCGGCCACGTGAACGACGATCTGTTGTGCGTGCCCGGTCGCCGGCGGCGGTGGCAGCGTGACCGAGATCGTCGGGGCGTTGCCGGGCGAGGCCACCGGAAGCCCCGCCTCGGGCTGCGGAGCCGGCGCCTGCACCAGCCAGAACACGCCGGCACCGACGATCACGACACACACAGCCGTCGTGAGCAATCGAACGACGCCGAACCATGCCAGCCAGGCGCCGACCAGGTCGCCGGGTCGACGCGGCGGGGAGGGACGCGGGGGAAGCTCTGGGTAATCGGCCATCGACGGCCTCCGTGGACAGTGCGAACACGCGCACGCTCGACATCGGAGGAAGTCGGAAACGTCAGTTTACCCGAACTCGGGTCGGTCCGGAGAAGAACCGTTCAGAAGCCGGGCGTCGAATTCAGAACAGACGCGCCGTCAGCTGCTTGCGGTAGTCAGCCGTGCGCGGGTCGAGCGGACCCATCAACTCGAGGATGTCGATGAACTGCTGCCGAGCGTCGTCGTCGGTCTTGACCCGGTCGAGCAACTCCGTGAGCATCGCGTCGTGATTGTCGTCGGGCTCGGTTCCGAGGCGTGCCAGCGCTGCCAGTTGACGGGTGCGGTCGCTCGGTGGGATTCGAGCCAGCAATGCCAGGGTCTCGTCGGTGTCGCCCCTGGCGACCAGCAACTCCCCCAATGCCACGATCGCATCTTCGTTGGCGGGATCCATCTCGAGCGCCTGACGCAGCGACGCCTCGTCGCCGGCATGAACGAGGCTCTCGAGCAGCGTCTCCTGCGTCGTGGGCAGCAACCGCTGCACGAACTCGCGCACCTCGTGCTCACCCTGTGCCCCCATGAAGGCGTCGGCCGGCTGCCCGTCGACGAAGCCGACCACCATCGGAATCGACTGCACCCGAAATGCCTGGGCGATACCGGGGTTCTCGTCGATGTCGACCTTGACCAACTCGGCCCTGCCGTCGGTCTCGTCGACCACCTTCTCGAGAATCGGGCCGAGCGTCTTGCACGGACCACACCACGGAGCCCACAGATCGACCACCACGACGGTCGTCGCCGATCGGTCGATGACCTCGGTCTGGAAGGTTGCGTCGGTGACATCGATGGCCATACGAAAACCCTACCCGGGGGTTTCGGCCACCTCTCCGACAATCGCCCCCTTGCGAGCTTTCGCCATCCGACGCCGACGTGAGACTGCGGGTACCCTGCCAGCGTGAGCGATGACAGCCTGCGATGGCTGGCCACCCGGCCAGAGCTGACCGACCCGATCATGGTCGTCATGCTGAACGGGTGGATCGACGCCGGCGGCGCGGCACGTGCGGCGCTCGAGGCGGTCGAACAGGAGTCGGATGCCGATCCGATCGCACAACTCGACGACGACGTGTACATCGACTTCCGGGCCAGGCGCCCCACGATGGAGTTGCGCGAGGGTCTCAACCTCGTGCTCAACTGGGAACGCATCGTGATCTCGGTCGGACACGACCAGACCGGCCAGGACCTGCTGCTGTTGACCGGGCCCGAACCCGACATGAGCTGGCACCGGTTCACGCGTGTGATCGGCGAGCTGGCGTCCGAGCTCGGTGTTCGTCAGATGGCGCACCTCGGCGCCTACCCGTTCGCGGTCCCTCACACTCGGCCGGCCCGGCTGTCGGTCAGCAGCCCATCGCAGGACGTCTTGGCACGAGTGCCGTTCCTGCGCAGCTCGATCGACGTGCCTGCCGGCGTTGCGGCATCGCTCGAACAGGACTTCCACGAGCGTGGCATTCCGGCGATCGGCATTTGGGCACAGGTGCCGCACTACATCTCGGCGATGTCCTACCCCGCCGCCAGCGTGGCGCTGCTGGAGGGCCTCCGTGAGGCGACCGGGGTGGTCATCGATGCCGCCGAGTTGCGCAGCGACGTCGTGACGCAGGGCCGGCGGCTCGATGCATTGATCGCCGCCAACGACGAACACGCCAAGATGATCGAGCAACTCGAGCAGCTCTACGACGCCACCGACGACGGTGTCCCGGTCGATGGTGGCGGCCCGTCGCTGGAGATGCGCAGTGGCGACGAGCTGGCCGAGGAGCTCGAGGCGTACCTCCGCGACCAGGACTGAGGCGTCTGCCCGACCCTCGATGTCAGCACCCCATCGGCAGGTCGCTACCGTCCGGGTCATGAAAGTCGACGGTTCCCTGTCCGGCTCGATCGTCGAGGCGGGTCGGTCTGCAGCCGACCTGGAAGCGGCCGGCTACTCCGGTGCCTGGACCGCCGAGACGTCGCACGACCCGTTCCTGCCGCTTGCGGTTGCGGCCGAGAGCACTTCGCAGATCGAGCTCGGCACGTCGATCGCCGTCGCGTTCGCCCGCAACCCGATGCTGTTGGCGAACATCGGGTGGGATCTCCAGACGCTGTCACAGGGACGTTTCGTGCTCGGCCTGGGCAGCCAGATCAAGCCCCACATCACAAAACGATTCTCGATGGAGTGGAGCCACCCGGCAGCACGCATGCGCGAGATGGTGCTTGCCGTGCGGGCGATCTGGGACACGTGGCAGAACGGCACGCCCCTGCAGTTCCGGGGCGAGTACTACCGGCACACCCTGATGACCCCGTTCTTCGCCCCCGACGCCGCCGAGCTCGGCGACTTCGGCCCGCCGAAGATCTTCCTCGCCGGTGTCGGCGAGCTGATGACCGAGGTCGCCGGTGAAGTCTGCGACGGCTTCTTCTGTCACGGGTTCACCACCGAGAAGTACCTGCGGGAGATCACGATTCCGGCTCTCGAGCGGGGCCGCGCCAAGGCCGGCAGGTCACTGGATGGGTTCGAGATCGTCGGGCCGTCGTTCGTGGTGACGGGCAGCACCGACGAGCAGATGCAGAAGGCGATCACCAGCACTCGTCAACAGATCGCCTTCTACGGATCGACACCGGCCTATCGCAAGGTGCTCGAGACCCACGGATGGGGTGGCCTCCAGGACGAGCTCAACACCCTCTCCAAGCAGGGGCAGATGGGTGGAGATGGGCGATCTCGTCGATGACGAGATGCTGAACACCTTCGCCGTCGTCGGCAGGCCCGAAGAGATCGCACCCGAACTCGGGCGGCGCTACGCCGACGTGATCAGCCGGATCTCCTTCTACGCGCCGTACCAGACCGACCTCGACCGCTGGACGGCCGTGATGGACGGCATCAAGGCACTCTGAACCTCACCGTTGCGTCAATGCCGCCAGATGGCGAGGTATCCAGACTGACCGTGCCGTCACCTGCAGCGACCAGCTGATCCACGATCGCCAGGCCAAGCCCTGAACCATCCGGGGACGACCCATCGCCGCGCCAGAACCGGTCGAACGCACGCTCTCGGTCGGCTGCGGACATACCTGGACCCTCGTCGATCACGTGGAGTTCGACCACGTGACTTCCCGGCTTGATCGTGAGCTGCAGCGTCGAGCCCGTCGGCGATACCTCGAGCGCGTTGTCGACGAGGTTGTCGATGATCTGCTCGACCGCACCGGGAACAGCCAGGACGCGGGTCCTGGCGGGAGCATCGACGAGCACCTCGACCGATCGCTCTTCGGCGAGCGCGGCCCAGTGATCAGCGCGTTCGCGCAGGACCGAGCTGAGGTCGACATCGGTCGGTCCGACAGCAGCGTCCTCGGCTCGACTCAGCGCCAGGAGCCCTTCGATCATGCGGTGCAGCCGATCGGTCTCGAACAGAGCCGCGTTCACGGTGTGAGCGGCATCATCGTCACCCTCGACCTGCTGCCCGAGTTGTTCGAGCCGCAGCCTGAGCGCGGTCAGCGGCGTTCTGAGCTGGTGCGACGCGGTACCGGCAAAGGCTCGTTGGCGATCGACCAGCTGGCCCAATCGGCTTGCCATCGAGTTGAACGAGCCGGCGAGGGCACGGATCTCGGGCGGTCCATCAAGATCGTCGGCACGGGTGTCGAGATCACCGCCGGCCAACTGATCCGTCGCCTTCTGCAGTCGCGTGATCGGCCTCGTGATGCTGCGGGCGAACAACCACGCCACGGCGACGGCGATCAGGAGCGAGATCACAGCGACCGCCAGAAGGCCCCTCACCCGATCCGCGGCCCGGTCGGCAACAACTCGCTCCGGGGCGGTCAGCCGAACCGCACCGACCACGTCGTCACCCGACAGCACCGGAACTGCGACGAAGAACAGATCTTCGCCGAGCGTTACCGAGAAGCGTTCACCGGTCGTCGGCGCACCGCCGAGCGCCTCTCTGATCTCGGGGCGATTGGTGAAGTCCTCGCCGACCACGTCGACGTCCGAACCGACCACGCCGATCCCTTCGGCGTCGATGATCGCCACCCTGACGTCCTCCTCCGCGCTGTATCGCGACACCATCGATCGCAGTACCGGCTGCTCGAGCGCGGTCCCGTCCTCCAAGGCCTCTTCTGCACGGCCGGCCATGATGAACGCGTCGCGCTCGAGGCTGGTCACCAGGCGGTCCCGCTCGACCCGTTCGAGATGGCCGGCGAGTGGGATGTCGTGCACCGCCAGCAGAAGGGCGACGACTCCCACGAATACCAGCAGCAGGCGATTCCTCACCCTGCGCCCTCCGGGGGGATTTCGAGCCGAAATCCGACACCGCGCACCGCCTCGATCCAACTCGGATCTCCGAGCTTGCGACGGATCCCGGCGACATGTGCATCGACCGTCTTTGTCGGGCCGAACCAATTGGCGTCCCAGACATGTTCGACGATCGCTGTCCGGGTCCGCACGGCGCCCGGGTCGTCGGCCAGGAACGACAGCAACTCGAACTCCTTCGGCGTGAGCGCCAGCTCGGTGACGACGCCGGCCACGTCGAGGGTGACCCGATGTGTCCGGCGATCGATCGTCAACGGTCCGACCGTCGATGTGTCGTCGCCCTCGTCGTCGGTCGATCCGGGCACCACAGCTGCGGCTCGGGCGCGTCGCGTGACTGCCCGAATCCGAGCGACGAGCTCGCGAAATCCGAACGGCTTGACCACGTAGTCGTCGGCACCCAGTTCGAGGCCGAGCACTCGGTCGAATTCCTCGCCGCGGGCCGTGATCACGATGATCGGAACGTTCGACTCGGCCCGGATCGCCCGGCACACGTCGTACCCGTCCATGTCCGGCAATCCGAGATCGAGCAGCACGACGTCACCGAACTCAGCGGCGATCGCATCCCGACCAGCGGCTACGTGGTGCACCGTGTAGCCGGCGCCGACCAGCGAGTCGCTGAGCGAGCTGGCGATCGATGGGTCGTCTTCCACGAGGAGTACGTGCACGGCTCCATTGTCGTCGCTGACACAGCGCGAATGCTGGGTTCGGCGCCTGTTCTGCCGATCCAAGGGCTGTTCTTGGACGTTTCTTGGACAAGTGCGACCCGAGTGCTGGCGACGTGGTCCGTACGGTGACATCACGGAATCCCACCCTGCGGATTCCAGTGGCCCACGCCGCACAGTTCACCGCACAGTTCACTTCGAGAAACGGAGCACTCCATGAAGACCAGGATCGCAACAGCCCTTTCGATCGTCGGCGTACTCGGCGCTGGTTCGGCGGCTGCCCTCGTCAACACCCAGATCCTCGACGGCGGTCCGGCCGAATCAGCCTCGGCCGCGGTCTTGCCACCTGCATCGACGGTCGACGTCACGATTCCTGACACTCACGGTCGAGACCACAGCGCCGGAGGTCAGCGTCGAATCGACATCGCCTTCACCCGATTCAACCGTCCCGAAGACGACCGAGCCCCCGGCCCCGGCCCCGACGGGTTACCTCACTGCCTTCAATGTCGGCACTGCCGGTGTTGTCACCGTCGACGTGATCGACGGCCAGATCATGCTGGTCGACACGGAGGCCAAGCCCGGGTGGGACGTCACCGAGGCGGCCGAGTCGGCCGACGGCAACGAAGTCGAGGTCGAGTTCAGTTCGAGCACGGTGCGTGTCAAGTTCGAGGCTGCGTTGATCGATGGCCAGATCGTGCCCAAGGTGAGCTCGAGCTCGATCGGTGGCCGCAGCGGCGCCACCGGAACCGCCGGCCCGGCCGGCGCCGCCCCCGTCACCACGGTGTCGCGCGACGACGACAGCCACGACGACGACGACGACAGCTACGACGACGACAGCTATGACGACGACAGCTACGACGACGACAGCTACGACGACGACAGCTGACGACGACGAGCACGACGAGCCTGACGAGGTCGACGAACCCGACGACGAGCATGACGACGAGCATGACGACGAGCGCGACGATGACTGACTCCGCCGATGCCGTGCGAGCCGAACGGCTCGCGCAACTGAACCGGCGGCGCTCGTCGACAGCCTCGGTTTCCGGGCCTGCCACCGGCACCCCTTCGATCGCTGCGCCGACCGATTCCGGGTTCGCTCCCCCGAGCACGCCCCGACGAGCCAGCGCCCATTCCGATCGGGGGGCCGCCGATCCGAGGCCCCCCGATCCGATCACCCGTGGCAACCCACCCAGGCGCCGCCGCTCGCCGGCGACGACGGCCAAGATCGTCACGGTCGGGGCATCGACCACCGCAGTGCTCGGGATGATGGCCGGATACGGGATCGCTGAACAGGCGGCAGCCAGCAAGCCGGTCCTGCTCCCCGCTGACCAGTTGGCGGCACCCGCGCCGGCACCCGCTACCACGATTCCGGCTGCGAGCACAGCACCGGCATCATCAGCTCCCCCACAGGTGATCGTCGTGGTGATCGATGGCGCCACTGGACAGCCTGTTTCCGGAGATCTCGACCTCTCGGCTCTGGGTCTGGCACCCGCCTCGGGCCCCAGCACCACACCCGCCGCTCACGATCCGGCATCACCGCCGCCGACGGACGTCGCTCCGCAGGCGCCGGCTGCTGCGCCGGCGCCTGTCCCGGCCCCGGCGGCCGTCGACCTCGCCGTTCCGGCACCGCCGCCACCCGCACCCGCGCCCGCTGCGGCATCTGCACCTGCACCTGCACCCGCCCCGCAGCCCGAGGCCACCAGCGGTGGTAGCTGACACCGTCGCGCGAACGTCGACGCGTGCAGCTACACGGGTGATGAGCTGTGATGCGTCGGTCGTCGTCGTCACCGATCGAACGAGTCCTGCGCTCGCCACTCGTGCGATCGAGCGCCTCCACGAACTGGAACAGCGTTGGAGCCGGTTCCTTCCGACCAGCGAGATCAGTGGGCTCAACGCCGCCGACGGCGAGCCCCGAATCGCTTCCTGCGACACGGTCAGGCTGGTCACCGCGCTGGTGCAGTCCTGGCATGCCACCAATGGTTGCTTTGATCCGACACTGCTCGGCTCGCTCGTCGAACTCGGGTACGCCGCGAGTCGCGATGATGCGACGCTGCGTACCTCGCTCGGTTCCAGCGTGGCCCCCCAGGGGCGTCCGGACGGCATCCTGATCAACCCTGAGGTCGGTTCGATCCAGCTCCCCCATGGCACGGCGCTCGACGCCGGCGGGCTGGGTAAGGGTCTCGCAGCGGACATCGTCGTCGAAGAGCTGGTCGCGGCGGGCGCAGTCGGCGCGCTGGTCGAGATCGGCGGCGACGTCAGAGTCTCCGGTGTGGCGCCGGTGGGCGATGCTTGGACGATCGCGATCGCCCCGGTCGACGAAGATCCGCCTCGGTTCGTCGAGTTGCTCGACGGCGGCGTCGCCACGTCGACCTCGCGGCTGCGCAGGTGGGAACTCGAAGGCGAACAGCACCATCACCTGCTCGACCCCCGAACGCTTCGTTCTGCCGACACCGACACCGTGTCGTGCACCGTGATCGCCGGCTCGGCGGCCTGGGCGGAGGCGTTCACGAAGGTCGCTTTCATCGACCCGATCGATGCGGCCCTCGACGCGTTCGACCATCACGGGCTGGCGGCATCGATCACGACGGCCGACCATCGTCGGCACATGTCGACCGTCTGGAAGCAGTTCTGCAGATGAACGAAAAGACCTGGTGGTACCTGTCGCGGAGCTCCGGCATCGTGGCCTTGGTGCTGTTGGTGCTGAGCGTGGTGTGGGGCGTCCTGCTCGCCACCAGGGCGCTCCGTCACATCGATCGCCCGGCATGGCTGCTCGACCTGCACAAGTGGCTGGGCGGCACGGCGCTGGTCATGACCGGCCTCCACATGCTCGGGCTGTATCTCGACGGCTACATCCAGTTCGGGTTGACCGAGCTGTTGGTGCCCGGCACCAGCGAGTTCCGGCCGCTGGCGGTGGCGGTCGGCGTGCTGTCGTTCTACGTGATGGTGGCCGTGCAGGCCACCTCATATATGCGGCGCCGGCTGTCGAAGCGGCTGTGGCGCGGCATCCATCTGCTCTCGTACGGCCTCGTGTGGGGTGCTGCGATCCACGCCGGCTTGGCCGGAACCGACACCGTCAACCGCGCCTATCAGGTGTTGGCGCTGATCCTCACGATGGTCGCTGTGGCGGCGACGATGATCCGGATCGTCACACCGTCTCGGGTCCGTCGAGTTCCGGCGAACTGACACCCGACAACCATCGCCGGACGTTGTCACCGAGCTCGTCGGTGGCGTAACCGCCTTCCTGCAACACCACGGTCGGCAGACCGAGCTGGCGCACGAGAGCCCCCGACCGCTCGAAACCGTCGGGGGTGACCGCCAGGTCGCTGATCGGATCGTCGAAGTAGGTGTCGAGTCCGAGTGAGACGACCACCGTCTCGGCACCGAATGCTGCGATCTCCGCACCCGCAGCAGTGAGGGCAGCAAGGTAATCGTCGTCATCGGTCCGGGCCGGCAACGGATAGTTCGACGTGGTGCCCCGACCCGGACCAGCACCGATTTCATCGCGAAAGCCAGTCAGGTAGGGGTATGCCCGAACCGGGTCGCCGTGCAGCGACACCACTTGCACATCGGCGCGCTCGTAGAAGATCTGTTGGGTGCCGTTGCCATGGTGGTAGTCGACGTCGAGGACCGCCACCTTGCTCCCGGTGGTGTCCGCCAAGTGGTGGGCCACGATGGCTGCATTGTTGAAGAAGCAATAGCCGCCGTACAGCGGCGCGGGCGGCATGGTGCCCTGGCGGTCGACACAGCCCGTACGCAACGGGTTCTCCATTGACCACCCGGTCGGCCGCCGTGAGGGCGACATCGACCGATGAGCGGGCCGCCGCATACGTACCCTGCGTGATCGGTGTGGTCGTCTCGAAACACCACCAGCCGAGGCGGGCGTCGATGGCCACCGGTTCGGTACCGCGACCCATGCCGTCCCGGATCGCCGCCAGCGAGAACAGGTCGGGAACGACGTCGTGGGTGAAACCGTTGGCCTGTTGGTATTCGAGCCACGCCCCCGCCAGGAAATCGACCAGGCCGGGATCGTGGACCGCCTCGATCGGCTCGGTGCCCCACTCGTCGGGGGCGATGAACTCGAAGGACCCATCTGCGGCGAGGGCCGACCGGATGATCTCGGCCCGTCCGGGATGCTCGAAGGGCTCTTGCAAGGCACCGTTCTCGAGTTCGAACTGGGGATGATGCGAACGATGTCGCAGTGTGTAGACGACCTTCATGCGTTCTGCCTCCTCATCCGGCCAACCTCACCGCTGGCCGCCGCAGGACCCGTCACCGTTTCATCCTGACACGATCGGAGCGGAAACGGAACTGTGACCAGAATCACGGTCGAAAGGTCTGGACAATTGCACCTGATTGTTACAATATCGTGACAGAGAAAGCGTTTTCAAGGAGGCTTCATGCACACCCACGAACCGATCGACCAACACGAGGGTCTGGTCACTGATTTCGTCGGCCATGAAGTGCTCGACGGACATGGGCTCCATCTCGGTCGGGTCACCGATGTCGTGGACAACCTGCTCGTCGTCGATCCCGGTCTGTTGCGGCCGGCACACTATGTGCCGATCGCCGGGTCGTACCACACCGATGACGCCAAGATCGTCGTGCCATGGGAGCGGTACTGGTTCAAGTCGGCCCCCCGTGTCAACAGCGACCACGCCCCCAGCGCCCGTGATCTCGAGCAGCTCAAGGTGCACTACACCGGCAACTGACCGGCCGCCATCGACGCGCCGCTCACGACACCGCTTGCGCACGCCGCCACAAGGTGGCCGGTCGTTCGCAATTCAGGTACCGACCTCGAGGTCGAGCTGCTCCTTCAGGTACTGCTCGCGGCACTTCGCCCGTTGCAGCTTGCCCGAACTCGTCTTTGGGAGCGTGCCCGGTTTGACGAGCATCACGTCGCGCGGCGGGAGACCACACACCTCGAGGGTGCGGTGATGGATGTCGTAGCGGACAGCATCGGCGTCGTCGGCTCGAACCTCGGCGACGACGACCACTGACTCCCTGCCCTTGTATCCCTCCATGCCGAATGCGATCACATTGCCGGCGCGCACACCGTCGAGCCCCCCGACGGCGCGTTCGATGTCCTCGGGGAAGACGTTGCGACCGCCGACGATGATGACGTCTTTGATGCGCCCGCACAGGATCAGCTGGCCGTCGACCAGGTAGGCCAGGTCACCGGTGCACAGCCAGCCGTCGGAGAACAGCGCCTTGGTAGCAGCCTCACGCTTGTAGTAACCCGGCGTCACCGACGTGCCACGCAACAACAACTCACCGACGTGCCGCTCCGGGAGCGTCTCGTAGGTGGCGGGATCGACGACCTTCATCTCCATCCCCGGGACCGCCGTGCCGAGCAACGGGAGCCGCCGAGCACGCACGGCAAGATCGTCGGGGTCGACGATCTCGACCGGCTTGGCGACACGACTACGTTCGAGCATCTCACGGTCGACGATGTCGCACATCAGGCCGGCGCCACGTTTCGGGAACGATGCCCCGATCGCCGTCTCGGCCATGCCGAACGCCGGAAACACACTGCCGGACTGGAAACCGAACGGCTCGGCAGCGGCGACGAACGCCTCGACCGCGTCCGGATCGACCGGTTCGGCACCGCTGAGGGCCAACGTCAACGACGAGAGATCGACTCCTTCGGCTCGCTTCAGCGCCCGCGTCGCCAGCACCCACGAGAAGTTGGGCCCTGCCGTGGCGGTGCCGCGATAGTCGGAGATCCACTTCATCCAGTTGCCGGGGTGCGCCATGAAGTCCTGCGGGGCAGCCTGGACGAGTTCGACACCCTTCGTCATCGGCAGGGCGAGGAAGCCGACAAGACCCATGTCGTGGTACAGCGGCAACCACGACACCATGGTTTCGCTGGTATCGAGCTGGGCCGCCTCGCAGCAGGCATCGATGTTGGCCGACAGCACACGATCGGGGATCATCACCCCCTTCGGCTCGCTGGTCGAACCGCTCGTGTACTGCAGGATCACGAGCCGTTCCGGATCGTGCTCGGGCAGCTCGAGGCGATCACCGGTTGGCACGTTCGGGGCGCCGGGCAACACCGAACCGATCGGCTCGATCGGCGGATCGCCGGGGGCTGCTTCGTAGAATGGGGCGAGCTGGTCGTCGATCAACACCAGCTTGGCCTCACCGTGGCGGATCCGGGCTCGGGTCGAGTTGACGAACTCGTCGAGCGAACCCATCCGCATCGGCAACGGCAACACCATCGAGGCGATGCCCGCCATCCAACATCCGCGCACGACGGTCATCAGATTGCGGCTGGTCGGACCGAGCACGGCGACGTGGTCACCGGGTAGGAGTCCCTTCGCTTGCAGCGCAGCGCCGACGGCGCGTGCCTCGTCATGGATCTGGCGCCATGAGATGTGCACCGGACCATCCGGAGCAACGGAATGCCCGACGAAACGCACACCGGCATCGAGATCGGCTGCGTGCTCGAGACGTTCGATCGTCGACATCGACGAGCTGGTCGAACTCATGGGTGACGACGCTAGTGGTTCCCCGATCAGCGGACTGTCACACCCCGGCGCTGATCCAATCGGTTGCCTGTTCACGCGGGCACGGCGTCACGCCCACCCCGGAATCGGTGAAGCTATTGGCTGCCGCGTAGGCGTCGTGGCAGGTGCACGTCGCGCTTGGCGGAGATCTGATCTGCGTCGCACGAACGGCACATGAACTCGCGGTGCACGCCCTGAATCGACATCTGTGTACCGCGCGACTTCTCGACGATCACCTGCGGCATCGCCTCCATGTCGAATCCGCCGCACTTCGAACACGATGGACGCGGGTCGCGGGTGAAGGAGATCTGGCAGGCATCGCAGGTGAGCTCGATCAGACCGTCGTCGGTCGGAGCACCGCGCAGATGCTCGTCGGTGCCGCAGTTGCTGCACACGATCTCGGTCCCCATGCGATGAGCGTAGTGCTCGAACGAATTTCGGAGGGTTTTCGGGAGATCTGACCGACGGTGCGCGCGTGCCCGACAGCGGGGACGGGCGAGAAGCCGGCCACGGTTCAGCTCACGGCGACGGGGTGTGGCTCGAAGTCGAGACGGCCATGGTCGATGTGGGGCAACACGTAGCGGGCGAACAGGTCGCATTCGGCCAAGTGCGGATAGCCGGACAGGACGGCGTCGCACAAACCGCTGGCGACCACATCGTGATGGTCGTCGAACAATGCAACGGATACGCCGCCCTGCTCGTTCGCCGCCTGCCGGCCCGCAAAGCGGGGCGCTTCGTTCGTATCGCAGACGGCAGTCACGACAGCTCCGGGGAGGGCCAGGATGTCCTGGATGTGCTCGACCCCCATCATCCCGGTGCCGATCACCGCGTGCCGGATCGGGGCCGCTGACATCGTCATTGCGCCAGCACAGCACGCCCGCCGGGGTCATGAAGAACCGCCGCAGACACTCAGCGCTCGCCGGGCCCGTCGCGGGTCAGACCCGCTCGGCGTGCAGCGACGATCGCCTCGGCACGGTCGGCGATCTGCAGTTTCGTCAGGATGTTCGAAACATGATTGGCGATCGTCTTGGGTGACAGGTGCAGCGCACGCCCGATGACCATGTTGTTGTGGCCGTCGGCGACGAGCCTCAACACCTCACGCTCACGATCGGCAATTAAAAAAGCCCATTCAAACCCCTTATTTTGGTGGAGCTCAATAGTTTCACCCGCTTCCAACTCCGCATAGGTAACTGTCAGGCGGTCGGTTATCAGTCCTTTGGGAGCCAGGACCCGAATCCCACTTTCCGGGTCGAAAATTGTGTTCTGCTCGCCTTTTTTAAGCAAAACCACTTTGGGCTCGCCCTCTTTGATCAATGTCTCGATGGGTTGTTTGAGATGAAAAGAAATATCGGTTAGAATGATGATCGAAGGCGAAGTGGAGCCCGTCTCAATTCGCTGGAGAGTCATCTTGCTGACGCCGACTTTTTTTGCCAAAGCTTCCAAAGACAGCCCCAGGCGGTTACGTTCGGATCGGATCTTGGCGCCGATGCGTTCGAGCATTTCTTTTTGTCGGGGTTCCATTGATTTACTCTTAGTTTAGACCTCGTAATTTAATATGAAACCAGCTCTTTTTTTTGGACTTTATTTATGTATATTTGCGCCCAATTTAGGGATTGAGGAATTTAGGGATTAAGGGATTAAAGGATAAAATCAATAAATTAAAATAGATAAAATTCCTTCAATCCCTAAATTCCTCAATCCTTGAATTCCTGAATTAGACCCATGTCCAATTTTCATGCAATCCCACGACAGTTAAAGTATCACAACCATTTTTTCAAGCTGAATGACGAGATCTGTAGTTACTGTTTGGACGCAGTAAAGCCATCAACGCTCTGATATCATCTTCGTGTTCAATTTTCATAACTCGATTCAAAAAGTCGCCGGATCTGTCCTGCCCGATTACCGGTGCCGCAAGTATCTAAAACTTGTCGCAGATGTCTATTTTAGGCAGGGGGTTGCGCGGGTCACCCAGGCAATTCATAATTTCATGTGAAAAACTCATCCCATCTTTAAGCTCAATGGTTTAGCAATTTATTCGAAGCCATTTGTCTGTTTTGCCTGTCAAGCCGTTAAGGGTTGGATTTGGAAAATTGATGCAGGGGATCAACTTGTTAATATCAATAAATGATACTCACGTATCAATATTTATACCGCATGTCAAGTATTTTTTAATGTATTTAGGCCCTTAGTGGCATTTTTTTGACAACATGTTGTAAGGAACGTTTGGTTTCAGCCCGCCCTGGTGCGATATGACGAATTTTTAATGTTCATTGCTGGAGATCCCAATAATGTCTGATCTTCCAGATTCATAGATAGTTCGGTCTGGGCCAGGGGTGTCAGTGTTCAGGTTTCAGGACTTTGCGACTCGCTTTCCTGACACCTGACACCCGACACCTGAAACCTATTTAAATTATGGGTGTGCTAGCTGCCCCGCAGGGGCCACTTTTTCCGAGCGTAGTCTCGGAAAAAGCTTAGTACCTATTTATTGAAATCACATCATATTTGCACATGATTTATGGCATAGCCAGATTGAATATTTAAGCAATTCTACCCGTCGAGAGCCTCTGGGTCGAACGATCGATTTAAATAGAAAAGACAGAGCGACACGCGGCGCAAGCGCCTGCGCTGCGCGAGCGATACCACAAATCTTCAATCTTCAATCTTCAATATTCAATTCCCCGATAAAACGGGATTTAGGCTTCGCTGGAACCCCGCGAGCGGGATCTCCGCTGCGCTGGGACCGGCTGAGCTTGTCCGGGTTGGGCACGTATACGTAAAAAAAGGTTACGCACGAAAACTTTGCCAGGGACTTATCGAAAAGATAAGTTTTTAAAAGACGTTTGTTTTCTGGAATTTCGACCGAATCCATGATAAAAAGATAAAATCTGGCTATAGTTACAG
>CAVRNX010000034.1:0-165285 GCA_963722635.1 uncultured Acidimicrobiaceae bacterium
CACGCTCGTGCAGATCGCCCGGATGTTCGCCGGCGTCGATCCGGAAGTGCCAGAACTGGTGCGGCACCTTGCTTCCGACGCCGACCAACAGCGGCTCTTGAGCCGTTGGATGTTGCGTGCCCGCCGGGCCCGCAACATCGGCGGGATCTGCGGTGTCGTGGTGTGGGTGCTCGGCACCTCGGTCCAGGGCGACCTCCTGCTGTGCGGCGTCGGCGGTATCGCGCTCGGCGCGATGCTCGCCGAGCTGCACGTCGTGCGGCCACAACACGGTCCACGCACGGCAACGCTCGACGTCCGCGCCCTGGGCGCCTACCTGACAGATCGCGACCGCAACCGCATGATCGGTGTCGCCGGCGCAGCAGCCGTCCTGATCGCGATGGCTGCGATCGAGGACGGGTTCGGTGTCGGCGTCGTGTGCGGTGGCGCAGCACTCGTGGTGCTCGGCGCCGCCAATCTGGTGCAGCGCCGGGTCGCCTCGCGGCCGCGGCCCGCGATCGCAGCATCGCTCCGGCGAGCCGACGATCTCGCGCGTGAACTCGCGATCGGACGCGGCCTCGCACAGCCGGCCACGTACTTCGGCCTGGCGCTGGCTCGCACGCGGGCGCGTTCTCGCTGCGCCCCGAGCTCGGCGACGTCATGCTGCTGGTCGGTGCCGCCGCCTGGATCTACGCGCTCGTGCTGTGGTGGAGCAACCGACGGCTCGGGCTCGATTTCCTGCTCGAGCAGCACCGGCCCGCACTCGCATGATCATCGCCGTCGACCCCGATCATCCGCTGCCCGTCTACGAGCAGGTGCGCGAGCAGGTCGTTCGGATGGTGGCGGCCGGCACGCTGCAGGCCGGGGTTCGACTGCCGACGATCAGGCAGCTTGCGCAGGATCTCGGTCTCGCCAAGGGCACCGATCGAGAAGGCCTACGAACTGCTCGAAAGCGACTCCGTGATCGAGACACGAGGTCGTAAGGGTTCGTTCGTGCTCGAGATGCAGCCGGCGAGTGCACGTGAGCAGCGAACCGGATTGAAAGAAGCTGCCGATGCCCTGGTCGTGGTCGCCAAGCAGCTCGGCGCCGACGAAGAGGCAGCGATCGTCGCCCTCCGTCAAGCCTGGACCCGGCTCTGATTCTTGACGACGATCTCACGAACACTTGTTCGTTTCATGTAGGTTGAGCTGGTACGATGTGTCTCTCAACCTCGAACAGCCGGGAGGGCCATGATGCGCAACGATGGAGTACTCGACACACTCACCTCGCTGCTGCGACGCCGACCCCGACGTGGCCGATCGCGACCAGGTCGGCGAGATGATCCGCCGCAACGCTCAGCTGCGCGGGCTGGGTCGACGCCGCCGACGTTCGCCTCACCCGACGCTTGAAGCAACTGCAGGCCGAAGGCCGCTCCGAAGCTGCCGGGATGGCGTTGACCGACGAAGGCCGCCGCTCCGGCAAAGAAGCCAAGCAACACCGAAAACCGCGAACGGATCTGCTGTGAGTTCCCGGCCCTCGAAGACGCGTTGGCGACCGGTGCGGTGTCAGTCAGATCATCTCGATGTGCTGTCACGGTTGACCCGCAACCTGACCGATGTCGAACGGTCCGATCTGCACTTCGTCGGCGACGACATCATCACCTCAGCCACATCAGATTATGTGTCCGAGTTCGAACGCAAAACCCGCAACATCATCGACCACATCCGCAACACACACGCTCCCCACGACGAAGCGGCCGAACTCGATCGGCAACGCGCCGAGTCCAGCATCAAGTCGTGGGTCGACAAGCCTCAGGGATGCACAAGACCCTGATCACCTGCGACCCGATCCGCGACGCAGCCGTACACGGCGCGATCGACGCCCAACTCGCCCGGCTCGAAGCAACAACCCGAAACACCAACGTGCCGTTCGGCTCGCTGCAGGTCGACGCCCTCGTCGCCGCCGTCTCCAGCGACCAACCCGGCCAGGCGCGGATCCCCGAAGTCAGCGTGTTGATCGATCGACACACCGCCTGCACGGACGCCACGCCGACACGATCTGCGAAACCTCGGCCGGCACCCCACTGCCTGTCTCGACTGTGCAACGCATGTGCTGCGACGCCACGATCATCGGGATCACGATCGGCGACCAACGGCGAAGTCCTCGACGTCGGACGCGAACAACGCACCGCCAACCGCGCCCAACGCCGAGCACTGCGAGCGATGTACCGCACCTGCGCCCACCCACACTGCCAAGTCAGCTTCGACCGCTGCCGAATCCACCACATCATCGGCTGGCTCGATCGGCGGGCGAACCGACCTCGACAACCTGCTCCCACTGTGCGAACAGCATCATCACATGGTCCACGAAGGCAACTGGCTCCTCACCATGACCCCCGACCGGGTCTGCACCTGGACCAGACCCGACGGAACCATCTGGAACCAGTCCCAGAGCATCAACCGCACCAAACGGCAACCACCCCGTATCTCAGCCGGAACCGCTCCACCAGAGACGGCGCCCGCGGCGGAATATCGACAACCCAGCCTCTGCTAGCCAGCCGGCCAGCATCGAGACCCCCCCCACATCAACCGAACGACCGGCACCCGCCCCTGGGCGGGCCGTTGGCGCGTCCCGCACCTCGCCGGCCGCAATACTCGGTGAGTGCCGGAGCAACTCGAACACACCCTCGACTTGGCGCAGTGGCGACAGCTCGGGTTCGACGACGTGCAGGCGCTGGCCGGCGGGCACCAGTCACGCGTGTTCTCCGGGCGCCTCGACGGTCGCCGTGCGGTGGCCAAGCTGACGGACGACGAGTTCGTCGACGAGCATCGGTTCGCCAATCGGATGGGCATGCTCGAGGCGCTGGCGCAATTCGATTCGAGTGTCGTCGCCCCCATCCGTCTCGAAGGACGTCTCGTCAACCACCGAGCTGGGCTGGCTGGTCGTGGTATTCCCGTTCGCAGAGGGCGAACCGCCCGACATCAGCCGGTCGGCCGACGTGGCGTTGATGGGGAGAACCTTGGCGCGGCTGCACCGCTCGCTGGCGTTGATGCCACCGATCGATGTCGGCCACGTCGCCGCATTGGAGGTGGGCACCCCGCTGGTGGCCGGCTCAGCACCACAGTTGTTGCACGGCGACTTCTCCTCATCGAATCTGCGACATCACGACGGGAAACTGAGCGTGTTCGACTTCGATGATTGTGGCTACGGCCCGATCGAGTTCGATGTGGCGAACACGCTGTACATGGAGTTGTTCGACGCCGTCATGACCAACCGGATCGACCGCTATCGGACCTTTCGAACATGGTTCGTCGACGCCTACGTGTCCGAGTCGGGGATCGACATCCACGACGACACGCTCGACGCCATGATCGCCGTGCGCCGGGATGCACTCGGCTACTGGATCGAACATCTGGATCAGGCCCCGATCGGAATTCGCACCTCCTCACCGGAGTGGCTCGAGCAGCTCAGAGGCTTCGTCGATCAGATCTGATCCGGTCCCTTCTCGACGCAGCCCACACCCTCGGCCAACACCCGTCGGACCACATCCTCGGTCACGTCAGTCGTTGACGTACTGGCGATGATCTCCACTGATCGCTGCGCCGGCGATCCGAACTGCCTGGGCCTCACCGAGTGTCGTGAACGACGCCGTCGCCTCGGCTCGAACCACGCCTCGTCGATCGAGCACTCGGGCGGTCGTGCGCATCACGGTGTCGACGTGATCGACGACCTCGGCTTCGACCCGGTATCGGCTATCGACCCGCACGGCGCGATCGAACCTGGTCGTCGTCTCCGTGGTGACCGCCCACTGCCGACCGATCGCGATGCAGGCCCACGCCATCGCCTCGTCGAGTACGGCCAACGTGACACCGCCGTGCACCAGGGTGGGCGCACCGCTGAAGGTGTCGCTCAGCTCGAACTCGGCCGTCACGATGCTTCGCTCGGTGTCGTGGAAAAACGGAATCTGCAACCCGTCGGCGTTGGTCGGCTCACAGACGAAGCAGTTCGTCTCGAAACCCCAGTCGTTGTTGTGGAGGCGGATCATCATCACGAGTCGTGACCGGGGCCGCTCTGGTGCGACAGTGGTCGGATCGTGAACCCGACTCGCATGATCACCTATTCCGATGACCTGCGCGATCAGCTCCAGGCCAACATCACCGCCCACGAACGACGCCGGCACGATCTCGGTCAGCACAAACACGCTGCGGTAGCGATCGTGGTGGTCGACAGCGACCACTCACGAGACCACGACGACCCGATCATCGCCGACGAGATCGACATGTCGAAGGTGCCGGGCGACACCGCCGGCCTCGATGGGCGGATGGTCGGCGTCGCAGGCGGCGCCTCGTTCCTGCTGTGCCGCCGGGCGTCGCGACTCAACAAGCACGCCGGTCAGTGGGCGTTGCCCGGCGGGCGCCTCGATCCCGGCGAGGACCCGACAGAGGCAGCGCTGCGCGAACTCGACGAAGAGGTCGGCCTCCACCTCGGTCGCGACGCCGTGATCGGTTGGCTCGACGATTACCCCACCCGCTCCGGGTACGTGATCACACCGGTGGTCGTGTGGGGCGGTGGTGATCCACACCTGACGCCGTCACCCGATGAGGTGCTGGCCGTGTACCGGATCGGGCTCCACGCGTTGCGCGACGGCGAGCCGAGGTTCGTGTCGATCCCCGAGAGCGAACGTCCGGTCGTCCAGATCCCGCTCGGCAACGACCTGATCCACGCCCCCACCGGCGCCGTGCTGTATCAGTTCCGCGAGGTCGCCATGGCCGGCAACATCGGCGAACGGGTCGACCATCTCGAACAGCCCGTGTTCGCCTGGAAGTAGAGCCGAGGCCGTCAGGTCGGCAGGTCGCCGTGCTGCACGGCGTCGCCGACGATCTCCCAGCCGGCATCGGTGCGAACGAGCGCACTCCCGGTCGGCAGTTCCACGAGCGGCGTGTCCGCCAGCGAATGGGAACGCTCGAGTTGATCGGGCGGCCACGTCTCGACCTCGGTGATCAAGGCCAGATTCGACACCAGGCCGAGCCCCAGCGCGAACCCGCCACCGCGACGATCGGTCATCGGGTCACACAATGCGGCTGCGCTGGAACCGGCGGCCACGACGACGCCACCCCGATCGAGCACGTCCGTGATCGCCGCCAGCAGCGGCGTGTCCTTCAGGACACTGCGGAGATGATTGGCGGAGTCGCCCGCCAGGAAGACCGCATTCGCCCCTGAGACGACCGCTGCCGCCTCGTCGGTCGCTGCAGCACGTGTGAGCACCATCAAGGGCTCGACCGTGACGCCGAGTCGCTCACCCCAGGCGACGGCCGAGGCAACCATCTCGTCGGGGCGCTCGTAGGCATCGGCGGTCGGCAACATCACGATCCGATCGATACCGGCCAGCGACCGGCGGTCGAGATCGTCGTTGGCGGTGAACGGGCCACCACCCTGCAACACCAGAGTTCCGGGCATGACCTGATCGTAGGTCGTCGGCGCCATCGGATGTGGTGTCAGCATCCGCGTGCGCCAGCCGACCGGCGCTCGACTAGCGCTGGTTACCGATCGGTAACTAGCGTGGTGCCATGGCAGACATTTTCGAAGTAGGCATCGTCGGATCGGGCATCATGGGCGCCGGCCTGGCCGAGGTGGCCGCCCGCGCCGGACACGACGTCGTTGTGCGCTCGCGCACGATGGAGGGCGCCGAAGCGGTGCTCGCCAAGATCGCCAAGGGGCTCGACCGCCACGTCGCCAAAGAGCGCATGACCGCCGACGAGCGCAACGCCATCATCGGCCGCATTCGCGTCACCGACCACCTCGGCCAGCTCGCCAACTGCGACCTCGTGATCGAGAGCGTGGTCGAAGATCTCGAGGTCAAGAAGGCGCTGTTCGCCGAGCTCGAGCAGATCGTGAAGCCGAGCGGCATCCTCGCCACGAACACCTCCACGCTCCCGGTGATCGAGTTGGCGATGGCCACGCAACGTCCAGAGCTGGTGTGCGGCATCCACTTCTTCAACCCGGCCCCGATGATGAAGCTGGTCGAGATCATCAGGCCGATCACGGCCAGCGACGAAACCATCGCCAAGGCCGTGGCGTTCGTCGAGCACTGCGGCAAGGACGCCGTCGCCGTCGAGGACCGCGCCGGATTCGTGGTCAACGCGCTCCTGTTTCCGTACCTGAACAACGCGATTCGGATGTGGGAGAACGGCACCGCCGAGATGGAGGCGATCGACACCGCCATGATGGGCGGCTGCAACTTCCCGATGGGTCCGTTCGCCCTGCTCGACCTCGTCGGCCTCGATACGTCGCTGGCGATCCTCGATGCGTTGTACGACGAATCCCGCGACCCCAACTACGCCGCCATGCCGACGTTGCGCCGCAAGGTTGCCGCCGGCCAGCTCGGCCGCAAGAGCGGCCACGGCTTCTACAACTACAGCTGATCAGCGTCGTTCGAGTTCGACGGTCACGAGATCGGCCAGGCGCCGAAGCTCAGCCAGCTGTTCGTCGCTGAGCAGGCGTGGCCGATAGTCGATCACACACAAGGTCCCCGCCTTGCTGCCGTCGGAGAGTGTCAGCGGCGCCCCGGCATAGAAGCGCAGGCGCGGGTCACCTGCCACCAACGGATTGTCGGCGAACCGTTCGTCGGCGAGTGCGTCCGGAACTTGCAGCACGCCATCATCCAGAATCGCGTGCGCGCAGAAGGCAAGGTCGCGAGGTGTTTCCGTCGCCTCGATCCCGACCTTCGACTTGAACCACTGCCGGTCGGCGTCGACGAGACTGACGAGCGCGATCGGTACGTCGAGCACATCGCTCACCATCTGAGTGAGCCGGTCGAACCGTGCCTCGCTGTCGGTATCCAGCACGCCCAGGCGGTTCAGCGAACGAACCCGCTGGTCTTCGTCGGCCGGCAACGGCGCGTTCTGCCACCGGCACGCCTGTCGAATCAGCCACGCCCTCAGCTTGGTGCGGATGTAGCCCTGGCTGGACGGCCACACCAACCAGTCGGCGATCGTCGCCTCGGGTGACGTGTGCGACGACCTCGTCGCACCGACTGCGACGACGCCGATCCCCAGACGGTCGGCGGACGGTCGGCCCCCCAGCGATCGTGCGAGTTCGAGGGCTGCTCCCCCAGGGACGTCTTCGACCACGAGCACTGCATGATCACCCGACTCGATCAGTTCCAGCGCCGCCGAGCTGTCGACCGCTACATGCACGTCGAGGCCTTCGGCACGTGCTGCACCGGCCAACGCGTCTGCGATGTCGGGGGTGCGGACCAGGATCACGATCGATCGGCCGATGTGCTCGATGGCGGGGGTGACCGTGGCCGATTTCGAGGACGAACCGGAGGCCGACGTGGCCGCCGACGTGACCTGCCGGACCGATCCGAGCTCGACCACCTGACCTTCGGCGGCGCCGAAGATCTCACCGGGATGGCCGTTCGCCGCGGCCCGTACGCGGGCGTCGTCGACCAATCGATCGATCTGCTCGTCATCACGGCCAGGGTCGTGATGAAACAGAGCCAGCCGCCGGACCCGTGCATGACCGGCAGCAGCGACGATGTACTCGGCGGTGCTGTGCCCCCACCCGACACGATCGGGATACTCGTCGGCCCGGTACTGCGCATCGTGGATCAGCAGATCAGCGTCTTCGAAGAAGGCGGCGTGGTGGCGATCGGCGGGGCTCGCCGAGAGATCACCACCCCCGGCCAGGGCTTGATCATGTGGTTCGTGATCCGATGCGTACACCACGCTCACCCCGTCGGCCTCGAGCCGGTAGCCGAGACTGAGGGCCGGGTGATTGAGGTACTGCGTCGTCACGGAGATGTCGTCGATCTCGAAGACCCCCTCCACCAGATCGTGATAGTCGACGGTCGCACCCATCTGCTCGGTGGTGACCGGGAAGTAGGCGTATTGCATCTGCCCCGCCAGGGTGTCCCGTATCGAGTTCCCCAACCCGCGTGGTCCGTAGATGTGCCACGTGTTGCCGGCCACGAAGAGCGGCGCGAAGAACGGAATTCCCTGGATGTGGTCCCAATGCGTATGGCTGATCAGCAGATGGCCGTCGACCGGCGAGCCATCAGCCGCTGCGAGCAGATGACGACCGAGGTCGTGGGCACCGGTGCCGCAGTCGATCACGACCAGCGTTCCACGGCTCGATCGCACCTCGACACACGAGGTGTTGCCGCCGTACCGCAACGTCGTCGGCCCCGGCTTCGAGATCGAACCACGTGTCCCCCAGAACGTCACCTGCACGTCATCGCCTCCATCCCCAGACCGTACGCCACCTGGAGCATCGGCGGGGCAGACCGCTCACCCGACGACATGACAGGATGGTGACATGAGCGAGCGGGGCGGATCCCACGGTGCCGACCGTCTTCCGGCCGTGCCGCTGGTCTCCCCGATCGAGCCGCCACCGAGCCGGTGGGCGATGCCCACCGATGGTCCGCTCGACGACAGCGACCTGGTGGCGCTCGGCGCCGACCTCGAACCCGGCACGCTGTTGTCCGCCTACCGGTCCGGGCTGTTCCCGATGCCGTTCGATCGTCGACGAATCGCCTGGTTCTCGCCTGACCCACGCGGGATCGTGCCGCTCGACGGGCTGCGGGTGTCGCGTTCTCTGCGGCGCAGCATCGGTCACTTCGAGGTGAGGATGGACACCCGCTTCACCGACGTCATGCAGGCATGCGGCGCGCCGGATCGCTCAGGGGCCTGGATCGACCGCCCGTTCGTCGACGCCTACACGACGCTGCACGAACTGGGGTGGGCCCACTCGGTCGAGATCTACGCCCCCGGTGACCACGATCGTCTGCTCGGTGGGCTCTACGGGGTTCGGGTGGGCGGGCTGTTCGCCGGCGAATCCATGTTCCACCGTGCGACCGACGCCTCGAAGGTTGCGCTCGTGCATCTCGTCGATTGGCTGAACGTCACCGGCGCCCAGCTGCTCGATGTGCAGTGGACCACGCCGCACCTCGTTTCGCTCGGTGCGATCGACATCCCCAGGACCGACTACCTGCTCCGCCTCGCAGCAGCGATTCGATGAGCTGAGAGAAAGTACCCGATGCCGGTGAGCCGCCACCCACCGGCACCGAGATTGGTGCCAACCGTTTGTCCCAGATGCCGGTGGGAGGTTCCCGCCACGAAAATTCGTGAACCGGCGACTCGGTCGGACATTGTGGTATCGACACAGTGGCAATCGACCTTGAGTCCTCGTTTGGAGAACTTCGACATGAACGACCGACCAGACCGTGACCGGCCATGGATGATGCGCACCTACTCGGGCCATTCCACGGCCCAGGCATCCAACGAGCTGTACCGAACGAACCTGGCGAAAGGCCAGACAGGCCTCTCGATCGCCTTCGATCTGCCGACCCAGACCGGGTACGACCCCGATTCCGAATTGGCGCGCGGCGAGGTCGGGAAGGTCGGCGTCCCGGTCGTGCACCTGGGTCACATGGGCACCCTGCTCGACGGTATTCCGCAAGACCAGATGAACACGTCGATGACGATCAATGCCACGGCGTCGTGGCTGCTGGCGTTGTACGTCGCCAATGCCGAGGCGCAGGGTGTCGCTTCGGCCGAGCTGCGAGGCACCACGCAGAACGACATCGTCAAGGAGTACCTGTCGCGCGGCACGTACATCTTCCCGCCCGCCCCGTCGCGGCGCCTGATCGTCGACATGATCGCCTGGTGCTCTGAGAACGCCCCGCTCTGGAACCCGATGAACGTCTGCTCGTACCACTTGCAGGAGGCAGGCGCGACACCGGTCCAGGAGATCGCCTACACGTTCGCCACTGCGATCGGCGTGCTCGACGCCGTGAAGGCCTCGGGCCAGGTGTCCGACGAGCGGTTCGGGCAGGTGTTCGGTTCGATCTCGTTCTTCGTCAACGCCGGCATCCGGTTCGTCGAAGAGATCTGCAAGCTGCGGGCGATGACCGAGATGTGGGACCAGATCGGTCTCGAACGCTATGGCGTCACCGATGCCAAGGCGCGCCGGTTCCGCTACGGCGTACAGGTCAACTCGCTCGGACTGACCGAGGCCCAGCCCGAGAACAACGTGCAACGAATCGTGCTGGAGATGCTTGGTGTCACGATGTCGAAGCGGGCCCGGGCCCGCTCGATCCAGCTGCCGGCCTGGAACGAGGCGCTCGGACTGCCGACGCCGTGGGATCAGCAGTGGTCGCTGCGGATGCAGCAGGTGCTGGCATTCGAGACCGACCTGCTCGAGTACGGCGATCTGTTCGACGGGTCGCACGTCGTCGAGGCCAAGACCGCCGAGTTGCGCGACGCCGCCCAGGCCGAACTCGATGACGTGTTGGCGATGGGTGGCGCATTCGAGGCCGTCGAGACACTCAAATCACGATTGGTCGCCTCGATGGCGCGGCGCACCCGCCGGATCGAGACCGGTGATCAAACCGTGGTCGGCGTCAACGCCTACACCGAGTCGACCGATTCGCCGTTGGGTGGAGCCGGTGCGATCCTCACCGTCGATCCCGCCGTCGGTCAACAGATGATCGCCGACGTGCAGCAGTGGCGCTCGCAGCGTGACCAGGCGGCCGTCGACGCCGCCCTCGCCGAGCTCCGGCGGGTCGCCGACAGCGACGAGAACGTGATGCCGGCCACGATCGCCCTGGCGAAGGCTGGTGGTACCACCGGCGAGTGGGGTGCACTGATGCGCGACGTGTTCGGCGAGTTCCGGGCACCGACCGGAGTCGCCGGCGCATCCGGTGGCACCACGGGCGGGCTCGCGGCAGTGGCCGAGCGGACCCGATCGATGGTCGGAGGCCCTCCTCGGCTCTTGGTCGCCAAGCCTGGCCTCGACGGACATTCGAACGGGGCCGAGCAGATTGCGGTCGGCGCCCGCGATGCCGGCATGGAAGTGATCTACTCGGGCATCCGCCTGACGGTCGATCAGATCGCAGCGTCCGCACGTGACGAGGACCCCGACGTGATCGGTATCTCGATCCTGTCGGGCTCACACCTCGAACTGATCCCCGATCTGGTGGCACGCCTGCGGTCGGAGGGTGTCGACGCCCCCGTGATCGTCGGCGGGATCATTCCGGAGGATGACCGCCCGCTCCTGATCGCCGCAGGCGTGGCTGCTGTCTACACCCCGAAAGACTTCGAGTTGGCAACGATCATGTCCGACATCACCGACATCACCGAGTCGCATCGCAGCGCCGTCTGACCGGGTTCAGGGGGCCGATCAGCACACGGAGGCGGTCGCCGTCAGGGCCCGATCGAGGTCGCGCCACAAGTCCTCGACGTGTTCGCATCCGACACTGAACCTGATCAGGGTTGCGGGCATGTTCTCCTGACCGGCGATCAGGGCGCGTCGCTCCATCGTCGACTCGATGCCGCCGAGGCTGGTGGCGTTGTTGATCAACTCGGCTGCCTCGACGAAGGCGCTGGCACGTTCACCCGAGCCGGTCACGTCGAAGCTCATCATCGCTCCGAAGCCGTGCATGAACGAGGCCGCGTGAGCATGCGTGTCGTGCGACGCCAAGCCGGGATAGCGCACCTTGGCGACCTCGGGGTGCGCCTCCAACCGCTCGGCGAGGACCTGCGCATTGGCCATCGACTTCTCCATCCGCAGACTCAGCGTGCGCGCGCCACGGATCGCAAGGAATGCCTCGAGCCCACCGATCGTGCCGCCGTTGCGTACCCGGCGATGGTAGAGGTCGTCGTAGAGGTCGTCGTCGACGGTCGTGAGCACCCCGGCGAGTAGGTCCGAATGCCCGCCGATGAACTTGGTGGCCGACTGCATCACGACGTCGGCCCCAAAATCGAGCGGACGCTGCACGAGCGGCGTCGCGAACGTGCTGTCGACGGCGACCAGACACCCCGGCTTGCGCGGCGCCGAGCAGATCGCCGGGAGGTCGGCGACCGTCATCAGCGGATTGGCCGGCGACTCCAACCACAACAAGTCGGCGTGCTGACCGGCAGCGATCCACGCCTCGGTGTCGGCCAGATCGAGCCGTTGCACGGTCCACCGACCTTGCTGTTCGCCCTCGACCGCCAAACCATTGACGGCGTGATACGGGTCTTGCGGGATCACCAGCTTCGAGCCCACAGGGAGCCCATGGAAAATGCAGGCGACAGCTGCCATCCCCGATGAGAAGGCGAGCGAACGGCCACCCTCGAGCCCACCCATCAGCTGCTCGAACGCCACCTGGGTCGGCGTGCCCTCGGTGCGGCTGTAGTACCGATCTCCGGGCAGACGGAAGTTCGACGCCATGACCGGCGGGACGTTGAGCGGATCGCCGGGCTGCGTCGGACGCCCGCCGTAGATCACCCAGGTCGAGAGGTCGTACTCGTGCATGCCTGCCACGGTACGACAGCCACGCCCCATATGGCCCTGCCGCGCCACGATCGATGGCATACGCTCGCCACCATGAGGAACGCACGACGCCCTGGACCATGGGCACTGGTCGTGGTGCTGTTGCTCGCCGGTTGCGCCGGCGAGGACGGATCGGCGAACGACCTCCCGAGCGAGCTGAATCCGCCGTCGTCGACGATCGACGGGTCGTCGACCTCGACGCCCGGCACCGCGACCGACGCTCCGACCGATGCCCCGACCGGCACCGCCCCGAACCTCACCCCGGAAGTGTGCAGCTTGCTCGACCAGGACGAATCACCGCTCGATCTGGCGGGTCGACGTGCCACCCGACTACGCCGAGGCAGCACACGTATTGATGGCCATTACCGGACGCCTTCGAGGTGGACGAATGGTCGATTCCACCCGACGTCGTGGCACGATTGGCCAGCACCGAGATCGGCATCGAACTGGGCGCATTCGCCGACGCAGTCGAGCGCGACTGCGGCTCGAGCGAGGCCGTCGACGGCATCCGCTCCTACGCACGGATATCCGGAGCTCGGCGCCCCTCCGGAACAACGCGACTACTGCGACCAGCTGGCGACTGTGTTGTCGCTCGCAGCCGAGCGACGACGAGTCCGCCGCCGCACTGGCCGCGGCGGTCGAGATCGCACCGACAGAACACGTCCAGGCACTGGCCACGATCGAGACGCTGAGGTCAGCCGAGAGTGATGCGCAGCCCGACGCGCCCGACCCGACGGAGACGCTCGTCGCCGTAGCGGGTCTGGGTCTGTATGCCGAGGCGCGCTGTGGTGTCACGAACTCGTTCGCCGAGATGTTGTTCGTCGGTGCCTTCGTGTCCAGCGCCGGCGACGGCCTCCCGGGCGAGCCGGGACAGGGCCTCGGCACGGTGCCGGCACCAGCCGACCCGGCGACGGCGACCGCCGCCCTGCCGTCGGGTTCGGACCTGACGTTCGAGGTGATCGAGATCGACATCGATGACGACGGCGACTACATCGTGTCGGCGGTCGTGCCGGCCGGTTGGGAGCGCGACGACAGCCTGTTCGGCTCGGTGTTCGAGCCGGTCGACGGTTTCGGGATCTTCACCGAGATGACGATCGACACCGGCTGCGACGGTCTGTGCGAGGTCACCGACTGGGAAGCTCGCCTGACCGCCACCGACGGGTTCGTCACGCAGTTCCGCTCAGGGCGACGACGCTCTGATCGTCGACCGCCCGACCGAGGGCACGCCGGGGATCGTGATGACAAGGCCCGCCTTCGGCGACGGCATCGAGGGCGTCGTGTCCGCTGGACGAACGACGCCGACCGGTACTTCGCGTGCGACTTCCGACTCGAGCGACGATGACGTCGACTACGTCGACGCCTTCGTCGCCGCCTGCGAGGCGGCACGCCCGGGCTGGATCACCGACAGCTGACGGTTCCCGACGCGCGGCCGCCGGATCGACGGACGGATCAGACCGAGACGGGAGCGCGTCTGCGAATCGATCCAGGTTTCGAGGGCGGGGCCCGATTCGAAGCTGGTGATCAGGGCGTAGCGCGGGGCGTCGCCGTTGTGGACCACGACGTGCCACAGACGCTGGGTGTCGACGACGAAGCGGGCACCCTTGTCGAGCGGCACCCGACGCTCGGTGGACGGGTCGGGCAGGCCGTCGGGGCCGTTGTCCATCAACAGCATGTAGCTGTCGGGGTTGTCGGTGAGCTCGACCCACGACCGCACGACCCAGCCGTCACCGTCGGGGTTGAAGCGGTTGTTGTCGTCGCGGTGGAGCGACTTCATCGCCTCATCGCGGTCTTGCGGCTCGAGCTTGATGATGCGCACCCGCCCGAAGTTGGCACCGACCGAGTCGACGTAGTCGCGAATGGTCGGTGCGATCTCGGCGTTCGAGGTCCACAGGGCGTCCTTGTCGGTCTTGCCCTTGTCCCAGAAACCGCGGCAGTCGAGCTCGCCGTCGGCGGAGGCGATCGGGGCGAAGTTGGTGTCGCCGCCCGACTTCCAATCCATGTACTCGAGCGACTCCCATTCGCGAGGCCGGCACGTCGGTCGGCATCGGGGTCAACTCGACCACACCCGTGTCTGCCAGGACCGGCATGCGGTAGTGATCGGTGGTGAGCGGAATCTTCACGCTCCAGTGATCCTGGTTCGGCCAGAAGCTCATGCGACCAGTGTACGAACCTCGGTGCCGCCATCGCACGGCAACCGACCCACATGTGGCGGCGGCGCCGATCAGGGGTCCGCTCGTGGTCTCAGGCGTCGGCAGCGCGTCGACGAGCACGACATCCGTGGGGATCTCGAGGATCTGGCCGATCTGGATGATCTCACCGTCGTTCGGCAGCCGGTTGATCCGCACGATCTCCGATCTGGGGCACCTGGAAGCTGCGGGCGATGTCGGCCAGATTGTCGCCGGACTTGACCTCGTAGAACTTGCGTCGGTCGTCGACCAACGTGGTGGTCGTCGATGTCGTCGTCGTCGTACGGATCGGTGGCAGGGTGTCGAACGCGTCGCCCTCGGAGGAACCACACCCGACGGCGACGAGCGCCAAGCAGGCCGGCGGCGGTCGGAAGGAGGGTGAGTCGGTGCATCTGCATGAGAGATCCGTCGATCAGGTTCTCGAATCGTAGGCCGAGCTGCCTAGCCTCCACCACGTGCCGACCACTTCTCCATCCCTCGCCGACATTCCCGGCGCCCGCGCACCAGACCGCGAGTACCGCATCGATGCCGGCGGCGTCGGGATCGCGATCCACGAGTGGGGCGACGCCGACGCACCCCCGCTGATGCTCGCCCACGGCGGATTCGACTTCGCCCGCACGTTCGACACGTTCGCGCCGCTGCTGGCCGATGCCGGTTGGCGGGTCGTCAGCTGGGATCACCGGGGGCACGGTGACAGCGATCACGCCCACCTGTATTCGTGGGATGCCGACCTGCCGCGATGCCGCCGCCGTTTTCGACCATGCGGCAGACCGGCGCGCCGTCCCGGCGATCGGCCATTCGAAGGGTGGGGCATTGATGATCCAGCTCGCCGACGCCCAGCCGTACCGGTTCGCCAGCCTCGTCAACATCGACGGGATCCCGTCGAAGCGCCCGATCCCCGACGTCGCCGAGCACGAGCGCACGAAGATGCTCGTCGGCGAGCTCAACGGTTGGCTCGACCACCGCCAACGCACCGCCGGCTCGCAACGCAAGCCCGGCACGATCGACGAGCTGGCCAAGCGCCGTGGCCGCATGAATCCTCGCCTCTCCAACGAGTGGCTGCGCTACCTCGTCACCGTCGGTGCCAGCGAGACCGAGGACGGCTGGCGTTGGAAGCTCGACCCGTCGATGCGATTCGGCGGGTTCGGTCCGTGGCGACCGGAGTGGGCACTGATGCGGCTGGCCGGGTTCGGTGTGCCGTTCTACGGCATGCTCGTGGAGATCGAGGAGGAGATGGGCTGGGGCACCGTTGCCGACGACGTGCGGCCGTTCATCCCCGAGGGTGGCCGGCTCGAGATGCTCTCCGGCGTCGGGCATTTCGCCCACATCGAACAGCCGGCCGAGATGGCAGACCGTGTGCTCGAGTTCCTCGGAGATCCGACATGACGCACCGAGTTCCTCACGCACAATCGAATTCGCCTGGGTCTCCACACCCTGCGGGCCGGCGAAGGGCGTGCCCTGCTGTTGTTGCACGGACTCGGCGAGCAGTCGCCCGCTGTCGCTCCCGCTTTCGCCGACGAGTGGGCGGGCCCCGTCGTCGCCCTCGACTTCACCGGACACGGAGCTTCCACGATGCCGGTCGGTGGCGGGTACACGGCAGAGATCCTGCTCGCCGATGCCGACGCTGCGCTCACGCAACTCGGCGAAGCGACGATCGTCGGTCGCGGTCTCGGAGCGTACGTCGGGCTGCTCCTGGCCGGAGCGCGCGCCGAACTCGTGTACGGCACCGTGCTGGCCGATGGGCCGGGCCTGTCCGGTGGCCCCAGCGTGCCCACATCGCAGCCTGTGTTCGCGCTCGAGTCGGTCGACAGCACACCCGACCCGTACGCACTGGTCGAGTTGGGGCGCGATCTTCGGCCCCCCGACTACGCCGCCACATTCGCTCGCATGGCTGTGCAGCGTTCGTCGCTCGACGAGCCGATCACGGTGGTCGCACGATTCCGGCCCGGCGTGGATGCGGGCGGTGTCGAGGAGCCCGGCGTCGCCGAGGCGGCATCGATCGCCGACGCGCTGGCGGGCTACGTCGCTGACGCTGGGCGAGCGGGTCGCGGCCGTCCCAGCGTGCCCGTCGATCCGTAGGGCTCGAACCGGGCGAACAGCTCCTCACCGAACCATCCCTCGGATCGGGTAGCGAACGACCATGTCGTGATGGGCGGAATCGTGGGCAGCGAAGGTCGCGAGCAGCGTCCAGGGAGTCCCACAGGCTGAACGTGCCGAGTCGGCCGATCGGTGCCTCGCCGATGCCGACCACGTCGATCAGACCCGGGGCGATGTGAGCCGAGTCATCGACAGGGCGCGACGCTCTGGCAACGGTACGCCACGACCTCCAATGCACGTCGGCTCTGGTGAGGATCGCGACGGCCCCGTCGGCGCGGCCCGCGGCAACCCGTCGGCGACGTGCAGCCACGCCACGATCCGTGCCCACCGAGACCGCGCAACCGTACGTGCCATGCCTCGTCGGCTCGTTCCCATCGTCGGGCGATCGGGTGCACGTCCAGGAACGCCTCGAGCGCCGCCTCGTCGCGCCACACAGCGAACACGGCCGATCGGCGCAGATCTGCACTCGGTGCCGTGTCGTTGCCCGCGACCGGTGCCGAGCAGACGCCAGAACAACATGCCGTCGACCTGACGTAGCCGACGCCGATCGGTGGCCAACCGCGCCAGCGACACAGTGCTGATGGCGCGGGTGTTCGCGGATCAGATGGAACGACGCAATCCGGCTCACGATCAGCAATGCTGGCAGCCGTGCCGACCGTTCGTCGCGATCCCCCTCGCTGTGGCCGTCGGCTATCTGCTCGGATCGGTCACGGTGGCCCACCGCGTCGCACGCCGTTGCGGAGTGGCCGACCTGCGAAAAGTCGGCGACCACAACCCCGGCTATTGGAACGCCAAGGAGCAACTCGGATGGCGAGCTGCGTTGCCGCTGTTCGTCGTCGACACGGGCAAGGGCGCACTCGCCGCCGGACTGGGATGGCTGGTGGCGGACGGCCAATGGTGGTTGCCGTACCTCGCCGGTGGGGCGGCGATGGTCGGGCACGCCTGGCCGGTCTTGGCCGGTTTCGCCGGGGGGCGCAGCGTGCTCACGTTCGTCGGGGCAGCACTGGTGTTCGCTCCCTCGGCAGCGATCCCCGCTGTCGGACTGTTCGTACTCGTCTGGGTCGTGTGGCGCCGCTTCGAGTGGGGGGCGAGAGCCGGTGTGGCGTCGTTCCCGATCTTCCAGATCGTCATCGAGGGCCCGAGCCGCACCGCACTCACCGGCGCCCTGATGACCTTGATCGGCCTCCGCTTCCTGCAAGCCCGGTGGCGAGGTGCGCCAGCTGCTCGAGCCGACAGGCGAACCACGACCGATCGCCACGGGCCCGAGCGGGGAGAAGGGCAGCGGAATGACCCATCCGCTGGGGCCCCGGGCACCACTCACAACTCGTAGGTACGTCCGCTCCAGGTGTGGGTCCTCCGCAGAGCGCTCGCAGCAACGGCTGCCACGGCAACAGCGTCGGCGAGCGGCGACAACCAATACGCAGCGTCGTTGCGGCTGAACGCGGTCCTGGTTCCGGCGAGCGTGCCGATTCGGGCGATCAGGGCAATCAGGTCGATCGGGTCGGCCCGGCCGGACACGAGTCTCAGGAGCGGCAGCGGCAGCGTGAGGAGCAACGTGGCGAAGTCGGCGCCCTGCCGCCAGCGGGCTTCGACACCGGGCAGCCCGATCGATCTACCCCACCCGCTCCAGGTCGCGGCGAGCGAACCGTACAGCTCGACCCGCAACAGGTGGCCGGCATCGAGGAAGTCGACGCGTCGACCCCGCCGCGCCAGATGGCGGGCCAGGGCGACGTCTTCGACGACGTCGCCGGCGACCGCGTGCGAGACCACCTTCGGCGAGCAGCACGGCTCGCGCCGGACGATCATGCACTGGCCGTTGGCGAGCGATCCGATCGGTGGCGGGCGGTGCGGTCCGCCCCGGGAGGACCGAACCGGTACACGAGCGTGGTGAGCATGGCGGCGTGCAGCCAACGCGCACCACGCGATTCACCATCGAATCGGCCGCCGACGGTCAGCAGATCGGTGCCGTCCGCGACTGCCCTGCGCGACCGCAGTGCTGCCGGGCAGCTCCGGCGTCGGGCCGGGTGTCGGCGTCGAGGGTGACGATCCACTCGACCTGCGCGGCCTCGAGTCCGCACTGCAGCGCCCACGACTTACCTGCCCACCCCTCCGGGAGAGCGCCTGCGGCAACGACCGGACGCTCGCGCCGGCGGCGATTCGCAGCGGTGTCGTCGGTCGATTCGTCGTCGACCACGATCACTTCGAGCAACGCCGGCGCGCCCGTGATCGCGTCGAGCAGTGGAGCGATCCGGGCCGCCTCGTTGCGAGCAGGGATCACGACCGAGATCGTTGCGGTCGGTCCCGGAGGCGACGTCGCCGCCGGGGAGATGCCGGCGATGCGGCGACCCGTGCCGCGCCTGCCAGCCGCGTCAACACGACGGCCGTCGCCGTGGCTCGGGCCAGCACGCTGACCGTCGGTGTCACCCGTGCCGCTCGGCGACCAGCTCGGCCACGATGCGGGCGCTGATGGCGACCATCGGTAGCCCTCCCCCAGGGTGTGCCGAACCACCCACCAGGAACAGGCCGTCGACCGGTCCGGCGTTGTTGGGCCGGGCGAACGCTGCCCGTTTCCCGTTCGACGAGGTGCCGTAGATCGCACCGTCGACCGCCCGGTAGCGAGCCTCGAAATCGGCCGGCACCAGCGTGCGGGTGTATTCGATGCGAGTGCGAATGTCGTGTCCACGCTCGGCGAGACGGTTCAGCACGGCCGGCAGTCATCAGCTTGCGATCGAGCCCGGTGGCGGACGGGGTGTTGACGAGGAGATACCAGTTCTCCCCGTCGCGCGGGGCCTGGCCGGGGTCGGTGACCGAGGAGACGCAGGCGTACACGGTCGGGTCGATCGCCATCTGGCCGGCCTCGAGATACTTGAACTCCTGGCGGTCGTGGAGTGAGAAGAACACGTTGTGGTGGGCGATGCCCTCGGTGCGGCCACGCACAGCCGCACAGATCACGAAGGCGCTCGTCGAACGCCCTGCCTGGTCGAGCCGCTTGGCTTGCTTGGGATGTGGCAACAAGTCGGTGTAGAGGTGGGCGGCGTCGACGTTCGAGACCACGAGATCGGCCGACTCGCTGCCTCCGTCGGCCAGTTCGACACCGGTTACCTTGCGTCCGTCGAACGCGATCCGACCGACATCGACACCGAGCCGGACCTTCACGCCGATCCCGGTCGCCACCCGCTCGAGCGCATCGCGGAGACGGCCCAATCCACCCATCACGTACCAGCACCCGAAGGCCTGCTCGATGTGGGCGATGCACGCCAGCGTGGCCGGCGTCTGGAACGGTGACGAACCCGAATAGGTGGCGTACCTGCCGACCAACTGCTGCAACCGCGGATCGTCGAAGTGGGCCTCCGCCGACTTGGCGAGCGTGCGGTTGCCGTCGATCCGACCGATGTCGAACGGAGTTCGCATTCGCGACAACAACGCCATCGGCGAACCCATCGGGCCGGCGAGGAACGTACGCTCGCTGACCTCCCACAGCTTGGCGGCGTGGGCCGCGAAACGTTGCCACTGCGCACCCGATCCGGGGCTGAACGCGTCGAGCACGGCGGGGAGCGCTGCCGCATCGTCGGGGACGTCGAGCGTGGATCCGTTCGGCCACCGGTAGCGGATCTGCGGGTCGAGCCTGACGAGCTCGACCTCGTCGGCCAGCGTGGTGCCGGCCAGCTGGAACAGCTCGTCGAAGACGTGCGGCAGTGTCAGCAACGTCGGACCGAGCTCGAACGAATAGCCGGCTTCCTCGAGCGTGGCGAGCTTGCCACCGACGATCGGATTACGTTCGAGCACCTCGACCTGATGGCCGGCGACGGCGAGCCGAATCGCGGTCGCCAGCCCACCCACCCCTGCTCCGACAACGACGACTTTCACGAGCGTTGTCCTACCAGACGGGCTGCCGCCAACGCAGCGACCGGCAGCATCCCGACACCACCGATCGTGGCCACCAATCGATCGTTGAGAAACGAGGCGAAGCCGATTGTCTCCATGGTCGCCATGATGCCGTACTCGGCCACCAGACCGGGAACGGGCTCGCCGGGCTGGCAGCACCGCCTCGAGCACGGCCATCACGAACAGACCGGTGGCGAACCAGCCGAGGTAGTTCGAGACCGGAATCCCCCGGTAGCGGCCCGGCCGGGCCCAGCGCCAATAGTCCTCACCGACCATCTGTGGATCGAGGAACAGATCCCAGGCGGTCAGCGTCGCCGCTCCGGCAACGATCCGACGTGGCACGATTCGATCGCGCCCCCAGCGCTGCGTGGGCTGTCTCGCGAGCCGGCACCGCCATCGCCAACCACGCCATCGGTACCACTACCGGCACCCCGGCGATCTGTGGCTGTAGCGCAGCCGTGTAGCCATAGCGTCCGAACGGTCGCCCGGTCACGGTTCCGATCCGTTCGGTCGCCGTGGTCAGCAACGTCGTGATTGCGACCGCTCCCGCCGCTCTCGGTACGCCCCACCGGCGACTGCTGGCGGCGGTCGTCGCAGAGCACAACCCGCCGACGACGACCGTCGACAGGATCCGCCGCACAACGCCGCCCCGTCGGGCAAACGGCATCGCCAGCATTCCGCCCAACGTGACCGCCGGTGCGGCCAGCTGCATCCTGGGAATTCTCATATGTCAACCTTGGCATGCGACATCGGGCGACACGCGTCCTGTCGCTGGATCATGCCGCCATGCCGAACGTGCATCCCGATCACGCGGCAGCCGTGAACAGATGCCTCGTGGACGGCCCGCAGTATTCATGTGAACCCGCCAGAATGCCGATAGACCGGCATGGTGGGAAGCAAGCATCGATCGACGCCGCAGGCCAACAGCCGCCTCCAACCGACGGTGCACGGGCTCGACGCGGGTCGTCATGTCGCCCGCCGGGCGCAGCGCCGCCGGCGCCGCAGAAACCGCTACGTGCGTGTCGTTCTGACGGTTGTCGTGACCGCCGTCGTCGGCGGCGCCGGCTGGTTCGCCTATACGGCCTACGTCGAGCACGACAACAACGAGCAGTACGAGACCGACCGACGCGTGGCCGAGATCGAACGAGGGCGCGAGGGTCGCACGACCGGTGACATCATCAACGAACTCGAACAGACGCCTGCCTGGAACGGTCCGGGCAATCCGACGTTCGGCGTGGGATCGGACACCGCCCAGCCGTAGTCCAGCCCGAGTCAGGCGACGGCGAAACCCTTGCGAAGCGGCAGAATCACACGTTCCTCCGTGAAGCCCAGCGAGGCATACAACGCCCTCGCGCCAACGTTGTCGACGCGGACCGTCAGATTGATCGGTGTCGCTCCTCGTTCGGCAAGCGGCCGCCACGGCAGCCCGCACGAGTTGCGCAGCGAGACCGCACCGTCGGAATCGGGGTGCCACTCCGATGAAGTCGAGATAGCCGGCGCCGTCGGGCTGAACTTCGAACGCCACGTACCCCGCCAGCGCCCCATCGATCTCGGCGACCAGCCGGACATGGCGGTCGTCACGATCCTCGACCAGCTGACGACCGGTCGTGTGCGTTCCGGGGAACAACTCCTCGTGGAGCGCACCGAGAGCCGCCAGGTCGTCGTCGCGGACGGCGCGAAACCCGAGCGCAGGGCCTGCCAGATCGGTATCCAGCACCAACACCGACGAACCGGTACCGGAGACGAATCCATGACCGACGGCCCAGCGCTCGCAGCGCTGGAACCGGACGTCGATCGCGATCTCCTCCTGAGTCATCTCGGGCGGCATCAACCCGGAACAGCGTTCGTACAACCGGGAGGCGACAACCTTCCAGGTGTCGACATCGACCACGTCGACGAATGGGCCCAACCAGTACACGCGACCGAGCTCGGCGTCGATGTCCCCGGCCAACCAACCGATCATGCGATCGCCGTCGAACGCCACGGCCGACACCGATCGCCAGTCGATCTCTGCCAACTCGTTCGTGATGCCGTCGGCCTCGACACCGAGGTAGGCGATCGCGCTGGTCGGATCGACCTGCAGCCGAGCGGCCAGCGCGACCATCGCCGTCAGGTCACGGTCTACCCCTGGGCGGATGTCCATGTGCGTCAGTGTTGCAGCCGAACGGCCCCGTCAGCCGACGAGTTGTCGAGCCGTCAGTGCCAGCTTGGTCGGGGTCGGCACTCGGGCCCGGGTCGCGAAGACGTCGTAGTCGAGGCGCTCGACCTGATCGAGTATGCGTCGGTAGACGGTGTGGGCGGCTCGGATGCACTGCGCCGACCGGCGCGGCAGCAACTGCGATGCCCGCCTCGGCCGAGAGATACAGCCCTCGACACCGTGCGATCTCGAACCGCATCAGGTCGACGAACGCCGGGCCTGCACGACGTTCGCCGAGGTCGACCCCGAACCGCCGCAGGTCCTCTTGGGGCAGATACTGGCGCCCACGGTCCAGGTCCTCGGCGATGTCGCGCACGAAGTTCGTGAGCTGGAAGGCGAGACCGAGATCGCGTGCCGGGCCGAACGCAGCCGTCGCGGATCGGTCGGCTCGAGGATCGGCAGCATCATCTCGCCGATCACCGCCGCAGATCCGTCCATGTAGGCCAGCAGATCCGTCCAGGTGTCGTACGACGTGACCGTCAAGTCCATCTCCATCGCCCCGAAGAAGCGCCGGAACGAATCGACGTCGATGTCGAAACGACGCACCGTGTCGATCACCGCCCGCAACACGAGGTGGTCGGATCGGCCGGCGGCGAGATCGGTCGAAGAACCGATCGGCGAACCCGGCCAGCAACTCGACCGGGTCGCTGACCCGATCCGTGTGGCAGATCGACGATGTCATCGGCCGTGCGCGCCAGCGCGTACAGGGCGTACACGTGGCGCTGCTTGGCCCGTGGCAGCAACTTGGTCGACCAGAAGTACGTGGTGCCGTGGCGTCTGTCGACGTCCCGACAGTGCCGATACGACTGTTCGAGCGCCGTCATGGGCAGATCACCACTTGAGCACGGCGGTGCTGCGGGCGTACTGGTCGACCCGCTGAGCGGCGAGTTTGCCGGAGATCAGCACCATCGGCACACCGACACCCGGCATGTGTCGACGACCCGGTGAACACCAGGCCCGGCACACGTTTGTCGACATTGCCCGGCCGAAACGGGCCGGTCTGGCGAAACGTGTGGGAGAGCGAGAACGGGGTGCCGCGCTCCATCCCCATCGACTCCCAGTCGAGTGGATCGAACACCCGCTCGACGACCACGTCATCGACGGGGTAGCCGAGGGCGCCGACCCGGTGCCGCAGATCCTCGGCATAGCGAGCGCCGTTCGCGCGCCAATCGAGCTTGCCGTCGAGGTTCGGCATCGGTTCGAGCGCGTACATCGTCGAGCAACCCGGCGGCGCCAGCGTCGGATCGCTGATCGATGCCATGCTCACCATCGTCGAGGGGTCGGGCATCCGGGTGCCACCCTTGATCACGGCCTTGAACGCCCCGTCGAAATCGCGGCCGAAGTGGACGTTGTGGTGCGCTGCACCATCGGGCGCGGCGCCGCGCACCCCTGCCGACCCACAGCAGGCACGAGGGCGAGTACCGGCCCCGGCGCGCCACTCGCGGCGCCTCGACACCGCCCAGCATCGTTCGATACGCAACCGGCAGATCGGCGTTGCAGACGACCGCATCGGCGGCGAGTCGCTCGTCACCGCCGAGCTCGACACCGGTCACCACCCCGCCGCCGTTGCGCAGGATGCGCGTGACCTCGATGCCGTATCGCATCGATGCACCGGCGTCGGTCACGGCGGCGGCCAAGCCCGAGGCCACGGCATGCATCCCACCGCGCGGTGCGAACACGCCCGGCGACGGTATCCATGTAGGTGATCACGGAGTACAACGCCAATGCCTCGCGTGGCGCCAGGCCGGCGTACATCGCCTGGAAACTGAAGACCCGCTGCAAACGCTCGTCGTCGAAGAAGCTGGCGACCTTCGCATCGAGCGCCCCGAACGCACCGTGGCGGACCAGGTCGAGCAGGGCCCGCCACGGTTTGACGAGATCGAGCGGCGAGTCGAAGTTGGCCTCGATGAAGCGCGGCATCTCGAGCTCGTACAGTTCGGTCAGCCACTCGCAGAACTCGTTGAACGCGCCCGCCTCGCGAGCGTCGGCGAAGCGCCTGATCTCGTCGGTCATCGCCTCCCGCCCATGCCGAACGCGCAGCTCGGAGCCGTCGGCGAACACCGCCCGATACATCGGATCGACGGGGTCGATCTGCACGTAGTCACTCATCTGGCGGTACAGGACCCGGAACGTGTCGGCCAGGAACTCGGGCATCGTGAACACGGTCGGCCCGGTGTCGAGCCGGAACCCGTCGAGCTCGATCACGCCGGCCCGGCCCCCGCTCGCGGGCCACGTTCGAGCACGGTGACCTCGTGGCCGCCCGCCACGAGATGGGCCGCTGCAGAGAGACCGCCCAGACCGGCGCCGATCACGACGACGCGCACGATCACGCCTCCCGTTGGCTGACGAACGCAGCGAGTGCCACCAGTTCGTCACGGGCGGCGTCAACGATGTCGGCGGCTTCGATCGCCTCGATCGCCTCGTCGGTGAGACGGACGATCGTGGCCTCGAGGTCACCGAGCGCACCGGTGTCGACCAGCGCCTGTTGGATGTCGGCAACATCGTCGTCGGCGAGCTCGGAACGACCGACGCCGGCGAGCACCTGGCGCTGGGCCGGGTTGGCCGCCGCGCAACGCCCTGGCGAGCAACGGCGTGGGCTTCCCCTCACGGAGGTCGCCACCGACCGGCTTGCCGGTGGTGGCCGCGTCACCGAAGGCACCCATCACGTCGTCGCGCATCTGAAACGCATCGCCGAGCGGCAGCCCGTAGGCGCTGAGCGCCGGCGCGACCTGCTCGAACCGATCCGGATCGGCGAGCGCGGCACCGAGATGGAGTGGGCGTTCGATCGTGTACTTGCCCGACTTGTAGCGGCAGATCCGCTCGGCCTGGGCGACATCGCGAACGCCGCGGACCGATCCGAGGATGTCGAGCACCTGGCCGACGTTGAGTTCGATCCGCAGCTCGTTCCAGATCCTCCACGCCACGCGGGTTGGCGTCGGCCAGCAGCCGGTCGGAGTACACGAAGGCGAGGTCGCCGATCAGGATCGCAACGCCCTCACCGAAGCGACGCGACTCGCCCGACCAACCGTTGGCGGCGTGGCGGTCGGGCGAACACGGTGTGCGTGGTCGGCTCGCCTCGCCGGCTGTCGGCGTCGTCCATCACGTCGTCGTGGAACAAGGCGAACGCGTGCATCAGCTCGAACGCGGCACCGGCGTCGGTGACGATCTCGGCGTCGGCGTCGCCCCCGACGGCGACGTGGCCCCAGGTGCAGAATGCCGGCCGCAGACGCTTGCCGCCGGACAACACCAGACGCCGAATCTCCGCCATCGGGTCGCCCAGGTCGGGGTCGAGCGCGGTCCACCGTTCGAGTTCGGGGGTCAGCACAGCGTCGAGGCGAGCCACAACCCGCTCGGCGATCAGGAGCAGGCTGGGAGGCGCATGCGCTGGCACTCCACTGAGGCTAGGGCGATTCGTCGTCGGCCGCGTCGCCGCCCGGTGTCGGGGCGTCGAGATCGGCGATCACCTCGTCGATTCGCAGCCGCGGCATGACCAATTCGGATCGCGACACAGGGCGATCAGGTCGGCCGCGCGGGCGACCCGCTCGGCCAGTCGGTCGACGTCGACATCCGACCCTTCCAGCTCACGCAGGATGGTGTCGAGCTCGTCGAGCGCATCGGCGTATCCGATGTCGTCGTCAGGCGATTCGTTGCTCACGATTCCTCGATTCGGCTGGTCAGGTGGCCGTCGGCGACCTGGGTGGTGATGATCTCGCCCGATCGGGCATCGGTGATGGAGCGCAGCACGGCACCATCGGCAGAGCGGGTGATGCTCCATCCGCGCCGCAACAGATTGACCGGGTCGAGCAAGGCGAGCCGCGCCGCTGAGGCATCGATCTCGCGTTGTCGCCCGTCGATGATCTGCGGGACGCGCCGGACGATACGCACTGCGGTCGAGTCGAGCAGCCGATGCGAATCGGCGAGTTGACGACGCGGCGAAATGCTGAGTCGCTGGCGACGCGTGGCCAACCGCTCGTCGGCTCGCTCGACGGCCGCATGGGTTCGACGGGCGATCCGGTGGGCGCGATCGGAGAGCGCCTGCGTGGCCTCGCCCAGCTCGCGCGACGCCAGCGATTCGATCGCCGACCAACGACTCTCGGTGGCTTCGCGATAACCGACGACCATGTCGATCAAGGCCGCCGCACAGGCCGTCGGGGTCTTCAGCGAACGATGGGCGACCTCGTCGGCAACGCTGGTGTCGATCTCGTGCCCCAGCCCGGTCAGCACCGGAATCGGGCTCATCGCGATCGCCATGGCGATCGGTTCGGCATCGAAGGTGGCCAGCTCGTTGCGAGCACCACCACCTCGGATGACGACGACGACATCGGTGTCACGGCGGCGCGTGAGGGTGCGGATCGCAGCGGCAACCGACTGCTCGGCCAGCTCGCCCTGCACCCGCGTGTCGCACACCCGCAGCTGGAACCCGAGCCCGCTGGCGACGAGCTCGTGGTGGAAATCGTGCCAAGCCGCCGTGCCGACACTCGTGACGACACCGACCCGAAGCGGTGCGATCGGCATCGAACGGCTGCGGTTGGCATCGAACAGGCCGGTCGCCACGAGACGTCGCACGACCTGGTCGCGGGCCTGCGACAGCTCACCCAGGGTGAACCGCGGGTCGATCCCCGCCATCTTCAGGCCGAGCCGTCCATTGGGGGCGTAGTAGTCGAGGTGGCCGAAGATGCGGACCTTCATGCCGTTGGCGAGCTCGAGCCGGTTCTTCTTGAGCAGAGGCGTGAGATTGCGCTTCATCGGGGCGAACAACGACACGTTCATCACCGCCTTGCCCTGCTCGCCGCGTTCGACCAGGGCGAAATAGGTGTGCGGCCCGCTGTTGCGCAGCCCGTCGATCTCGCCACGCACCCAGACCCCGTCGGAAAACCCGCGCCGCAACTGATCGTTGATGGCGTCGGCCAGCTCACCCACGGTGTAGGTGGGGTTGATCGGGTCGTCGTGCGGCTCGTCGCCGAAATCGAACGCTGGCTGGCTCACAACGACCGATTCTTGCCCGAACCTCGGTGCCGGTCAGCATTCGGCGGCACAGACACGGCACCGGGTGGAGGGAACGACCGAGCGGGATGCCACGATGGGGTGATGCAGTCGCTGCTCGAGTTCACGCGCCGCGCAGCGTGGATCGTGCTGGGCTTACTCTCGGTCGCGGTCGGTGCGATCGGCATCGTCGTACCGGGCCTGCCGACGACCGTGTTCTTCATCATCGCCGCAGCCTGCTTCGCCCGTTCCCATCCGAGACTCGAACAGTGGGTGCTCGATCTGCCGCGCATCGGACCTGCCGTGCGGCGGTATCGGGCCGGGCTCGGGATGCCGTTGAAAGCGAAATACTGGGCGATCGGCATGATCGTGGTGTTCACCACGATCAGCATCGTGATCGTGCGATTGCTGGTGTTCGGTATCGGGATCGCGATCATCGCCGCGATCGGGGTGTGGTACGTGGGCAAACGTGTGCCGACCACGCCACCCGAGGAACTCGGGACGGCCGGCGTCGGCTGATACCTCAGGCGCCGAGTCGCCGCACGTTGGCCGGCGTGACGTCGGCGTCGGCCTCGGCGTCGTCGAGCGCCGGGAACAGCTGACCGTCGATCGGAAGATTTCGTTCGCGTCGCACCGACTCGAGCTGCTGCAACGGCTTTTCGAGCTGACGCTTGCGGGTTCCGACCAGCTCGTCGAACTGGCGGTCGAGCTGATCGAACTTGTTCTTGACCTTGTCGAGCTGTTCGGAGTACTTCTGCCATTGGATCGCCGAACTTGCCGATCAGGGCGAGAATCTGATCGCTGGTCTGCTCGACGACGAAGTTGTCGTAGGCCTGACGGATCACGCCCAGGAAGGCGAACAGCGTGAGCGGCGAGCACATCACGACCCGCTGTGTCATCGCATCGTCGATCAGGCCGGGATCGCCCTCGTGGATGAAACCGGTGAGCTGTTCGTTGGGAAGGAACAGCAACACGTAGTCGACCGAGTTGCGAGCCGACTCGCGGGCGTAGTCGCGCTTGGCCAGCTCTTTGACCCGTGCCCGTACGTCGCGCAGGAAGGCGGCACGATGAGCCTGACGCTCGGCATCGGTGTTGGCGTCGAGATAGCGCAGGTAGCCGGCCATCGGGAACTTGACGTCCATGTACAGCTCGTGCCCCTTGGGCAGCGGGAACGTGAAGTCGGGCCGCCCGGTTGCCCCGTCGAGCTGGGTCTGCTTGACGTAGTTGACGTTCTCGACGAAGCCGGCCAGCCGCAGCACGTCCTCGGCCATCCGCTCGCCCCATTGGCCGCGGGCCGTGGGACTGGCCATCGCCTCGCGCAACGCCCGCGCCGACTCGGACAAGCGTCTGGGTGATCTCGGCGTGGCTGCGCAGCGACTGATCGACCTGCCCGAACTTCTGGGCGCTGGTGTTGGCGAGCTCGGTGACGATCGACCCGAGCTTGGTGAGCTCGGAGCGCATCTCGGCGTGCACCTGGTCGAGCCGGGTGTCGATCACGTCCTTCTTGGCGCTCAGCTCGGCCGACGACTCGGCTCGCGGGCCTGCTGGGCAGCGCTACCGAGCTGCTCGCGGCTGCATCACCGCGGCCTGCTCGAGCAGCGCGCACGGAACGCAGGCGTCACGGTCGCGCCTCGGTGGCGACCCGCATCTCGGCGAGCGCCGACGCGACGGCCTGCTGCACGACCTCGTCGACCGGCACGGCGGGATCGTCGACCGCGAGGCCGCCTCGTACCGCCGGTCGAGTGACCTCGACTGGCGACGAGCGCGGCGGCCACCCCAACGACCGCAACGAGCACCACGACCAACAACATGTCCATACCGACCATGATGACCAGGGGGTGTCACAGGTTCGCGGACCCCCGCTGACCAGGTGTTGACCCGCGCCGGCAGCGCATGAGGCGTCAACGACGATCGGGAATGATGAAACAGCGCTCGGCGCAGCGTGCCGAGCGCGTAGGCCTCGTAGTCGATCCCGAAGTCGGAGTAGATCACCCTGCACCGATTGCTCCACGACAGCGCCTCGGGTGACGAGATGCGGTGCACGACCTGCATCACACCGCCTTCGTAGACCCGGTACTCGGCCCATGTGCCGGGGAAGTCCTTGACGCACCCGATCTCGATCGACGGCACCCCGCTGCGGGTCATCGTTCGAACCCGATGGCGATGGGTGTGCCCCGCCGCGTAGCCGATCACGTGGCGATGGCGCACGCACAGGTCGTCGAGGGCGTCGCTGGCGTCGGGGTGCATCCCGAAGTAGTCGTCGCTGCGATTCGAGGTCGGGTTGCTGTGGCACCCATTGCTGATGGTGCCCCATCAGCAGCACACGACCGTGAAGTCGCCGCCAGACGATCGTCGACCTCGGCCAGTTGGGCGGTGACGCAGCCCGCCGTGGTCTGCTGCGGAATCGTGGTGTCGAGCAGGCCGATCGTGAGCCCTGGCAACTCGATCCACTGATCGCCGGCGTACCGGTGCTGGCCCTGATAGGCGTCGTGGTTGCCGCGCACGACGTGCAACCGGTCGCCGAACGGCTGCACGCCAGCAGGCCTCGAACGCCGCCCACTCCTCGCTCGCGGCCGTCGACCGACAGGTCGCCCTTGACGACGACCGCGTCGGGCTCGATCAGAGCGACCTCGGCTGCGGCGGCGCGGTTCATGACCTCCGGGTAGGGCGGCTCGCCCGGGGCCGGGCGCACGATCGGACCATCGGTGCGCTGATCGATCACCCCACACTCGGTCTCGCCGAAGTGCACATCGTTGACGGTCGCCACTCGGGCCAGCAGCTCGCCGGGCGGGCGCGCCAGTGTGCGCGCCGCGACGCCGTGCAGGTCGAACTCGGTGTCGGGCTGCAACCCCTCGTACCGGTGAGTCGACAGCGCCTTCGTGGAACACCGCCAGATCGTCGGCGACGGTCGTCAGTTCGGCCGTCAGTTCGATCGCCGGACCGGGCAAGGCGGTCAGCTCCAGGGGCGATCGGAACCGGCGAACCGATCGCGCAGCCACCAGCGACCGCTGAACCGCCACGCCAGCGTGCGATCCCGCTGCGGGTGACCGCCCATCATCGGCTTCGGCCACAGCACCTCGACGGCAGCGACGATCGCCGCCGCTTGCTCGTCGGTCGGTGCTGGGCTGATCGCCACGGACGGCTCCTGTGCGGACACGTCAGGCAGCGTAGTGGGCGTGGCGCCGGCGATACCCACCCACGGAGATCGTGGGTGAACGGCTCACTTACGAACGGCGCGGGTGCGCACGATCATGTCGTGGAACGTGCGGTTCTCCGAGTCCCACAGCGGCCACAGGAAACCGAGATAGCACGGCAGCGCGCTCAGGATCCGGGCGAAGTAGCGACCGACCGCCCGACCGGTACCGATCGACAGCGCCGGTCCGCTCGTCGAGAATCCGATAGCCGGCGGCGCTCGATCCCCAGCTCTGGCGCCCTTCGGCCGACGTCGGCGGCAGTAGATCACCAGGTAGACGCTACGGCGCCGACCACATACAGCAGCACGCCGATCCCGATCGTGCCACCCGTCGGCACCTCGCACAGCCCGAACTCGCCGTTGATCGTGCAGGTGTCGATCTCGCGTCGGGTCCGGCAGCCAGAGCGATGAACGCCGGCACGAAGAACACGATCGAGATGAGTGCCGTCGATGATCACGGCGCCGACGCGCGCCACCAGCCGGCGTAACGCATCTGGGGCTGATAGACCGGGGCACCGCCGTAGGCAGGCGGGGGCGGCGGCACCGCACCCGGACCACCTGGCGGTGGTGGAGGCGGCGGCGGGTTGGCGCCTGGCGGCGGTGGCGGGGGTGGCGGCGGGTTCGTCACCCGGCCAGTGTGTCAGGAATCGCCGAGCCGGCCGGGCAATTCGGCCGCGGCAACGACGCTCAACGGAATGCTGCCTGGCGCCATTCCGTTACCGACGATCAGAGCGGGACGTTGCCGTGCTTGCGCTGCGGCAGGTCTTCGCGCTTGGAGCGCAGCACCCGCAGGCCGGCGACGACCTTGCGGCGCGTCTCGGCCGGATCGATCACGTCGTCGATGAACCCGCGCTCGGCAGCGGCGTACGGGTTGGCGTACTTCTCGGTGTACTCCTCGACCAGCTCGGCACGCCGGGCCGCCGGGTCGGCGGCCTGCTGCAGCTCGCGGCGGTACACGATCTCGACGGCGCCCTGCGGACCCATCACGGCCAGCTCGGCCGATGGCCATGCGAACGCCAGGTCGGAGCCGATCGACTTCGAGTCCATGACGACGTAGGCGCCGCCGTAGGCCTTGCGGGTGATGATCGAGATGCGCGGCACCGACGCCTCGCAGTAGGCGTACAGCAGCTTGGCGCCGTGGCGGATGATGCCGCCGTACTCCTGGTCGACGCCGGGCAGGAAGCCGGGCACGTCGACGAACGTGAGCAACGGGATGTTGAAGGCATCGCAGGTGCGCACGAAACGGGCGGCCTTCTCGGCCGACTCGATGTCGAGCACCCCGGCCAGGATCATCGGCTGATTGCCGACGATCCCGACCGGATGCCCCTCCACCCGAGCGAACCCACAGATGATCGACTTCGCCCAGTGCGGGAAGTACTCGAAGAACTCGCCGTCGTCGACGACCGACTTGACGACCTTGTGCATGTCGTACGGCAGGTTGGAGCTGTCGGGCAGGATGTCGGTCAGCTCGGGACACAGACGTTCGGGGTCGTCGCCGAGGTCGTCGACCGGCGGCTGCTCGAGGTTGTTCGACGGCAGGAAGCCGAGCAGGAAACGCACGTCGTCGAGGCACGCCTTCTCGTCGTCGGCGACGAACGTGGCGACACCCGACTTGGAGGCGTGCGACATGGCGCCGCCCAGCTCTTCGAGCGTGACGTCCTCGCCGGTGACGGTCTTGACGACGTCGGGGCCGGTGATGAACATGTGCGACGCCTCGCGCACCATGAAGATGAAGTCGGTCATCGCCGGCGAGTACACGGCGCCACCGGCGCACGGCCCGAGGATCACCGAGATCTGCGGCACGACGCCCGACGACTGCACGTTGCGGCGGAAGATGCCGCCGTAGCTGGCGAGGCTGACGACGCCCTCCTGGATGCGAGCCCCGGCACCGTCGTTGAGCCCGACGACCGGTGCGCCGGTCTTGAGGGCGAGGTCCATCATCTTGTGGATCTTCTCGGCGAACACCTCGCCGAGCGCCCCGCCGAACACGGTGAAGTCCTGGCTGAACACGAACACCTTGCGACCGTCGACGGTGCCCCATCCGGTGATCACACCGTCGGTGTAGGGCCGTTCGTCGAGGCCGGCCTCGTGGGCGCGGTGGCGAGCCAGCATGTCGAGCTCGTGGAAGCTGCCGTCGTCGAGGAAGTACTCGATCCGCTCACGGGCCAACAGCTTGCCCTTGGCGTGCTGGCGCTCGACCGAGCGCTCGGACCCGGCATGCACCGCCGCGTCGCGGCGAACGTGGAGTTCCTTGATCTTGTCCTGCATCGACGTCACGACATCACGCTACTGCGCCCATCGATTGGCGAGGAAGGCCGACCGATCGGGCGACCCGCCGATCGGCTGACACCGACCCTGCCGCCGGAGAACTGGACGCCCCCGGCGCCCGTCGTTCCTCCGTGATTCCGGACCCGCGCCTGGCCGCAGACCACGCCAACGTCCTGATCAACTGATCTGACGGTCTGGCCGACCGAACCTGTCACGCCGACGGCGACTACCGGATCGACAGGCGGCGGGCCGCCTCGACGATCTGGTGTTGGCTGACCAGCACCAGGTTGGCGGCGTCGCCGAGCGGCACGTACGAATCGAGCGCTGCGACACGTTCGATCGCGCCTGCGTAACCGGCCTCGACCAGCCCGGTGACGACACCTTCACCGGCACCACCCGAATGGCGGGTCTCGTCGACGACCAGCACGCGGTCGACCTCGTTGGCGTGGGCCAGCACCTGCCGGATCGGGAGCGGGGCCAGCCAGCGCAGGTCGAAGACCCGGCACGAGATGCCTTCGGCGGCCAGGTCGCGAGCGGCCTGCAACGACATCGCCAAGCCGTTCGCCCAGGTGACGATCAGGACATCGCTGCCGTCGCGCACCACACGTCCCTCGCCGATCGGGACGTGCTCATCGCTCCAGCGATCGGGTGCGGCGTACGGCGCCGTCCACACGCCGTCGCCCGGTTCGAGCAGATCGCGGTGTGGTAGAGCGCGATCGGTTCGAGGAACACGCTGACCGTGCCGTCGCTGATCGCCGCTGCGACACAGGTGCGCAGCATCGGCGCGGCGTCGGACGGATGGGCCGGGCTGGCGATCACCAGCCCGGGGATGTCGCGCAGCACGGCGATCGAGTTGTCGTTGTGGAAGTGCCCGCCGAAGCCCTTCTGGTAGCCGTAGCCGGCGATCCGCACCACCATCGGGTTGCGGTACTGGCCGCTGGAGAAGAACGACAGACTGGCGGCCTCGCCGCGCAGCTGGTCCTCGGCGTTGTGGAGGTAGGCGAGGTACTGGATCTCCGGGATCGGCAGCAGGCCCGACACGCCGGCCCCCAGCGCCAGGCCGAGGATCGATTGCTCGTCGAGCAGCGTGTCGAACACCCGCGCCGCTCCGAACCGTTTGCGCAGGCCGCGGGTGACGCCGTACACGCCGCCCTTCACCGCCACGTCCTCGCCGAACACCATCGAGTTCGGTGTTGCCGCCATCACGTCGACGAGCGTGCGGTTGATCGTTTCTGCCAGCGTCAGCGGACCCTCGGACTCCGGCAGCGCTCCGCCGAACGCCTTGGCCCTTCGCTCCGCTGGGGCGGGATACGAGGCGACCGCGGCGACGGCGTCGGGTCGCCGAGGTGACAGCTGGCTGATCACGGCGGCGGCATCGCCGAACGTCGGCGAATGGACCATCTCGAGCGCCAGCGACCGCACGGCCGTGCGGACGCCGAGGTACCGGGTGACCAGCTCGTCGGGCGTGGCCAGACCGGCGGCAACCACCGCCCGTGCGGTGCCGAGGATCGGATCGAGTGTCTGATCCTGGCGGATCGCCGCAGCCGACCGGTAGCTGGCCTCGACGTCGGTGCCGGCATGCCCCATGAAGCGCACCGTGCGAAGGTGCAGGAACGCCGGCATGCCGGTGGTGCGCACGTCGTGTGCCAAGGCGGTCGTGATGTCGTAGACAGCCTGCGGATCGGCACCGTCGACCTGTTCGTATCGCAGCCCGGGACGGTGACCGAACGATGCCTCGATCCACCCGGTCGGGGTCGGCACGCTGATCCCGAGCCCGTTGTCCTCGCACAACCACAGCAGCGGCACCGGCAACCCGCTGTGCGCCACGTAGGACGAAGCGTTGATGGCGCCCTGTGCAGTGGAGTGGTTGGCGCTTGCGTCGCCGAACGAGCACACGGCCAGGGCGTCGGCGGGCCAATGGGTTTCCACGCCGAGCCGCCGCGCCCGGCCGATCGCGAACGCAACGCCGAGGGCGCGCGTGGAGCTGCGAGGCGATCGTCGACGTCTGCGGGATCACCGTCAGGGAATGGTGACCGAACACCTTGTGACGTCCGCCGGAGATCGGATCCTCGGTCAATGCCAACATGCCGGCCAGCACGTCGCGCACGGCGTGGTGTCCGGTCCGCTGCTGGGCGCGGGCGCAGTAGAACCCGCCCGAGCGGTAGTGCAGCAGGGCCGGGTCGGTCAGCCGCAGCGCAGCGGCCACGGCCGCATTGGCCTCGTGGCCGCTCGATCCGATCGTGTAGTAGCCGTGGCCCTGGGCCCGCAGCCAACGTGCGCTGTGATCGAGCACGCGGCTCTCGACCTGGGCGGTGAAGATGTTGCTCAGCGGAGCGGTCGGCACGCTGCCGGGAGGAGCGAGCGGTGCTACCGGTGAGATCGCCGCGATCCCGGTCAGCAGGGATTGTTCGAGCTCGTGCAGGTCGTCTGGCAGCGCCGTAGCGGTCACGACTGAATCGTACGCACCAGAACGGGTACCTTCGCCCTCAGAACCGAGATGACCGAACATCGACGAACCCACTGGCGCACCGGCCGAATCGGAGCGACCGCGTGACCGATCGGTACGAGCAGCAAGGTCGACAGAACCCACCGGCGTTCGAGATCCCACTCACCGGCGACGGTCCGTTGGCGAACCCGACCGACGAGGGGGCGGTGCCACCGCCGAACTGGCGCAAGATCGTCGGGCTCTCATCGCTCGGCGGTGTCGTCGGGGGCATCGTCCTGTCGGTTGTGCTGCTCGGTGTCGTCTGGAACGACGACGGAGACAACGGAGGGGGCGACCCGTCGACCACGATCGTCACGACACCAGCGACGCTGGCGTCACTCGGCACGATTCCCGAACCCGACCAGGGCATCCCGACCGCATCGGCGGGTCCGGGCGCTCCGGCTCGCGAGGGTTCGCTGCTCGATCAGATCGTCGTGCCGACGTATCCCCCGGTCACGGAGGGTGAGGCCGTTCCACCCGACGGCTTCGACCTCTACGCCGCAATTGCACAGCTCGACGACGACATCGCCCGGCGCAGCTCGACCCATCTCGAACTGGGCGTCGGTGGCTTCGTCCGTGACTACACGATCGCCCGCGATCCAACGACCGACCGATACGAAGTCACGAGGGAAGGGGTCACCATGATCGTCGACGAGACGACCGGCCTGACCTTCGTGGACTGGTCGTCGCCCGGTGACGAACAGTGGTTGCCGATCGACGACCGGTCGCTCGCCGAGAGTGTCGGCATCGCCAGCGTCGGGGAGTTCTATCACCGACTGCTGCTGGGGCCGATCCGGCCCGACACGATCAGCTCGGCCACGGTCACCCCCGGCGATGTGGTGCTGCTCGACGACGGCATCTCCGCGGCACGGGCGTTCGACATCGAGCTACCCGGAGCGCTGATTCCCGAGTGGCAGCTGTACGTCTTCGGCCCGACCAACGAGTTCGTGCCGTCCGACCGGCCGTCTCGTCTGACCTACACCGTGTACGTCGACCGCCACGATCAGATCCACCGGATCGTCGGTCTCAGCGACCTGGGAGGTATCCCGCAACTGATCGTGCACGACCTCGGCACGCTCACCGAACGTGTCCCGATCGAGCTGCCCGACCCCGCCACCATCAACACGGGCCCGCCGCGCTGACGGCGACCCCGAGCTGGTGCACTCGCTCGACAAGATCAGGGACTGAGCCCACGGGTAGGTTGTCCACAAGGAGTGATTCATGCCGTTCGGCACCGCCGATCTGTGGGCGAAACAGGATGCTCACACAGGAGACCGTTGGCGGTTGTACGCGTCGGTGGCGACTGCGGTCGACCTGAGCAAGGTGTTGTACCCAGGCTCATATGTCGATGTTGCTGCGTCGTTCGTGTGGCCGTCCGTCACCTACGTCGACACCGATCGGCGTGCCCAGCGCTTCTTCGACGATGTGGACGGTGTGCGTCGGATCATCGCTGACCATGCCGGCTCGCCGGCGGACCCCGATGTGACGTTCATCGGCGCCGATTACATGAGCGAGCTGGCGCTGCCCGACCGGGGCTTCGACCTGCTCGTGTCGCTCTACGCAGGTCCGATCTCGCTGCACTGTGGCCACCATCTGCGGATCGGCGGCTGGCTGCTGGTGAACTCGAGCCACGGTGACGCGGCCCTGGCGTCGATCGACGATCGCTTCGAGTTGGATGGCGTGGTGCAGTCGCGATCCGGTGGATACACCGTCAGCCGCAGTGATCTCGAGTCGTTTCTCGTCCCCAAGCGGCCGACCGACCTGACCGTCGAGTCGATCCTCGCGTCCGGTCGCGGCATCGCCTACACGAAGTCGCCGTTCGCCTACCTGTTCCGCCGCGTCCGCTGACCCGTCGCCGCCACGATCCAGAACACGCCGGCCGTCGAATCCACGAGATATCGCTCATTCGACGTTGTCAAACAGATCGAACGTATGTACGATTACGTCATGTCAGGTGGAGTTTCGTCGATCGTCGAACGGAACGACCCCGAGCCGTTCGATCCCGATGCCCGGGTGTGCGAGATCGCCGGCATCCTCAACGTCGCCAACGCCCAACTCGTCGCAGTCATGCAACAGGTCCTCAGCGACGAGCTGTGGCAGGGCCCCGGTGTTCACACGCCTGCACAGTGGCTCGCCTGGAAGGCCGGCATCTCGCCCGAGCGTGCCCGCGACATCGTTCGTATCGCCGGCAAGCGGGCATCGTTCCCAGCCCTGATCGACACCTTCGATTCGGGCCGGCTCAGCGTCGAGCAGGTTGCTGTCGCGGTGAAGGCACCGGCATGGGCCGACGCCGACATCCTCGACTTCGCCAAGCTGGCGACCGTCAAGCAGCTGCGTCGCAGGATCCGGTCCGAGCACTTCGCCGGTGATCCCGACCAGCCGGCCGACGCACCCGCCGGCGAGCCCCGCGATCGGCTCTCGTTCGGCGCCACCGAAAGCGGCCGTTGGCGGATCAACGGCAACCTCGATCTCACCGCCGGCCTACGGATCGAGGCCGCCCTGACCGAAGCGAAGGACTCGCTGTTCGAGCGCGGCGACACCGACACCACGTGGGGCGACGCCCTGGTCGAGACCGCCGAACGCTCGCTCGATACGGTCACCTCTCGCTCACGCCGTGACCGCTACCGCACATGGATCCACGTCGACGTCACCGACGGATCCACCACCACCACCGACGGGTGGCGAATCCCGATGGCCGCTCGCGATCACCTCCTGTGTGACGGTGTCGTGCAACCGGTGTGGGAACGCGATGGCGTTCCGTTCTCGGTCGGTCGCGCCCAGCGCGTCGTCCCCGAACGCACCCGCCGCGCAGTGCTGCGCCGCGATCGCGGTTGTCGGGTGCCGGGATGCACCAACGATCGCATCGTCGAGATTCATCACATCATCCACTGGACCGACGGCGGCCCGACCGACACCTGGAACCTGATCGGGTTGTGTCCGATGCACCACCGGCTCCACCACCGGCACAAGCTCGGTATCAGCGGCAACGCCGATGATGAGCAAGGTGTCACCTTCACCGACTGGATGGGCCGGGTGATCGGCCCGAACGGTCAGCCGATCCTTCCGACTGGGCCACCCCCAAAACCCAGCGTCGACTACCAACCCCCGTACGGCGGGCGTCTCGACTACAACTGGATCGGCCTCGGCTGGGTCCACCCCAACGAACTCAGACGAAGACGCGACCAGGCCCGACAACACTCAGCGGCCGACAAACCAACCGGCAAGACACCGAGTAGCGAATAGATCTGGCACGCATGGATCGGGGTTCGTCAGTAGCCATGGGCAACCTCTCCACGAAGACACGCACAACTCGACGCGTGCAACGTCCGTGCAGGTCAGGCGTCGACGACGCCGCCGTAGCTGGGCTTCGACACCCCGGCTGACGCCACGGTTGGCGACCGCATCCGCCAGGTCGGCCACGAACGTGTCGGCCACGGCGAGATGTCCGGGAGAGATCATGAGGTGGAGGCCACCCTGTTGACGGTCGAGGTGCCAACCCCGGTCGTCCATGACGTCGCCGATCGCACCGGTCGCCTCGGTGCCCTCCCGAGACGAGAACTCGAACAAGCGACATGTCGGGCGGCGGCGGTCACCTGCAGCTCGTCGATCGAGTCGCACCCCGTCGAGGAACAAGCGTGGTCGCGTCGCGAACGGTGCGGGCCTTCGCCAGGTAGCCGTCGCGGCCGAGATGCTGGATGGTCGCCCACGCCGCCGCGATCGGTGAGCCGCGGGCGGGTGCCGGCGGTGGTCGCCGAGCCGTAGATGCCGCCGGGCCAGCCGTCGAAGATGAAGTGCTGGCGGCGCTTCATCGCCGCGTCGCGGTAGATCACGATCGAGGCACCCTTGAAGCAGTAGCCGTACTTGTGGATGTCGGCCGAGATCGAGGTGACGCCCGCGACCGAGAAGTTCCACGGCGGGACCGGCTCGCCGATCTCCTCCCAGAACGGGCAGCAGCCAGCCGCCGAGGCAGGCGTCGACGTGGCACAGCGTGCCGTGGCCGTGGCGAGGCTGGGCCAGCTCCGCGATCGGATCGATCACGCCGTACGGATAGCAGGGCGACGAACCCGACGATCGAGCGCGGTGCGGTCGCCGATCCGCTCGGACGTGGCGACGACGTCGGCACGCAGGTCGTCGCCGACCGGCACCCGGATCTCCTCGACGCCGAGGTAGTGGGCCGCCTTCGTGAACGCCGGGTGAGCCGTGCTCGCCAGCAGCAGCTGGGGCTCGGGTGATGCCACGATCCGCGGGCCTGCTCGCGGGCGGTGTAGACGGCGAGGAAGATGCTCTCGGTACCGCCCGGACGTCATCGTGCCGGCTTCGGGTCGGTGCCGAACAGTTCGGCGGCGACCGCCACCACTTCCTGCTCCATTCGCAGCAGGCTCGGGTAGACGAACGGGTTGAGGGCGTTCTCGTGCAGGAACCGGTCGGCGACCCGGTGCTGCAGCTCCTCGAGCACCGGATCGTCGGCGTTGTAGACGAGGCTGAACGCCCGTCCGCTCTTCCAGTCGATGTCGCCGCCCTGCCAGTCGGCCAGCAGATCCTGCAGCTCGTCGGGATCGCGGCCGTGGTCGGGAAACACGCTCGTCATGGCGGAATCGTAGGTCAACCCACGGCGGCGGCGACGCGTCGGCGGGCGAGCACGAGCGCCGGACCGGCGAACCAGAAGGTCGCCGGTAAACGACTGAGCGTGGTCAGCAGCGCGTCCGCGCCGTGGCGGCTGGCCGGCGGCGCTCCCTCGGGCACCGGCTCACGCAGTTCGACCGAACCAACGTCGTCCTGCACGATCTCGAACCGCCCGAACCAGTCGAGCCACGGAACGAGCCGGGCGAGCCAATGACCGTGGGGGACGATCAGTCGGCGGTCGCGTGCTCGCGGCGTCACCCAGATCACGAGCGCCGCCAGGGCCGCCCACGAGAAGACCTGGACCCGTGCGCCGATCTGGATCGCCACGTGGAACGGAATCGCGATCCAGATCGCGAACAGCCGCGTGCGGCGGTGGAGAAAGCCGAGCCCGATGACGAACTCGTTGAGCACCGCTCCTTTCGAGAACAGCCATTGAAACGTCTCGTCGGCGAGCAGGTCCATCAACCATTCCGGCGCTCCGCCGTCGAGACCGAGTTGACGGTTGTCGATCGCCCGGCGTTGCAGCACGAGTCCGCTCCACCAGTCGCGGTCGATCACCTTCGAGGTCGCCGACGCGCAATAGACGGCGACCACTTCGAAGCGCACCAGCCACAGCGGCCACAGCGGCGTGTCCGACGGCGGAGGCGTTCGTTCGACGTCGGAAGCGACGCCGATACCACGCATCGACCGAGTAGTGCCGGCCGGCCGGGATGATCGCGACCGTGATCAGCAGGATCAGCAGGAACGCCCGGTTGTGAGCGAAGTGGGTCTTCGACAGGAAGATGTTGTAGCCGACGAAGAACGCCGTGTACGACGTGGCGAGCCGGGTCAAGCAGCCCGATCGACATCGCGATCGCTGCGACGCCTGCGGTCCAGAGCATCAGCTGGTACAGGGTCGGCCCGGCCTCTGGATACCACGTCGGCATATGGCAGGTAGAAGCGGTCGGAGTAGACGACGCCATCCGCTGCGTCACGGAACGTGCGCTCGAGATGCAGCAGCACGATCGGACCGAGCAGGATCCGCAGCACGCTCAGCGCCCGCACGTCACCGGTGGCGTCGATCTGCTGGTTCCAGCGCGCCAGACGTTCACCGACGCCGGTCATGGTCCCGATGCCGATCCGACGCTGCGCTCGACCGACCGGAACGTCGTGGTGAACGGACCTCGGCCATTGTCGGTGTACGTCACCTCGGCCTCGAAGTACTGCGTCGTGGTGTCGTCGGGGGTGTGCTCGGCAACCCAGTCGAGCGCGCCCTGCAGGTAGCCGAGCTGGTTTCGGAGGCCGGAGTCTGCGTGATGAGCGACGAACGGATTGGTGAGGCCGCGACTGTCGACGAGGTCAGACCACCGGTACTCCCAGTCGTCGTTCACGGCGATCCGGGCTCCGTCGGCCTGCACACGGACGATGTCGGCCTGCCACCGGCTGGACTCGGGGAACATCTGGAACCCGAACGTCTTGTGGTCCGAGTCGTAGGCGATCACGATCATCGTGAGTTGGGCCACCACCACGGTGAGGATGATCAAGCGCCTTGCGAGACGGCGACCACGACCGGGCAGCTCGTCGGGCACGAGCCCGCCCGGAGTCGGCGGATTCTCGTCGCTACCGGCCACCGCCCGAAGCTATCCAACACGGCGACCGGGAGCGAAGGTCGGTCGTCGTAGCTGTTCGGTACCGGAAACGTCAGTGATGGTCGTCCACAGGCCGGTCCTGGTCAGGATTCCCAGCTGTTGGTGGGCCTATTGTTCTTGTCGATGCGGACTTCGGCCACATCCGGGGGCTCGGACGCCGGTGGTTGCGGCGACCAGCCGGGCACGCTCTGGATGCTCGATCGTGGATGATCGCAACATGCGTGAGCGCGTGGGGACCGGCACGGGAATGCTCTTCATGTTCGGGCTGGGAGCAGCCGTTGCCTGGTGGTGGCACAGCCGCACCTCGGCGCCTTCGTTCTGGTGGTTGATCACGCTCGTCGCAGCCGTTGCCTGTGCGATCGGGATCGGGAGAGGAGCGCTGTTGGTCCTGTCAGGGTTCTCGGGTTTCGGTCGCAACTACCACGAGGACCGCGAGCCCCCCGACGAAGGCGACACGCTTGACAGCGAGGCCGCTGAACCGCTGGTGGTGCCGATCATATTGGTCATTTCAGGGACCATAACGTTCTTGCTCAAGTTGTTTCCGGCGCTCAACACCGCACAGGAATTCGAGCCTGATCACTGGGTATCGCCTCGTTTTCTCGTCCCTTGGATGTTCATCGCAGGTTCCCTCACGGTCGCCTGGAGCGTCCTACTCCTGGTGATGATGAAGACGGGTCCCGACCGCTGGGCGTATGTTCCAGGGACGAGGGACGAGATCAGGCAGACGGCCAGGATCTTCATCGCCATCGGTGTCATCCTGGTGGCGATCGCAACAGCGTTCACGGTCAGCGACGACGCTGACCAGCCCAACAGCGGTCCGGTTGACGTTCGTCAACTGAAACCCAAGATGAGCACCCAGCGGCCGATCAACCAAGGATGTGGAGTGCGGACCGACTCGTCGTCACTGAGGTCATCAGCGATCACTTCTTGGGTTCCACCGCTGGCGGTGTCGATAAGACGTGCGTCGTGGAGTCCAGGTCGACGGGCATCACCTCTGAGCCGGCTTCGGCGACCGCCGTCTGACGCTCGGTTGGCTCGTCGCCGCCACATCCAACGGCCAACGCCGTCGCGATGGCGAAAGCGGCGACGGTTTCCAAGTCCGACAATGTGAGTTCACGGCGGCCTCTTTCAAGAGACTGGGAGGTTCGAGGACTGTGCGCGCGTGCACATGTCCACGTGGGACAGCAGGCGGGGGAAGCCCACCGCAAAGCCAGACCGCACCCGCTCGGGTTTCCGACCTCGCGGCCACCCCTGACGCGTTTGCCGATGCGGCGAACCACGTCTCCGGCGAGCTTGAGTCAAACGCAGGTACCGATCGAGTTCGATCTCCAAGGATGTCGTCGGATGCCGGCGGTCGTTGGTTCTGTGCAGGATCAGGTGGGCTTGACAGTGAGGAACATCGACCCGACCTGGCTGGTTGCGGATCTCGCCGCGGCGATTGCAGTGTGCGACGTCAACTGCTTGTGGTCCGGCACGCGAAGTCCTCATGGGACGACACGTCGCTCGCCGACCATGACCGTCCACTCGCCCCACGGGGCACAAGGGCACTGGCACGTCTCCGCGACCACCTGGATCGATCCGAGCATCAACCCGAGATCGTGTTGTGTTCGTCATCGCGGCGCACCATCGAAACCCTCGACGGCATCAGGGCCGCGATCCCGGAGCACGCACAGGTCGTACTCGCTGAAGAGCTGTACGTGGCCACCGCAGACTCACTGCTGGCCCTGCTGCACGGCGTCGACGAGGGCGCTGCCGAAGTGGATGACCTCTACATGCCCCGCCCACCGCGTTCGTGACCGGCAATGAGCGGACCAGAACGCTGGTCCAAACCGATCGGTGACCCATCCCTGATCGGCGGGTTGCGCCATCGACCTGACCGGCAGCGGCCAGGAACGCCGGATGAACCGCTGTGTCTGGCGTTCCTTCAGTGACGCAATCCTCTATTGTTTCAAAGCGACGATCGTGAGGATTGGGGCATTGATGTGACCGGCACCGGGTCGGTTGCTGTGTCCGAAGGGTCGAGCCATTATGTCGTTGTCTGGTTGGCGTTGGTGGGCTTTGGGGGTTGCTGGGGCGGTGACTGCGGTTGCGGTCACCGGAGTGGTGTCGGGAGCGGGTACCGCCGAGGAGACGGTGTTCGTGCCGGTGGTGCCGTGTCGTCTGGTTGATACCCGCCCGAACGTCGTGGGTCAGGCGCCGACCAATGTTGGGCTGCGCAGTACACCGATTCCGCAGAACGATCCGGTCACGTTCACTGCGTGGGGTGCAGATGATGCGAACAGCGTGTGTGAGATCCCGTCATCGGCGACGGCGATCTCGACGAACACGACGATCGTGAACCCAACGACCCCCAGTTATTTGAAGCTGTATCCCGCTGATGCTGCTCTGCCGGGCACATCGAACCTGAACTATGTCGCTGGGCAAGCACCGACCCCGAACACGGTCATGACGTCGTTGTCAGCGAGTGGTCAGTTCAACGTGTACAACCGATTCGGGACGGTCGATGTGATCGTCGACGTCAACGGCTACTACCAGCCATCCACGAATCTGGGTGCGACCGGCCCACAAGGCCCCGCCGGTCCCAAGGGTGACACCGGAGCCAAAGGTGACACCGGAGCCAAGGGTGACACCGGAGCCAAGGTGACACCGGAGCCAAAGGTGACACCGGCGCGGTGGGTCCGGCGGGTCCGGTGAATCGGATCAGCGATCAACAGATCGCGTTGTTGCAGTGGTACCAAGACCCCGGCGCCGCCGCCACGTACGCGACCGGTGACGGCCCGGATGGGGCGGCGTTCGACGGGACCAACATCTGGATCACCAACTACATCTCGGGCACGGTCTCGAAGATGAACCCGGCGACCGGCACCAAAGTCGACTACCCGACCGGTGACGGCCCGGTTGGGGTGGCGTTCGACGGCACCCGCATCTGGATCGCCAACTACGACTCGGACACGGTCTCGAAGATCGACCCGGCGACCGGCACCAAAGTCGACTACCCGACTGGTGACGGCCCGTTTGGGGTGGCGTTCGACGGCACCCACATCTGGATCACCAACTACATCTCGGACACGGTCTCGAAGATCGACCCGGCGACCGGCACCAAAGTCGACTACCCGACCGGAAACAGCCCCCGGGGGCTGGCGTTCGACGGGACCAACATCTGGAGCGCCAACTACAATTCCGACACGGTCTCGAAGATCGACCCGGCGACCGGCACCAAAGTCGACTACTCGACCGGTGACGGCCCGTGGGGGGTGGCGTTCGACGGCACCCACATCTGGATCACCAACAACATCTCGGACACGGTCTCGAAGATCGACCCGGCGACCGGCAGCCGAGTTGACTATCCGACCGGTGACGGCCCTCGGGGGTGGCGTTCGACGGCACCCACATCTGGAGCGCCAACTACATCTCGGACACGGTCTCGAAGATCGACCCGGCGACCGGCACCAAAGTCGACTACCCGGCGGGAAACGGCCCGTGGGGGGTGGCGTTCGACGGCACCAACATCTGGATCACCAACTACCTCTCGGACACGGTCTCGAAGATCAACCCCGGATGATCCCGAACACCCCACACGTCCCTGGCGACCCATCGATTGGCGCCCGCCCGAGCAACCCCGTCCACGACAGGCACTTGGGCGGATTCGTGAAGATCGCCTTCTGACCCTGCCGGAGCCTGCGGATGGTAGTGCAACAGGTAGTCCTGGTCGATCGACAACATGCCGTATTCGAGCGGGGTGAAGGGCTCCGCTCCGTCCCGACGAGCGACCGATCCAACCGCTGTTGGCCCCCCAGTTGGTCCCTCCTGCTACGCCGACTCTTCAATGGTGCTCCCCACCAGGGGTGCATCGGGCATCAATGTTTGACAAACTGTCAAACGTGACCCATCTTGACGAGACCGCCGGCGCCACAGACCCGGACAGGCCTACCGCCTCGTTCACGCTCAACGGACAGCCCGTCGTCGTGCGTCGGCAGCACCCTCACCTGCTCGCCGCCCTACGCGAGGAACTCGACGTCACCTCACCGAAGGACGGGTGCTCGCCGTCCGGGCAGTGTGGCTGCTGCACCGTGTTGATCGACGGCAAGGCGGTCGTGTCCTGTCAGCAGTCGTTGGAGAAGATCGACGGCAGCGAGATCGTCACCCTCGAGGGCGTCCCCGAGGTCGAGCGCAAGGCGTTCGCCGACGCGTTCGCGGCCTGTGGCGGCCTGCAATGCGGGTTCTGCATCCCCGGCATCGTGATCCGCGCCAAGGCCCAGATCGACAAGAAGGGCACCTCGCTCACCAGGCAGGGCATGGCACCCCATCTCGGCGCCCATCTCTGCCGATGCACCGGCTACGTGAAGATCCTCGATGCGATCGAGGCCGTCGCCCAGGGCACGGCCCAGGCACCGGCGCTCTCGGCCGAGATCGGCGGCGGCGGGGCCAAGTACGAGGCGGCCGAACTGACGCTCGGCGACCGCAGTTACGTCGACGACATCCGGGTGCCGGGCATGCTGCACGCTGCACTTCGGCTGACCGATCACGCCCGGGCCGACATCACCTCGATCGACACCAGCACCGCCGCGGCCGCCGACGGCGTCGTTGCCACGTTCACCGCGGCCGACATCCCCGGCCAGCTTCGCGTCGGGATCATCCACAAGGACTGGCCGGTGATGATCCCGGTCGGCGGCACCACGTCGTGCCCTGGTGACGTGTTGGCGATCGTCGTGGCCGAAACACGCGAGCAGGCCCGGGCTGCGGCCGAGTTGGTGGAGGTCGGCTACGAGGCGCACCGGCCCAACACCGATCCGGTCGCGGCGTTGGCACCCGGGAGTCCGTTGTCGGTGTGGGGGACCGACGGCAACACGCTGTCGGTCAGCGCCTACCAGCGAGGCAGCGACGTCGACACGGTGCTCGCGGACAGCACCTTCACAGTCCGCGAAACGTTCGTGACCCAACGCATCGAACACGCCTTCCTCGAACCCGAGTCGACCCTGGCTGTTCCGTCGGGCGCCGGCGACGAACGCACGATGTTGGTCTACTCCGGCGGCCAAGGAGTGTGGGACGACCGCGACGACATCGCCGCCATGCTGGCCGTCGACAAGTCGCGGGTCACCGTCGAGTTGGTGTCGAACGGCGGGGCGTTCGGTGGCAAGGAGGACATGAGCAACCAGGCCCACGCCTCATTGGCGGCGTGGCTGCTCGGGCAACCCGTGAAGTGCACGCTGTCTCGCGAGGAGAGCTTCCGGATCCACGCCAAGCGTCATCCGATCACGCTCGACTACGCCGCCGGCTGCGACGCCGATGGGCGCCTCACCGGCCTGAAGGTCAGGGCGATCGGCGACTCGGGTGCGTACGCCAGTGTCGGCATGAAAGTGCTCGAGCGGGCAGCGGGCCACGCCTGCGGCCCCTACCGGTGGGATGCGATCGACGTCGAAGCGACCGCCGTGCGGACCAACAACCTCGTCTGTGGAGCGTTCCGCGGGTTCGGCGCCAACCAAGCCCAGTTCGCGATGGAAGGCGTGCTCGACCGGCTCGCCGAACAGGTCGGCATCTCCGGCTGGGAGATTCGCAAGCGCAACGTGATCCACCCCGGAGACGAGTGGGGCCCCGGTCAGATCATGGACGACGGTGCAGGCGGTGCAGAGGCCGTGCTCGACGAGATCAAGAGCGCCTACGACGACGCACGCGCCGCCGGCAAGGCGATCGGGCTCGGGCTCGGGCTCAAGAACTCCGGGCTCGGCAACGGCTTCCGCGAGGTCTGCGGCGCCGTGATCAGGTTCCGCAGCGACAACGGGCGGGTCGAGGTACGCCACGGGTTCACCGAAATGGGCCAGGGCGTGCACACCGTCGCGCTCCAGGTCGCTGCCGAGGAACTGGGGATCGACCCCGCCCGGATCGACGTGATCGTCGACACCACCCGCGAACTCGGCTTCGGACAGACGACCGGGTCGCGCGGCACCTTGATGACCGCCGGATCGGTCCAACAAGCCTGTCAGGTCGCCGTCGCCGCCGGCTGCGTTCCCGACGTCGATCACACCGCCGAGTACGTGGTCGACTGGACCCAGAAACTCGGTGATCCCGACGTGACGAATCCCACGATCCACTCGTGCTTCAGCTACGCCGCACAGCTGGCGATCGCCGATCCCGAGACCGGCAAGATCGAAAAGGTCGTGGCCGTGCACGATGTCGGCAAGGCGGTCAACCCGATGCTCGTCGAGGGTCAGGTCGAAGGCAGCGTGCACATGGGGCTCGGCTACGCCCTCACCGAGGACTTCCCGACCGACCCCGAGACCGGTTTCCCGACCAACATGACGTTGCGTTCGCTCGGCATCCTGCGCGCCAAGGACGTCCCGGAGATCGAGGTCCACATCGTCGAGGTGCCGCAGCCTCGTTCTCCGTACGGCATCAAGGGTGTCGGCGAGATCGGGCTGGTGCCCACCGCGCCGGCGGTCGCCGGCGCGCTCCGCGAGGCAACGGGCGTCTGGCACACCAAGCTCCCGATGACCGGCGACGACTGATCGGCTCCGGTCCGGTCACGTTGTGTCTGACAACGTGGGCGCGCTACGGCCCGTCGTCGAACGGATCCAGCGCAGCCAACGCCAGATCGAGATCGAACGACTCGGGGTCGAGGGCTGCCAACGGTCCGTTCTCGGTGCCGTACCAGGGGCGGGCTGCACCGAGCTCGAATTCCGAGCCGCAGGCGATGGCCTCGACCTCGACGGTTCCTGCGCCCTCGAAGGTCAGTGCCCCTTCCCCGGTGGCGCTGTCGCAGTCGAGAATCGGGTCGACGGCGAACGGCAACGCCACGACATCGCCGCCCGCCAGGTCGACCACCATCGGGACGTCAACGTCAACGCGAGGTGTCGTCGAAGCACCCTTGCCCTCGACGGCCACCAGTTCCCCGAGCACGCAGGGGGCGAACGACGCGTTGCGGACGAGTACGGCGCCGGTGACCGTCACCGAATCGAGTTGGTCGCACGGATCGGTGGCGACGTCGTTCGGAAAGAAGGCGGTCAGCCGCCAACCGCACATCGCGATCGCAGAGGTCGGCACCACGACTGCTTCGCCGTGAATGTCGATCTCGGCATCCGACACGATCGCCGGGTCGAAGCACTCGCGGCCCGACTGGCCGACGACCAGATCGGCCCATCCGCCCGGGTCGAGCCACACGTCCGGTTCGATCGCCGGATCGATCAGCGGTGAGCCGCTGATGTCGGGCTCGCACCACACGTCGCCTGTGTTGCGAACCCTGACGACGGCGTCGGCCGACGTCTCGGCGACGAACACCTGGGCCGTCCAGAACTCGAGGTCGGCGAGTGCACACGGGTCCGGGATGTCGGGCGTCGGAACCGTCGATGCCGCAATCTGGCTCGGGGCGAGATCGTCCGCCGGCCCGGTGTCGTCGGGAGCGAAACGGCCGGCTCGGCGAGCGGCAAGGTCGCGATCGAATCGGACGACTCGTCACCGCTGCACGCCGCCAGCGCCAGCACCGCGCCGGCGATCACTGCCCCCATCGCAAGCTCACACGATGAACCCTAGATCGCGCCCAACCTCGGATGAGGCGACCTCGACGCGACGATGGGACCGCAGCAGCGGTCCGGCTACAGGTGGCGGTCGGTTGGTCAGCCGAGCCAGCGCTCGAGCCACGGTCGAGGGCGTCTACGGTTGCAGTATGAGCGCCAACCTTCGCAACTACGTCAAGTCCCTCTACGCCTTCGACCACGTCATGCGCCTGACGCCCGACAAGGCGCTGGCGCGCAAGTCACCGTGCGCCGGCTGGACCGGGAAAGATGTCGTCGAGCACGCCCTCGGCAGCGTGAAGATGGTCCACAGCTTCACGACCACCGGGCGCGGACCCAAGTCGTCGCCCAAGGTCGCTGCCAACCCACTCGCTCAGTGGGCCAAGCTGCGCGATGCCACCATCGAGGCGCTCGACCAACCCGGCGCCCTGCAGACCATCGCCCACGACCCATTCGGGCCCGAGTTCGGCCCGGTGCCGATCGACGCCCTGGTCGGATTCATGGGAGCCGACCTCGCCGTGCACGCATGGGATCTGGCCCGAACCGCCAAAGTCGACGACCAACTCGACCCGGCGCTCTGCACAGCGACCCTGGCCATGTGGAAGGGTCTGCCCGCCGAAATCATGCGGGGTCCCGGCATGTTCGACGCCGCGATCAAGCCGGTCAAGGGCGCCGATCCGCAGACCCGACTGCTCAACTTCCTGGGGCGAACGGTCTGAACAATCGTCGGTTGTAGGCGGCAGATCTGAACGCCGGCGGTTTGTTCACACGCCGTTCACATTGCGAACATAGCGAAGTAATCGCACGCTGGCATCGTGCCGCTGCCCCCTACAACCATTCTCTGGAAGGACCCATTCGTGGCGTACCAAGCTGAATACATCTGGCTCGACGGCACCGAGCCGACGAACATGCTCCGCAGCAAGACGAAGATCTTGCACGACGAAGTCTCCGAGCCCCCGATCTGGGGATTCGACGGGTCGTCGACCAATCAGGCCACCGGCGACAAGTCCGACTGTGTGCTGCGTCCCGTGTTCCAGTGTCACGACCCGATTCGTGGTGGCCGCAACACGCTCGTGATGTGCGAGGTGCTGCTGGCGTCGAACATGCGCCCGCACGCCACCAACACCCGCGCCCGTCGCCAAACGGGTCGAGAAGAAGTACGCCCACGACGAGATGTGGTTCGGTCTCGAGCAGGAGTACACGATGTTGCGCCTCGACCACACACCGATCGGCTTCCCCCCCGGCGGCGGCCATCCCGCTCCGCAGGGCCCCTACTACTGCGGCGTCGGCGCCGACCGCATCATGGGCCGTGACATCGTCGAGCGCCACACCCAGGCCTGCATCGATGCCGGCCTGTCGATCTCCGGCACCAACCCCGAGGTCATGCCCGGCCAGTGGGAGTTCCAGATCGGCCCGCTCGGCCCGACCGCCGTCGGCGACCAGATGCACGTTGCTCGCTGGCTGCTGCACCGCATCGCCGAGGATTACGACGTGATCATCAGCCTCGACGCCAAGCCCGCCAAGGGCGACTGGAACGGCGCCGGCTGCCACACCAACTTCTCCACGGTCGCCATGCGTGAGCGCTACGACGCTGTGATCGACGCCTGTGAGGCGATCGGCGCCAGCTACATGGAGCTCGTGCAGCAGTACGGCGACGGCATCGAGGAGCGCCTCACCGGCAAGCACGAGACCGCCCCGTGGAACAAGTTCAGCTACGGCGTGTCCGATCGCGGTTCGTCGATGCGGATTCCGTGGCAGGTCGAAAAGGACGGCCGGGGCTACGCCGAGGACCGTCGCCCGAACGCCAACATGGACCCCTACGTGGTCGCCGGTGCGATCACCCAGGTCGTGTGCGCCGCAGCCGACGCCAAGTCCGCCAAGACGTCGGCCAAGAAGTCGGCCAAGAAGGCTGCCGCCAAGAAGAAGTGAGGTCAGCCCCTCCGGCTGGCACCGACCGAATGGGAGCCCCGCGCCGGGGCTCCCATTCGAGTTTCCTCCGACGTTCTTTCAATCGGTTGATTACCCGACCAGACTGCTGAGGTGAGCGAGATGCTCGATCAACATCGTGACTACGTGCTGCGCACCGTCGAGGAGCGCGGTGTTCGACTGGTGCGCCTGTGGTTCACCGACGTGCTCGGCAACCTCAAGAGCTTCGCGATCAGCCCGGCCGAACTCGAGAACGCGCTCGAGGACGGCATGACGTTCGACGGCTCGTCGATCGACGGGTTCTCACGCATCCAGGAAGCCGACGTGCTGGCGGTGCCCGACCCCGACACGTTCGAGCTGATCCCGTGGAGCGAGCCCGGCGCTGCCGAGGCGCGCGTGTTCTGCGACATCCACAGCCTCGACGGCACGCCGTTCGAGGGCGACCCGCGCCAGGTGCTGCGCCGACACGTCAAGGCGGCCCACGACCAGGGCTTCACGTTCTACATCGCCCCCGACGTCGAGTTCTTCTACTTCGAGCAGCCCGCCGAGGGCAAGAAGCCGCAGCCGCTCGACCACGGCGGCTACTTCGACCTCACCACCCGCGACGCCGCCGGCGACCTGCGCAAGGAGACGATCCGCAAGCTCGAGCAGATGAGCATCCCGGTCGAGTACAGCTTCCACGAGGACTCGCCCAGCCAGCAGGAGATCGACCTGCGCCACACCGACGCGCTCACGATGGCCGACAGCGTGATGACGTTCCGGCTCGTCGTCAAAGAGGTCGCCGCCAGCCAGGGCGTCCACGCCACGTTCATGCCCAAGCCGCTCGAAGGCGTGCAGGGCTCGGGCATGCACGTCCACCTGTCGCTGTTCCGGGGCGACGACAACGCGTTCTACGACGCCGACGACGCACACCACCTGTCGCCGATCGCCAAGTCGTTCATGGCCGGCCTGCTGCGTGCACGCCGCCGAGATCACGGCGGTCACCAACCAGACGGTCAACAGCTACAAGCGGCTCGTGCCGGGCTTCGAGGCACCGGTCCACATCAGCTGGGCCCGCAACAACCGCAGCGGTCTGATCCGGGTCCCGATCGCCAAGAAGGGCAACCCGATGGCGACCCGCATCGAGTACCGCTCGCCCGACCCGGCGTGCAACCCGTACCTCGCCTTCAGCCTGATGCTCGCGGCCGGCATGCGCGGCATCGAGCAGGGCTACGAGCTGCCCGACGAGGCCGACGCCAACCTGTTCGAGATCGGACGACGCACGTGCTCGCCAAGCTCGGCATCACGCAGCTGCCCACAGTCGCTGTCCGATGCACTGCGCGACGATGGAGAAGTCGAGCTCGTGCACGAGGCGCTCGGCGAGCACATCTTCGAATGGTTCCTGCGCAACAAGCGCACGCGAGTGGCGCGACTACAAGACCCACGTCAGCCAGTTCGAACTCGATCGATATCTGAGGTCGATGTGACGATCGATCGACGAACGTGACAGCGCCGAGCGAAGCCGGCATGCTCGCCGTGTTCGCCGACCCGGTCGCGCCCGAGCTGGCGCGCACGCTCGATCTCGCCGGCTACTCGTGGAAGGCGGTCGCCTCCACCGACGAGGCCGCCGAGCACGAGCCGGCCGACGGCTGGCAGGGGGCGATCGTCGACTGCACCACCGACCCCGAGGGCGCCTGGGCGTTCGCTCCGCGCACGTCCGCAAGCCGGACGGCTCGCAGATCAAGATGCTCGTGCTGGTCGGCGGGGCTCAGCTCGGCGATCTCGAACTCCGCGACGAGCTGTTCGACGACTTCTGCCTCTCGCCGTTCCACCCCGCCGAACTCGAGGCCCGGCTGCGCCACCTGCTGTGGAGCGTCGGCGACGCGGTCGGCCCCGCGCCGACCTGGTCGAGTACGGCGCAGCTCATCCTCAATCTCGAGACCTACCAGGCCACGATCGCCGGGCGGCCGCTCGACATGACCTACATGGAGTACGAGCTGCTCAAGTTCCTCGCCCAGAACCCGGGCAAGGTGTTCACCCGCGAGATCCTGCTGTCAGCGGGTGTGGGGCTACGAGTACTACGGCGGCGCCCGCACGGTCGACGTCCACGTCCGACGCCTCCGCGCCAAGCTCGGCGAGGAGCACGCCGGCCTGATCCAGACCGTGCGCTCGGTCGGCTACCGCTTCGGCCAGTCCCGCTGGGACAGCTGACGCCAGCCGCCGCACCGATCCCGGGCGAGCCGTGATCAGTCACCGAAACTGGCGTCGATCGCGTCGCACGATCGAGTCGGCGAAGACGCTGCTGACCATCCGTCGGTGAGGTGGACCCCATCACCGGTGAGATCGCCGTCGTCGTCGGCACGCGCGTCCACTGGGCGATCAGCGCGATCGCCCGGCGACGTCCGACGTTCGCTGCGGATGATCGGGTTGACCACAACGATCTGCGTCGGTCACGGTCACGGAAGTAGGTGTCGACCCAGATCAGCGGTGATCGTCGGGCAGCAGCGGTCGAGCAGCTCGTTGACTGCTCGCGGAACGCGTCGGCGCCGACCTGAGCACCGACGTCGTTGGTGCCGAGCGCGATCACCCACAGCTCGTTCGACCGATCGTCGTCGATCGCCTCGATCGCACTCGAGCCCGACGGCACCTCACCGCCGCCCCGGATCATTCGCCGGTTCTCGGCGCCGTCGACGGTCACCGATCACGGATGCTCGGCCGACGCCATCGCCGCATCGATCTCCTCGGCTCGCCGACACGGTCAGCGAGTCGCCGACCACGGCGACGTCGCGCGGCCGTCGGTGGCAGCTGTCGGACCTGCCATCGATGTCGACCGACGATGCCGCGGTCCGCAGTCGCGGCTCGGTCGGCTGTGCACCGAGCCGATCGGCTCACCGAGTCCGGCCGATGCACGCGCTCGAACGCACGCGGCGCTGTAGCCCTCGGCGCGTGCGACGCGACTCGACCGCCTCGACACCCGCCGACGCCTGGTTCGCACCGCAGCCTGCAACGAGCAGCAGGCATGAGATCAGCGATCAGGCGCGACACAGCAGTTCATTCTGACCGGTCGACCGCGCATCGTGTGCGGCACCTTCGGAGACATCGTCCGATGCTCACGCCAGGCGCTGCATCCGGCGCGCCAGCCGGTCGTGTTCGACCAGCATCTCGTCGAGTCGCGGCGACACGAGCGAGCCGTCGCGCACGACGGGCCGACCGTGCACGATGGTGTCGTCGGGCGCCGGTCGGACCGCACCGCAGCCACGCCTCGATCGGGTCGGCGAGGGCACCGGCGAAAGCTGGGCCCGGTCAGCGACCACACGGCGACGTCACCGACGGCGCCCGACGTCGAGCACGCCCAGTTCACCGCTTCGGCCGAGGCATGCCGCCCCGCCGAGCGTCGCGATCTCGAGCGCCATGCGGGCGGTGCCGGCGGCAGCACCGTCGCGCAGCTTGGCCAGCAGCATCGCCTGGCGGGCCTCGAGCCACAGCGAGGCCGAGTCGGCCGACGACGAGCCGTCGACGCCGAGCCCGACGTGCACACCGGCCGCCCGCAGATCGACGACCGGGGCGATGCCCGACGCCAGGATCAGATTGCTCGACGGGCAGTGCGCGACGCCCACCCCGGCGGCACCGAGGCGCACGATCTCGTCGGGGTTCGGCATCACGCAGTGCGCCACCCACGTGCGATCGGTCGCACCAGCCGGTTCGTTCGAGGTACTCCATCGGCCGACATCCGAACGTGGCCAGGCTGAACTCGTCGTCCTCGGCGTTCTCGGCGAAGTGGGTGTGCAGCCGCACGTCGAGCCGCTCGGCCAGCTCGGCGGTGCGCACCATCAGGTCCTCGGTGACGCTGAACGGCGAACACGGCGCGAGCGCCACCCTCGTCATCGCCCCGCACGACCGGTCGTGGTGGCGGCCGACCGCCGTCCTCGCTCGCGGCCAGGATCTCGTCGTCGTCGGCGACGACATCGTCGGGTGGCAGACCGCCGTCCTTCTCCGACAGCGACATCGAGCCGCGGGTCGGGTGGAACCGCATGCCCGAGGTCACGGGCCGCCTCGATCTCGGCCGTCAGCAGGTCGCCGGCACCGCGTGGATGCAGGTACAGGTGATCGCTCGACGTGGTGCACCCCGACAGCGCCAGCTCGGCCAGCCCGACCCACGTCGACACGTAGACCGACTCGGTGTCGATCGCCGCGCCACAGCGGGTACAGCGACTGCAACCATCCGAACAACGGCTTGTCGGTCATCGGCGGGAAGGCACGCGTCAGGTTCTGGATACAGGTGGTGATGGGTGTTGATCAGGCCGGGCGTCACGAGGCAGTCGGTGGCATCGATCGTGTCGGTCGCCGCCGGTGGCGCGCCGGTGCCCACCGCCTCGATCAGGCCGTCGGTGATCGCCACCCAGCCGCCGGTCAGTTCGCGACGATCGGCGTCGAGCGTCGCGACGCAGCGTGCATTGCGGATCACGAGGTCGGCTCATGCCAGAGACTCCACCATCATGGCCAAATCCTCGACGCTCGTGAGCGGGTTGACGACGCAGTATCGCAGCACGGTTTCGCCGTCCCATTTGGTGGGCACGACGAACGACTGCTGGGTCGCCAGTTGATCGTCGCTCCACCGGTGGTACTGCTCGTCGGTCCAGCCCTTGCGGCGGAACACGACCACCGAGAGCTCGGGTTCGAGCACCAGCTCACAGTGCTCGCTCTGACGAATCAGATCGGCGCCGGCGTGTGCCACCGTCAACGTCGTCTCGACCGCGAACCGATATGCGTCGGTGCCGTACGTGGCCAGGCTGAACCACAGCGGTAGGCCGCGCGCACGCCGAGACAGGTGATGGGCGTAGTCGCTGGCGTTCCACTCGTCGTCCTGCAACACGTCGAGGTACTCGGCTTGCTGCGAATGGGCGGCCTTGGCGATGCGCGGATCGCGATACAGCAGGGCGCAACAGTCGAACGGGGCAAACAGCCATTTGTGTGGATCGACGATGAAGCTGTCGGCGCGCTCGATGCCGGCGAACAACTCGCGCACAGAGGGCGCGGCCAGTGCTGCGCCGCCGTAGGCACCATCGACGTGAAGCCACAGGCTGTGTCGGTCGCAGACGTCGGCAGCGCCGGACAGATCGTCGACGATGCCGGCGTTGGTCGTGCCGCTGGTGGCGACGATCGCGAACAGCCGCTGACGATCCTCGTCGGACAGCGCGTCGACGGTTGCCGCAAGGTCACGACCGTGCATCCGGCCGGCTCGATCGGCGGGCACCAGCACGACATCGGCGTCCATCGCCCTCCCGGCCTGGGCAACCGATGAGTGAGCGCCCTTCGAGGCCACGATCAGGCCCCTGGTGCGGTCATGGGCGCCGGCTGCGTCACGCCTCCACCTGCAGCGAGCGGCGATCAGAGCGCTCAGGTTGCCGGCCGTTCCGCCGCTGACGAACACGCCGCCGGCCTCGGATGGGAATCCGGCCAGGTCGGCGATCCAGCGCAGCGCCTCGTTCTCGGCGAACACGGCACCACCACCTTCCTTCCACGACCCGGCGTAGATGCTGGAGGCACCGACGACGAGGTCGAACAGGATCGAAGCCTCGGTCGGGGCAGCCGGCACGAACGACAGGAACCGGGGATGGTCGATCGAGATGCACGCCGGAGCGAGCACGTCGCCGAACACCCGCAGCGCCTCGAGTCCCCCGATGCCATGAGGTGTGACGGTGTGACCCGCCATCGCCCGCAACTCCGCCAGCGTGCGTGGCCCGTCGAGCGGAGGAGGATCGAGCCGGACGCGGTCGATCGAGTACCTGACGATCGCTTGCGTGAGCACCTCGAGCGACGAGTCGTGAAGATGCATGCCCGCGAGTGTGCCAGAGCAGCACGACCAACGGCTCGCTACGGCTGGTCAGTCGTCGAGCTGGAGCAGCTCGCTGCCCTCGTGGCGGATCTCGCCGTCGTTCTGCAGGAAGAAGCCGAGGATCGCCGAGGCGACGCCGCCGCTCATCAGGATCAGCGACGGGAAGATCAACAACACGACGACGATCGCAATCGCTCCGGCCATGAGTTCAGGCTAGCTCGCCGGCCACCCGGGAGACAGATCGGTGCCGATCACGATGCTTCCGGATTCGGTCGGTAGGCCATCGCCTCGATCTCGACCTGGGCACCGATCGGGCAGCTCGCGGACGGCGACGGTCGAACGCGCCGGGCGATGGTCGCCGAACCCCTCGACGTAGGCGGAGTTGAACGTGTCGAACGAGTCCATGTCGACCAGGAAGCACGTGGTCTTCACCACGTCGGTCAGCTCGGCACCCATCTCCGCCAGCCGATCGACCAGGTTGGCGACGGCCTGAGCCGTCTGTCCGGCGACACCTCCGTCGACCAGTGCACCGTCCTTGGCACCCACCTGACCGGACACGATGATGAAGTCGCCGGCACGAACGACCGGCGTGTAGGGACCCAGCGGCTTGCTCATCCACGCGACGGTAGTTGATCGGTCAGTGCGCAGTCGGCCAGCGAGGCGCCCACCCGGCCCGATGCCAGGCGGCGACGGCGACCGCCGCGAAGACGGCGTCACTGCCGTTGACCGACGCGCCGTCCGAGCCCACCACATCGACCTCGATCGGCGGCGTATCGACCGCCCGGAGTACGCCGAACGACCGGATCGTCAGGTCGTGCGGAACACCCTCGTGATCGACCGACAGACCCTCCGATGTGACCCACCCCAGCGCCATGTGAGCTGCGCCCGCGCAGTAGCTCCGCAGCACGGCGGCGTCGAGCGGCTCACCGCACGAGACGCTGACTCGGATCGTGCCGTCGCCGCCGATCTCAGCCGTTGCGTGGCCGCCGGTCGGCGACGTGACGGTGAACGGCGGCCGATCCCGCAGCGACGCCAGCAGCACCGCCAGCTCGACCCAGCCGGCACCTCGCAGCGCAACCGAGGTGGGCGGACCTGGCACGTCGAACTCGACCACCTCCACCTCCGGGGCAGCCATCCGGATCGCCGCGACGATCCCGTCCGTACGCACGACGTGGACCCTGCCCGTGCCGTCGGCGTTGACACCGGCCGCCAGCGGCGGACGTTTGGCGCCGAGTCGCACGACGTCCTCACGCGTGCTCAGGAGGCGTACCGGGCGTCCGTACCGATCGGCGAGTCGGCGAGCATCGACACCGAGCTCACCCGACTGCTTGCCCCCGAACGCCCCGCCGTTGCCGTATGAGCTGATCGGCTCGCCACCCGGCCGGCACCAGGACGCGTCGGGTTCGAGGTAGGCGGGCTCGACCCACGTGGTCTGCAGGGTGCGCTGCCAATCACCGGCCGGCAACTCGAGCGGCCACGACAACGGCGCCGTGGTGCGCCGGCCCTGCACCTTGCCGCTCAGGTGGCGGGCCTCTGCCAGCGTCTCGCCGACGACCCAGGCGCGGTCGGCGTCGCGCACGGCGACGAGGGCATCGTCCGGAGCCGAATCATCGGCAAATCCACCTTGGCCGAGCGCGACGGAAGGGCCGACGCGCTGTGGCACACCACCCTCCAACGTGGCACGCCGCTGAGCGGCTTGCGGATCGACCTGGTGCCGATCAACCGGGCGCCGGGTCGCCGAGCGGCCATCGGAAGCGGCCAGCTCGACCGAGGTGATCGACTCCACGATCGGATGCCAACCCGTGCAGCGGCACAGGTGAGCCAGCAAGGCGTTGCGGATGGCGTCGGGTGAGCTGCGCTGATCGGCATCGAGGGCGGCGGCACGCATGATGATGCCCGGCGTGCAGAACCCGCACTGGCTGCCGCCGTGTTCGCTGAACGCGGCGGCCCAGGCATCGGCGTCGGCGAGCCCCTCGATCGTGGTGATCGAGCGACCGCGCACCCGCGCCACAGGCGTCACGCACGACACGCGCGGCTGACCATCGACCCACACAGTGCAGCATCCGCACTGGCCCTGCGGACTGCATCCGTCCTTGACCGAGTGAAGGTCGAGGTCTTCGCGCAGAGCGTCGAGCAGCGTGCCGCCGGCCGGTACCGAGACCGTCTCGCCGTTGACCGTGAACTCGACGTCAGTCGGTAGCTCGGCCACCGCTCAACCCATCGGTGAGCGCCTTGAAATCGTGCCACCGACCTGCGGCCAGCAGCCCGGCCTGCTCGGGCCACGTCGATGGATCGTGGGCGCTGAACCGCGAACCGGCATCGGCCAGCATCGTGCGCAGCAGAGACACCTCCGTCGTCGAGAGATCGAACCAGGTGCGGATACCGATGCCGTGGCAGAGAGATTCGATCTTGGGGCCGATCCCCTCGACCGCCCTCAGATCATCGAGTTCGATCGAGGTACCCAGAACCGCCCGCGCCTGTGACATATCCGGGGCGGACGGCGGCGAAGCGGGCGCGTCCGCGCTCGTTGACCGCTCGATCGGTTCGGTCCTGACAGCATCGTCGACGGCAGCATCGTCGATCGCCGGTGGCGACGACGTCTCGCCGACGGGATCCGGCGGCCGCACCTGTGCCCGGCACTCGTCGAGCTCGACCAGCAACCGGTCGCGCTCGACGACCACGGGCTCGAGGTTGGCGACTCGGCCGCGCAGCCGCTCGAGTTCGACGGTGTCGACATGGTGTTTGCGGGCACGGGCGACCTGTCGCTTGGCGGCGATACTGCGCAACAACCAGCCGATGACGATGCCGAGCAACACCCCCAGCAGGACCCACGCCCAACCCTTCATCAACGTGTACGGCATCAGTGGTTCACCTCGAACATCTCTGGTTCATGCTGGCATGTGCGCATCATGGTGTGGCCACCACGCGGAATTCGACTCGACGGCTGGCCTGCTTGTCCTCGACACCATCGACCAGGATCGGTTGTTCGCTCCCGAAGCCTTCGGCGGTGACCGACGCCTCGGGGAGGCCCCGGTCGATCAAGGCCTGACGAACGACCAACGCCCGAAACTGACTCAGAACCAGGTTCTGCGCCGGATCGCCATCGCTGTCCGTGTGTCCCTGCACGGTGATCGACACTCCGGAGAACTGCAGTGCCTCGAGTGCGAGGCGATCGAGCACGACCAGCGACGAGTCGGCGAGTTCCGATGAAGTCGGTTGGAACAGGATCGGGTTCCCGGCGACGTAGGCGTTGAGTGCCGCCTCGAGCTCGACCGCATCGCTGTCGGTGGCGTTGGGCTGAGGTCGCAGTTCGATCGCCGCTGCGACCTCGGTCGCCAGCGCAGACATCGCGTCCCGATCGGCCTCGGTACGGTAGGTGCCGGTGACGAACAGCATGTTGCCGTCGAAGCCGCTCACGCCATTGAGCAGGTTGACCGGCATGGCAGCCACCAACCGGGCGAGCGATCCAACGGTCGTGGCACCGATGCCGCTGTCGGGGTCGACCGTGAGTTGATCGTCGACCACCAGCGAGCCCGGGGCGCTGGCGACCGCCGCCGTCAACACCGCCCGTTCGACCTCGCTGGCGACGACACCACTCAAGGTGACACGTCCGTCGTCGAACACGGCGCTCGTTTCGGCAAAGGGCCCGGGTACCGACAGATCGACGTCGGCGGGCACGAGCACCCGGTCGATCACGTGCACGATGCCGTTGGTGGCGACGATGTCGACGGAGACTGTCGAGGCGCCGGACACCGTGATCTGCTCGCCGCTCGAACTGATCTCGACCGTCCCGCCGTCGAGCGTGGCCAACGGGCCGTCGATCAGATCGCTCACCCTCAGCGCCCCTGTGGTGACGTGATGGCTGAGCACTTGACGAAGCAGGTCGGGTTCGGCTCGCAGCTTGGCGAGGGCGTCGGCTTCGAGGGCGTCGAACGCGTCGTCGGTCGGGGCGAACAACGTGACCGACCCGGTCGCCTGCGGTCCGAAGATGTCGTTCATCCCCGCCTCTTCGGTGAGCACCGCCAGCAGCGACAACTGCGGGCTGGTGGTGACGATGTCGGCGACGGAATCGAAGTCGGGCGGGATCGTCGTCTCGACCCCGACGTCGCTGGTCGCATCGACGGCGACGTCGTCGACGGTGTCGATCGGGGTCGTTCTGCACCGTGCCCTCGGTGGCGCTGGTGTCGACAGCCACCGTCGTGGTCGTCTCGACGGTCGGTGCACTGTTCACCCGGCAGGAGCGGTCGATCTCGATCGCCCGCACCCCCCACACGTCGTAGGCAGCAGCGATCGCCTGCTCGGGATCGTCCAAGGGGGCAGCGCAGCGCAAGGTGCCGTCCTGGCCGGAGAACGTGGCGGCGATACCACCAAATCCGACGGCAGCGAGTTCAGCCGGAACCCGTCGCTCGAGGTCGTCTTCGATCCGGTTCTTGAAGAATGGGGCACCGATCACCAGCAGCAGCAGTGTCGCGAGCGCGCCGAGAGTCAGGATTCGCCGGTGAAACCGGGGCGCGAGGTGGGTGGATGGCGACGCCATGGCCGTTCACGATCTCATCGGGACACGGCGCGATGCAACCTCGTCAACGGAGTGCAACACAAACGTTCGCGAGGCTTCACGTCTCGTCCGCAGGTGATCCGGGCAAGATCTGGGCCACGACCGTGCCGGCCGACCCGTGGACGGGTTTACGAAAAGCTCTGACCGCAACCACAGGTGCGGCTGGCGTTGGGGTTCGTGATCGAGAAGCCGGACTGGTCGAGACCGTCCTTGTAATCGAGCGTTGCGCCCTGCAGCAACTGCGCAGACGCCGGGTCGACGACGACCTTCACGGCCTCGCCGTAGTCGGCGAGCTCGTCATCGGTGGCGATGTCACCGTCGAAGAACATCTCGTACGAGAAGCCGCTGCAACCACCCGGACGTACGGCAACACGAAGCGCCAGATCTGCGGCGCCCTCGGCGTCGAGCAGCTCCTTCACCTTGGATGCTGCGGTATCGGTCAGTGTGATCATCAATCGGTCCCTTCTCGAGTCGATGAGGTTTCCAGCCTACCTGGCTGGTGGGTCGTCGTCATCCGATGGCGCATCGTTTGGCCGGTCATCCACGATCCCCCAGGGTGACCCGACATGGCGTGCTGTCGACCACGCCACAGAAACGGCGCACCTCGCTGTCGTCCAAGGCCTCGACGAAACCGGCGATCATGCCGTGGTGCAGGCTGCACACGAGCTCGGGGTGATCGCTGGCCAGGTCACCGAACGGGCAGTTGGCGAACGCCACGGCTGCGACGTCGAGCGGGTCGTCGGGATCGGACACGATCGGATCGAACCCGAGCCGGTCGTGGTCGACAACGAACGCCTCGAGACTCGAGGCAGCGTCGCGGTACGGGATCGATCGCCGCCCGCCCTCGTCGAAACCGATCGCGTGGGCGTCACCGGCATCGGCGCCGAGTCGCTCGGCCATCGCCAGCACCATGCGCGCCAACACCGGCATCACCGACGGTTCGAGACCGAGCGACGGGGCATCGGCCGCCAGCGAATACCGATGCTGCGGACGACCGATCTCACCCCTGCCACCGACCTGCACGTCGATCAGTCCGACGTCGCGCATCCGCTCGAGATGGGGACGCACCGTATTCGGGTGCAGGCCGATCGTCTCGCTGACCTGGGTCGTGGTGAGCGGCCGTGGGCTGCGAGCCAACTCCAGATAGATCGCGTAGCGCGTGTTGTCACCCAAGGTCTTGAAGAGGTCGAGTCTGGCCTGCGTGTCGGCAGCTGCCGCCGATGGCACATTCGGACTCGGGCCCATGAGTCGAGATTACACGGTATTCGCCGGTAAAATACTTCGATGCTTCCGAACGACCGCCCTGCGCCCCCCAGCCGAGACGACGTCATGGGTGTACTCGGCAGCGTGATCGACCCCGAGCTGGGTGACGACATCGTGTCGCTCGGCATGGTCCCCGACGTGTCGGTCGACACCGATGGCAACGTCGTCGTGGGTATCAAACTCACGATCGGTGGATGCCCCCTGCGGGCCGACATCAAACGCGAGGTCGAAACCAGGGTCGGTCTCCACCCCGGCGTCGTCGACGTTCGGATCGACTGGGGCGAGATGAATGCCGACGAGCGGGCAGAGGTGATGAGCAAGGCCCGCTGGAAGGCGCGCCGGCTGGCCCCCGACACCGAGATCCCGCTGCGCTGCCAGGTGTTGGCGATCGCCAGCGGCAAAGGCGGAGTCGGCAAGAGCTCGGTCACGGTCAACCTGGCAACCGCACTCGCAGCGCAGGGACACACCGTCGGCGTGCTCGACGCAGACATCTGGGGCTTCTCGGTACCGCGCCTGCTCGGTATGTCCGACCGGATGGAGGCCGAACGGGTCGACGGCTCCGACAAGCCGAAGATCATCCCCAACCGGAAGGCGGTCGCCACCGGCATGCTCGAAGTGGTCTCCACCGGGTTCCTGGTGGAGGAGTCGACGGCACTGATGTGGCGCGGCCTGATGCTCACCAAGGCCGTCGAGCAGTTCCTCGCCGACGTCGCATGGGGCGACCTCGACTACCTCCTGATCGACATGCCGCCCGGCACCGGCGACGTGCAGATGGGCCTGGCGAGAATGCTGCCGCGCACCTCGATGGTGATCGTCACGACGCCCGCCATCGCCGCCCAGAAAGTCGCCCAGAGGGCGGCCGACATGGCGAAACGCAGCTTCCTGCCGGTCGTCGGTGTGATCGAGAACATGAGCGCCTTCACATGCGACCACGGCACGACCTACGCCTTGTTCGGTGAGGGTGGCGGGGCGGCACTGGCGGCCGACATCGGGGCTCCGTTGTGGGGTCAGGTGCCGCTCGAACCCTCCGTCGCCACCGGCAACGACGAAGGGGTTCCCGTCTCGCTCACCGGCGACAGCGTTGCGGCTCAGACGTTCCGCTCGATCGCGGCTCGAATCAGCGCCGAACTGGCGCCTCCGGTGAACGTCGACGACGTCGACATGGCCGGTTGCTCGGCACGCTTGCTCGACGCCGTCAACGCTGCCTTCGACGCCCAGCCCGGGGCCTGACAGCCGGCCCAGACCCCCAGCCCCGGGGGCTGGTCCACGCATCGGTCGAGGATCAGCGAGCTCCGCCCAGCACGAATTCGGGTTCGGGGGTGTTGTCGTAGTCGGGGTCGCCCGGCCGCCGAACCCCGACGATCTTGCCGTCCTCCAGCACGATCCGCGGCACGATGACCGGCGGGACGCCGACCGCCGCCGCCGCCGCCAGCGCCGCTTCGGCGGTTGCATGTGGTGCGAGGAACTCGAGCGAGAACACCGTGGGCGGGAACATCTGCAGCTCGCCGTCTTTCCACATCCGGATCGCGTCGGCAGGACGGACCCACAAGCTGGCGATCGTCTCGGCGTCGTCGTGGAGTGGCTCTTGTGCCTCGGGCGCCAACGCAACGAAGAACCGGGTGTCGAACCGCCGCCGTTCCCCCATCGGTGTGATCCAGTGATCGACGAGGTGGATTCGATCGGTCAGGAGCAGGAGGCGCTCGGTCGAGCACAGAGCAGCGAGCGAGAGAGTGCCGTCATGGATCTGGTGGCGGGCGGCGTTGAACCGGGCCTCGACCACCTCGCCATCGAAGCGCACGACGTGGTCGCCGTCGACGCTGCGCGCCAGCAACACGCCTGCCTCTTCGAAGCATTCGCGGATCGCGGCGACCAACCAGGCCAGCCCGCCGTGATCCATACCCATCCGAGCCGAAGCGGTCGCGTCATCGAGGCCGTCGCAGATCGGTTCGAACGCCTCGCCGTGATCGGCGTCATCGACCTTGCCGCCAGGAAACACGTACTGTCCGCGTGCAAACGCCGCCGTCAAGGTGCGCTGCAGCATGAACACCTCCAACCCGTCGGCCCCGTCGCGCAGCAACATGACGGTGGCAGCGGGCCGGACCGGCACCGAAGCGGCGGGCACAAAGTCGGTATCACTCACGACCGGCGACCGTATCCGACGCCGACCGACGCCGGTAGCGTCGGACGCGTGGAGATACGCAACGAGCCGGGTGACGTCCTCGATCACATCGGTCCTGGCACCCAATTGATCGTGCCACTCGCCAACGGCGAGCCGACCTGCCTGCTGGATGCGATCGAGGAGGCGGCCCCCGGGCTCGAGAGCGTGCGCGTGCACCAGATGCACGCGATCCACGCCCGGCCCTATCTGGCGGGCGAGTTCGGCGACCGTCTGAAGCACCTGTCGTACTTCCTGTCGCACGTCACCCGACCACACTTCGCCAACGGAACGATCGGGCTGATCCCGGCCCACTTCTCCGAGGTGTTCGCACTGATGCGGACCCGCACCGCCGACCCGCTCGTGATCGCCGCCGCCTCACCGCCCGACCGCCACGGCTACTTCTCGCTCGGCGTCTCGGCCGACTACACGTCCAGCTTCATCGGGCGGGCCCGGTTCTTCCTCGAGGTCACCGAACACATGCCGCGCACGTTCGGCCGCAACCAACTCCACGTCAGCCAGGTCGAAGGGTGGTGCCGGTCGGACCGCCCGCTCGTCGAGGTCGAGCCACGCAAACCCGACGACCTCGACCGCACGATCGCCAACTACGTCGCCGAACGGATCCCCGACGGGGCCACCCTGCAGACCGGCATCGGCGCCATCCCGAACGCGATCATGGCCGCCCTGATGAACCATCGCGACCTCGGTATCCACACCGAGCTGCTCTCCGACGGTGTCGTCGATCTGATCGAGGCCGGCGTGGTCAACGGCATCCGCAAAGACCTCAATCGCACCAAGACGGTCGGCACGTTCGCGCTCGGCACGGCGCGGCTGCAACGAATTCCTGCACGAGAACACCGCCGTCGAGCTGTGGCCGGTGCGCTACGTCAACGACCCTTCGATCATCGGGCGCGAACGTGGCTTCGTCTCGATCAATGCCACGCTGTCGGTCGATTTCCTCGGGCAGTGTGCCAGTGAGACCATCGGGGGCCGGTACTACTCGTCGGCCGGCGGTCAGAACGACTTCGCACGCGGCGCCATGAACTCACGTGACGGCCAGGGCTTCGTCGTACTGCACTCCACCACGAGTTCAGGAAACAGCCGCATCGTGCCGCGCCTCACGGCCGGCGATGCGGTCACCACGCCCAAGAACACGGTCGACAAGATCGTGACCGAGTACGGCGTCGCCGAGCTCCGCGGCCGCTCGATCCGAGAGCGCACCCGAGCCCTGATCGAGGTCGCCCATCCCGACCATCGCGAAGAGTTGCGGGCCGAAGCACAGCGGATGCACTATCTCTAGCCCGGTTCACGGCGAACGAGGTTGGGCGTTCGCTGCGGGGTGACGGTTCAGCGATTCGGTCGCTCGCCACCCGGCCGGGCACGGCCGATCGCGTAGATCGAGGCGCCCACCACGATCGCCAGCAACACCAGTGCAACCGGTTGCCAATGATCGAGCAACTGCACCTGGATCCGCTGCTGGAGCCGTTCGATCCGGTCGGTGATCGGTGACCGGTTCTCGTTCACGTCGACGACCCAGAAGTAGTAGACGAGGTAGGCGCCGGACACCAGCACCACGGCGGCTGCAACGCGATCGACGTACTGCGATCCGCTCCGCAACACGCGCAGCAGGCTCGTGTTGGCGACCGCCAACGCGATCGTCAGGGCGGTCACGATCAAGGCCATCCCCGCGCCGTACGCCATGACGTGCGCCAACCCGGTCCCCCAACCGTCGCGTTCGGCGGTTCCGAACAGCACGGTCGAGAACAACGGCAGCGTGCATCCGATCGAGGCGACCGCATAGGCGATGCCGTACAACGCCATGGCCCGGATCGTGCGATCGGGAGCGCCCGGATCGACCTTCGGGGTGGAGATCGGCAATCGGTACCCGGCCAGCATCGCGATGCCGAGCACGATGAAGACGGTCCCGATCACCAAGGTGGCGTACTTGGAGTTGTCCTCGATCCAACGCGTCGCATACTCGGAGATGATCCCGACCACGACGAACACCGCCATGAATCCTGCCGAGACCGCGGCAGATACCAGCAGTGCCCGACGCACGGTCGAGCGTTGGTCACCGGGGCGATGGCCCTCCATCCCGAGGAAGTACATGAGGTAGGTCGGCAGCATCACGAATGCACAGGGATTGACCGCTGCGATCAACCCGCGCAGGAACGACAGGCCCATCAGGCCGAGATGACCATCGTGTCGACCGGCATCAGAAGAGCGCCTCGATCAACGAACGCAGCGACTCGGCGTCGATCTCACCGGTCTGGCGCAGGATCCGACCGTCGGGACTGACGAACAACGTGACGGGGTACCCGACGATGCCGAGCGCATTCGAGAGCGAACCGTCGTCGAGCAGCAGGTCGTAGTCGACGCCGCGTTCCTCGGCGAACCGCTCCATCGCCTCGACCGTGTCGAACGGATCGACACCGACGAATTGCACACGGTCCCCGACCTCACCGTGCACGGCGGCGAAGTCGCGCAGCTCCCGACGGCACGGCGCACACCGCGAGAACCAGAAGTTGACCACCAGCGGCCGGCCGCCGTAGTCGGCCAATTGCACCAGGGCGCCGTCGCGATCACGCAACGCAATCGCCGGCAGCGGCTCGCCGGTGACATCTTCGTTGACGTCGTCGAGCGGCTGCTGGAAGACACCCGGCTGGTCGAGCACGAACTCGCCGTCGATGGCCGGTGTGCTGTCGAAGAGGCCCGCCAACCACACGCCACCGAACAGGCTGATCGCAGCCACCATTGCGCCGGCCACGGCTGCCAGCACCATGTGTCGTCGGTGGGGTGTCACGCCGTCAAGGCTACGACGCTGAGGCCGGAGGCACCCCTCGGCTCCGGAACCCGCGCCGAAGGTCGGCGGGTTCCGGAGCCCTGACCACGACGCCTCCCGGGCGCCGGTGGCTCACCAGGCGAGTCGGGCGTCCAGGTCGTCGGCCTCGACGACACCGAGCTCGTTCACGATGACAGGAGGCCGAGGCCTCTTGGGAGGTCGGCCACCGGGTCTCTTGTGAGCGACGATGCGCCCGCCGGACAGCAGCTCGCCGCCCCAGACGCCCCACGGCTCCTCACGGTCGAGGGCCTCGTCCAAGCACGAACGCCGCAGCGCGCACTTGGCACAGATCGCCTTGGCCCGGGCGATGTCGAGGACGTGATCGGAGAAGAACAACGGCGTGAGGGTGCCGTTGCCGTCGGCACAGCGAGCGACCGGGACGGTCGAGACGGAGCACTCGTCGATGGGCTGGAGCTGGATCGTGTTCACGGTGATCCCTTTCTGGTGGATGCGGGTGGTGGGATGTGGATGGATGGCGTGGCCGAAAAACGAGAAAGGCCGCCGGGTCGGAACCCGGCGGCCTCGCTGTGAGGGTGATTCGACGTGTGTGACTACGTCGACCCCGTTGCGAGGTGCCGGGCGTGGCGCTCGATGAACGAAACGTTCTTGGCGGCGGCCAGGGTGGTGGTGTTGCCGAGGTTCATATCCATCGCGAAACCGGTGACACCTGTGGTGCCGACAGCGTGGAATGCGTGAGCAACGGCTTGCTCACGCCAGCTCGGGCAGGCAACAGCGGAACCGCGGCGGGCGCGACCGGGCGCCTGGCCCAGGTGATGCGTCGTCGTCGTGTCCATCGGTGGCTCCTGCGTGCGGGTTGTCGCCACACGAGCGTGCGCAGCGGGATCCCTAGTGGACCACGCCGTACACGCTGCCGTCAAGCAGGTTTCCGGCAGCTCTCGTCAGCCGCCACTGAGGCCACGGGGGCGCGTGACCGGCTCGGCTCACACGTCGAGCAGGATCTTGCCGACGTTGGCGTTCGCCTCCATGTGTCGGTGGGCAGCGACCACGTCATCGAGCGCGAACCGCGAATCGATCACGGGCCGCAGCGCGCCCGATTCGAACAGGGGGATCACCTCGGCGATGAATCGCCGGCTGAGCGCAGCCTTCTGCTCGATCGGGCGGGCCCGCAGCGTCGTACCGATCCACCTCACCCGCTTGACCAGCAGCAGCCCGAGGTTGACCGGGGTCTGGGCCCCGCCCATCAGGCCGACCTGCACGATCGTGCCCTGCGGCTTGATGGAGGCCAGGTTGCGGTTGGTCTCCTCACCACCGATCACGTCGAGGATCACGTCGACACCATCCGGAACGGCTCGGCGCAACTCCGCCGCCCAGTCGGCTGGCGAGCGTTCCAGCACGAGGTCGGCGCCGAGGTCGCGGCAGGCCTGCGTCTTACCGGCCGAGCAGGTGACGGCGATCCGGGCACCGATCGCCTTGGCGATCTGGATCGCCGCCGTGCCCACACCCGACGCCCCGGCGTGGACCAGCGCCCACCGACCGCTCGCCAAGCCGCCCTGCACCACCAGGGCGTCCCATGCCGTGAGGAAGACCTCCGGAATCGCCGCCGCCTCCGACAGCTCGACAGCGCCCGGAACCGGGAGCGCCTGGCGTTCGTGGGTGGCCACGAACTCGGCATGACAAGCGCCGGATTCGATACCCATCACCCTGTCACCGACCTGCCACAACGTGACCCGCTCGCCGATCGCGGCGACCGTGCCTGCGTACTCGAGGCCGAGAATCTCGTGCCGGCGGGCGACGGGGTCGCGGTAGCCGCCCATCCGTTGCAGCGTGTCGGCACGGTTGCAGGCGCTGTGGGCGACGCCGACGAGGATCTCGTCGGGACCCGGGACCGGATCGGGAACCTGCATGATGGTGAGGACCTCCGGCCCTCCGTATTCGGTGACGACGACGGCGCGCATGCGGCCAGTGTGCCGGGTCCGGGCACCACCGGCGAACTCGGGAACTCAGGTGTCGATCAGGGGTTCGACGTCGAGGGTGGGGGCGGGAGCACCGAGTCGACCACCGGAGGTGCCGGCAGGTCGAACACCGGCTGACGGAGCTGACGACCGTCACCGGAATCACACGACGCCAACAGCACGACCACCCCGAGCAGACCGGCCACACCGGCCCGAGACGCGTTGCTAGCCATCGGTCCCGGCGTCGGAGCCCTGATCAGGAGCGACATCCTGGGCGACATCCTGGACGACTGCCTCGGGGTCGCCATCGCCGTTCAGGTCAGCCAGACGGGCGACGACCTCGTCGGGCGCCGAGAACACCAGATCTCGATACAGCTGCAGTTCGGAGATGCTCTCGCGGATGTCATCGAGCGCCCGATGCGCTCCCTGCTTCCATCCACGTTGCGTGATCACCTGCGGGTACCAGCGGCGGACGAGCTCTTTGAGGCTCGACACATCGACCGAGCGGTAGTGCAGGTACTCCTCGATCTCCGGCAGGTATGCCGCCAGGAACCGCCGGTCGGTACCGATCGAGTTGCCGCACAGTGGCACCGTGCGAGCCTCGGGCACATGCTCACGGATGAACGCCAGCGTGGCCTGGCCCGCCTCCTCGAGCGAGATCGTCGAGGCTCTGATCTGGTCGAGCAACCCCGACCTGGTGTGCATCTCGACGACGAACGGGTCCATCTTGACGAGGTACTGCTCGGGCTGGTGGACGACGAGGTCGGGCCCCTCTGCGACCACCTGGAGGTCATCGTCGGTGATGAGCGTGGCGATTTCCACGATCACTTCCGACGTGTGATCTAGGCCCGTCATCTCGAGATCCATCCACACCAGCACGTCGCGACTCTATTCCAGCGTGAGAGCATGTCGGCAATGACCCGACCGACCTTCGCCGAACTGCTCGCCCTCCCGGGCGTCACCGAGGAATGTGAACTTCGCGGACGGCTGGGTTTCATGGCGTACCACGGGGGTGGCCTGGAGCAGACCACCGACATCGTGGCCGCGCGAGGCGGCAGCCAAATCGAACGCTTCGTACTACGGCGTGTTGCACCCTCCGGATTGGGATCTGCACCTACCGTCGATCCGTGTGACGCCCGATCAATCGCCACTGTTGAGAAGCTTCATCGAACACGTCGACGTCGTCATCACCATTCACGGGTTCGGACGCCGGTCGCTGCTGACCTCCCTGCTGCTCGGTGGGCAGAACCGGGTGTTGGCGTCGCACCTCTCAGGGCACCTGCGGTCTGCGCTGCCCGCCTACGAGATCATCGACGAACTCGACGACATACCGCTCGAACTGCGCGGCGTGCACGATCGCAACCCGGTCAACCTGCCCCCGCAGGCCGGAGTGCAGATCGAGCTACCGCCGCGCGTGCGCGGTTCGAGCCCGCTCTGGTGGGACTGGGAAGCGGGCCTGGTTCCCCACACCGAGGCGCTGATCACGGGCCTGGCGGCCGCCGCCGGCTCGTTCCCCCTGCCAGAACCCGGCCGCCCCTGAGCCACTTGGGTACGGTCGCGCTGTGCAGGTGGATCGCGACCTCATCGCCGAGCGCATCACACGTGAGCTGTTCGAGCGCGTGCTTCCTCTGGTCGAACGCCAACGACGTCCGCTCACCATCACGGCCGGGCTGACCCGCGATGACCAGCAACCGCTCGCCCTGGGCGGCCGGTGGGGGCCTCCATGGGGCACCACGTGGTTCACGTTCAGCGGCGAGATCCCCGAGGATTGGCGTGGACAGCGCGTGGAGGCAGCGCTCGATCTCGGCTTCCATCCCGACGCCGCCGGCTTCCAGTGCGAGGGGCTCGTGGTGGACGAGTCGGGCCGACCGGTGCAGGGCATCCATCCTCGCCGCACGAAGCTGCGGGTGGCCGCCGATCCCGGCCCGGTCACGATCCGCCTCGAGGCGGCGTCGAACCCGACCTTCGTTCAGTTCGCCCCCTCGCAGCTGGGCTCGCCGGACACCGCCGGCGACCGCCCCCTGTACCGACTGCGCCGCGCCGAACTGCTGTTGATCGACAGCGACGCCGAGGCGCTGGCACACGACATCGACGTGCTGGCGGGATTGCTGGAAGCGTTCGCGGACGGCGACCCGAGACGCGACCGATTCCAACTCGTCATCGCCAAGGCGCTCGACCGGCTGCCCGACGTGGCCGGCATGCGATCCGTGCTACGCCCGCTGTTGCAGACTCGGGCGGCCGACAGCACGCATCGAATCGTCGCCACCGGCCATGCCCACATCGACACCGCCTGGCTGTGGCCGATTCAGGAGACGATCCGCAAGTGCACCCGCACGTTCGCCTCGGCCGTTCGACTGATGGACGAGTACCCCGAGTACCGGTTCTCGTGTTCGCAGGCCCAGCAGTACGCCTGGATCGAGGAGCGCCAGCCCGAGCTGTTCGAGCAGATCTCGAACAAGGTTCGAAACGGCCAATGGATACCGGTCGGGGGGATGTGGGTCGAAGCCGACATGAACCTGCCGTCGGGCGAAAGCCTGGCCCGCCAGATCGTGCACGGTCAGCGCTGGTTCGAGAGCCGGTTCGGCCGGCGCTGTACCGAAGTATGGATTCCCGACGTGTTCGGCTACCCGGCCGGCATGCCGCAGCTCTACGCCGCCGGCGGGATGCAGCGCTTCGTCACCCAGAAGTTGTCGTGGAACACGACCAATCGGTTTCCGCATCACACGTTCTGGTGGGAGGGCCTCGACGGAACACGGGTACTGACCCACTTCCCCCCGGTCGATACCTACAACGCCGAGCTGACCGCAGGCGAGTGCGTGCAGTCGGTCGAACGCTTCCGCGACGCCGCCTGGTCCGACTGGTCGCTGATGCCGTTCGGGCATGGCGACGGCGGTGGCGGGCCGACCCGTGAGATGCTCGAACGGGCTCGCCGACTGGCCGACGTCGACGGTTCACCTCGGGTCGAGATCGGTTCACCGGCCGAGTTCTTCGAACACGTCGAGCGTGAAGCGTTCGAGGGAGCGCCGGTGCCGGTGTGGCGTGGCGAGCTGTACTTCGAGACCCACCGCGGCACGCTCACCAGCCAACTTCGCACCAAGATCGGCAACCGGCGCTGCGAGCGGCTGCTGCGCGAGGTCGAGTTGTGGTCGGCGACGCTCGGCCGTCCCGCCGATGTCGACGAGCAGTGGCGCGAGGTGCTGACGCAGCAGTTCCACGACATCATCCCTGGGTCGTCGATCGCCTGGGTCCACGCCGATGCCGAACGCGCCCATACGACGGTCGGCGAGGCGCTCGAACTCAGGCTGGCCGAACTGTTCGACGAGCTCGTGCCCCCCGCGCCGCACGTCGCCAACGCCGCCGGCGTCGATCGCGACGAGGTGATCGAGATCCCCGGCGAAGCACCGATCCGGGTCCGGGTACCGGCCAACGGACTGGCACCGCTGGCGGCGATCGGCGCCGACGACCGCGTCGTCGTCACCGAGTCGTCGATGACCAACCACCACCTCGCCGTGCGCTGGGACCACACCGGCGGGCTGACCTCTGTGATCGACCTCGCGCATGCCCGCGAACTGGTCCCGACCGGCGAGCGAGCTGCCGTGCTCGAACTCGCCCCCGACCGACCCGTTCGTTACGACGCCTGGGATCTCGAATCATGGACACCGGCCTTGGGCGAGCCCGTGCCGAGGCCGGTCGGTTTCGAGGTGATCGAGACCGGTCCGCTGATCGGCCGCGTGCGGCTGCGCTACTCGTTCGGTCCGTCGTCGGCGACCGTGACCTACACGATGCGGGCCGGCAGCGCCCGGCTCGAGATCGGCGTCGTTGTCGACTGGCAGCACGACGAGCATCTGCTCTCGATGGCTTTCCCGCTCGATGTGCGTGCCGACACCGCCGCCTGCGACATCCAGTTCGGACATGTCCGACGCCCGACCCACCCCTCCAACTCGTGGGACAGCCGCCAAGTTCGAGGTGTGCGCCCACCGGTACGTCGATCTCAGCGAGCCCGATTTCGGTGTGGCGGTGCTGAACGACGGCCGCTACGGCCACGGCCTGTTCGATGGCCGCGTACGGGTCAGCCTCGCTCGCGCCGCCCGTTACCCCGATCCCGATGCCGACCGTGGCGAACACGCCGTCAACCTGGCGCTGTTCCCGCACGCCGCAGGTCTCGACGATGTGGTCGCCGAGGCGGAGCGTTTCAACAACCCACTCAGGTTGGTGTCGGGATCATCGACCACCGCAACGCCCGCACCGATCGTGAGCCTGGTTGGTGACGGTGTCGAGATCGATGCCATCAAACCTGCCGACGATGACGACGGCGACATCATCGTGCGTCTCCACGAGGCGGTCGGCAACCGCACCCGCATCACGGTCGCCTGTGATCGACGGATCCTGGCGGCCAGCCGCTGCAACCTGCTGGAGGAGCCGCAATCAGGTCTGGAGGTCGGCGACGGCATCTGCGCCCTCACCGTGAAACCGTTCGAACTGGTGACCCTCCGCCTGACCCGCTCGGACTGAGCGTTCCCGTCAGGCGGAGACGCCGAGGTGGCGCAGCGCCATCTGGGCGTACAGCTCGACGCCGACCGGCATCGCGGTTTCGTCGAAGGTCACCAGGTTGGAGTGGTTGGCGGGTGCCGTGCGGGGATCGCGCTCGGGCGGGGTACCACCCAGGAACATCATCGTGCCGGGCACCTCGTTGAGCACGTACGAGAAGTCCTCGGCACCCATGATCGGGTTCGGCAGCCGGTGCACGTTTTCATCGCCGAGCACCTGCTTGGCGGTGTCGATCGTGAAATCGGCGAACTGATCGTGGTTCGACGTGACCGGATAGCCGGCGATGATCTCCGGCTCGGCCGTGGCGCCGTGAGCCTCGGCGACGCTGTGTGCCACACGCTTGAGGTGGTCGTGGACCTGGGCGCGAGTGCTCTCACTGACCGTGCGGATCGTGCCCTCGATCTCAGCCAGCGGAGCAATGATGTTGTTGGTGGTGCCGGCGTGGATACGACCGACGGTGAGAACCGCTGGATCGAACACGTCGATACGGCGCGTGATCATCGACTGCAGCGCCATCACGATCTCACATGCGATCGGGACCGGATCGATCGTACGGAACGGCTCGCTGGCATGGCCACCCGCCCCGTGCACACGGATCAGGAACCGGTCGGCGGATGCCATGCACGCTCCGCCGCGGGTCGCCACCATGCCGGTCGGGATCGTCGACGTGATGTGGAGCGCGAACGCGCCCGTCACCGGCGAGTCGCTGCCATCGGGGAGCGGCGGCACGTCCAGCAGGCCCTCCTCGAGCATGTACTTCGCGCCGTGATGCCCCTCCTCGCCGGGCTGGAACATGAACAGCACCCGCCCGGGGATCTCGTCGCGATGGGCGGAGAGCACCTTGGCGGCACTCGACAACATCGCCGTGTGGGTGTCGTGGCCGCAGGCGTGCATCGCTCCGTCGGTGCGCGACGAGAAGTCGAGCCCGGTGTCCTCGTGCAGCGGCAGCGCGTCCATGTCACCGCGCAGCAGCACGGTCGGGCCCGGCCGGCCGCCCGTCAGCAACGCCGAGACGCCGGACGTCGTCTCGTGCAATGTGAGGTCGAGGGGCAACCCCTCGATCGACTCGAGCACCAGATCCCGGGTGATCGGGAGCTCGTTGCCGAGTTCGGGCCGCTCATGCAACGACCGTCGAAGGGCGACGGTCTCGGGGCGCAGTTCGAGGGCTTCGTCTCGGATCGTGTCAAGCGTCATGGATGCATGGTATGCCCCGCTGCAGCGCCGGTCGTCAGCGGCGAGATCGGTTCGTCGGGCGATCTGGTGCGGTGACAGACGTTGTCGAATAGCCTGACGCATCGTGCAGCGCGTTGAGTTCACGATCGAGCCGTTCGTCGAGGGCCATCCGGGCGCGCACGTCACCGAACCGATCGCTGCCCTGCAAGCCCACGGCGTCGACGTCGAGGTCGGTCCGTTCGGCACCGGCTGCTCGGTCGACGACACACAATCGGCCGACGTGGTGGCAACGGTCGTCAGCACAGCGTTCGCCCACGGGGCGACACACGTCAACATCGACGTCGTCACCGAGCCGAACCCCGGGAGAACGGCATGACCGAGTCGCACCCCTTGCTGCGCGCCGTGAAACCCGTCGTCGATGCTGTCGGAGCGATGCTGGTCTCACCCAGCGACCGCGAGCCGTCCGACGTGCCGCTGATGTGGGAAGGCACTGTTGTCGGCGCTGTGCGGATGCCCCCTCTGCACGGAGCGCTGGAGCGGCTGATCGACTCGGTCGAGACCGAACTCGGTGGACCGTTGCCGGCGTTGACGCGGGAGGACAAGCAGCGCGCCGTGCGGTTGCTCGACGAGCGCGGCGCCTTCATTCTGCGGCGAGCTGTCGAAGACGTCGCCGACGCGATGGGCGTCAGCCGGATCACGATCTACAACTACCTCAACGCGATTCACCGGTAGATGACACGCGGCGACCAGTTCGACGTGATCGGTTTCGATGCCGACGACACGTTGTGGCGCAGCGAAGACTTCTTCCAGTCGGCGGAACGACTGTTCGCTGAGATCGTCGGCCCGTACGCACCCGACGGTGTCGACGTGCTCGACGCCCTGCACGCCATCGAGCGCGACAACATTCCGATCTCGGGCTACGGCGTGAAGGCGTTCGCATTGTCGATGGTGCAGGCCGCCGTCACGGCGACGGCCGGACAGCGCCCCGGCGTCGGTGATCGGCGCGCTGGTCGACCATGCCCACGAGATGTTGATACACCCGGTCGAACTGCTGCAAGGGGTTCCCGAGGCGCTCGCCGCCGTCGGCGCCGGCCACCGCCTGGTGCTGATCACCAAGGGCGACCTCGTGCATCAGACCCGCAAGGTCCGTACGTCCGGCCTCGAGCACCACTTCGAGCACATCGAGGTCGTGCTCGACAAGGACGTCGGCACGTATCGGCGAGTCCTCACCGAATGGGACATCGACCCGGCGAGCTTCCTGATGGTCGGCAACTCGGTGCGATCCGACATCCTGCCGATCGTCGAGCTGGGCGGGCACGGGGTCCACGTGCCCTATCACGTCACGTGGGACCACGAGGTCGTCCACGACCACGACGGTGGATTCGCCGAGCTCGCCTCGATCGCCGAGCTACCCGCTTGGCTGGCCGACGAGATGGCACAAGAGACGCCGCATGAGTGACGGATTCGCGGGCGACAAGAAGAAGGGGCAGTCACTGCTCGGGCCGCTCGAGCGGCGTTTCATCAACTGGACGATCCCGAAGATCCCGAAGCCGATCCTCACTCAACATCTCACGATGCTCACGCTGCTGTGGGCGATCTGTACCGTGCTGTTCGGCTGGCTCGCCGACGACAACCGGGTCTGGCTGCACGCCATGTCGGCGATGGTGTTCCTCCAGTGGCTCACCGACTCGCTCGACGGCTCGCTCGGCAAGTACCGCAAGCAGGGCCTCGTGAAATGGGGATTCTTCATGGATCACCTGCTGGATTTCGTCTTCGCCGGATCGATCGTGATCGGATACTCGTTCCTCGTCGAGGCGAAATGGCTGGAGTTCCTGTTCCTCGTGCTGCTCTTGATCACCGGCGCCACGATGGCTGTGTCGTTCCTGTCGTTCGCTGCCACCAACCAGTTCCAGATCGCCTACTACGGCATCGGTCCGACCGAAATCCGGATCGGCTACATCGCCCTCAACACGTTCGTGTACTTCGCCGGAACCGCGATTTTCAGCTGGGGCGTGCCCGTCGTCGTGGCTCTCAACCTGTTCGCCCTGATCGTGCTTGTTGCGCAAACCAGCCAGAACCTGTGGCGAATCGACGTCGAGGCCGATATCGACGGTTCCCGCTCGGCCCCGGACTGACCGAACGCCGTCAGAGTTTGCGCAGGAAGACCCTGCTGACCCTGTGGTCACGTTCCTTGCGGATGATCAGCGACGCACGCTCGCGCGTCGGGGCGATGTTCTCGCGCAGGTTGCGGCCGTTGATGCTCGTCCAGATGTGGCGTGCCGTGGCGTCGGCTTGTTGATCGGTGAGCCCGGCGAAGTTCGCGAAATAGCTGTTGGGGTCCTGGAAGACCGACTCGCGCAGGGCGAAGAAGCGCCGCACGTACCACTCCTCGATGTCGCTCACAGCGGCGTCGACGTAGATCGAGAAGTCGAAGTAGTCACTGACGAACTCGTCGCCCTCACGATTGACCTGGAGCACGTTCAGGCCTTCGACGATCACGACGTCGGGACGCCGTACGGTGATCGACTCGCCCTCCAATACGTCGTAGGCGAGATGGTCGTAGACCGGGGCGGACACCTCCGGCTCACCGCTCTTGACGGCCCGCAGGAAACTCAACAGCGCCCTGGTGTCGTAGCTCTCGGGGAAACCCTTGCGGTCCATCAGGTTGCGAGTTTCCAGCACCGCGTTCGGGTGCAGGAACCCGTCGGTGGTGATCAGATCGACCTGGGGATGGTTCGGCCAACGTGACAGCAGCGCTTGCAGGATGCGGGCGAACGTCGACTTCCCGACGGCCACCGATCCGGCGACGCCGATCACGTACGGCACTTTCGGGGCGATCGATCCGAGGAACGTGGACGACACACGCTGCAGGTCCTGCACGGCGCTGACGTAGAGGTTCAGCAGTCTGCTGAGCGGGAGGTAGACGGCGGCCACCTCGTCGAGGTCGATCCGTTCGTTGATTCCCTGAAGCGACACGAGGTCGTGCTCATCCAGCGTCAATGGCGTCAAGGCACGCAAGTCGGCCCATTCGTCTCGATCGAAGGTGAGGTACCGATCCGGCACACGTGCAACCTATTCTCAGTCGGTGACTCCGACGCAACCGACCCGCAAGATGCGCGGGGCGTGGTACACCCCGCCAGAGTTGATCGACATCGTGGTCGACAACCTGTTCGCCGACGGCGAGCCCGACACCAGGCGACCGATTCGTGTGCTCGACCCGGCCTGTGGCGACGGCCGATTCCTGCTCGCCGTCGGTCAGCGGCTGTCGGCCCTCGGTCACGCCTCCGAGCTGGTCGGCTGCGAGATCGACGCTGGAGCACTCGATCAGGTCGGCGACGCACCGGTGCGGTTGATCCACGACGATGCCCTCACCCACGACTGGGGTGACGAGCGGTTCGACATCGTGATCGGCAACCCGCCGTTCCTGTCGCAGATGGCCGCCGACACGACACGCGGCGGGTCGAGCCGCCATGGGGGCGGCCCGTACGCCGACGCGGCCGTGGAGTTCCTCGCTCTGGCGGTGCGGCTGGCGGCCGCTGACGGCGGACGGGTGGCGTTGGTGCTCCCGCAATCGATCCTGGCCGCCCGCGACGCCGGCCCGGTTCGGCGCGCCGTCGCCGATCAGGCGGACCTGTGTTGGTCGTGGTGGGAGCCACGCCAGCAGCACTTCGATGCCAGCGTCAACGTGTGCGTGCTCGGATTCCGCCGTCCCGCCAGCGGGTCGACGACGGCATCGACATGGACACGGGTCGTGACCGACCGGCTCGGTATCCCGGTGGTCGACCGATTGAGCAGCTCGGGGACGCTCGGCGATCGGGCCGAACTGAACGTCAACTTCCGAGACGAGTACTACGCCCTCGTGCCGGCCGTCAGCGACCACGCCGCTGGCCCCCCACTCGTCACGAGCGGCCTGATCGACCCCGGTCGATGCCATTGGGGGCAGCGACCCGTACGGTTCGCCAAACAGGTCTTCGCACACCCACGCGTCGACCTGTCGAAACTGACCGGCCGGTTCCCGGCGTGGGCCGCCCGAAAGCTGGTCCCGAAGGTGTTGGTCGCCAACCAGACCCGGGTCATCGAGGCGGTCGCAGATCCCGACGGTGGATGGCTGCCCGGAGTGCCCGTGACCTCGGTGACGCCGATCGCCGCATCCACCCGGCAAGCCGCATCCGACCAGTACACATCCGACCGGTACACGGCGACCGTGTGGGAGCTGGCCGCCGTGCTCACGTCACCGGTCGCTTCAGCGCTGGCATGGCACGGAGTCGGTGGAACGGGCTTGTCGACGACGTCGGTGCGGGTCGGGCCGGCGGTGCTGGCGGCGACACCGTGGCCGTCCGGTTCCCTGGCACCGGCGGTCGAGGCCCTCGAATCGGGTGACATCGTGGGCTGCGGACGGCACGTGACGGCGGCATACGAACTCACCGGGGAGCGCGCCGACGAGCTGTTCAGTTGGTGGGCCGAGCGACTCCCGCAAGGCGCTTGACCGAACGAATGGCGTCCGCAACGCGCTCCCAACCCGGCGAGCCGGCGACCAGCCAGAGCAGCACGAGGCCGACCATCTCGACGATGTGAACCGCCTCCGACATCACGGACTGGGAACCGTTCAGCGTGTCGAGCAACGTGCTCAACAAGGTCGTCGCCAGAAGCGCCCCGACCAACGGCAGCAGGCCGAACGCTCGGTGTGGACGCCAGGCGGCGTACAACAGACCGACGGCCAACGCCAACGACGAGGCACCTACATGACGGGCGACATGCGTCGCTGCGCCGTCGACGTCGGCCAACACGAGCGGGCGGACGCTGAGGATCGCGAGGACCAGACCGCACCACGCCAGTGCCGGCCGCAGCCAGCCGCCGCGCCCCAGGCGGGCCGGGCGCGAGCGATTCATCAAGCGGGTGACGAAGCCCCGCTCCACCTGAGCCGGTCGGAGCCGTACCGCTCGGGTCAACGAGGCGACCGCATCGGCATGTCGGCGACATCGCGGACAGATCTCGAGATGGTCCTCCAACCGACCGTGCTCATCGCCATGGAGTTCGTCATCGGTGGCGGCCGAGATCAGCACACGCGCCTCGTCGCAGGCGTCTGCCGAGCCGGTTCCGAGCGGTATGTCCACGATGTGACGGTCGACCGTGTTCGGTATTTGGTTCCCCCAGGCAGACTGATTTCCGGTGGATCACCTCACATCGCTCCTGCTCGACGCCCAACGCGGCGATCGCACAGCGCTGGAACAGTTCGTTGCCGCCACCCAGCACGATGTCATGACGCTCTGCCGGTATCTCGGTGATCGCGACAACGCAGAGGATCTCGCCCAGGAGGCCTACGAGCGGGCGTTCGCGTCACTCCACCGCTTTCGGGCCTCTGGCCCGGCTCGCCACTGGCTACTGACGATCACGCGCCGCACCTGTGCCGATGCAACCCGGCGCCGCACCCGGCGCCGCCGGACCGAGCAACGCGTCGTAACGTTGGCACACGACGTGCTCGACGAATTCACGCCGGTCGGTGACGGCATTGTGATCGAGGAACTCCTGCACGAACTCGACGAGGACCGGCGGGCGGCGTTCGTGCTGACCCAGCTGACGGGGCTGCGCTACGAGGAGGCCGCCGACATCCTCGGCGTGCCGATCGGTACGATCCGCTCGAGGGTGGCACGCGCCAGAGATCAGTTGCTGGCGACGCTGCATGCAGCCGAGGCCGATCACCAGGAACCAGAAAGTCACCGACGAGGACCACACCGATGATGACAAAACCCCGTCTCTCCACCGTTGTCGGCGCGCTCGCGCTCGTCGGCACGCTGTCACTGTCCGCCTGCGCCGCCAACGACTCCGGTGCGCCAGCGATCGACCTTTCCCCCGCCGCTGCCAGGGGCAACACGCTGGCACGTGCGAGCGGTTGCGGGGCGTGCCACGGTGCCAATGGTGAGGGCGGTGTCGGCCCCACCTTCGTCGGCTTGTTCGGCAGCAACGTCGAGCTCGCCGACGGCTCGACCGTCGTCGCCGACCGCGAGTACCTGATCGAGTCGATCAAGCAGCCCGCTGCCAAGAAGGTCGCCGGGTATCGCCTCCCGATGCCGACCAATCGCCTGTCCGACGACGAGATCGATCAGATCCTCACCTACATCGAGGCACTCGCCACACCGACCGACGGGGCCACCCCATGAACCACTCGCGAATCGGCGCCCTCGTGGTGGCGGCGGTCTTCCTCGTCAGTTCCTGCGGTAGTGAACCACCCCGCGAGCTCGCCGGCTATCGGCGCGACCCGGCCCCCGCCGTCGGCGACATCACGCTGCCGGACCTGACCGACTCGGGTGCAGACTTCGCCCTCCAGGCCGACCCCGGACAGCTGCTCGTCATCTACTTCGGCTACACCAACTGCCCCGACTTCTGCCCGACCACGCTCAGCGACCTCCGGTTGGCGACACGGCGAATGGACGCCGCAGATGCCGCCAAGATCGACGTGGCGATGGTGACCGTCGACCCCGAACGAGACAATCCGGTGCTGGCGGAGTACATCACCAGCTTCTTCGACGACGGCCACGCGCTGGGCACGGACAACGCCGATCTCCTGGCTCGAGCTGCAGGGCCGTTCGGGGTCAGCTACGACGTCGCAGGGGCCGAGGACGGCACGGTCGAGGTCGCCCACACGACCGCCCTCTACGTCGTCGACGATGCCGGCGAACTCGCTCTGACTTGGCAATTCGGAGTGGAGATCGACGATCTCGCCGACGACCTGACGCAACTCCTGGAAGAGAGCGACGCATGAACCGCACCCAGCTCGCCGTGCTCGGGGTGCTCGTACCTGTGGTGATCGTCAGCGGTCTACTGCTCGGGCGATCGTTCGGCGACTCGTCCGACGACCGCCGGGCCGGGATCGAGATCTCCAGCGCCGACGATGCCGACGAGTTCGCCCACAGCTACACGATCCCGCCCGGAACCGCTGGCCGGATCGCCGCCGGTCAGGTCATCGAGATCGTGCCGGCCGAGTTGGTCGTCAAGGTCGGCGAGGCGATCCGCATCGTGAACAACGACTCGGAAGACCACGTCGTCGGAGTGTTCTTCGTCGCCTCTGGTGAGACACTGACACAACGGTTCAAGAGCGAGGGCGTATTGGAGGGAGAATGCAGCGTGCACCCCAGCGGCGCATTCACCCTGCGGATCGAAGCGTGACCGTGCGGCTGCGGCGCGTGGGCGCCGTCGCCGCCGCGCTCGTGCTCGGGGCACTGGCGGTCCCGCAGGTCGCCCTGGCCGACGCTGCCGGACCGACCGACTATCGCTCGGAAGTGATCTCGATCTCGCCGGCCAACGATGCGATCTCCGTCTCGATCGAGGGCGGCGACGCGTTCGTGCGGATCGTGGTGGCGGCCGGTCACGAGGTGACCGTGCTGGGCTACGACGACGAGCTGTACCTCCGTATCTCCGCAGACGGAACCGTCGAGGAGAACCGCCGATCGATGGCGACCTACTACAACGCCGAGCGGTTCGGTACCGACTCGATCCCGGACATCGTGGACAACGATGCCGAACCCGACTGGGCCGAGATCGGGCACGGGGGCAGCTGGGCCTGGCACGACCACCGGGCTCACTGGATGGGGTCAGATCCGCCGATCGGGCTTGATCCCGGGGACTCCCTGCCTCCTCAGATCGTCCCGCTGGTGGTCGACGGTGAGCGCATCGACGTCGAGGTCCAGACGACGCTGCAGTCGTCACCGTCGCCCTGGCCGGCGATCCTCGGTGTCCTGATCGGGCTCCACGTCGTGCTGCTGGGCGCCCTCGCCGGACCGGCGACGGTGACGCTCGGCTCGCTCCTGCTGGCGTCCGCAGCAACCGCTGTCGGCGTCGCCCAGTTCCGTTCGCTACCGAGTGAGACAGGACCACTGCTGTCGTGGTGGCTGCTGCCCACGATCGCCTTGTTGTGCGCGATCGCCACGATCCTCGTGTACGGCCGCTGGGCGATGCTGCAGAGCGCACTGGTGCTGCTGGCCGGGCTTCAGCTGGCACTGTGGGCGTTCACACGCCGCACCACGCTCACCAAGGCCGTGCTGCCGACCGACCTGCCGTTCTGGCTCGACCGGATGGTCACCGCTGCAGCTCTCGTCGGGGGCGCCGCCCTCGTGGCTGCCACGTTGGTGACCTTGTTTCGGCCACCAGACCAGCCGGCAACTCACTGAGGGCGCTACAGGCCGAGCGCCTCGTCGATCGCCTCGTTCAGGCCGTCTTCGTCGAGCGGGCCGAGATGACGCTCGGTGATGAAGCCATTCGCATCGAGCACCACGGTGACCGGCATCGTGCTGGTGCGCAGCTCTGTGACCACGTACCCCTCCGAGTCGAGGAACTGGTCGTACGTGGCGCCGACCTCGGCAAGGAACTCGATGGCACGATCGGGGTCCTCGCCGATGTTGATGCCGACGAAGCGCACTTCGTCGCCGCGCGCCTGGTGGACCGCCTCGAAGTCAGGGATCTCGCGGCGGCACGGGGCACACCAGGTGGCCCACAGGTTGACGACCGCCGGCCCTTCGATATCGGCCAGGCTGATCGTGCCCCCGCCGTCGAATCGTTCGATGTCGACGTCGGGGAGCACATCGCCGCTGGGCTCGGCCTGCGCCGACGGCAGGGCATCACCGTCGGACGCTGCGGTGCCGTCACCCGACGAACCACATGCCGACAACAACAACCCACCAGCGACGAACACGGCCGAGCCCGTGCGGCGAGAACGGATCACGGCGCCGACTCGGCCACCTCGACCGTGGTCGTGATCGAGCCGGACTCGGCGAACTCGAGCGTGACCTCGACCTCGTCGCCGACTTCGAGCGGCTCGACCAGGTCGAGCAGCATCACGTGGTAGCTGCCGGGCTCGAATGACACCGTTTCGCCGGCCGTCAGGGCGAGGCCATCGGCGAGTTCCTGCATGGTCATGGCGCCCATCCCCGCCATTTCCTCGGCGTCCATGTCTGCCATATCTGCCATGTCATCCATGTGTTCGTCGCTCATCTCGTTGTGCTCGGCGATGATCTCCTCACAGGTCATGTCGTCCATGTCGGCCATCTCCTCGGAGTCCATGTCGTCCATGTCGTCCATGTGTTCGGCACTGTTCTCGTTGTGCTCGGCGATGATCTCCTCGCAGGTCATGTCGGCCATGTCATCAGCCATATCGTCCATGGACTCGGAACCCTCCAGAGCGTCCGAGTCATCCATCTCCGCCATCACGACCTCGTGAACTTGTGCGTCGGCGGCGATCGAAGCCGGTACCGAGGCGCTCAACAGGGTGTCGTTCTGATCGACGGTCAGGTCGAAGTAGATGGCACCGGTCGTCTGTCCGGCGGCGCTGGTACGGGCCCATGTGTTCTCGAGCGAGACCGACTGATCGTCGGAACCGCAGCCGGCCAGCACCAGTGCGCCGAGCGAGAGACCGATCGGGAGGAGGGAGAGTGCACGTTTCATATCAAGCACAGGTCGTGACAGTGCCGAGAACAGTTCCCGCCATGTCCGGACATTTGTCACACACCTGGGGAGATCAGCGATTCCAGGGGGCGCTCGGCGAGACAGCACCCTCGACGGCGGTCAGCACCTCGACACCATCATCGGTGACGAGACAGGTGTGCTCGTACTGCGCAGTGCGCTTGCCGTCGGCCGTCACGGCCGTCCAGTCGTCGTCCCAGATCTTGTGCTGCCACGTACCGAGCGTGATCATCGGCTCGATCGTGAACGTCATACCGGGACGCATGATCATCGAGCTGCGCGAGTCGTAGTAGTGCAGCACCTGGATGTCGGAATGGAACTGTTCGCCGATGCCGTGCCCCACGAACGCCTTGACGACGCCGAGCCGATGGGCCTTGGCGTGCGACTCGATGGCGCGACCGATGTCGCTGATCGGGCGTCCGGGCTTGACCGCCTCGATGCCCTTCCAGGTGCACTCCTCGGTGATCCGTACCAGCTCGCGGCTTTGTGGATCGACGTCGCCGATCAGGAACGTCGCATTGGTGTCGCCGTGCACACCATCCACGAACGCGGTGACGTCGAGGTTCATGATGTCGCCGTCGACCATCGGCCGGGAGTCGGGGATGCCATGGCAGATGACCTCGTTGGCCGACGTGCACAAGCTCTTCGGATAGTGGTGGTAATTGAGCGTGCTGGGGTACGAGTTGCGTTCGATGTAGAGCTGATGGCAGTACTCGTCGACCTCATCGGTCGTGACACCGGGCCGCATGAATTCGCCGGTCAGGCGCAAGATCTCGGCTGCCACCTTGCCGGCGTGGCGCATCCGCTCGATCACCTCTGGCGACTTGACGCGGGGCTCGTCCCACGCGACCGGTTCACCCGAATCGGCGTAGCTGGGGCGTTCGATGTGATCGGGCACGGAACGCATCGGGCTGATCCGGCCCGGCAACACGCGGCCCTCGGAGCGTTTGTGGCAACGCTTGTACTTGCGGTCGCTCCCGCACCAGCACGGGTCGTTCGCCTGCGGAAGAACCGACGGTGGTTGGAGAGCGCTGCGCATGAACTCCACAGTCTAGAAGGAGCCTGCGCGAGCTGCGCCTCGCGACACGGGGCGCTGGGTCATCGTCGGCAGACGGACCTCGACGACGCCGTGCGCGGCATCTACGACACGGATCGATCCGCCATGTGCCGTGACGATACCATGGGCGATCGCCAGGCCCAGCCCGGCCGTGCCGGTGCTGATATCGCGGGCGGGATCACCTCTGGTGAACGGCTGGAAGGCGCGGGCGCGGATGTCAGGGGGGAAACCCTGCCCCTCGTCGACCACCCGGAACACCGCTCCGTCGGGCGCCGACTCGACCTGGATCCGAACATCCGAGTCGATCGGACTGTGCCGAATCGCATTGTCGAGCAGGTTGCGGATGACCCGCGAGAGCTGTGCCGGATCGCCGGTGATCGCGAGTCGCTCATGGGCATCGATGTGGATCGACACCCCAGCCGGTCTGGCCAGAGGGCGAACGATCTCGACCGCCTCGTCGGCGAGTTCGGTGAGATCGACGCGCACCATCCTCATCTCGAGTGTGCCACTCGCCAGACGTGTGTGCAGCTGGAGGTCGTCGACGAGATCGCCCAATGCCCGCACCTGATGCTCCATCCCGTTGAGGTAGGCATCGGGATCCGGCAGCGACACCGTCACGGATCGCCTCGACCGAGGCCCGCAGCGCAGCCAACGGGGTGCGCAGATCGTGCGAGATCGACGACAACATCATCGAACGCTCCTTCTCGACGGCGTCGAGACGGACCACCATCCGATCGAATTCGCGAGCGGCATCGCCGAGCTCGTCGTGTCGGATCACGCCGGTGCGGGCCGTCAGATCGCCGTTGGCGACCCGCATCGCGGCGTCGCTCAGGCGATTGGCGTCACGGGCGATCGGCGAGGACAGCAGGTATGCGACCAGTGCTGCGGCGACCGTGGCCGGGATCATGATCCACAACAGGAAGCCCAGGTCTTGATCGTTGATGAACATCTGCTGGGCAGCGATCACGATCATGATCACGGCGACCGCCAGCACACCCATCGATGCCCACATGAATCGACGGCCGAGGCGGTTCAACCGCCAGACCGACCGCGTGGTCGAGCCGGGCACGGCGTCGTTCATGGTTCGAACCGGTACCCGACGCCCCACACCGTGGTGATCCAGCGCGGGTTCTCGGGATCGGATTCGATCTTGTTGCGGATTCGCCGAACGTGCACGGTGACGGTGGCCGAGTCCTGCCAGTCGGGTGAGGATTGCCAGACATCGCGCAGCAGGTCGGCGCGAGAGAACACCTGGCGAGGCGACGCTGCCAGATGGGCGAGCACGTCGAACTCCTTCGGTGTCAGCTCGACCAACTCGCCGTCACGGCGCACCTCGCGTGAGCGGTTGTCGATCAGCAGGCCGTCGAACTCGATCACCTTGCTCAACGGCTCAGCCTTGGGGGCTGCTCGTCGAAGTACGCCGTTGACCCGGGCCGCCAGCTCACGCGGCGAGAACGGCTTGACCACGTAGTCGTCGGCGCCCAACTCGAGTCCGGCCACCCGGTCCGACTCCTCTGCCCGGGCCGTCAGCATGATCACCGGCATGTCGCCCATCTGGCGGATCCGACGCAGGATGTCGAGCCCGTTGACACCGGGGAGCATCATGTCGAGCACGACCAGGTCGGGCGGCTCGGACTCGAGCAATGCGAGGGCGGTCGGGCCATCGGCCGCCTCGCTCACGGCGTGGCCGTCGCGGCGGAGGTACCCGGCGACCACCTCGCGAACCGTCGGCTCGTCGTCGACCACCAGCACGCGTGTGCCACTTCCGGCAATGTTCATGTCGCCAGGTTGGCTGGTTGCAGGACCGGGTTCAACATTCGGCCCTCACGTTTCGGAAACGTTCGCGGAGCGGCCAGGGCACAGACGATCAGGGCGCCAGGCGATCGATCCGCCAATTGTCGCTGACCAACCGGTACCGGAACCGGTCGTGGAGGCGGCTCGGACGGCCTTGCCAGAACTCCCACTCCTCCGGCACCAGACGCCAGCCACCCCAGTGCGCCGGGCGCGGAACCGCCTGACCCGCCAAACGTTTCTCCTGCTCGACAACCAACTCCATCAGCTCGTGGCGATCGCGGATCACCTCTGACTGCGGCGAGGCCCAGGCACCGACCTGACTCGGTCGAGGTCGGGACGCGAAGTACTCGTCGCTCTCCTGATCGCTGACCCGCTCGACCGAGCCACGGACCCGTACCTGGCGATGGAGGTCGAGCCAGGCGAACGTCGCAGCGGCGACCGGGCGGGCAGCGAGCTGGTGACTCTTGACCGACTCGTAGTTGGTGAAGAAGGTGAACCCGAACCGGTCGGCATCGCGTACGAGTACCGCCCGACCATCCGGCATGCCATGGAAGTCGACCGTCGACAACACCATCGCGTTGGGCTCGACGATCCCGGCATCGAACGCCTCGGAGTGCCAGACGTTCCACTGCTGCATCGGGTCGGTCGACAGATCGGTGAGCTCGAGCCCGGCGGTTTCGTACTGAATCCGCCAGTCACGAAGACGTGAACGATCCCCATAGCTGTCCATGGGTCAATTCTCGATCACTTCGATCCCTCGCATGTAGGGGCGAAGGGCCTCCGGGATCGTGACGGATCCATCGTGGTTGCGGTAGTTCTCGATGATCGCTGCCCAGACTCTCGGCACCGCCAGCGCCGATCCATTGAGCGTGTGGACGAACGCCGTGCCCTTGTGCGGCTTGCCGTCCGCGTCGACCGGCCGGTATCGGATGTCGGCGCGACGGGCCTGGTAGTCGCTGAACCAACTGATCGACGACACTTCGAGCCACTGATCGGCACCCGGTGCGTACACCTCGATGTCGAAACTGCGATGGTGACTCTGGCCCATGTCGCCGGTGCAGATCTCGATGATCCGATACGGCAACCCGAGCGCCTCGATCGTGCCCTCTGCCCGAGCGACCATGTCGTCGAGCAGCGCCGGTGCCTGCTCGGGCGTGGAGAGGGCGAGGATCTCGACCTTGTCGAACTCGTGGGCGCGCAGCATGCCCCTCGTATCGCGCCCGGCGCTGCCGGCCTCGCGACGATACGAGGGGCTGTAGGCCATGAAACGTTTCGGGAGGTCGGCGGCATCGAGGATCTCGCCGGCATAGATCGAGGTCAGCGGTACCTCGGCGGTGGGGATGCACCACAGGTCGTCACGCTCGATCGCAAACGCATCGTCGGCGAACTTCGGCAGCTGTCCGGTGGCGGTCAGCGTGGCCGTCGATACCAGCGAGGGTGGCCGAATCTCCTCGTGCGCATCAGCATTTCGATCGAGCGCCAGCTGACAGAGAGCGCGTGCCAGCGTCGCCCCTGCGCCGCGTTGCATCGTGAACATCGACTGGGCGATCTTGGTGGCCCGCTCGTTGTCGAGAATGCCGAGCTCGGTAGCGGTCTCCCAATGCGGAACGCGCTGATGGTCGGGAAACGAATCGGGCAGAAACGGCCCCTTGACGACCGGATTGTCGGCGTCGCTGTTGCCGTCGGGTGCACCGTCGTACGGCACGTTCGGGATCACCAACAGTTCTTGGCGGAGCTGCTCGTTCAGGTCGTCGCTCTCGACCGCCAGCTGCTTCTCGGTCTCGCCGAGCAGGCGGCTCTCGGCCTGCAACGCCTCGGCCTCGTCGACCTTGCCGTCGCGGCGGAGCATGCCGACGTTCTTCGAGATCGCGTTGACGCGCGCCCTCAACGAGTCGCGCTCACCGACGATCTCGCGCAGTCGGATGTCGAGCGACGAAGCACGATCGACCGCCTCGTTCACGGACGGGTCGTTGCGCCGCGCCAACGCAGCCCGAACGCCCTCGGGGTCAGTGCGAATCAGCCGTACGTCGATCACCCCAGCGAGCGTAGTGTCAGACGCCGTGGGTCGCCCCGGCAGAAATGTCCCGAGCGGGCGGCCCGGTCGGGACGCTGACTCCGTTTCCCCGTCGCAAGGGCCGACCGGTACCCTCGGGACATGCAGCTGCTCATCGCCGGCGGTGGGATCGCCGGACTCACGATGGCTCTGACCTGCCACGAGATCGGCGTCCCCGTCAAGGTCTACGAGGCGGCGCCAGAGTTGCGGCCGTTGGGTCTCGGCATCAACCTCCAGCCGAACGCCGTGCGCGAGCTGCACGACCTCGGGCTGGGGGCAGAGTTGGCGGCGATCGGCGTGCACACCCGCGAGGTGGCACTCGTCCGCCGAGACGGCACCGACGTCTGGTCCGAAACCCGCGGAATCGAAGCCGGCTACCGCTGGCCCCAGTATTCGGTGCATCGGGGTGAGCTCGAGATGATGCTGTACCGGGCCACTGTCGAACGGCTCGGCCCGGAGGCGATCGTCACCGGCCACCGCGTGACGGGCTACCAGCATTCGATCGCCGGAGTACACGTCGAGGTGCAGAGCAGCGACGGCACCACCGAGCGGGTCGAAACACCTGTGTTGCTCGGCGCCGATGGGCTGCATTCGGCGGTTCGTTCGCAGATGTTCCCTGGAGAGGCTGATCCGAAGTGGGGTGGCGCCGTGCTGTGGCGTGGGGCCGCACCCGGCCCACCGCTCCGGGATGGCGCCTCGTTCCTGGTGGTCGGCAACACGAACCAGAGATTCGTGACCTTCCCGATCTCCGAGCCCAATCCACGGACCGGCTTGCAGCTGCACAACTGGATCGCCGAGTTGAGGTTCGATCCGAGTCGGGGGTGGCGACGCGGCGACTGGAACACCCGCGTCGGGGTCGACGAGTTCATCGCCGAGTTCGAAGACTGGAACTTCGACTGGCTCGACATCCCGGCGCTGATCCGTCGTTCCGAAGTGGTCTTCGAGTACCCGATGGTCGACCGCAACCCCGTCGACCACTGGGTTCACGGTTCGGTGGCCCTGATCGGCGATGCCGCCCACCCGATGTATCCCGTCGGTTCCAACGGGGCGAGTCAGGCGATCGTCGACGCCCGCGTGCTGGGTGCCGCCTTCATCGAGCACGGCGTCGGGCGGGCCGCGCTGCATGCATACGAATCTGCGCTGCTGAGCGAGATGTCGGCGTTGCTGCTGCGCAACCGGGGAAGCGGCCCGGTCTCGGTGCTCGGAATGATCGACGAGCAGCGCCACACCGTGTTCGGCGATTCCGACACGGTCTCGCCCGACGAGGTCGAGCAGTTCGTCACCGGCTACAGAACGGCGACGGCGATCGCCACGGAGAAGTTGAACGAAGCGCCGCCCACGATCACTCCGGGCGCACGGGTCCGACCTTCCTGACTTCGCTGGCGGCGTGAGATGCCGGTCAGAGGCTCGGCGGCGGGACGCTCTTGGCGAATTCGCGCTCGACGTCTGCAGTGGTGAGCGGGATCTGCTCGTTGCCGACGATCTCGGCGGCGGGCATCTTGCCGCGACGCTTGAAGTCGTACGACTCGTCGTGGCGTGCGGCGAACTTCGTGAAGAACAGATAGATCACGATCGTCCACAGGAACAATCCGCCGGCCGTCTTCATCACGGCACCGGCCAACTGTTGATCGTCGACCGCAGAGATCCCCCACAAGCGCAGCGGTTTGTCGTACGCCTTGTAGACGACATCGTCGGCAAACGTGAGCCACGCTGCCGGCACGGTCGGCACGACCGATTGCAGGAACAGGTAGATCATCGTGCCGGCGACCCCGATCCGGAACTCGGGCACCGGGCCGCACACCGGCATCCACATCAGCATTGACGCCGTGACCACCAGGATGTGGATTCCGTAGTGCAACGGGCCATTGGCCACCGATTCGTTGACGACCAACGGGATGTGCACGATCATCACGACGACGTTGAACAGCACCCCGGCGATCACGGGCATCGTGAACCACTTGACGCCGCGATAGCAGGCCTCCGTTGCCGAGCAGGATCCGCGCCAGCCATGTCGGTGTCGCCATCAATGCCAGCGGAGGCAGGAAGTAGCTCAGCATCATGTGCTGGATCATGTGGGCGGAGTAGAGGTACTCCTCGCTGATGTCGTGCAGCGGCCAGTCGGAGGCGATCCACAACACGAGCATCGCCATCACGAACGTGATCACGTTGGAGCGCGACACGACCGGCTGGCCCTTCGGCACGGCATTCGGCCCGATCACGCGGACCATGTACACGTACGCGACGGTCAGGAAGCTGACGAGCAGCCACACCTCAGGGTGCCACTGGAACGCCAGCGGGTCGACCGGCAGATCAGCCGCCAGGCCACTCACGCGCTCCGAGATAAAGTTCAGATGTTGCGCCATGTCGGCGCCTTTCCGAGATCGATCAGGGGCTGAAGAATTCGAACGTGAACAAAGTCGCCACGTACACCGAGACCGCAAGCCCCAACCCGAGGTAGAACATCAGGCTGAAGAGGCGGTTGTCGAACTTGAGGTGCATGAAGAACAGCACCACGCTGAAGAATTTGATCAACATCAAGGCGATCAACAGCGGCAGGAAGAAGACCCCGAGATCGTCGACCATGTAGCTGATCGCCACCTCGATCGCCGTGATCACGGCCAGCGCCAGGGCGAGCTTGATGTAATTCAGATCGCGTCCAGTGGTCCTCGTGGGCCTCGTCGTGTTCGGTGGCGGGAGCAGTGTCGGTGTTCATGCGGGATACCTCAGGCCGGGATCAGGTAGACGAGGGTGAAGATCAGGATCCACACGATGTCGACGAAGTGCCAGTACAAGCCGATCAACTCGACGACTTCCGCCTTGTCGCCGGGGATCCGGTTCTTGAGGATCATCCCGACCGCAGCCAGCAGCATGACCACGCCGACCGACACGTGGACACCGTGGAAACCGGTCAACGTGTAGAAGCTCGACGAGAACAAGCTGGTCGTGTAGCCCAGACCCTCGCGATAGAAGGTGGTGAACTCGTACACCTGGCCGGCCACGAAGAGCGAGCCGAGAATGGCGGTGACCGTGAGCCACAGCCTGGTGTTGCGGTCGTCCTTGCGCTTGGCGGCCGTCACGGCGAGCACCATCGTGAGTGACGACATGAGCAACACGAAGCTGGAGGCCGACGTGAACGGGATGTCCCAGTACTGGTCGGGGCCACCCTCGGCCGAGTGACGACCCCGGTACAGCATGTAGGTCGAGATCAGCCCACCGAACAGCAGGCACTCCGAACCCAGGAACAGCCACATCGCCAACTTGTTGTTGGACAGCCCGGTCGTGGTGGCGTGCCCGTGGTCATCGTGACCACCGTGTTCGTCGACGGCGTCGTGGACGGCGGTATCAGCCACTGGTCGAAACCTCCAGTTCGGCGCCACCTTCAGGGGCGGGTGGGTCGTAGTCGGCGGGGGATGCCGTGTGCGGCTCGAGACTCCAGCCGAACATCGCGGCAAGGGCGATCGCCGCCCCGACCGGCATCAGCAGCAGGTTGAAGATGACGCCGTAGGCCATCACCGGCAACGAGATCGCCAGCACCAGCGGCCAGTACGACGGCGAGGGCAGATGGATGTGCTCGTCGGCGTTGGCTGCTTGTTCGGCGATCAGGTCTTCGGCGGTGGCGACCTGGTGGAAGTCGTGGTGATCACCCTCACCACGGTCTTCGTACTTGAGGTGGAAGAACTCGTCGAGGTGGCCGACCGTCGGGATCGCGTCGAAGTTGTGCTCCTTGGGCGGGCTGGTGGTAAGCCATTCGAGCGAACGGGCGTCCCACGGGTCGAGCGGCGCCTTCTCGGGGCGACGGCTGGAGATGAAGACGTTGATGAAGAACAGCAGCACGCCGATCCCCAGGATGAACGCACCGATCGACGAGATCAGGTTCCAGAACGTGATGTTGAAGAAGCCCTCACCGTTGCGGGCCGCGGTGTGGACGTACATGCGGCGCGGCTGGCCCTGCAGCCCGACGATGTGCATCGGCCCGAACGTCAGGTTCATGCCGATGGTCATCATCCAGAAGTTCCACTTGCCCCAGGCCTCGCTGAGCATCTTGCCGAACACCTTCGGCCACCAGTAGTAGAGGCCGGAGAAGATGCCGAGGATCGCCCCGCCGAACAGCACGTAGTGGAAGTGGGCGACGATGTAGTACGTGTCGGTTTGCTGCGTATCGGATGGCGCCACGGCATGGGTGACACCTGACAGCCCACCGATCGTGAACTGCACGATCAGGCCGATCGCGAACATCATCGCGGTCGAGAACACGAGCTTGCCGCCCCACATGGTCATCGTCCAGTTGACGATCTTGACGCCGGTCGGGATCGCGATCGCCATCGTGGCCACCGAGAACACGGCGACCGAGATCGGACCGAGACCCGAAGCGAACATGTGGTGGGCCCACACACCCCAGCCGACGAAGCCGATCGCGGCGCCGGAGAACACCACCAGTGGGTAGCCGAACAGCGGCTTCTTGGAGAACACCGGGAGCACCTCTGACACGATGCCGAACGACGGCAGGATCAAGATGTACACCTCAGGGTGACCGAAAATCCAGAACAGGTGTTGCCAGAGCAATGGATCGGCGCCCGCTTCGACCGTGAAGAAGGTGGCGTCGAAGTTGCGCTGGAACATCAGCAGGAACAACGCCACGGTGATCACCGGGATCGCGAACAGCAGCAGGAACTGCACGACCAGGATCATCCACGTGAAGATCGGCATCTTCATCAGCGACATGCCCGGCGCACGCATGTTGATGATCGTGACGATCAGGTTGATGGCACCGGTCAGCGAGGCGATACCGGTGATCTGCAGCCCGAGCCCCCAGAAGTCGATACCGCTGGTCGGTGAGAACGGCACCGACGAGTTGGGGGCATACATGAACCAGCCACCGTCAGGGCCGCCGCCGAGGATCCACGACGTGTTGATGAAGATGCCACCGGCCAGGAAACACCAGAAGCCGAAGGCGTTGATGCGAGGGAAGGCGACGTCGCGGGCACCGATCTGGAGCGGCACGAAGTAGTTGGCGAACGCCGCCGCCATCGGCATCACGAACAAGAACACCATCGTCGTGGCGTGCATCGTGAACATCTGGTTGTACTTGTCGGCCGACAGGATCGTGCCGTCGGGGCCGGCCAGCTGGAGCCGGATCAGCAGCGCCTCGAAACCACCGACGAGGAAGAAGAACATCGCCACGACGCCGTACATGATTCCCAGCTTCTTGTGGTCGATCGTGAACAACCACGACTTCCATCCGGTCGACTCGACAGGACGACGAAACACGCCATACGACGACGACGGTGTCGCCACGGCGGGCACGGTGGTCGGTGCAGGCTTTTCGATCAGAGCCATGTCAGATCACTTCCGCTCGATCAGGTAGGCGACCAGTTCGTTGATCTGGTCTTCGGACAGGGCGAGGTACGGCATACCACGGGTCTTGCCGTCGGTGTCTTCGAGGTTCTCCGGATCGGCGTACATCGGCTTCTTGGCAGGAGCGTCACGCAACCATTCCTTGAGATCGATCTCGTTGAGCGTCTCGCTGGTGACACCCTCGAGGTACAGCGCACCGAACTCGTCGGGCGATGCCTCCCACACCTGCTTCCCTGGCGTCTTCGGTGAGGAGGTCCCAGGTGGCGCCGGCGAACGTGTTGCGGGTCATCAGATTGGTGAGGTTGGGGGCGGCGCCACTCCACACGAACTGCTCGGGCGCCGACACGATCAGTTCGCCGTCGGCATCGGTGAGCCCGTCGATCTGGTGACAGCGCGAGCACTGCGAGACGAACGTCTCCTCGCCCTTGGCCGCCAGCGTGCCCTCCTCGGGTGGCTGATACGGCTCGAGCTGATTGTCGAGCCAGGTCTGGAAATCGGCGTCGTCGAGGGCGACGATCTCCATCCGCATGTTGGCGTGCGACAAGACCACAGAACTCGGCGCACTGACCGGCAAAGATGCCCGGCTGGTTGGCGTGGAAGTTCCAGGTGTGGAGGCGGCCGGGCACCATGTCGCGCTTGCCGTTCAACTTCGGCACCCAGAACGAGTGGATGACGTCACGGCTGGTGCCACGGATCACGACCTTGGCGTCGACCGGGATCACCATCTGACCGCTGGTGATGATCGGAGCGGCCTCACCGGTCGGGGCGAAGCCGCAGATGTTGCCTTCGGCGTCGACCGGGTAGTCGTACTCCCACCACCACTGCTGACCGGTGACGTTGACGACGCAGTCGGCGTCGTCGGTGTCGTTGAGCGAGATCACGCCGGCCACCGTGGGCACGGCGATACCGGCCAGCATCAGCGCCGGGATGGCGATGAACACGTACTCGACCAAGGCGTTGCCGTGGCCCTGCTCGGGGATCGGCTGGCCACGATCTCTGAACTTGACGATGACGTAGGCGATCACGGCGAACACGATCACACCGACGATGCCGGCGATCAGGAAGATCGGCCATTGCAGGTTGTGGATGTCCTGGGCGTACTTGCCCTCGGGCGCCCACGTGTCCTGCGGGGCATCGCTGGCGCACGACGCCAGCACTGCAGCGGCGCCGGCACCGAGTGCCGCTGTGCGAAGGCGTGATCGGGTCGACCGGGAAACGGGGAGCTCGGTTGGCATCAAATCTGTCCGTACTTTCTGAGGCTGTACGTCGTGGGGCTGCGCTGGGGGCGGCTCATGGCACGATCACCTGCAATTCGGCATCGGAGCCCGCCACGGTGAAGGCGAACCCTTGCTCGACGGCGAAGCTCGGGCGGTCGATCACGACCGTGAGCAGCTGGGTGCCACCTTCTTCGACCAGGGCGGTGCACAGCCGCTCGGGGCCGAGCGCCACGCCGTTGTCGTCGGTGGCGGGGTGCAGTTCGATCACGAGCCGTGCATCGTCGCTGGTCTCGTTGCGGAACATCACGTTGCTGGGGTTCGAGCGAAGCACGGTGAGCGCCTCGAAGTCGCCGTCGAAACCAGGCACGTCGGCACGCAACTCGCCATTTTCGTAGATGACTTCGGCGGCCACATTGGACTTGCTGGCGACCGTTTGGCTGGCCTTCTCGTCGGCCTCGGTTTCCTCAGCCGAGCACTCGTTCTCCTCGGCGAGGTCGCCGGTGGTGTGGTGCGGATGGATATCGCGCTCGCCGTTCAGGCCGGCCACCGCGCCGCCCGCGATCAACGCAACGACGACGACCGAGAAGGCGCCGGTCATGGTGGCCCGCGACACGCCGCGCTTGACGCTGACCAGGGTGGCGACCGCGATCACCAGAACGCCGACGAACCGAAAAGGCGGTGACGGTGGCGGTGGGTGTCGGCAGGCCGAGCATGACGCGGCTGAAGGCGTAGACCACGACGGCGGCGCCGATCGCACCGGCGACGGGCAGCTCGAGCGGATCGATCATCTGGTCGCGGGCGTCAGCGTTGTAGCTCTGCTCGCCGGAGGCGCGTTCGCTCCAGCCCTGCACGAGCCATTCCAGCGCGCCGGCGGTCACGGCGATCAGACCGAGGATGAAGAACGTGCGGTTGGTCACCAGCCCGAGGGTCATCGTGGTGGCACCGAGCGCAACCAGCAGCGGCCACAGGCTGGGGCGGGCGGTGGCCTGGGCCGACGCCGCAGCGTCGAAGCTCTCGTGATCCATGGCCGAGACGTTGGAGTCGCGAACGAACAGGTTGAGGCCGGCCAGCAGGGACAGGGCGACGGCGGCCGAGATGAGACCGAGCGTGCCGAGCGCGCCCTCTTGGGCGACGCCGTAGACGGCAGCGAAGAACCAGGCCGCCGTAGCGGAGCCGATCAGAAGTTTGGAGCCGGTGGTGAACATCGTGGTGGTGAACTCACTTGGTGACGTAGACGACGAACCAGACCGCGCTGTATGCGGCGGCGGCGAAGTACCAGTAGAGGGCGTGGGCCGTAAGGATCTCGGTTTCCTGGAGGCGGCCACCGAGCGCCCGGAAGGCGGCGACCGTGGTGTACACGAGGCCGGCGATGACGATCGCCATCATGGCACCGGTGACAGCGTAGAAGAGGACGCCGTAGTACTCGGCGCGGATCTCGACCGCCATGTCGACGTACACGAATGCTTGGGCATTGATGAAGGCGATCGCCAGGATCGCCGTGACCACGAGAGCGAGGCCGGTGTGGGCCCGGTCGCCGCGGGAACCCGAGTAGACCGCCCACTGGGCGAACAGGCACAGGGCCCAGATCGTCATCAGCATCACGTTGGTGGTGACCTCGGGAATGATGTAGTCGACGGGGAAGCGTGCGCCACTGTCGACCACACGCTCGCGCAGCAGTACCCAGATGGCGAGCATGCCGCCGATCATCATCGTGCCGGCGACACACGCCAGGGCAGTACCGATGAAGAGCTGCCGGCGAGGCGCCGGTGCAGCAGCGGGCGGCAGCGCCAGAGTGGCCGTGGAGCTGCTCACGACACGCTCCCTTCGTAGGTCATGTCGAACTGGGGCTCGGACGATGCCACCGTGACGACGTGCTCGTAGTTGTGGGCAGGGGCCGGCGATGCCGCGCCCCACTCGACGGTGTGCCCTCCGAACGGGTTCTGTTCGGCAACATCGCCGGCGCCGGTGAAGCTCTTGAGCATCAGACCGACGAAGGCGATCACCGTGAGCGCCATCAGCCCGTGTCCGGCAAGTGAAAGCGTGTTCCACAGGGCGCCCTGGTCGACACTGCCGATCGACAGCAGCGCTGAGACATCGGCATCGCTCGCCGGCAGACCACCGGCCTGATCGAGGAATCCGGCGATGTACAGCGGGAGCGCCGCCAGCACCGTGCCGAGCAGGCCGACCAGCGCCAGCGGTAGCACCTGCTTCTCGGGAAGCACGCGTCCCCAGAGCTTGGGCGCCCAGAACGCAACGCCGCCCATCACGCCGAGCGCCGCGCCATACACGACGTACAAGCGTGGCGCCCTCTTCGAAACTGGTGCCGATCAACTCGAGGTCGGTGATGCCGTACAGGAAGTTGCCGGCGATGCCCGTGCCGATCATCAAGAGCCCGAACAGCGAGAACACGAATGGTGACGAGATGCTGGGCTTGCCATTGGCGAGGCCCTGTTGGGCGGTGAGCAGCCCGAGCCCCAGTGCCACCACGAGGCCGAGCAACGGGAGCCCGGCGAACACCAGGAACGGCACGGCGCCCTTGATGAAGGTCTCACCGTCGGTGTCGAGCGTGACGTCGTGGACGTACTGCTGAGTGGTGGCCGCCAGGGCTGTGACCCCGACCAGGGCGATGCCGGCGAACTTGACGCCGCGCAGCACCTGGCGGTGCTTGAACGTGACGGGCAGCATCTCGGCAGCGACACCGATCGCCGGCAAGGCGTAGACCACGATCGCCGGCACCGAGAACGCCCAGCCGATCCAGGTGCCGATGCCTTCGGAACCACCGAAGTTGAGCTGTGCGTAGCGGTGATCGAGGAACAGGTACACGATCGCACCGAACACGACGGGCAATGCCAGCAACATGCCGAGCGAACCGATCAATGCAGACCAGGCGAACAGCGGCACCCGGCGCATGGTCATGCCGGGGGCCCGGGTGGTGAGCACCGACGTCGCCACACAGCCGGCAGAGGCCAGCAGACCCGAGGATCATCAGGCCGATGCCCGGCGAGGAACAGATCGACGGCCTGGTCGTCACCGCCGCCGATGCCACCGTTGCGTCCGAGCGCCACCAGGGTGAGGGCGAGCCCACCGAACCAGCTGTAGAAACCGGTCAGCGCGACACGAGAGAAGGCGATCGAGCGGGCACCGAGCTGGAGCGGAACGACGGCGATCGCCAGCCCGAGGCCGAGCGGGATGATCGCCGCGAACACGAGGCCGACCCGATAGGCCTGGAACATCTGCAGCAACGCGTCGGCATCGAGCATCGTGCTGCCGTCATCGGCCCGTTCGAGACCGAGCAGAGCACCCAACGCCGACGTGACGAGCAGTGCCAGCAGGCCGACACCGACGTACATGCGTCCGATCCGCTTGTGATCAGTCGTGGTGACCCACGCTGCAGCAGTGGCGAAGAACCCCGCAGCGGCGGTGCCGCTGGAGGTGTCGTCGGGCACCGCATCGGCGGCGTCTGGACGTGTATCGATCGTCGTCATGAGACGTGGCTGGTTCCTTGAACGTTTGCTGGCACTTCGCTGGGCACGGTGGAAATGGTTTTGGGCACGGTGGAAATGATGTTGAGCGCTCGGACAGTCGTCACGACACTACCGGCGAAACACTACTGGCCGAGCTACTCCCAAGTGGAAATCGGCGACCACGAGCGGCCCAGCTCATCCGATCGGGCCCAGCCCGAACTGCTGCCGCCCGATGCTGTTCAGGTCGGCGATGCCGGCGCGATCGCGGAACTCGACCTCGAAGTGCTCGTCAGGGAAGTCGAGCGGGCTGACGCCGCGCTGGAAACGATCCAGAGCGGTGTCGGCGTAGACATCGTTGCGGGCACAGCGTGGGGCGGCACCGATGTACATCACGTTGCCCCATCGCACGTCGTTGCTGGCATCGGCGACGCTGTGAAAGAGGTCACCGTGCCACCACACGGTGTCGCCCGGCTCGACCGACGGAATCGGGCGGAGGGCGGGGAGCACGAGCTCGTCGGGGCCGGCCCGCCGAGGTGCCGGCGTGGGCTCGCCCTCGATGCCGAGTTCGTCAGCGATGCCCTTCACCAGCGAGTAGGCCGCGGCCCGCGGGACCGGCAGCGAGGTGCAGCACGCCGTCGGACGGCCGCATCTCCGACAGCGCCGTCCAGCCTTGGAACGTGCGGAACACGGTGGACGCCACGCGGTGACTCGACGTCGACCGAGGTGCGGTGGGCGGCGTCCCACGGGTCGTACCGCTCGGGGTCGCCCGGCCAAGACGTGGCGAAAGACGTCGATGTTCTCGCCGAATCGCCAGCCGCCGGCCGATGGCGAGTCGGAGTGGGCCCGCAGCCCGCGGCCGTGACCCCGGGCGCGCGTCGTCGAAGCCGATCGGGGTAGGCGATGTCGTGGTCGGGGTCGAACCACGTGGTTCCGTCGGACTCGTGCAGCCACAGCGAGTTGAGGAACCGTCTGGCGACCGCCATCCGCTCGTGCTGTCGGGCCAGCACCTGCGGACGCGACCAGTACACACCCCAGATTCGTGCGCCGCCGTCGGCCGCCTCGGGGTAGCGCTCGGCGTAGACGCGCTCGAAGTCGGTTGGCTGCCAGATACCCACCGACCTCCCGATCCCATGCCTCGGCCTGGGCCCGATCGAACGTGCCTCTGATCACAGCGCAACCGCGATCGCGAATCGAGTCGCGGGTCGTTTCCGGCGCATCACCCAACTCGGTCGAAGTGGATCGTGGGAATCGGGGTCGCGATGGCGGCTTGGCGACGTCGGCGGCGACGCATCTGTCGGGTGGCGGCGAGCAACTCGGCGACGTCGGTGCGTCGCAGCCCGAGCCGTTCGAGCAGTTCGAGCAGGGCGGGATCCGGCGATGACACGGTCGGGGTCGCTCAGATCAGCACGTCGAGCGTCATCGCGCCGAACAGCACGGTGACGTAGGTGATCGAGATAGCCGAACACCCGCATCGAGGCCGACGCCGTGGGATGGCTGCCGAGCCAGATCGTGGCGACGATGAAGATCGCGCCGAGCACGACGGCCGTGACGCGCGTAGATGCAGCCGAGGTCGGCGACCGGGATCAGGATCAGGGTGCAGACGACCAGCGCCACGGTGTGGCCGATCATCTGGCGGACGGCGTTCTCGAACGGCACGACCGCCGGCAGCATCGGCACGTTGGCGGCCCGGTAGTCGTCGGCGTACTTGATGGCGAGCGCCCAGAAGTGCGGCGGCGTCCAGAAGAACATCGCAACGAACAGCACGATCGGCGTCCAGCCGAGGTCGTTCTGCACCGCGGCCCAACCGACCAGCACCGGCACGGCACCGGCGGCGCCGCCGATCACGATGTTCTGCCGGCTCGTGCGCTTCAGCCAGAGCGTGTAGACGCCGACGTAGAACGCCGTGGCCGCCAGCGCGAGCACCGCCGACAGCAGGTTGGCGCCGGCCCACAGCACGGCGAACGCGACCACCTCGAGCGCGACGGCGAAGATCAGCGCGTTGCGCGGCTCGATGACCCCGGTGACGAGCGGCCGGTTCTTGGTGCGCTCCATCAGCTCGTCGATGTCGCGGTCGACGTACATGTTGATCGCGTTGGCGCCGCCGGCGGCGAGCGTGCCGCCGATCAGGGTGATGATGCACCAGCCACGTGGACGGCCAGCCGCCCTCGGCGAGCACCATCGTCGGCACCGTGGTGATCAGCAGCAGCTCGATGATCCGCGGCTTGGTGAGCGCGACGTAGCGACCGACCGTCGAGGTGGCGGTGCGCCGGCTCCCGTGCGCGATGCCGCCCGGCGCCAGCCGGGACGGGACGAGAGGTCGACTGCCGACGGCCATACCGGCCCATCGTACGGCCGCATCGACGAACCGGCCAACGCATGCGATCGCGGATCGCCGGTCGCGACCGGCACGGTGCCGCGGGCACAATGGAGTCGTGCCGACGACGCTCGAACCCACGCGGGTCGAGGAACCCGACGTCGACGAACGCGTCGCCGAGGACCATCCGTGGATCGTGATCGTGTGGAACGATCCGGTCAACCTGATGAGCTACGTCACGTTCGTGCTCCAGAAGCTGTTCGGGTACTCGAACGAGAAGGCCACCGAGCTGATGCTCGACGTCCACCAGAAGGGCAAGGCGGTCGTCGCCAACGGCGCCCGCGAGCAGGCCGAGATGCACGTGTTCCGGCTCCACGAGCACGGCCTGTGGGCGACGATGGAGAAGGACGGCCCGAGCTCATGAAACAGCGTGTTCGCATGAGCCGGTTCCGCCCACCGGTGCGGCCCAAGGGCGACCGGTTCGTGGTCGACCTCGGCGCCGACGAGTCGGCGCTGGTCCGGCGTCTGATCGGCGAGTTGCGTGCGCTGCTGACCGATCCCGAGCTCGAGCTCGACGAAGGCTCCAGGCGCTGCTGGCACGCCTGTTCCCCGTCGCCCATCCCGACGACGACGAGATGGAGGCGGAGTACCAGCGCCTGATGCGCGAGGAACTGGTGCAGTCGAAGCTGAGTGCGTTCGACATCGTCGACGAGGCGCTGTCGCGGCGACGGGCACGTCGACGAGGGCCAACTGCTGGCCGTGATGCAGTCGATCAACTCGATCCGGCTGGTGCTCGGCACGATGCTCGGCGTCACCGACGATCCCGACGCCGACGAGGTCACGCCCGGGCTCGAGGACTCGGCCGAGTACCACCTCTACGGCTACATGAGCTGGCTGCTCGAATGGTGCGTGCGAGCCCTGTCCGGTGCGTAAGGACCGGTGCCTGAGCCATTCGTCGACGGTGCCGGCGGTGGGGTGCTCGATTCGTCAGCGGCGGTCCGGCAGGAAGCGGAACTGGTCGCGGGTGGCCGCGACGTGCTCGGTCGACAGGTCGGCCAGCAGCACGGTCTCGGTGCTGGCTGGCGGTGGCCAGCAGCTCTCCCTGCGGGTCGATGATGCGCGAGTCGCCCGAGTAGTCGAGCCCACCGCCGCTGCCGACCCGGTTGACACCCACGACGTAGGCCTGGTTCTCGATCGCCCGGGCCCGCAGCAGCGCCTGCCAGTGCTCGCGCCGTTGCTCGGGCCAGTTGGCCGGCACCAGGTACAGATCGGTGTCGGCGCGCGAGCTGCCAGAACTCGTCGGCGAAGCGCAGGTCGTAGCAGACGAACATCGACACCCTGAAGCCTTCGACGTCGACCGTGACGAATTCGGTGCCGGCCCGCACGTAGCGCTCCTCACCGGCGAACGAGAACGGATGGATCTTGCGGTAGCGGTGCTGGGTGCCGTCGGGGCCAGCCAACACGAAGCAGTTCGACGGGCGCTGATCGTCGGCCGGCGCGTCGGCGCGGATCTCCGGGCACGACCCACCGACCCAGACACCGTGCTGGCGGGCCTGGTCGGCGAGGAACTGCGACGACGGTCCACCCTCGGGTTCGGTGATCAACTCGGGGTCGCCGAAGCCGAAACCGGTCGAGAACGTCTCGGTCAGCAACACCAGCCCGGCGCCAGAGTCGACGGCACCGGCGATCATCGGCGCGAGGTGCTCGAAGTTGGCGGCGCGATCGTTCCACACGATGTCGTGCTGCACGGCTGCGACGCGCAGCGTGCTCACGGCGCCAGCCCCGCCAGTCGCTCGACGGCGGCGTCGATCACGTCGAGCCGCTTGCAGCAGGCGAAGCGCACCATGTGACGACCGTGCTCGGGGTTGGCGTAGAAGACCTGGCACGGGATCGCGACCACTCCGATCCGTTCGGGCAGTCCGAGGCAGAACGCGATGCCGTCACCGTCGGGCTGCACTGGCCGGATGTCGACCGTGGTGAAGTACGTGGCCTCCGGCCGATACGCCGTGAAGCCGGCGGCGACCAGGCCGTCGAACAGCCGATCGCGCTTGGCCTCGAGGTCGGCGGCGAGCTCGGTGAAGAACGAGTCGGGCAGCCGCAGGCCGACAGCCATCGCCGGTTGGAACGGCGCACCGTTGACGTAGGTCAGGAACTGCTTGGCGGTCTTGGCGGCGTCGACCATCGGCGCCGGGCCGCACATCCACCCGATCTTCCAGCCGGTGGTGTTGAACGTCTTGCCGCCCGACGAGATCGTGAGCGTGCGCTCGGCCATGCCGGGCAGGGTCGGCCATCGGGATGTGTTCGGCGCCCGTGAAGACGAGGTGCTCGTACACCTCGTCGGTGACGACCAGCACGTCGTGCTGCTCGGCGATGTCGGCGATGAACTCGAGCTCGTCGCGGGTGAACACCTTGCCGGTCGGGTTGTGCGGGGTGTTGAGCAGGATCAGCTTGGTGCGGTCGGTGACGGCAGCCCGGAACTCGTCGCGGTCGAAGCCGTAGCGCCCATCGTGCTCGGTGTCGGGGCGCAGCACGATCGGTTTCAGCACGCCGCCGGCCAGGGCGATGCACGCCTGGTAGCTGTCGTACATCGGCTCGAACAGCACCACCTCGTCGCCCTCGTCGAGCATGCCGAGCAGCGCGCCGGCCAAGCGCCTCGGTGGCGCCGGCGGTGACCAGCACCTCGGTCTCGACGTCGTAGTCGAGCCCGTAGAAGCGACGCTGATGCTCGGCGATCGCCTCGCGCAGCACCGGCATGCCCGGACCGGGCGGGTACTGGTTGACCCCGACCTCGGATCGCCTCGACTGCGGCGTCGAGCACCTCGGTCGGGCCGTCGGTGTCGGGAAAACCCTGACCGAGGTTGATCGCCCCGGTCGGACGGCCAGCGCCGACATCTCGGCGAAGATCGTGGTACCGAACCCGGCCAGCTTCGACGTCAGCGGATGATCAGCGGCACTCACGCCGGACAGCGTAGGCGTCCGGGATGACGTCGGGATCAGGCTCCCGTGTCGGCGGCCGGCCCGGCGTCGATCTCCGTGGCGAGCACGTCGATCTCGCCGGGCACGTCAGACGACTTCTTGGCGAGGCGCGGTGGGAGCGTGGAGGTTCCAGGTCGCCAGTGATCGAGCGAGACGCTGGGGACCGGTGACGGTGACGCGACCGTCACGCCGAGCAGCGGCCCACGACAGCGCCCCTCGGTGCCAATCGACGAACGCCACGGACTCGGCTTCGACGAGCAGGTCGGGATCGCCACCCGGATCGGCGTAGCAGACTTCTGCGTCGCCATGTTCGACGAGCAACCAGTAGTACCGGTTGGCCGGCGGTTGGTCGGGGAACACGAAGGCGACGACGACGCGATCGCGCAGGAAGCTTCGATCGGTCGAGCTGGGCCTGGCACCAGGCCCACAAGGCGAAGCCGGGGTCGGCGTGCACACTCGTCACCTCGACCCATCGCTCCCCCCACTCGCCGAGCGCATGAATCACGGCCGCCAGATCAGCGCCGGCGTCGGTCAGCCGATAGTTCGACCCACGGCCACTCTGCTTCGGCTCGGAACGGATCACGCCGACGTGTTCGAGTTCGGCGAGCCGCTTCGCCAACATCGACCGGGACATCGCCGGAACGCCCCGGGCCAGATCGTTGAACGTGTGCGCCCCGAGCATCAGGTTGCGCACGATCAGGGGCGTCCACCGCTCGGCCATGATCTCCGATGCTCGGGCGATCGGACAGTACTGGCGGTAGGCGCCCATACGACCATGCTCGCGCGACCAGGTCGATCGCGTCGAGTTCGAAATCAGAACTTGATGCGATCGGCGAGGCGACCGGACACTGATCGCATGACAGAGCACACCTCCACAACCATCGATGACGCCGAACGTGGCCAGGTGAACACCGCCGCCGCCGAGATCTACGACGGCTTCTTCGTGCCGGCCCTGTTCGGCCAGTTTCCCGAGTCGGTCCTCGACCATGCCAAGGTGCCCTCCGGCGCCCGCGTGCTCGACGTCGGCTGCGGAACAGGCATCGTCGCCCGCGCTGCGCGTCGACGCGTGGGCCCGAACGGCGATGTGGCCGCCGTCGATCCGAACGAGGGCATGCTCGCTGTCGCCCGCCGATCCGATCCGTCGATCGACTGGCGCTCGGGCACCGCCGAGTCGCTGCCTTTCGACGACGGCTGCTTCGACCACACGATCAGCCAGTTCGCGGCGATGTTCTTCACCGATCGAACCGTCGGCGCTGAGCGAGATGGCCCGCGTCACCGTGCACGGGTGGCACGGTGACGATCGCCACCTGGTCTGGCCTCGACCGCACTCCGGGCTACGAAGCGATGGTGGCACTGATCGCCGACGAACTCGGCGACGCGGCGGCCAACGCGCTGCGAGCCCCGTTCGTGCTCGGCGAGATCGAAGACGTGCGGCAGACTGCTGACGCCGATCGGCGACGATCTCCGGCTGGACGAGATCTCCGGCACGGCCCGCTTCGCCTCGATCGCCGACTGGGTACACACCGACGTACGAGGCTGGACGCTGGCCGACCTGGTCGACGACGACGGTGAAGCCGCCCTGCTCGCCCGTGCCGAACGCGAACTCGCTCGCTTCGTGACGGCAGACGGGGCCGTCACCTTTCCGGCCCCAGCGCTGGTGGGCACGGTCACCATCGACCGCTGACGCCACTCGATGATCTCGGCGCACAGCCTGCGCAGCTCTGACCAACCGCGGGAGCTCAGACCGACATCAGGCGCCGGGACAACCGGGACGATGCAGTCGAGACGTCCAGAAGTCGAGACGTCGAGGCGGCGCAGGTGGCCGGTGCCGCCGCTGCACCCGTGGTGCCACCATCGGCCGAGATCTGCAATGGGCCGCCCTCGATACCCGAGGCCCAGAAGTCGAACCGTTCGACGGGCTCGAACCCCAGATGCTGCTGGTACCAGTCGGCCGCCGCCGACCGGTCGGGGACCCGAATGTGGACGTGGTCGAGCCTGCCCATCCGAAACCTGTGGGACGACGACATGCATGGAATTGTAGACCGCTCCTTCGACGTCGATTCCTTGCGAACCAGCCGGCGTCTGTCGCTTCGAGCGGACGACTCCGACGGCTTCGACTCCTGCCGATGCGCGCGAACCTGTCGTCATGAGCTTCGGCGACCACGTCAGACCTGCCGCCACGATCGCGCCAGCCGAGTGGATCGGGCGATCGTGTCTCGGAACTCCGGGGACCGTCGGCGCACTTGTCCCGACTGGGTACGAGTCGGTGCTGCGCGTGTTCGCGCCGGCCCCGTGCCCTGAGGACTGGTGGCCGCTGTACCGCGACCTGTTCAGCGTCGTCGCTTCGATCGGTGAACGACATACGTCCAGCCCGGACCGGGCGTGGTTCGCGATCTGGGAGGGCCACGGATTCGACAAGGCGACGACCCACATCGCGCACCGGGGGCCGCTCGACGATGAAACCCGGCGTGCACTCGAACGCGAGAGAGCTCGACTGCGCGAAGAGGACCGGCGCCGCAACGCTGCCATCCGCGCTGCGCTGGATCAGTTTCCGCGCTTCGCCCGAACGGACCGCACCTACTACTTGATGGAGGGCCCAGTCGCGGCAGTGACCCAGCTGAGCTACCCCGGATTCGACGGCTGGCGCAACCCTGATCTGTTCTGGCCCGACGACCGGCGATGGTTCGTCGCGACCGACGTGGATTTCTGGTCGCTGTACATCGGAGGCGACCACGGCTTCATCACCGAACTCGCCCGCAACGTCCCCACCCGCACCGAACCCGTGGACCTCGATCGCCACCTCGAGATCGAGGACTGATCGCCCCAGCAGCGTGCGCGGGAATCACGGCCGCCGGATCCGCCGGATCCCGCGCCGACGTCAGCGTTTCGGCCCGAGAGCACCCGCCCGTGCTCGCCCACCACTCAGCTCGGCGGCTGCACCGAGAAGACATCGCCGGGTTGGCAGTCGAGCAAGTCGATATGTCAACCGTTCGCCCTGTTCGCCTTGCTGCCGTCTTGCAGCCCGGCCGCTACCCCGCTACAGCCCGATTGGCGCACCTTGAAGTTGAGGCGCAGAGAGCCCAAGCAACAACGAAGTGGAGGTGTGTGATGACATTGCTCGAGAGGGAAGATGTACTCGAGAGGGAAGACGTACTCGAGAAGGAAGACGTACTCGAGAGGGATGACGCACTCGAGAAGGAACTGGCGGAGATCACACGTACCATCGGGCCGAGGCGACCGGTTGAGCTTCCGGTCACGGACCGTCGGTTCGGCTGGAAGACCTGGCTGGCCGTGGTGTTGGTCGTCGCCGCAATCGCTGCGATCGCAATTGCCGTCGTGACGTCAGGCGGGGACGAAACAGCAACCGAGATCGGCCAGGACACAGCGACACCCGCCGTCGTGGAATCCGGCAACTGGCCGTTCACCGAGGAGGAGATCACACTGGTGCGGCTCGCCAGGGCCGGCTACATCCCCATGCAAGCGGTCGATTGGGAGCTGATGGAGCTCAAGGAGCTGGTCCTCAGGGGCTACGTCCCCGCCGAGTCGTTGATCCCGCAGAACTGGCAGCGGATCGAGCTCGAGCGGCTGGTCGAGAGGGGCTACGTCCCAGCCGAGTCGCTGCAGGCAGTGCTGCCAGCGGTGAAGCCGCTCCACAGCCCAGCAGAGCTGGAGCTGTTGCGGCTCTTCAGGGCCGGCCACATCCCGAGGGAAGCGGTCGACTGGGAACGGATGGAGCTGATCGACCTCGTCGTCCGTGGGTATGTGCCACGCCTAGCGCTCGTGGAACAGGGCCGTCCGGCCCTCCCGCCTGGCGCCCAGCCGCTCCCCGTCGAGGCGAACAACGAGCTGTTGCGGCTCTTCAGGGCCGGCCACATCCCGAGGGAGGCGGTCGACTGGCAGCTGGTGGAACTCGTTGACCTGGTCAACCTGCGCCACGTTCCGCCCGAGGCGCTCTACACCATCGGCTAGAGCAAATCAGAGCGGTCATCGCAACCGCAGAGGCCCCGGGAGTTCCCGGGGCCTCTCGCTATGGATCCGATTGCTCCCACTCGACCCACGCCGCCTCGAGCCGCTCGAGGATCTCGTCGAGGTTGTCGGGGCCGCCGCCCGTGAACTCGACCATCGCCGACCAGAACGGGGGGCCGCCCACCTCGATTGGCATGAGGTCGGAGCCGTCAAGTCGGAAGGCATCCTGTTCGAGGGCCCGCATCGTGATCTCAGCTAGCTGGCGGGTGAGGTCGTTGGTGTAGGTCTCGAGTGGGAAATATCGATTCGGAGTGACGAACGTGGGGGCGAACTTCCAACCTTCGTGTCCCCACTCGGTGCTCGCCATGTAGCGGATCAGCTCGCGAACTTCGGGCCGGTCGCTGAACGCAACGACGAACGATCCGCCTCCGAGCGTGGCGTTGCTGTAGGCGGGGTCGATCGCCGGGAACGGGAAGTAGGCCGTGTCGCGGCCCACCTCGACGCCAAAGGGCAGGTTGGCCTCCGCGAAGTCGCCGAAATGATAGAGCCAGCACCCTGGGGGATCGTCGAACATCGGGTGCTGGGCGATCCAGAATGGCGACGCGGCTGCGGTGTCCCGGCCTTCGTACACGTGCCCGTCCGTAAGCACGAGGGAATCGAACCGTTCGAATGCGCCCCGGATGGCAGGGTCGTCGAAGCGGACGTCGTGGGTCGTCCACTGGTCGTACACGTCCGGACCGGCCCCGTGGAGCACAAGCTCCTCGATCCAGTCGGTGCCCGGCCAACCCGAGAATGGCCCCGATTCCTCACCGTGGCACCACGGTGTTCGCCCATCGGTGACCATCTGCTCGGTCAGGGCGATGAGCTCGTCCCACGTGGTGGGGATCTCGTAACCGGCGTCGTGGAACTGGGGAACCGGATACCAGACGAGGCTCTTTGTAGTGATCGTGATCGCGACGCCGTACAGGTCTCCGTCGTCGGAGGCGGCGGACCCGTTGCTGTTCACGGTTCCCAGCGCGACGAGCCCTGGGGATTGCAGGTCGCGCAGCGCGTTGACGTCAAGGAACGTGCCCAGGTCCACAGCGCGATCCGTCTGCGCAGCGATCTGCCCGGGTTGGGGGAGGATCACGACGTCTAACGGGGACTCCGATTCCAGCATCTCATCCAACCTGAGTTCGAAATCGGCCGACGCTGCGTACTCCACCTCGATCCCGGTGAGCTCACTGAACCGATCCATCTCCGCCCGGATGGCGTCAGCAAATTGACCGTCCAGGCTCCCGATGACGACGATCCGGCTGCCGGCCAGAGGTTGGTCCGGGTTCGCGGCAATCGACTCCAGGTCTTCGACGATCAGCGTCGGCGGGAACGTATCGGGAAGCGATGGGCACACATCGGTGTCGAAGTAGGTGTCGCACTCGGCAGGCGTCAGCTTGCCGGCGACGTGCTGCCTGGCCAAGGCGACGAGGTCGGGCAGAGCGAGCTGGAAAACTCCCTGCGGGCCACGGGGTCCAGCCAACACGAACGCGGGAGCGTCAGCGACGGGGTACTGGACCCGAGCCGTCTGCAGGTTCCAGTGCAGGGCCCCGATCAACTCCGAGCTGACCGGCTCTTCGACGATACGGGAGAGGTCGACGGCGTGGAGCGCCAACAACAGGCCGAGCTCCGGATCGGTCTGGCTGTTGGCGACCGATGCTGCGGTCAGCTCCTTGATCCGGATGACCTGCCCCGCGATGATGGCCTCGACGGTCTGCTGTTCGGCCCGGTCCTTCTGCTTCGAGGCTTCGCTGCTTCGGTTGAGCGCGAACGCGGTGAGGGCAGCGCCGACGATCGTGGCGATGGCCAGCATCACCACGAGAGCGCGCAGGCGAGTCAGCGCCCTGCGTTCCAGTCGCCGCTCGTGTTCCCGCCGCTCGCGCTCGTCGGACAGCTCGTCACTGCGGCGGAGGTCGCCGGCGGCCACGAACTCGCGCTCCGCATCCGTCAGGCTGACGGATTCGGACCTGCACCAATTGTCGTAGAGCGTGAGGCGGCTTCCGGTCAGGAGGTAGTCCTCGTCGCGCCCTGCCGATTCCCACGCCTGCAGCTCGATCACGAGGGCGCGGTGGAGGCGTAGGTCGTCGCGGGTCTCGTCGATCCAGTCGCGCAGTCGCGGCCACTCTCGCAGGAGGGCTTCGTGGGCCAACTCGACCGTTGGCTGGTTGGTGAGGGCGCTGCGGTCGAACGTGAGTAGCCGGGCCTCGCCGAACCTCTCGAGCACCACCTCGACCGCTGGTCGACCTGTCTCGAGCGATTCGAGCTCGCTGCGGGCGACCCGGCGCCGGGTGTCCTCGGTGCCCTCTCCGAGGGTGACCAGCCGCAGGAACACCTGGCGGGCAGCCTCTCGTTGCTCGGCGCCGAGCTCCGAATACAGCTCGTCGGCGCGCCGGTTCAATGCCCCGCGCAAGCCACCGAACTCCCGATAGCGGGCCAAGGTCAGCCGGTCGTCGACACGGTGGTCGAACAGCTCGGTGAGCACGAACTCGAAGAGGGGCAGCACGCCGGGCTGCTGGGCGACCTCGCCGATCAGCTCGGCCATGAGCTCGGGCTCGACGCCAACCCCCACTCCCGCCGCGGGGTGCACCGCTGCCGCCTCGAGCTCTGACGCCGTGACGGGCAACAGGCTCACCTGACCCGCTGCGACCAGCGGCCCGAGCAGCGGGTAGTCGAGCGGTCGATCGAAGAAGTCGGCCGCGCAACGTCACCAACACCGTCAGGCGGCCGTGCGGGTCCTCGACCGCCTCGACCAGATTGCGGATGAACCGGGAGCGCTCCTGCTCGTCGGCCACCAGCAGGAACAGCTCCTCGAACTGGTCGATCACCAACAACAGCCGGGCCTGTTCGTCGGGAAGCAGGCGCAGCACCGACCGCAGCAGATCGAGATCGTCACCTCGCCTCCGCTCGCCGAGGTCCACCCGCGCCGCCTCCGGAGTGGCACGCAGCAGCGCGACCTCCATCTCCTCGAACGGATGGGCACCGGGCCGCATCTGGGCGATCACCCACCGGTCGGATGAGGTACGCATGGCGGGGATCAGCCCGGCTCGCACCACCGAGGACTTGCCCGATCCACTCGGGCCCACGACGGCAACGAACCGCTCCGCGACGACGCGTCGGGTCAGCTCCTCGACGATCGCCGCGCGCCCGAAGAAGTCCCCGGCGTCGACCTCCCCGAATGGCTGGAGTCCCTTGTACGGATTCCGTACAGCGGCATCCGTCGCCGTCGCCTCCGTCGCCGGGACATCGGCGACCGGAGCTTCGGCGTCCAGCGTCGGATCCTGCTGCAGGATCTTGCTCTCGAGGTCCTGCAACAAAGGGGAGGGCTCGATCCCGAGCTCCTCGCCCAACAGCCGACGCGTGTCCTGGTAGACCCGTAACGATTCCGCCTGGCGACCGTCCCGATACAGGGCCAGCATCAGCAGCCCCCGCAACCGCTCACGCAGCGGATGCTCCGCGACGAGCATCTCCAACTCGCCGACCACCGCCGCGTGCCGACCCAGCGCGAGATCGGCGTCGATCCGGTCCTCGACGGTCGCCAACCTCAGCTCCGTGAGACGTTCCACCTCAGGCCGCAAGGCCGCCACGTCCGCGACGTCGCTCCAGGGCATGCCATGCCACAGCGCCAGCGCCTCACGCAGCTTCGACGCCGCCTCGCCATGGTCGCTCCACAACAGGTCGTGACCTTCCCTGGCGAGCCGTTCGAAACGACCCGCGTCCAGAGCGTCGGGCATGGTGTGCAGCACGTAGCCGGCGCCCTGGGCCACGATCACGTCATCGCCGAGGATCTTGCGAAGTCTTGAGATGTACACCTGCAGCGACTTGCGGGCGGTTCCCGGCGGTTCCTCACCCCAGACGTCGTCGATCAGCCGGTCGGTCGACACCACCTCGTTGGCGCGCGCCAAGAGCACGCCGAGCACGACCCGCTGCCGGCGCCCACCGAGCGCCAGTGGCCGCCCGTCCTCGAACACCTGGAGAGGTCCGAGAACACAGAACTCCACGCCTCCAGCGTCCCCCGTCATCGTTCACCGGCCTAGGGCCCTTGGGCCCAGACGGTCGTTATCACGCGCTCGTGCTGCACGGCGACCACGACGCCATCAAGGAACTCGTCTCCGCGACGAGCCCGCCGGCATCAACAGTGCACGCCAAGCTCATCTCCAGGCTGCCGAAGCAGACTTCGATCCACTTCCTTTCGATGCTGCGAGCTGTCAGTCGACCGAAATCGGCTTCTGGTCGGCGAGGTCGACGCCCGCCTTGTTCCCAACCGTCAACATCCGCAAACCGGCGCTCAGGTTGAACACGACGATCGCCAGCACGCTGGCGGCCGAGAACTCCAAATCGGGATCGACGACCTCGATCGCGGCGCCGATGATTCCCGCTGTGCCGAGCCCGATCGTGAGCCAGGTGAGGCGGGGACCGAACATCGGGGCGCTCCGCATGGCGACGCCGAGCAGAACGATCCCGATCGGGACGAGCAGCACGCCCGTCGCGAGCATGGTGTCGAACACACTCTGGGCGCCATGCCACGCGTACTCGATCGACGCCAGGTCCTCGGGCGGGGTGTCAGGCGCGGCGTACAGATCTGCCAGCGGGGCTGTCGCGACGTGCAGTAGGGAACTGGCCGCCATCATGACGAGACCGAACTCGGCCACGGCCGCGCCGAAGAGGGCAGCGGCGGATGCGCCGTCCTGAGCACCCGATGCAGGACGAGAACATGCAGGGCGAACATCATCAGCGCGCCGAGATAGAAGAGGTGTTCGAGGATGCGACCCGACCTGATGTCGGCGAAGTCCCTGAGGGTCTCGACGTCGGACGCATCCGGAAGCCCCAGGGCAACCACGACTGCCACCGCAGCGATCATCGAGATCACGCCAGCGACGCCTGCACCCCCACCCCATCGACACAACTGCTGGTCTGAAGTCCGCTCGAATCGCAATGACTCGCCCTGCGGTACCGAGACGGTCCGCCTCGCTGACACATCGGGCCGGGATGAGATGGCCATCTGCCTGCCTCCTTCGCTACACGGGAACCGGGGTGGATCCCCGGCTGGAAGGATTGACAGGTTCGGGCACGGAGACCCTCACGTCGATCGTGCTCGGCATCCGCCGACGCGCATAGAGGCCAACGTCATCACCCACCCGCGGCTCACGCAATGCGATCACGGACCGGACCGATCACGGCGTCGGCGCCTCGATCTCAGGTGGATCGGCGGACCCGTTGCGGAACGTACCGGGGTATCGATGGTCAGCCGGCGGCCGCCGCACGGTTGGTGTCGACCAGCCGTCGGATCGCCTCGGCCATGGCCAGCTCGTCGTCGTCGGGGTTGGCCCGAAGGATGAGCTCCCAGCGAACGGGGATCGGACGACCGGCGAGCGGTACGACCACGAGCCCGTCGAGCGGTGGCGTGCGCAAGGCCAGCGCCGGCTGCACGGTGATGCCACCGAAGGAGCGGATGAGGCGAAGCGCCATGGCGAGTGACTCGACTTTGCGCAACCGGTACGGCCGGACGCCGGCCGGCTCGAAGAACTCGTGATGTTCGAACCCGTGCGCTGGTCGATCGCCGGCAGTCACATAGGTGGCGTCGATGATGTCGCTGGGTAGCAGCTCGCCGCGCGCCGCCGCAGGATGCGTCGCAGACACGACGCCCACCAGCTGGTCAGCCGACAAGACATTGCCATGTGGTGTGTCCGCTGCGACGACGACGACGCCCAGGTCGGTCACTCTGCGCGCAACCGAGTCCGTCGTCTGATCGTGTCCGACGCGCAGGAAGTCGACATCGGACGGCAGGTCGGGGAGACCGATCAGCTGCTCGAACCACGGTGCAGTGTCGTAGAAGTCGAGTGCGATCCGCACGGCAGGTCGATCGGCCGAGTTCATCCAACGCGCCGTCTCCTCGGCGGATCGCAAACTGCTCTGAGCGATCTCACCCACCTCGGCCAGATGCAACCCGGCGGACGTCAGGCGAATCGATCGGCCTTCGGCGATCGTGAGTTCGACCCCCAGCCGACGTTCCGCCTCCTGGAGTCGACGGCTTGCCGCCGAGGCACTGATGTGGAGCATGCCCGCGGCGCTGGCGAGCTTGCCGCTGTGACGAAGTGCGACGAGCAGGTCGATGTGGTGACGCTCCAACGATTCATGCACAGCTTGCATGATTAAGGATCATACAAGTCGCTGGACGCAACAGTCAGACAGGTCGATGCTGTTGTTGTGCTGCTGATACCCACCGAACCCGTCGACCACCACGAGTCTCCCCCAGGTGGTCTGCTCGACAACGTCCGTCGGTGGCAGCCCACTTCGACAATGGCCACGCTCGCAATCGTGGGCACCTCGTTCGCTTACGCGAGCACCACCATCTTCGTCCGTCAGCTCACCGACTCGGGCATGTCGGTGGTGGCCGTGGCGTTTTTCCGCTTCGCCCTCACCGCACTCGTCCTCGCCCGATTCGTCAACTTCGACATACCGAAGCGATCTGCGACGTGGTGGGGGCTCCTCAGCGGCATGGTGATGGGCGCAGGTTGGATCGTCTACGTCCGCACGATCGACACCGCCGATGTGGCGGTGGCCGGTGTGGTGCAGATGACGTATCCACTCTTCGCCCTCGTTGCCGCCTGGCTGTGTTTCGCAGTGCGGCCGACGTCGCGGTCGGTCGTGTCGGCGGCCCTGGTCGTCGTGGCCGCTGCCGTCGGTTTGGGAGTGGGCGCCGGCTCCGGGCTGTCGCCGTTGCTGTTTGCAGCTCCGGCGTCGTTCGGATTCAGCGTGGCCGTGCTGACCGAACGCCTGGGCCCGCTCGACCCGTTCGAACGTCTCGCGTCCGTGACCGTCGGCGCGTCGATCGCGATGAGCCCGCTCCTGCTCACCCTGCAACTACATCAGGTCGTTCCGACATCGATCAGCGCAGCAGGCTGGGTCGTGGCCATCGGCGCGATCTCAGCACTGATCCCGATGACGATCTACGCCGCTGCGGCACCCGTGATCGGAACGGCACGAACTGCCGCTGCCGGAGCATTCGAACTACCCACCATGTTCCTGATCGGTTCGGTCCTCTTCGGAGAAGCGATACGCAGCAGCCACCTCGTCGCCGCAGCGATCATCGTTGCTGCGATCGCACTCACCCGAAGCGCCCGGTCTACGCACGTCGTTCCCGATGCGGACCATCGGCCCACAATCGGCGAAGAGCTGGCCAGCAGATGTAGATCGGGCGATGCTGCACTGCTCGGAAGTCGCATCTCGGGCGTGCGTTCGGGGGCCCTGAATGGGCGGAACCTGCGCGACCCGAGCACGGCGCGACACACTGGTCATTCGTGGATCCGACAACGCATCTCGAAGGGCAGGCATTTGATGACGCCCTCGACGAGCTCGTTGAAGTCCTGACATCTCTGCGGGACCGGTTCACCGAGCGCGGGCCGACGCCTTGGGTTCGGGAACTCGACCGCGACCTCACGCTGTTGCGTCGACACCAGGCCCACGGGCTCGATCGCTTCCTCGGTCACTTCGGATCGATGGGAAGCATCGGCGACGTCGAGATCGGGGACCCCGAGCCGCTCCTGGGCCGAGCTCACCTACTGGCAACCGTCCTCCGCCGGTCGCTGACACGATGAACCAGCGACGTGCACACCGGGGAACCAGACCCTCATGCCGCGTCGGGTGCGCTCGGGATGTTCAGCCTCGGCGCTCGGTCACGGCACGGAGGTATTCGATGAGGATCTGGGGGCCTGCCGGTCGTACTGCGGCCACCTGATCGGTGGTGTGCCCGAAGCCGATGTCGGCCGGGTCGAAGTCGGTGCCGAACCGCTGCTGGAATCCGTCCTCGATCCACGCCTGCGGACGTTGGGCCAACGCCGAGACATGGTCGTCCTGCACGCGGGCCGCGTGCCACGCCAGCCAGGCGATCGAGTTGGCCTCGGGATCGGGACGAAACGTGAGTTCCGCGGACGAAAGGCCGACGACAGCGAGTTCGATGTACTCGCCCAAACGACCAGAACTCGGCCGCCCCGGCACCGGCTTGCCCCCAAGTCTGGGAGTGTGGCAGATCGAGTGGGGCCAAACACTCTCGATCCCTTCGTGGTCGTGGACTGTGAGAGTTCGTTCGGCTCGCTACCGGCCACCGTAGGTGACGACGATCTGTTCCTGGTCGGTGCACTCGCCGGGGCTGAAGTGTCGGATGACCTCGATGTCGTCGGCGTACTCGGAGATATCCCCTTGCCGGTACCTCTGGCCTGACTGGCTGACCACCAACCCGCCGCGACGCAGTCGGGACCCAAGCCGAGTGCCCGGGAATCCGGCCGCCGTTGGTGAACGTTCGGATTTGGCTGACTGAGTCAACTCCAGGGATTGATGACGTCGAGCTCGTCAAAGCGCTGGAAGTCTTTGAGGTCTCGGGTCACGACGGTCATGTCGTGGACCAGGGCGGTTGCGCCGATGAGTGCATCGCGGAACGGCGCTGGAGCCGGTACGTGCAAGGCAGCCGCGCGTCGCGCGATCCGCTCGTCCACCGGGAGCACTCGGCTCTTGAATGCAGCGGCCACGCTCTGGTCGAGCCAGGCACGGAGCAGTGCTCCCTGGGCAGGATCTGAACGCTCCATCAGCAGCACGCCGTGCTCGAGTTCGTGGATCGTGATCGCTGAGATGAACAGCTCGACCGAGGGGACCTGCTCGGCCCATGCGGCCACCCCAGGGTTCGCCTTTCCGCTTCGCACCTTGCGGAGTTCGGACACGATGTTCGTGTCCAGAACGAACATCACTCGAACGCTGCCGGCTGCGCCACGTCGGTGTTCTTCGGCGCGAAGAACTCGACGTCCGCGACTCCTGCCGGTTCGGCGAGCAAGTCCAGCGCACGGTGTGGTCCGACGAGCTGCTCGTAGGCGTCGAAGGTCAGCAGCACGTGTGCCGGTCGTCCCCGGTCGGTGATGTACACCGGGCCGTTCTCGGCGGCCTTCTTGGCGCCGCTCGTGTCTTGATTGAATTCTCGGCTGCTCAACTTGGTCGTCACCACGCCTCCATGTAGTTACATCTCTACAATAGCCGGGAGCTTCGGGAATGGCAACCCACTGGATGTCTCGACAGCCCGCCCGCTCACGACGCCGGAGTGGAGCATCCGACATGCTGCGTTCGGGTCGCCGGCAGGGAGGGCGACGGCCAACCGCGCCGTCACCGCGCGTCGGTTCAGTACCGTTCCGAGCGCGGAACCCCAGCGATGATCGGCCACAGCAGCGAGGAAGCGACGTAGCTCCTCCTCCGTCCAGGCTTCGACCTTGGGCTGGCGCGACGTCTTGGTCACGTTGCGCGGCATGCCGACACGAGATGCCGGGCTCCGGCGAAGCTCACCGATGTCGACCGCGTCGTCGAGCGAGGCGCGTAGCACCATTCGCAGGATCTGAATGCTCCGCAGAGCGAGCTTCCCGTCGGCTGCAAGGCCGTCGAGCCAACGCGCTACGTCTGCTCGCTCGAGTCGATCCAAGCGAACACCCCCGATGCCAGAGCGGATGTGACCGGCGGCCCACTCGTACTGCATCCGCGTCTTGTTCGACACGTCGACCTTGCCGGCCACCCATCGGTCGACGACGTGGGCGACCGTCTGGCGCTCGGCTGCGACCGTCGCCGGCAGCGATGAAGTCACGCGCCGCTGACTGCGCTGCTCGGCGCGAGTTGAACGTGCCGATCTGGCGTGGTCTGCGTCGTCCTGTCTCGGTATCGATCCCGTCGACACGCACGACCCACTTCTCGCGATGCTTCTGGACGGTCGGATGACTCGACTGTTTCCATGCCACGGCGATCCCCCTTCTGCATACAAGGGGCGAAAACGTACAAGGGCCCCGCTGATTCAGCGGGGCCCTTGGAGTGCGTCAGACCTGGTAGATCACCAGATCTGTGCAGCGCGCCCGAAGGGATTCGAACCCCTAACCTTCTGATCCGTAATCAGATGCTCTATCCGTTGAGCTACGGGCGCTGAGCGGCAACAGTGTAGAGCCCTGGCGACCGAAATGGAACCTGATTGCAGCCGCGGGTGAGCGGCTCGGCGTCAGCCGCCCCAGGGACCCCAGCCGCCGGCACGCTGGTACAGGGCGTAGGCAGCGGTGGCGTTCTTGCGGGCGTCGAACAGGTCGGCGGACGAGTAGATGCCGTACTCGTCGAGCCAGCTGACATGCACCGACCAGTAGATCTGGAACAGCCCGTAGCAGCACCACCCGTTGTCGGCGGTGGGGATGTAGTTGCTCTCGCGCCAGGCGATCTCGAGCGCCTTGTCCTCGAGCTCGTCGGGCCACACATCGCGGATGATCTGTTGCACTTCTGGAGCACCGGCGGGCGGTGCGGCGGGTGCTTCGGTCGTGGCGGGTGCTTCGGTCGTGGCGGGTGCCGTCGAGGTGCTCGCCGGCTCCTGCGTGGTGACGGGGGCCTCCGTCGTGGTGACCGGTTGCGACGGCATGGTCGCTCCGGCGGGCAGGCAGATGTCAGCGCCCGGGAAGATCACCGTGTCGACGGTCGCCAGGTTCTCGTTCATCAACTCGGTCGGCGTGACGCCTGCCGCGTCGGCGATCCGGTACCACGAGTCGCCGGCGCCGGCGACATAGGTGGCAGGGCATTCGGGAACGAATCGTTCGGCCGTTGCCGATACGACTGCTGCACCGCCCGAAGAAGGTGCCGCTGTCTGGATCACATCGCCGACGTCGGGCGAGACGGTCGACGACGAGGGTTCGTCTGCCGAGGACGAAGGGATTGCAGCCGGTGCAGCCTGGGGAGTGTCGGCGACCACCCCGCTCGCCACGCCCGTCGCGCCGTCGTCGGCTGTCTGCGGAGCGGCCGCCGACCCGCCCGTGGCGGAGATGATCGGTTGCTCGACCGGTTGCCGGGCGATCGCGCCGGTGGTGCCATCGGTCGCTGCTGTCTCGGGTGTCGAACGCCACCTCGGTGGCAGCAGACGGACGACCGATCTCGATCGCACCGTCCGAGCCGGGTCGCAACGCCAGGGCGATAGGTATCAGCAGGAGACCGACGAGTGCCAGCAGGCCGGTTCGCACGAGCAAGGGATCGACCGCGTTGACACCGATCCGTTCGGCGAGGGGCAGCACCGGCGACAGCGGCACGAGTTCGGTGTCGCGGGCGGTCGTGTCATGGGGATCGAACAGGGTGCCGTCGTCGAACGACCCGGCGGCGAGCTCACCGAGTGAGGCCTGGCGGGCAGCTGGCGATCGAGGCGGAGGTGCGTGAGAAGTACCGACGACGCCATGCTGGCGGGTGCGTTCGACGTGTCCGGTGTGCTGCGGACGGGCCACGCGCTGCGGGCGGAACGCACGCACAGCATCTCGAATCACCCTCAGCGACCCAGTCGAGTCGTCGCTGCCACGTACCATCCGACGAGTCGTCGACGTGCGACCCCTCGGCCACGACCGGATGCTCGTGCGAGACCCACCCGCGTGAGCTCCCCCAGAACTGCTGTGTCAGATCCGAGGCCTCGTCGGCCTCGCCATCGAAGGGCGTCGTCAAGTGATCGTGTCGCATGATGTTGGCTGAGCGAGACCGGTGGTCGACCGCTCAAGACACCAGGTCTACTCGTTCCGTCACGAAACCGCAACATGGGCGTCATCTGACCGCAATCAAATGACAGCGTTGTAACATTCGGATCCAGCCGAATTCGGGACCCACGCGCGATCGCAGCTCGGGGCTCGCGGCTGGCCGCTCGCAGTTCGCGGCTCGGACGCGGAACGAGCCGGGCGGACACGACTGACGTGACCACTCGGCTCGACCGGCTGGCGGAGAGGGTGGGATTTGAACCCACGGACCCCGGAGGGTCAATGCCTTAGCAGGGCATCCCATTCGGCCGCTCTGGCACCTCTCCTGGGAGCACCGAGTCTAGGGCGCGATCAGCAGAACGGAAAGGTTCGAAGACGAAGGTGGACGGCTCCGCAGCGCTTACTAACCTGTCGGGCGGAACGGTGGCAGAGCGGACAAATGCACTCGCCTTGAAAGCGAGAGGCTCGCAAGGGCCCGGGGGTTCGAATCCCTCCCGTTCCGCTGAGGGGATACGAGTCCCGCCGCGTGGTGGGGTTTCGGGGGTCCGCCGTGAGGTGAGCCATCGGCGTGCAATCAACTTCGGCACGCGCGGGGTCTGTGCGCTGGGTCGGCCGGCCGATCCACAGCAGCGGTTCGCAAATCGCGTGAACGTCGGGTTCCTGCCGCCCAGTTCGGCACGCTTCGGATGGCTGAGGGAAGCCCTTGCCGATCAGTGTCATACGCTATAGGTTGAATGTATGACGATGATCAGTTTCAGAGTCGACGACGAGGAGGCAACAGCGGCGCAGCGCTGGGCAGACGAACTCGGCATCGACAAGTCCGAGTTGCTCCGCGAGGCGCTGCATCGTCACCTGACCCGACTCGCATCCGAACACGACGCCGAAACCTGGCTAGACCAGCCACTCACCGACGACGAGTCGGCGCTCGGTCAGATCGCCGAGTGGGGACCGGCCGAAGACTGGGCTGACTGGGCCGATGCAACGCGGTGAGTTGTGGTTCGCAGCGACACCCGGCGGCGATCGCCCCGTACTCGTGCTCACCAGAGACCCAGCCGCCGATCGCATCGGATCCGTCGTCGTGGCGGCGATCACGCGCACCGTCCGAGGACTCGTCTCCGAACTCGAACTCACAGCCGCTGATGACGGCGTCCCAACGGATTGCGTCGTCAACTTCGACAACATCCACACGATTCCGAGAGGGGCCTTCCGCCGACAGATCGTCAAGCTCGAACCCCCGCGGCTCGCTCAGGCCTGCCAACGCCTGCGCGACGCAACCGGTTGTTGAGCGGATCCACGTAGTTGTCGAGCACCGTCGGCGGACCGTCGTCTTTTGCGTCGCGCCTAAGCTGCGACTCATGGCTCTGGACTCATTACCCGTTGAACACCTCGGCACGCTCACGGGGTCGGTTCCACAGCCGTTCGTCACGATCGAGGACGGACCGACCGGCACCCGTGGCACTGCCACGGTGACTGGCGCATCACTCATTGGCCCGAAGATCAATGCGACAATGCCAGAAGGCGTCGCGGGTGCCGACTGGTGGTCCATGCGGGCCGACGGCACGGCGTCACTCGACGTCAGACTCAACTTACGAACCGACGACGGCGCCGAGATCTTCGTGACCTACCTCGGCTACCGCGTTGGCGGTGTACTCAAGATCTCACCACGCTTCGAGACCGGCGACGAACGCTACGCATGGCTCAACAGTGCGTTTGCGGTGGGCATCGGAGGACTCGTAGCCGATGGAGTCAGCTACGAGATATACATCGTCTGACCCAGGCGTTCGTCCGGTTGAGGATCCACGTCTGAGACGACTCTCGGCGAAGCGCCCACGACGATCGGGGTGTCGAGAAACGGCCGAGGTGCCGCCGCCGGAGAGAAGGCATCGTGGAAGAGTCGAACGGAGCACTTCGAGCCGATTTCGACAACGACCGTCGAAGACGCCGCGGTCTTGCCCGGAAGAACGAAAGGACGCGTCAAGAACGCCGAAGGCGGTGTCGCCTTCTGGCGGGGCGTAGAGGTCCGCCAAAGCGGAGCTGAGGATGTCTTCGTTCGACTCAGGGCTACGCGAGATCCATCCCAAGACGCGGGCTGGATGGCGCTCCTGGCTGAAGAAGAACCACGCGCGGTGCGACGGCGTGTGGCTGATCTACTACCGCACGTCGACTGGTAGGCGCAGGCTCAGCTGGGAAGATGCGGTGCGAGAGGCGCTGTGCTTCGGTTGGATCGACAGCAAGGTCAAGCCGATCGACGACGAGCGCTACAAGCAGATCTTCACGCCGCGGAAACCTCGAAGCGTGTGGTCGAAGATCAACAAGCAGTACATCGCTGAGCTCATCGAGGCGGAGCTGATGACCGACGCAGGATTACGCGCGGTCGATGTCGCGAAGAAGAACGGTGCATGGTCGCTGCTCGAGCCGGTCGACGCTCTCATCGTTCCTGCGGACTTGGAGTCGGCCCTGCGAGGGTCCAAGCGCGCACGGGAGGCGTACGAAGCGCTCTCGGTGTCGGCCAAGCGGGCGGCGCTCTATTCGTTGTATTCGGCCAAACGCGAAGAGACGCGGGCGAAGCGCTTGGCCGACGCACTTGCCGCGCTCGAGGGCGGCGAGTCGCTCGGGCAAGTAGGCGGCCAGTGAATCGTGGGTCTCGGGGCAGGTCAAATAGTTGGCACGTTGGACTGCAGCTTGCCGTCTTCGCCGCCGCGTGATTCAGCTCGACGAACGACCGCGATAACCGGCCTCAGCGAAGAGGACGACGCACGAGTGGCCGTCAATGGCCGTCGCCCACAGTTCACTTCTGACAGCAGGGTCACTGACTCAGTTGTGGAACCCCGGTTCTGGTCATCGACTGATGTTGAGGATGCGGCGTGCGCCGTTGGCGACGACGAGGAAGATGACGCCGCCCGCGAGCAGGTCGGGGATTCCGGAGTCGGCGAGTGCCACGCCGATCGCAGCGGCGATGACGAGACCGTTCACCTTGGTGTCGTTGGTGGTGAAGATCCAGCTGGCTTGGAGGTGCGCTTCGTCGGATCGGACCCGCTGCAGGACGAGTAGCGTGACGATGTTGCCGGCGAGCGCGAGGAGCGATACCACGACCATCGAAGTGGGGTCGGGGAGTTCGGTATCGGCAAAGAACCGGCGGACGACTTCGATCAGCCCAATCGTTGCGAGTCCGATCTGGAGGTATCCGCTGGTCCGGGCAAGCCGCTTCTTGCGGGCGGCGGCGGTGCCGACGGCGGCGAGGCTGAGGGCGTACACACTGGCGTCGGCTCCCATGTCGAGTGCGTCGGCGATGAGCCCCATCGAGCGGCTGATCACTCCCATGGCGAGTTCGCCGACGAAGAACCCAGCGTTGATCACGAACGCAAGAATCAAGGCGTGTCGTTCGCGTCGGGTGTCGGCGGCCGAGCCGATGGCGCTGGTGTTGTCGACGTGGCTGGCGCCGAGATTCAGGGTCTGGAGTGCCGAGTTGATGGTGTCAGGATCGGTGTCGTGATCGATCACGACGTCGCGTTTTCCGAGGTCGAACTCGATTCGGTTGATGCCATCGAGGTCGGACAGTGCCAGGCGCACGAGTTGTTCCTCGGCTGCGCAGTCCATGTCGGTGACGTGGAAACGACTGATAGTCACGGTGTCCGACCGTACGCTCAATTCTTCCTGACCCACCACCGAGCGATCCTTCCGTACCCGGCCCCTGCCGCGACCGCGACCCGCAACCCGCAACCCGCAACCCGCAACCCAAGCGAGCGCCTTGCCAAGATCGTGTTGACCCAGGGGGACTGCCAGATCCTCACAACACCACCCATCGCAACCCGATCAGAGCCCTCGACCCGCCCAGGACTGGCGAAGTCAGTCGGGTCGGGACGTTCTCGACCCCACCCGTCATGACGCTCGACGCATCGTCGCAAGCTGCGCCGAGAGCGTTCGGATCAGGATCCTTGGACTCAATCGGTGGTCGCCTGCACACAACGTGTCAGGCGTTGGCTGCGTTGCGGGGTCCGAAGGTCTGGCTGAGGTCGGTCGGATCCAGTTCGTCGCGGTTAGGGTCACGATCGATACGAATCGGGCATGTGGAACTCGAGCGGCTAGCCAGGTGCGGAATTGTCCGACCGTGCTCCACCTGGGTGTTGAACGAGTTCGGCCCGGCGAGGTGAGGAGGTTGGATCGTGCGGAGATTCTGGATCATGGACCCAGAGGATCATGATCGCCCGATGGCGCTCGTGGAGACCGACGGGAGTCTCCACATCGTCGACGTGATCCGATTCGGTCCCTCGAACGTCGAACTCGACGACCAACAGGTGGTCTGGGACCTCGTCATTGGCCGTGTCGCCCCTACGATGACTCCGGTGCTCAACGCCTCGGCAATCGACGAGGAGGGCGTCGCCCCACACCCCAACCTCAGGCGAGGCGAACACGGCGACCCGCACGCCACCGACCGAGTCGGGCGAGGTGACCGGCGTCGACGGGGTCGAGCAGTCGGCGGTGACCACGGGGGAACGAATCGCACGCGCAGCCGCGGCGACCGATAGTCAGTTGAACAGCGGTTGCGCGAGCAGGGTCAGCGTCAACGGTATTCCATTCTGGACCGCCGCCTGCAGCGACGAAGGCTCGTCGGTTGCGTCGCTCGCGCTGCGAGACTGGAGTCATGGAACGCATCACCTTGCTCTGCACCGACGGTTCGGAGTTGGCAATCGAGGCGCTGCGAGCGTCGCTCCCGCTCCTCGCACCGGCTGACCGAACCGTCGTCGTCACGGTCGAATCGCCGGTTGCGGTTGACACCACGACTGGCACCGGCTTCCACGCCACGACCAGGGCAGACCTCGACGCCGCGGTCGAGACGAGCGGTGACGCACTCGCCCGCGACCACCTGATCGCCACGGTCGACGCTCTCGGACTCGCCGACGTCGAGCTGATGGCCGTGGTCGGAGAACCCGGTGTCGCGATCTGCGACCTCGCCGAGCAATTGCCGGCGAGCGTCGTCGTCATCGGCACAAGCGGTCGGGGAGGGCTCCGACGCGCGGTGATGGGCTCCACGTCCGATCACGTGATCCGCCACGCCCCCTCCCCAGTGCTCGTCCAGGGCGTCGGCAACAGCTAGGCACGAGACGCCGGCGAGGCCCGCCGGCGTTACGCCGCACACCTCTCGCCCAGGCAAGCCTGCTCTTCTTGGATCATCAACCTGTCACCTATCGCCGGTTCGAACCGGGTCATGGTCCGCTGGCTGGCATGATCATCGCGTCTGGCCATGGATTGCGGCGATGGCGGCGTTGACCTCCTTGGCTAGTGGAGCCGGGTCCCACTGTGAGTAGGCCGTCGCTCTCCAGTCGATGTCCAACAAACGTGTCAAGTGAGTGAAGGTCTCGAGTTCATCGCGGTGCTTGGTGGTGTCGCCAGGATGTTCGCTCGCGATGTCACTCAGCTTCGGGTAACGCTCGTGACACTCCGTCCGGAGATCTCCGAGACTCCGCTCCAGCACCCCCAAGGCCCTACAGATCTCATCATGGGCGTCGAGTCTCGGGTTGGCCCGCGACACGAGTTCGATGTCCTCGCGTACGTCTCCCTGCCAACGAATCAGAATTCCGATCTGGTCGCGGTACGTCGGCGCGGAGTGGTGCAGGGCGATGTAAAAGCGAGCGGTCTCGGCTGCGCCTCTCACGTCGGCGAGACGGGCGCCAACGGACGACGCGATCTCCGCCAGGTACTGCCGACGCGGAGCACCGCGATCGATGAGCCAGCCAACAGCGAAGAATGCTGAGGAGGTCGCTGAGCCACCGATCAACGCCTTGCCGATGTCGTTGGACGCATCCCCAGCGCTCGACATCGCCACGAGTACAAGGCCCACCACGAAGACGCCAGGCACGAGCACGACGACCGCCACCACCGTGATGCGGCGAAACATGCGATTCGACATCAGGTCCCTCCTCAGGATCTCGGTCGATGGACAGTACAAGCGTCGGCGCGGCGATGTTGAACATCAACCCGTCCTCTCGCCGAGCGCCCCAGAACGCTGGGTAGTCGGTGTCCGTTGTCCGGACGGTCGAATCGACCGTCACGATGACAGGCCCCCACTTCGCCACGATTCTCGCATCGGGCATCGACTCTCGCTCGATGTCGGACATGCAGGCCGGTCTCGCTGCGATGTCCCTCGACATCGACCACGACAGATCGGCCATGACGCGAACCGTCCGAACCCGGGTCGGGTTCGGACGATCGTTGTTTCTCAGTTGTCGTCGCGGTCGCTCCGGGCCTATCGGTCCGTCACGCCGCCACGGAGATTCGTTCAGGCAGCCTTCTTGGCCGTCATGCGGGTGACCGTCGCCTTGGTGGCTTTCGGCTCGACGGGCTTGTGAGCCGTGTCGAGCTTGACGAACACCGGGTGCATCGCCTTGATCATCTTGCGCGTGAACGCAATCTGCTCATCGACGAACTTCTTGCGGAACTTCAGCTGGCTCTCGAAGAACTCGACCGTCTTCGGCATGTCAGCCATGAACGCGGGGCGCTCTGGCACGAACTTGGCGACCGTCTCGGCCCGCTCATCGGCGAACTTCAGCACCGGCTCTTCGACCCGCTTCACCATCGTGAAGTAGCCGTCCTGCCATTCTTTGATCGTTGTCATCATCGACACGTTGGATCCTCCTTGGGGAACATTTGGTTCGATTCCATGATGCCGTCAGGTGCTGTCTTTTGCAAGCATAACGCTTGTGACAGTTACCACATCGGCCGGATACCTGCGCCGGGCGCCGACTCAGGTGCTGATATCGACGCCGAATGCCACGGAGAAGGCGGCGATGTAGTCGTCGACCGATTCGGTGCGACCGAGTGCGACCCAGTCGGCGTCGGACAGCTTGTCGCGACCGCTGATGATCTCATGACTCGCCCAACTCACCGGATAGCGCAACGTCGGGTCATCGCTCTCGATCGCGTGGCGAACGATCCGGGCCACCTCGATCGCATCGGTGGCATGGATGCGGCCGGCGGCGTACATCTGCAGCATCCGGTCGTAGGCCGGTGCATAGGCCCCCGACGTGTCGGGCAGATCGAGGTTCTTGCCGAAGATCGACGACTTCGTGATTCCTGGCTCGACGACAGCCACCCGGATCCCGAACGGGGCCAACTCGAGCGCGAGCTGCTCGCTGAGCCCCTCGAGCGCCCACTTGGCGGCGACATAGGGCGCCTGCGCAATCGCCCCGAACCGCCCGACCACCGACGAGATGTTGACGATCGTGCCGCTGCCGTGGGCGCGCATCCTCGGCAACACGGCTTGCGAGCAGCGCACGACACCGCACAGATCGACGTCGAAGACCTCCAGGAATCGGGCCGGGGTTGTTTCCTCGACGACCCCGTTGCCACCCACGCCGGCGTTGTTCACGAGGTGGTCGATGTGACCGGCGCGCTCGTAGATCTCGGCGAATCCGTCGCGCACGGAATGGTCCGAAGCGACATCGAGTTCGACCAGTTCGACACCGACACCGAGCGCCTCGGCGGCGGCGAGCAGCTTGCCCGCCCTCGACACCGACCGCACCGTCCCGTATACGGTGTGGCCGGAGTCGGCGAGGTGCAGTGCGGTGGCCCGGCCGATCCCAGAGTTGGCACCGGTCACCACGGTCACGGGAGCATCAGACATGGCAGAGATGGTACGACAGCGGTTGCGGTCTCTCGGCTTCGTAGCAGCCATCGTCGGCTTGATCGTCGTGCCGGTATCCGGTGTTCCGACCGCCTCCAACGCGTCGGTCGGTGCGACTCCGATCACATCCGCGTATACACCGGTCGGGCCACTGCGATTGGTCGACACCCGCTTGGCGGACTGCGGCTGTGTGCGACGCGACGCCTCGACGATCGAGATCGACATCGCCTCCAATCCCCACCTCGATGCCGACGCCCTCGCCGTGGCGATCACGGTCACCGCCACCCCGACGACCAGGCTCGGCTACGTCACCGCCTATCCGGCGGGTATTCGTCGTCCAACGGTGTCGACACTCAACACCCGGCTCGATCGCACGGTTGCCAACTCGGCGATCATTCCCGTCGGTGCCGGCGGCAGGATCGCCCTGTTTCAACTGGTGCCCGGCGAGTTGGTCGTCGACATCACCGGGGTGTTCACCCCCGCCGGCGCATCGCAGGCCGGACGTTTCGTATCGGTACCCACCACACGGCTGGTCGATACGCGTCTGCCCGGTCCCGACGCAGGACCGCTGGGTGACCATGGCGACCTCACCGTTCCGCTCCCAGCCGGCGTCGCACCGGATGCGACAGCATTGGTCGTCAACGTCACCAGCGTCAACGAGCCGGCACCGAGTCACCTGTCGGCGCGGCCGGCCGGCACACGAGCAGTCACGACATCGTTTCTCAACACCAACGGTTCCGGGCAGGCGGTCGCCGCCGCCACGATCATCCCGGTCTCCCCTGACGGCTTCACGATTCGCTCGCTGCGCGGCGGTCACCTGGTGGTCGATCTTCTCGGGTGGTTCACCGGCGCCGAAGCACCGATGTCAGACGAGGGCCTGTTCGTCGCGCTGACACCACGACGGCTGCTCGACACCCGCACCCAACCTGGCCGGCTGTACGCCCGAGGCACGATCGAGCTCGATTCCCCCGTCGGCGGCGCAGCATCGCTGGTGACCAACGTGACGGTCACGGAAACGGACCGAAACGGATACGTCACCGCCTACCCGGCAGGTACCCCGAAGCCGACCACGTCGACGCTGAACCCTGCGTTCTTCGATCACACGCTTGCCAACCTCGCGATCTCCCAGGTCAGCAGTCGCGGCGTCGCCTACTGGTCGCTGGGGGGCACCGACCTGATCATCGACCTGACCGGGTACTTCACGGGCGATCACGTGACAGCGACCAGCCCGGCACCACCCAATACGCCGAAACGACCGCGAGTGTTGGTGGTCGGCGACTCCACGCTGGCCGGCCTCGATGTCTACAGCCAGGCGAAGTCGGCGTTGATCGGATTCGATGCGATCGTGGACGCCGGCCAATGCAGGCGCCTGCTGCGCCCGTCGTGTCGCAGCAGCACGACCGGCCAAGTGCCGAACACCGCATACGAGGCGATCCTCACCACGCCGGGCCAACTCGACGTCGTCGTCGTCAAGGCCGGCTACAACGACTGGTTCAGCGACTTCCCCACAGAATTCGATGCCGTCGTTCAGGCGTCGAGGGCGAAGGGGGCGCACACGATCATCTGGCTGAGCTACAACGAACAGGTCAGCCGATCGACCGCCCGCCGTGCCTACCGGGAGAACAACGCCGACCTGTATCGCCTGGCAATGCTGCCGCAGTACTCCGACGTGCTGCTGGCCGACTGGCTCGCCTACAGCGGACCGCGCCAGGAGTGGTTCGCCGACGGAACACATGTCGGCCCCGACGGAGCCTGGGCCCTGGCCGATTACATCAGCCGGTGGATGGCGGCGACCGAGCACCGGCCGTGCACGCGACCATGGGTGCTGTCCAACCCGATTCCGTCGCCGTGCCCCCGGCCCGACCTTGTCGGGGCCGTGCCCGACCCACGCAGCTTGTACTGACGATCGCGACGCCGGCGAGATCAGCTCGCCGGGTGATCGACCTGATCGCGCAGCTGCACGATCCAGTCGTCGGCGCTGTGCCATCGTTCGTCGGCGTGTTCGCGGGCGTCGTGGGCCTGCTCGTCGGCGCGTGGCCATGATCCGAAGAACTTCACGGTGCCCTGCTTGGAGTGCAGTGCCCGCATCGCGTCAGCCAGCAGGTCATCCGCGATATGCCCCTCGGCGAACAGGATGAAGCAGTAGTCACCGAGGCCACCGTGCTTGGTGGGGCGAGAGATCAGGTTCGACAGGTTGAGTCTGCGGGCGGCGAACTCCTGCAGGATCGAAATCAGGCTGCCCGGCTCGTCGGCGCGCTGATACACGACGAGTGCCGTGCGGTCATGGCCGGTCGGCTGGGGAATGCCACTCGGTGCCACCACGACGAACCGGGTCTGATTGCCGTCGTGATCCTCGATGTTCTCGGCCAACACGTCGAGCCCGTACAACTCTGCGGCGACACGCGGCGCGATCGCAGCAACGTTCGACGACGGGTCCTCGCTGACCACTTTTGCCGCACCGGCGGTCGACGTTGCATTGCGGATTTCGGCGTCGGGCAGGTGCTCGCGCAGGAAGCGATGGCATTGGGCAGTGGCGACCGGAATCGACAGGATCTCCTCGATGTCGGCGAGCGCGACACCGGGTCGAGCGGCGAGCGCCATGTGGATATCGAGCACGACTTCGCGGATGATCACCAAGTCGTGGTCGAAGGCCAGTGCATCGAGCGTGAAGTTGACCATGCCCTCGATCGAGTTCTCGATCGGAACAAAGCCGAAGTCGACTTCGCCGTTGGAGACGGCGTCGAGCACGTCGGGCACCGTGCGGCAGGCGACCAGTTCGCCCTGAGCGAGATCCTGCTGCGTGCGCAGTGCCTGCTCGGTGAACGTGCCGAACGGTCCGAAGAACGCGACCCGCTGGGCGCCATCGATGGTGGGCGCACGTTTCGGAGCAATCATGGATCCTGAGGCTACGACGCCCACTGCCGAATCCGAAGCCCGGTTGGCGAGCCCGGTTTCGGCGTCGTGTTCGAAGCCATGATCGGAGTGGTCCCGCCGGTCCCGACCGCCGGTGTGCAACGTTCGGCTCACCGTTCTGCCAGCATGACCGGAATGGACGAGATGGCGCTGCGGGCGTTGATCGAGGCGATCAGGTCGGGCGAAGCGTCGGCCGACGACGCCGTCGACCGACTGCGGCGCCTGCCATTCGCAGAGGTGGGCGAGGCGTTGGTCGACCATCACCGCACCCTGCGCCAGGGGAACCCCGAGGCCGTGTACGGGCCGGGCAAGACCGCGGAGCAGTGTGTTCGGATCGTCGACGAGCTGCTGACACACGGGTCGGGTCCGGTCTTGTTGACGCGCGCCTCCGACGATCAGATCAAGGCGGTCCTGGCCGCCCACGGTGACGCCGAACTGCAAGCCGGTTGCGTGTTGTGGCGCAAACCGACGCCGCGCACGGATCGGACCGTGTTGGTGGTCACCGCCGGAACGGCCGACACGCCCGTCGCCGACGAGGCTGCGATCACGCTCGCCGCCTACGGCCACGAGCCTGACCGACTGCACGACGTCGGCGTGGCCGGTCTGCACCGGTTGCTCGCCCACATCGACCGGATTACGAGCGTCGACGCTGTGATCGTGGTCGCCGGCATGGAAGGTGCGCTCGCCAGCGTGGTGGGGGGGCTGACCGCCTGCCCCGTCGTCGCCGTCCCGACCTCCGTCGGATACGGCTCGAGCCTCGACGGCGTGACCGCTCTGCTGGCGATGCATGCGGCGTGTGCGAGCGGCATCACCGTGGTCGGCATCGACAACGGCTTCGGAGCAGCGAGCGCCGTCGCGAGGATGCTGCGCCGATGACTCGCACGGTCTGGTTCAACTGCTGTGCAGGCGTCGCCGGCGACATGTTGCTGGCGTCGTTGATCGATGCCGGCGCCGATCGACTCGTCGTGATGGATGCGTGGGGGGCGTTGGGTGTCGACGGATTCGTCGCCACCTGGGAGCGGGTGCAGCGCTGCGGTGTCTCGTCGCTGTGGACGAACCTGGCGATCGACGATCACGATCACGACGGCAATGGGAGTGATCGCCACCACCACCGTCCCGCCCGTGATGTGATCGCCTTGATCCAGTCTGCCGATCTACCCCCGCAGGTCGGCGCCGACGCCGTCAACGTCTATCGCGCCCTGGCCGAGGTCGAAGGCGCGATCCACGGAATCGACCCGAACGACGTCGAACTCCACGAGGTCGGCGCGATCGACTCGATCCTCGATGTCGTCGGCGTGTGCGCCGCCCTGTACTCGCTGGGCACCGAGCGGATCACCTACTCGCCGATCGCGGTCGGTCACGGAACCGTCGACACCGCCCACGGCACGCTCCCCAATCCCGTCCCCGCCGTCAGTCGGCTGCTCGCCGGTGCTGCGGCAACCACGGTCGGGATCGATACCACGATGGAGCTCTCGACTCCGACCGGCGTCGCCTTGTTGACGGTGCTCGGCGAGGCGTGTGGGCCGATGCCCTCGATGACGGTGTCGTCGACCGGTTTCGGCGCCGGCACCGCCGACCCTCCCGGTCGGCCGAACGTCGTGCAGGCGATCGTCGGTGTCGCCCCCGTCGGCGGAGGTGCCGAGGACGGCCGACCGTGCCATCTGCTCGAGGCCAACGTCGATGACGTCACCGGCGAAGTGTTGGCGCATGCGATCGGGGCGCTGATCACCGCCGGGGCGCATGATGCCTGGGCCACCGCGATCGTGATGAAGAAGGGCCGTCCGGCGCACACGGTCCACGCCTTGTGCGACGACGCCACGTTCGGTGCGGTTCGGCAGGTGCTGATCTTCGAGACCGGCACGCTCGGCGTGCGGGCCACGACGGTGTATCGCTGGCCCCAGAAGCGAAGGGACGCAGCCGTCGAGATCGATGGCCGGTCCGTTCGCGTCAAGCTCGGGGCCGGCCGGGTGAAAGTCGAACATGACGACGCGGTGGCGGTAGCGGCAGCGCTCGGACTGCCCTTGCGCGAGGTGATCGCCCGAGCCGAACAGCTGGGCCGAGAACTCGAGCGCTGATCAGCGGCGGTCGGTGACCGTCAGGCGACGCTCGGAAGCGACGCCAGCAGGCTGGCGATCTCGCTGCCCGGACGTCCACCCGACCAGCGAGCAGCCACATTGCCGTTGGCGTCGATCAAGGTGACGAACGGGAAGCCACTGACGCCGAATGCATCGGCCCCGATGAACGCCTCACGCGCCATGTCGACCCCGTCGGCAATCGCCGGGAACGTCCAGTCCTTGTCGTCGAGCCACTGATCAGGAGGGAAGTTGGGCTGTCCCGGGCTGATGGCGGTGCTGACCGCGATCACGTTGACCTCGTCAGGAATCCGGTTCTCGTCACGCAACTGATTGATGACCGGAATCTCGGCGTTGCAGTGTGAACACCAGTGCGCGAGGAAGATCACCATCGTCGGCCCCGCCGCCTTCGCATCGATCCGGATCGTCCGATCGTCGTAGCCCACCCCGACCAACACCGGAGCAGGGGTGCCGACCGCCGGATCGGTGGTGAAATCCTCGGTGGCGAGCGTCGGTAACGGGTCGCCGATCACCTCCAGCGGGCCGATCAATCCGTCGTAGAAGTCAGGCAGGTCGGGCGCGATCGTGGCGTTCGGTCCGTCGCCGTTGAGCGGCCGGATCGGGGTGTCTCCCGAGTCGCCGGAGTTGGGCGCCGGAGCGGCATCGCCGTCACTCGACCCGCACGCACTGACGAGGGCCAGGGCGCCGACGAGGGCGAGGGCGGCAGATCGACGGATCACGTTCACGAGGTCTCCTGGGGGGATTGGACCGAGTCGAACGACACGGTGTTGAGCACGATGATGGCGACGAATCCGGCAAGCGCTGCGAACGCCATCGTGACGAACCCGAATTCGCGGTACCACACGGCCGAACACGACGGCCCGAACAAGCCGCAGTTCTCTGAGTCGGCCAGCACTCCCCACTCGATCAAGTAGTGGTAGGTGGAGATGCCGGCACCGATGATCGCGATCGGCACGAAGTACCAACGCGCCGCCAGGTCGCGGCGGATCAGGGCAATCAGCGCGATCGCCGCGATCGGGTACATCGCGATCCGCTGGAACCAGCACAGGCGGCAGGGCACATAGTTCGCCGATTCGGAGAAGTAGAGGCTGCCGAGCATCGCCACGCCGGCGATCGCCAGGGTGAGCGGTGCGCGCATCGCCACGACGCGTGCGCCGAGGTCGGCAGCAAGTTCGACACGCGGGGCGAGCAGGCGGGCGAGCACGATCAGGACCGCACCGGCGCCGGCCACGATGGCGAGCACCGATGTGAGCGTCTGCATGGTTCCGACCACCCCAACAGTATGGTCCGGGCAACTCGGATCTGGGCGGCGCCCGAAGCGATCCCTCACTTTGGTCCCGGGCCGTTCGTCCACCACCGATCGCGCAGTAGCGTGCGGCCTGTTCATGGCCACCGCCCTCACCGATCTGCGCCGCACCCGGCGAGCCCGCCGACTCGGCGACACCGAGTGGTTCGACCTCGCGTATCACGTCTACCTCGCCGGCATCTTCGGTGGGAGCGCGATCATCGTCGCCAGCGACTACATCGGCGATGAGCAGTTGGGCGACGGAGCGGTCGCCGACGCGTTCAGCCACGGTCCGGCGGTGCTCGGTCTGCTGGCGGTGCTGGCGTTCGTCGGCGGCCTTCGAAGCGGGGGCGAAGGCGGCCCCGTGTCGGTCGAGTCGGCCGACGTCGTACATCTTCTGATGGCCCCGGTCTCGCGTGGCCGGGTGCTTCGGCTGCCACTGCTGCAACGCATGCGCGCTGTCGTCTCAGGTGCCACGTTGGCGGGTGGTGTCTCCGGGCTGCTGACCGCTCAACGCCTACCCGGCGGCGCTGCCGATTGGACCGTGTCGGGCGCAGCCTTCGGGGCCTGCGTCGGTGCGATCTTCGTGGCATCGGCAGCGATCGCGCACGCCACCCGCCTACCCGGTTGGGCTCTCGGCCTGATCGCCACGCCACTCCTCAGCTGGCAGATCTGGGCGATCGTCGACTCGGTCGCCGGGCCCGGTGATCCGTTGGGCAGCCTGGCCATGTGGGGTTTCCGGCAGCGCACCACCGATCTACTCGGCGTTGTGGCCGTCGTGGCGTTGGCCGTGATCGCGCTGACGGTTGCCGGGCGGCTGCAGGTCGAGCATCTCGCCCGTCGCGGCGATCTCGTCTCACAGCTCCGTTTCGCAGTGACCATGCAGGATCTGCGAACGGTCGTGTTGTTGCGACGGCAGCTGCGCGAGGAGCAACCGCGGAGCCGTCCATGGTTGCGTCTCCCACCTCGCGCGGGGTCACCTGGCGTTGCTGCGATGGTCCGCAGCCTGCGTGGGTTGGCCCGCATCCCTGCCGCCCGGCTCGGCCGAATGGTGCTGGTAGCGGGAGGCGCCGGAGTCGCAGCCGGCGTGACGGCACGCGGCTCGACAGCGGCGGTGATCGCCTGCGGAATCCTGGTCTTCGTGCTCGGCCTCGACCTGATCGAACCCTTGTCGCAGGAGATCGATCACCCGGATCGGACGCTGGCGCTGCCGACGGCCGCAGGCTGGCTACACGAGCGGCTACTCGTCGGCCCGGTGTTGTTGGCGATCCCGATCGCGCTGGTGGGCGCCGGTGCCTGCGCGGCGGTCGCGCCCGACGCTGCGGCCGCCTCGTTCACACTGGCGATTCCGATCGTGTGGGCCGGCATGACCGGCGCCGTGCTCAACACGATTCGCGACGACCGGGATCCGGCCTCGGGTGGTGACGGGCTGATCGTTCCCCCCGAGATGGCGGGGTTTCGCGACCTGATGCGAACGTTGTTCCCGGTGGCGGCATCGACGATCGGCACGATGACGATTCTCGCCGTCCGGTCCCAGCCCGACGCCGGCATGGTCATTCGCTGCCTGTTCGGACTGGGCCTCTACATCGCAGGCGTGCGATGGTGGATCGTGCATCGAACCGACCTCCGTCAGCGTTGGCAGACGTTCGCGGCAGGTGCCCGACCGTGACGGCGGACATCGCCGCCGGTGCAGCCATCGTGACCGACGGGCTGCGGCGTGACTACGGCGACGTCACTGCGCTGCACCCGATCGAGCTGGCAGTACCCGCCGGCCAACGGCTGGCCCTGGTCGGCCACAACGGAAGCGGCAAGACGACCCTGATTCGAATGCTGGCCGGGCTGCTCGCCCCGACTGCAGGCGGTGCCACCATCGCCGGTCACATCGCGGGTTCGATGGGCGCCAGGGCAGCGCTGTCGTACCTGGCCGACCAGCCGATCTTCTACGACGATCTGTCGGTGCTCGAACACCTCGAGTACGTCGCCCGACTCCACGGGCGCCAGGAATGGACCGACGCCGCCGATGATCTGCTCGAACGGTTCGCATTGACAGACCGTGCCGACGACCTTCCTTCGACGTTCAGTCGTGGCCTCAAACAGAAGGCGGCGATCTGCCTCGCCTTCGTGCGGCCGTTCGACGTGCTGGTCGTCGACGAACCATTCGTCGGTCTCGACAGCAACGGGCGCGACGAACTGCTCGCTCTGTTCGACGACGCCCACGAGCTGGGCAAGACCGTGTTGGTCGCAACACACGAACTCGCCACGGTCGCGGCCAGCCAACGTGTCGTGGCACTGCGGGACGGGCAGATCGCCTACGACGGCTCGCCCGACACTGATCTGGCGGCACTGGTCGACGGCACCTGAACTCGCCGCCGGCAGGTGCAGCAGCCGCGGCGTCGGTTCGTCGCTGCTGTATGGTGCTGGCATGCAGGAATTCTCCTCCATCAGCGTCTCGTCCTATGAGGCTGGCATCTTGGCCGACCGTCTCACCGAGCAATCCAGCGAGGGCTGGCACGTCGTGGCGATCGTGCCGACCGGCAGCACCGTCACTGCCTACCTCAGTCGCCCTGCTGGTGTCGGTGTCGCCACCGACGCGGCGGTCGCCGACGCCGGTCAGCCGCACGTCCAGGCCGACGCCGACGTGCGACGCCGAGCCGACGCCGAGGTCGAGGTCGACGCCGAGCCGGTCGAGGCCGACGCCGAGGCCGATCGATGCGCCCGCAGACATCGGGTCGGAGCCCGACGACGATGACGCCGAGCCCGACCAGCACGCCGGCGCAGAGCCGGTCGCCGACGCCGACGCCGACGCCGATGCCGCAGGCCGGTGCCGAGACCTTGATCGAGGAGGTCGTCTCCGACGCCTCCGCAACGACGACGACGACGGTTGGGCTGCATTGGCCTCCGAGGTCGCCGCCACCAACGACGACGAGATCGTTCCGACGCTCGCTGACACCACCACGATTGCGCCAGAAGCAACGTTCGGCGAGACCACCATCGAGCCCGTCAGCGCAGCGGCCGACAGCGGCGGAGCTTCCGACGTTGCGCCCGTCGCGGAGCCCGAACCAGTCGTCGAACCCGAGGACCAGTCGCCGAACCGGAGGCTGCTGCGGTCGCCGGCGGCGCCGCACCGGCCGGCTGGTATGCCGATCCGTCCTCGCGCTTCGAGTTGAGGTATTGGGACGGCGCACAGTGGACCGAACACGTGTCACGCGGCGGCCAGCAGTACACCGACCCGCCCGTCGCCTGACCCGCCCGACTTCACCTCGCAAGCCCCGGGTGGAGCGCTGACACACCGATACCCTCGCAGACATGCGCGCCACCTCGATCGGACACGCCGGCATCCTCGTCGAAACCGATGCCGGGTCGATCCTGTGTGACCCCTGGTTCATACCTGCCTTCTTCGGTTCCTGGTTCGTGTTTCCGCGCAACGACCAACTCAGCGACGAGCTGCTCCAACGGATCGAATCAGCCGACTACCTGTACATCACCCACCTCCACGCCGATCACCACGACGAGCCGTGGCTGCGCGAGCATCTGCGTCGCGACATTCCGATCCTGCTGCCTGGCTACCCGACGCACGAACAACAGCGCACCCTCGAACTGCTGGGGTTCACCAACTTCATTCACACCGTCGACGGTGAGGAGATGGAGCTGACGCCCGGCCTCACCATCGCCATCCACACCGAGGTCTCGATCACCGACGGGCCGGGTGGTGACTCGGCGATCGTCGTCAGCGACGGCGACACGCGGCTCGTCAACCAGAACGACTGCCGCACGACCGACATGGACGCGCTCCGCCGGCACGGGCCGGTCGACCTGCACTGGCTTCAGTACTCCGGCGCGATCTGGTACCCGATGGTGTACGACGTGCCCGCCGCTGAAATGCGGCGCCTGGTCGACGCCAAGGTCGAGAGCCAGTTCACGCGAGCGATGCGATACGTCGACATCATCGGGTCACGCGCCGTCGTGCCCAGCGCCGGCCCACCCGCCTTCTTGGACGACGACCTGTTCCACCTCAACATCATTCGCGGCGACGAGCTGTCGATCTTCCCCGATCAGCTGGCCTTCATGGAACGACTCACCGCGGGCGGGCATCGCGGCGTACTCGCCATTCCGGGCACCGAAATCGAGATCACACCTGACGAGATCTCCATCACGCACCCGATTCCCGACGCCGACGTCGACGCCATCTTCCACGAGAAGGAGGCCTACCTGCGCCGGTACCAGGCAGATTGGCAACCGTGGCTCGACGAACTCAAAGCCGGCTGGAATCCGCCCACCACCGACCTCCTGGGCACCCTCAAGGCATGGTGGGAACCGCTGCTACGAATGGCACCGACGATGCGCAACGCTGTCGGCGCCAACTGCCTCTTTCGGGCCGGCGACCTCGATCTGATCATCGATTTCCCGAACGCCGAGGTCCGCGCTTTCGACGGTGAGCCGTACTCGTTCTCGTTCACGATTCCGCGAGCACTGGTCGAGACCGTTGCCGCCGACCGGGCCGTCGACTGGTCGAACTCCCTGTTTCTGTCGTGCCGCTGGACCGGGTGGCGCGACGGCGACTTCAACGAGTACCTCTACAACTTCTTCAAATCCCTGTCGGGCGAACGGATGCGACGCACCGAGGCCGAGGCGATTCGCAAGCTCAACCCGCCGACCGAAACCGAGCCGGAGATCGAGCTGGGTGGCTACATCGTGCAACGCCGCTGTCCGCACCGCAATGCCGACCTGTCGGTGTTCGGTGAGGTCGAGCAGAGCGACGGTGGCGACGTGCTGGTGTGCACCCTGCACGGGTGGAGGTTCGACTGCCGGTCCGGTCGCTGTCTGACCTCCAACGATCACCCCCTGAAGGTCCGCCCAGCCGACGGCTGACCACCTCGGCGGCGAGCTGCGCCGGTCAGGGCACGGTCGTCGATGTAGTCGTCGAAGTCGTCGATGTGCTCGACGTGCGTCGTCGATGTGCTCGACGTGGTCGTCGATGTGGTCGTCGGCGCGGTCGTCGTCGTGGTGCTGGTGGTCGTCGATGTGGTCGTGGTGCTCGTGGTGCTCGTGGTCGAGGTCGATGTGCTCGTCGTCGAGGTCGATGTCGTCGTGGTGGTCGGGATCGGGGGATCGACGTTGATCACCAGCTCCCCACGCGTCGATGCGCCGAATGTATCGGTCACCGTGTAGGCGATCGTCGCCTCGGCACCAACCGAGCCGGTCGGCGCCGCGACGGTGAGCAGAAGACCGTCGACCTCGATCGACAGCGGGGCCGGATCATCGACGATGGCGAGCGTCAGAGCGTCCCCGTCAGGGTCGGTGGCCGGAATATTCACCCGTACCGACTCTCCAGCGGGCACGACGATACCGACCGTCGGGGCGCTGGGTCGGCCGTTGACCGTGACGGTCACCGTCGCCGGTGCCGACACCTGGCCCGGTCCGTCGACGATCGTGTACGTGAAGGTGGCGCTGCCGACCCCATCCTTCGGGTCGATCCGCAAGCCGTTGTTGCCCGTCGTCTGAATCGTCCCGACCGCGCCGTTGGTGAACTCGAGTGATTTCGGCACAGAGCCGAGCGAGATCGGATCGCCGTCAGGGTCGGTGTCGTTCGCCAACAGATCGAATGTGACACTGCCGTCGTTGGCGGCGACGAGGTCGTCATTGGCGATCGGCGCCAGGTTGACCAGCGTGACCACGATCGGGACTCGAACCCGGAGACCTCCCGGATCGCTGATGACGGCCACCATCTCGAGCCCGCCCACGTTGCCACCCGGTTCGATCCGGATCGCCCGTTGTCGATCGACCAGTGAGACCCAGGGAGGCGCCCCTTCGAGCCCGACGATGGTCAACGGCTCGGCGTCGGAGGCCAACGCCGACACCGGAATCGTGACAGGGTCGATGCGGCCGATGCTGTTGGTGTACGGCGCCCCGAGCGGGTCTTGGTTGACGTCGATCACCACCTCGCCGATGTCTTGAATTCGACACGAGTTGCGTACGACGTAGTTGAACACGACATTGCCGTTCTCGCCCGCCGGTGGCGTGTACACACCCGCCGCGGCAGACAGCGGTGCCCCGACGTCGACGATCTCACCGTTCCTGGCGACGGAGGTGAGGTCGATCGCGATCGGTTGTTGGTATCCGGTCTGGAGGAACACGTCGGGCGCCTCGGGGGGCGCCACCGCGCAGGGCAGGACCGACACGCGGACCGTCGCCTCGGCGATGTCCTCACCGTCATCGACGCGATACACGATGGTCGCCACGCCACTGGCGCCTGGCACCGCCTCGAACCGCAACATGCCTGCATCGAGCACCCCGACGCCGAGGCTGGGATCCGGTGGTGCGACGATCGAGTAGGTCAGCGGATCACCATCGGGATCGGAGTCGTTGAGTGCGATCGCTACGGTGACGACGCCACCGTTGATGACCTCGGCAGCGTCGTCGTCGGCGATCGGCGACCGGTTGGGAGCTTCCAGCACGGTCAGCACCGCCCGCCCGGTGGCGGTCAGTTGGTCGGGGTCTTGCACCGTGTACACGACCACCAGGTCACCGACGAAGTCGGGCTGCGGCAGGAACGTGATCGACGTGCCGGCTACCTCGATGTCACCGTCTCCCTGGATCAACTCGGTTGCTGCTATCCGCAACTCGCTCCGCTCGCCGTCGGGATCGCTGTCGTTCGCCAGCACATCGATCGTGGTCGCCACGCCCGGGCCGATGATCGTTCGCTGATCGTCTGCCGCCACGGGCGGCTCGGGGTCGGGCTCGACGATCCGAATCACGAGCCGGCCGGCACTGACACCGCCGTTGTCGTCGCCGACCTGATAGGTGATCGCCACAGCGCCCGTCGCAGTGCCCGCCTCGAAGGTGATCACGCCACCATCGCGAGAGGCCCGACCGAGCGCCGGGCGTGTCGACGACAGCACCCGCAGGTCGGCGGCCTCACCGTCCGGGTCGCGGTCGTTGGCAAGCAGGTCGATCACGAGCGTTTCGCCGATCACGACGGTCACCTCCTCGTCGGTGACGATCGGCGCCAGGTTGACGATCTCCGGTTCCAGCACGCTCACCACGATCGCCGCGCCGGCTCGTAGCCCCTGGCTGTTGGTGACCTCATACGTGCAGCTGAAGACACCGGCCATGCCTGGTGGTGGCCGGTAGGTCACCCGTGCATCGGGCGTGACCACGGCGGTCCCGCCACCGGCACACCCCGGGGTGCCGACCAGCGTCGGGCGCTCACCGGACGGATCGCCGTCATTACGCAGCACATCGAGCGTCACGGGCAGATCGATCTCGGTGGTCGCCGCATCGTCCTGAGCAAATGGTGGTGCGGCGATCGGTTCGGGCAGCACTCGAATCGTCAACTCGCCTCGTACCTCGTGTCCGTTGCCATCGCTGATCACGTAGGAGAAACGCTCGAGCGAACCGTCCTCGTCATCGACGGACGTGGCCGCCCGGTATTGCACCTGATCACCTTGCACGGTCGCCGATCCCCCGGGTGAGGCCCCCTCGGTCGGCCTGACACCGAGCAGGATCAACGGGTCGCCGTCGGGATCGCTGTCGTTCGCCAGCACGTCGATCAGCTGCGTCGTGGCAACCACGGCAACCGCCGAATCGGCGTTGGCGATCGGGGGCCGGTTGGGTTCGATCTCTGCGATCACCGCCACCAGCACGGATCCGATGACTTCGTGGCCGTGTCCATCGTCAACCCTGTACGACAGCGGTGACAACAGTTCGGCACCGGCACGGGCGATGATCTCGAGCTCGTTGCCGAGCAGACGAACCGCGATGCCAGGTGGAAGCGGCTCGACCAGACGCAGCGTGAGCGGATCGCCGTCGGGATCGCTGTCGTTGGCCAGCACCGGCAGCACCGCCGGGATGTCACGCCGGACTCGCAGCGCGTCGGGTCGAACGATCGGTGGCCGGTTCTCGTCGGTCGGCTGGGCGATCTCGATCGTGACGCTGACCGATTCGCCGACCGCGCCGAATGAATCGACGGGTCGATAGGTGAACGTTGCCACTCCGGAGGCGCCACGTGGCGGGACGAATCGCAACCCCGGCAGTCCCGAGGCGGCGATCGTCTCAGAGACCGAACCACCCACGTTCGGCGCCGTGAACGAGTCGATCCGCAGTGCGTCGCGCTCGGGATCGATGTCGTTCAAGAGCACGTCGACGACGACGGCCGCATCGGGGCCCGTCTGAGATGTGTCGGGGGCACCGACCGGCGCTTGGTTGGTCGCATCGCTCGGCAACAACTCGAGCGTGACGACTGCCGATGCTCGTGTTCCGTCACCGTCGACGATCGTGTACTCGAATCGGTCGAACCCGATGAATCCGGCATCAGGCTGGTAGACGACCGTGCTCGCGCTTGCGATCTCGACGCTGCCATGTGCGGCATCGCCGACGCCGAACAGCACGATCGCCTCGCCGTCGGGGTCGTAGTCGTTGTTCGTCACCGCAACCGGCACCGGCGCGCCGGTCCGCGCCGTGACAGGGTCATCGACGGCGACCGGTGGGTCGTCGATACCGTCGTCATCGGGTTCTCGGTCGATCGCGCCGATCGCTTCGTTGTTACCGGAGGCGGTCGGCGCATCACCACCGGAACCGGCATCGAGCAGCTCGCCCGACTCACTCAGCAATGGCGTCGAGCTGTCGTTCTTGCGGATCACGTTGACGCCCCAGGGGTTCACGGCCCAGACCAGGTCGCCGTCGGTCTGGTCGACCCAGATCAAGTCGACCGATGCTGCGACAGCGAGGTTTCCACCGATCGGGATGCTGGCCACGACGTCATCGAGGATGCGCCCGTCGCGCCAATCGATCCTGACCAACTCGCTCGGGTTGCGTCGCACCAACGCCGCGGCGTCGCCGGCGATCGCCAAGACGTCGGCACCATCGATACCGAGCCCATCGATTCGCACCTCCTCGACGATTCCCGTCCGGCCGACGCACCACAACGTGTCATCGCTGCCGAACCAGCCGCACTCGGCCGCCGGGCCCGGCACCTGCAACACGACCTCGCTGACAGACACCCCGGCCGGCACGTCGACCCACTCGCCATCTCCGAAGCGCAGGCGTGAACGGCCCGAATCGAACAGCAGCACCCGGTTGCCAATCAACGTGAATTGCGCCGTCGAGAGCCCTGCCACAAACGTCTGACGGCCCGTGGTGGTGATCCGTTGCAGCGCACCGTTGCCGATCGCCCAGACAGCGCCATCCGGAGCGATCCGGGCGACCGCATCCGTCGGCCCACCCAGATCGAAGGGCACCGTGTCCCCGGCCGGCGGCAACAGCGCCGCCCGCGAGGTGGCGGGGTCAGCTGCCACGACACCCGGCTGGCCGACCCCCACGATGGCGGTCGGCTGGGCGATCACACCGAGCGGGCGCGGCGGCCCCAGCCGCAGCGCCGAGGCATCGATCGATCGCACCGTCGCTGCCGAGCGGTCGACGACGGCCACGCCGCTCGCACTCTGGGCTATCTCCAGCACTCCTCCTTCGACCGCAGCGTCGAGCCGGACGAAGGGCGCGCCCGGAGAAACCGTCGGCGATCATCACCTGCCCGGTCGCCTGGTGGACGAACCATCGGGTCGCCCGAGGCACGGTGGCATCGACCGGCGCAAAGCCGTCGGCACGGACGGCCACGATGACAGAAAACGTCAGCATCGAGACCGCCGCCAGCGCTGCTATCGCCCGCCTCCACGGGACCCCTGTGTCCGTCACTGCCTCAGCATGGCAAGCACCCGGCACCGTGGCATAGTCCGCTGCGCGCCGATTGTGCTTTCGGGTCAGTCGCGATCGAGGAAGCGAGGACGCTCACCGAACACCGCCACGGCCTGCCGCAATGGCACGAGGTCGCGACGCTGCTTGCGTTCGGCCTCGGACTGGGCCTGTTCGACCGCCGCCAACGCCTTGGCGAGTTCGGTACGTAAGCGAGCGTTCTCGATCTCGAGTTCCATCACGCGCCGGATCCCCTCGAGGTTCATTCCCTGCTCGGCAAGATCGGAGATGCGTTGGAGCTGCTCGATGTCGGCATCGCTGTAGCGACGATTACCACCCTGGGTCCGGGCCGGCCGCACCAGGCCGCGGCGTTCGTAGATGCGTAGCGTCTGCGGGTGCATCCCGGCCAACTCGGCGGCAACCGAGATCACGTACACAGCTTGGGTCCGATGGCGAGCGATCATGACGATGTCCTCGGATCCACCGTAGTCGCCTCGGCCAACTGTTCGATGGCCGACCGTTGCGCATCGGTCAGTGTGGTCGGTACGTCGACCTCGACCGTGACGATCAGGTCACCGCTCTTGGTGCCCTCTCTTTTCGACGTGGTGGTGATGCCCTTGCCCTTGACGCGGTGACGAGAGCCACTCTGGGTGCCCGGCTTGAGACGCAACTTCACCATCGTGCCGTCGAGGGTCGGGACGTCGATCACGGCACCGAGGGCGGCCTCGGAGAACGACACGGGCACGGTCAGGGTGAGGTTGCGTCCGGAGCGACCGAACCGCCGATGCGGAGCGACGCTGATCTCGACCAACAGGTCGCCGGCAGGGCCGCCGTGGCGACCGGGCGAACCGCGCCCGGCCAACCGGATGGTCTGCCCGTCGGACACGCCGGCCGGGATACGCGCCTTGACCTCCCTGGGACGACGTTCGACGCCGGTGCCCCTGCATGTCGCACACGGGTCGGTGATGATCGACCCACTGCCCTGGCAGTTGCGACACGGTGACGAGAACGAGAACATCCCCTGGTTGTCGTCGACCACGCCGCGCCCTCCGCAGATGGCACACACCGTTGGATGGGTACCCGGCTTGGCGCCCGACCCGGAACATGTCGAGCATCGGGCGTCGCTGGTGAGATACAGCGTGGTCGACAGGCCGGTTGCGGCGTCCTTGAAGTCGAGGTTGAGCTGAGCCGTGACATCGGCACCGCGCTGCGGGCCGACACCCGAGCTGGAGCGCCCACCGCCACGTCCACGTTGACCCCGGAACATCTGGCCGAGCAGGTCTCCGATGTCGCCACCCTGCATGTCGCCGACGTTGAACGAGAATCCTCCGGGGCCCCCACCGCCAGGTCCGCCGGCCATCGGACCGAGTCGCCGAACCTCGTCGTACTCCTTACGCTTGGCCTCGTCGCCGAGCACGTCGTAGGCGGCCGAGACCTCCTTGAAGCGCTCCTCGGCGCGGTCGTCGCCCGGGTTCTGATCGGGATGGAACTGGCGCGCCAGCTTGCGATACGCCTTGGTGATCTCCTTGGCGGAGGCGTCGGCGCTGACGCCCAGCGTCTCGTAGTAGTCCTTCTCGAACCATTCACGTTGTGCATCCATGCCGAGTCACCTCCTCCGACACCATCGTTGTGATCCGACACGACGTGGTCAACTGCTGCTGATCGTCGTTTCGCCCGAGCGTCCGGCACAACGGTCGTCAGTCCTTGGTGCGGACCATCGCCGGACGCAGCGTCTTGCCGCGCCAGCGATACCCGCTGCGCATCACCTCGGCAACGACCACCTCACCCGATTCGCCCGACTCGTGAGTGACCGCCTCGGCGACTTCGGGATCGAACGGCTGAGCCTCGAGATCGAGCGTTTCGAGGCCGTGCTTCTTGAGTTCGGTCAGCATCACGTTGAGCAACGGACCGACCTCGTCGGGATTGCGCAGGTACGCCGCCTCGGCGGCGTCGAGCACGGGCAGGAACGCCTCGGCGAGCCGACCGGTGGCCCGGTCGACATCGGCCTCGACCTGGTGGGCGGTGCGCTTGCGATAGTTCTCGAAATCGGCCTGGACCCGCATCGCGATCTCCTTGTACTGATCGCGCTCGGCGATCAGGGCATCGACATCGAACATGTCGGCCGGCAGACTCGAACTCGGAGTCGTCGACGTCGGCCACGTCGCCGTCGCCGAAGCCGGAGGGCTGTGGGCCCTCCGGCTCGGCGGCGTCGTCATGGTGTTCGACACGCGGGATCTGACCGGTGTAGTCGTCGACCTCGGAGCCGCGTTCGTCGTCAGGCTCGACGTCGCTGTCGCCGTTCACGACTGCTCGCCGTCGTCGACGATCTCGGCGTCGACGATGTCGTCGTCGTCGACGGAGCCGGCGCCTTCGCCTTCGCCTTGACCGCTGGCCGACGTACCGGCGGCATTGGCGTCGCGGGCGGCCGCCTCGTACAGCTTCTGACTGAACGCCTGGCTGGCCTCCATGAGGGCCTCGGTGGCCGTCTTGATCGCGGCGTTGTCGTTGCCCTCGAGCGCCTTGCGGACGTCGGCCAGCGGGCCTTCGACCGCGGCCTTCTCCTCCTCGGTGACGCTGTCACCTTGCTCGCGCAGCACCTTCTCGGTCTGGTACACGAGCGAGTCGGCGTTGTTGCGGACCTCGGCCTCTTCACGCCGCTGCTTGTCCTCCTCGGCGTGAGCCTCGGCGTCGCTTGACCATCTGGTCGATGACGTCCTTGTCGAGCGTCGACTGACCGGTGATGGTCATCGACTGCTCTTTGTTGGTGGCCCGATCCTTGGCCGACACGTGCACGATGCCGTTGGCGTCGATGTCGAACGTGACCTCGATCTGAGGCTCGCCGCGCGGGGCAGGTGGCAGGTCGACGAGCTGGAACTTGCCGAGCGTCTTGTTGTAGCTGGCCATCTCGCGCTCGCCCTGGAGGACATGGATCTCGACCGACGGCTGCATGTCTTCGGCGGTGGTGAACACCTCGGTGCGCTTGGTCGGGATCGTGGTGTTGCGCTCGATCAGCTTGGTCATGACGCCACCCTTGGTCTCGATGCCGAGCGACAGTGGCGTGACGTCGAGCAGCAGGACGTCCTTGACGTCACCGCGCAACACGCCGGCCTGCACGGCGGCGCCGACGGCGACGACCTCGTCGGGGTTGACCGACTTGTTCGGCTCTTTGCCGGTCAGCGACTGCACCAGGTCGGTGACCGCAGGCATGCGGGTGGAACCGCCGACCAGGATCACGTGATGCAGATCGCCCTTGGAGACGTCGGCATCCTTGAGCGCCTGCTCGAACGGGGTACGGCAACGCTCGATCAGGTCGGACGTCATCTCCTGGAACTTGGAGCGGCGTCAGCGACTCGTCGAGGTGCAGCGGACCGTCGGCGTTGGCGGTGATGAAGGGCAGGTTGATCTGCGTCGTCTGCACCTGGCTGAGCTCGATCTTGGCCTTTTCGGCGGCCTCCTTGAGACGCTGCATCGCCATCCGGTCGCCGGACAGATCGACACCTTGGGCGCTCTTGAACTGCTTGACGAGCCAATCGATGATGCGCTGGTCCCAGTCGTCGCCACCGAGCACGGTGTCGCCGTGGGTCGACTTGACCTCGAACACACCGTCGCCGATCTCGAGCACCGACACGTCGAACGTGCCACCGCCGAGGTCGAACACGAGGATCGTCTCGTCCTTCGCTGCCCTTGTCGAGCCCGTAGGCGAGCGCAGCAGCAGTCGGCTCGTTGATGATCCGCAGCACCTCGAGGCCGGCGATCGTGCCGGCTTCCTTGGTGGCGGTGCGCTGGGCATCGTCGAAGTAGGCCGGCACGGTGATGACGGCCTGCGTGACGGTGTCGCCCAGGTACGCCTCGGCGTCACGCTTGAGCTTCATCAGCGTGCGAGCGCTGATCTCCTGCGGGGTGTAGGTCTTGCCGTCGATGTCGTCGCTCTTCCACGACTTGCCCATGTGGCGCTTGATCGACTGGAACGTGCGATCGGGGTTGGTGATCGCCTGACGCTTGGCGACCTCGCCGACCAGCACTTCGCCGGCCTTCGAGAAGGCGACGACGGACGGCGTGGTGCGGCCACCTTCGGAGTTGGGGATGACGACGGGTTCGCCGGCTTCGAGCACGGCGACGACTGAGTTGGTGGTACCGAGATCGATACCGACAGCCTTGGGCATGGTGAAACGCTCCTGTTTCGGGGAGTTGGGGGGAGATCCTGTACTGAGTGGACTCAAGTGTACGGGCGGTCACTCGCTGCAGCAACTTGTCAGTTAGAAAACTTGAGTCGCTATGACTCAAGTTTTGGCAGACCTCAGTCGAGCAGGTTCTCGGGACCGAACGAGTCCGGCAGCAACTCGCCGATCGTGTAGGTCTTGCGGACGCCCTCCGGCCCCGCCGAGTGGATCAGCGTGTGCTCGTCGGCGAACTCACGGATCTTCTGGCGGCAGCCACCGCAACATGTCGCCAGTGCATCGCCATCGCACACCGTGAGCACGGCGTCGATCAGGTATTCGCCCCCCGACACCATCGCCGAGATCGCCCCGGCCTCGGCGCACACGCTCTGCGGGTAGGCGGCGTTCTCGACGTTGCAGCTCGTGAAGATGCTTCCGCTCCGCGTGCGGATCGCGGCGCCGACGTGAAAGTGCGAGTACGGCACGTGAGCATGGGCTTGCACCGCGATCGCGGCCGCCAGGAGCTCGGGTTCGATCGGTTGCGGTGCGTCGGCCATGAATCGATCGTAGGGGCACAGGCCGAATGGTGCCGCGATCGGCCGCTCCTGGATGAAACAATGCAAACGAGATGCAGCCGTACTTCAGAGATGCCGTGCCGAGCGACCTCCCGGCGATGGCGGCGATCCTTCGCAGCGCCAGCCACCTCAGCGACCGAGAGCAGCACGAGCACATCGGTTCGTACCGAGATGCGCTGCTCGAGATCGATCGCACCGACGGCAACTACCTGCTCGTCGCCGAGTACGACCGCCAGATCACCGCCCTCATCCAACTGCTCGCGTTTCGGCACATCCATCACGGTGGCGGTCGCACCGCCCACATCGTGAGCTTGCAGGTCGCCGAGCAGTTCCGTACGACCGGGATCGGCGCGATGCTGCTCGAACACGCCTCCGAACGGGCCCGCGACCTCGGCTGCAACCGGTTGCAGGTGCTCAGCAGCACGGCCAGCACCGACGAGCATCCATTCTGGGAACGCAACGGATTCGTACAGCTCGAGCGGGGTTACGTGCGCCCGCTGGAATGAGCGATCACCAGCTCGGATCGCAGGGCGACCGCCGACGCGATCGTCAGTAGAGCAACTCCAGCATCACCGTCGCCGCGACCGTCGACGAAATGGTCAGTGGAAATCCGACACGCGTGAAGTCAGCGAACCGGTAGCCGCCGAGGCCGTACACCATCAGGTTCGTCTGGTAGCCGACCGGGGTCAGGAATGAGCATGAGGCCCCGATCAGCACACCGATTGCGAAGGCGCGTGGATCGCCACCGCCCTCGACCGCTGCAGCGATGGCGACCGGGACCATCAACGCCGCGGCGCCGCTGTTCGAGAGCAGTTCGGTCAGGAGTTGCGTGGCCACGATCACGATCACCAGCAGGCCGGTCGCACCGAGTGGTCCACCGATCGTGACGAGCTGACGAGCGAGCTCACCAGCGAGCCCGCTCGATGCAACGGCTGCACCGAGACTGATCGACAGCGCAATCGTCAACACAACATTCAGGTCGACCGCATGGCGCCCCTCGTTGAGACTCAATGCTCCACCGAGGACCACGAGCATGGCGGCGACGAGCGAAGCGACCAGCAGGCTCAACACACCGGTCGCCGCAAGCACGATCATCCCTGCGAACGCTCCGGCTGCCACCCACGCCCTGTTTCGTCGCGGAGGCGGGGGTTCGTCGACCGAGGCGACCAGTGAGAAGTCGTTGAACTCACGCCACCGTTCGGCGAAGTCGGGCCCAGCCAGCACCAGCAACACGTCGCCGGTGTTCAGCGGGATCGTGCCGAGCTTGCCACGCAGGTCGCCGTCGGACCGGTGCACGGCGAGTACGGCGGCACCGTATCGAGCTCGGAATCCGGCCACCTTGAGGGTCCGGCCCGCCAGGTCGGACCGACCCGCAACCACAGCTTCGTAGAGTCGGACGCCGGGGCCTTCAGCGTCGAGCAGATGGGTCTGCTCGGCGGAGACCAGACCCGCCATTTCCTGGAGATCGACGATTCGTGCCACGTCACCCACGAAGTGGAGGTGGTCGGCGGCCTCGAGTGTGATGTCGGGTCGGGCCGCCATCACACGGCCGTCACGCTCGACGGCAGCGAGGAACAGGCCGTCCAGATCGCGTAGCTGTGCCTGCTCGATCGAGGTCTCGACGAGTGGTCCGTTCGGCTCGACGACCATCTGCACCTGGAAGGTGTGGGCTGCGGCTCGCATCGACTCGCCGGCCGCCGTTCGTTCGCGGAGCAATCGTGGAGCGACGACCACCAGCACCACCAGACCGACGACCGCAACGGGCAGGCCGACGGGAGTGACCTCGAAGATGCCCAGTTCCTCGGCGCCGCTCGCCCGCAGCACGTCGGACACGACCAGGTTCGTCGATGTGCCGAGCAGGGTCACGACGCCACCGAGGATGCTGGCGAACGACAGCGGCATCAGCAGCCGCGATGACGAAATGCCGTGCACGACGCGCCCATCTGACGACACGCGGCGCGGCCAGCGCGACCAGCGGCGAGTTCGGAACGAACGACGACAGCACCGCTGTCGCCCAGGTCAGCCGAGCAAGGCGACCGCTGCGCCCGAACAGCATGGTGTCGACCAGCCAGGACATCGCGCCGGTCGCCGAGATCGCGGCGGCGACGACATACAGCGCAGCGATGGTCGCCGCAGCAGGACTCGAGAGACCCGAGAGGGCGACGTCATCGTCGATCGCTCCGGTGACGAGCAGCGTGACGAGACCACCGCCCATACCGACGACGGTCGACACCCGCTCAGTGGCCATCAGGGCCAGCGTGACGATCAGCACGACCAGCACGATCCAGGCATCGGAGGACATGTCGTGACCTCAGCCGGCTCGCTGACGGGAACGCAAAACCGGAACGCGAAGCCGCCCGCTCTGACGATTGCGATCGTGCGAACCCTGAGATGGAGACCCAGTCATGCGAGCCCGAACTCTACCGAGACGCTGCCGGCGCGATCGTGGGCGGCTGTGACGCGTGAGCGTCGTTCCGGCAGGGGCGCGCACGACCCACGAGGCCAGCGCTCGATCGGGCGTGCCGTCGTTGCCATCGCTGAAGCGCAGCGCCGCTCGACCTGCGAGCTGGCCGAGCTTGCGACGTGACGGACCATCGACGATCTCACAGTCGCACCGTCGACAGCTTCGATCTCGACGGTGATCGGCTTGACGAGTTTCTCCTTGCGAGCCAGCGCCGACACGTCGGTCGGCAACCAACCGGTGTTGCTCGACCCCGACCTCGATCCGCCAGGTGTCGTCGCCGACTGCTCGTCACCCGATGGTGCGGTATCTCGAGTCGCGGCGAGCACATGGCTTGATGGATCGCGAAGTCGGCGTGCGACTCGACCTCCTGACGAAGCAGCGAGGGCGGCGGATTCGTCCAGGTGCTGAGGTCGTTCCAGCCGCCGAGTTCGATCGGCCCGAGCTGCGGGTGCTCGAACGGGTACCAGTCGACGTAGCCGTCGGGGTGGTGCTCGTCGCACCAGCGCAGCACGGCCAGCGACTCGGCGTCGGTCGGGCCGGTGTACCAGAAGTGGGTCGACTGCTTGGTGCCGGTGGCGGCGTGCACGATGTCCCAGAACTCGGTCGTCCAGCCGTAGACACCGAGGTGTTCGTACGCCCAGTCGTCGGCGGCACCGCTCATCGTTTCGGACGGATCCCAGGTGAAGTCCTCGTACACCGAGTGGGCCGGATAGCCGGTGAGGGCCGTGCCACGCTCGGCGAGTTGCTTCCACACCCACACGTCGAGCGGGGCGAGCTTCGCGTCGGGCCGTGTCGACGACGGTCGCAGCAGCACGCCGCCGCTCGTGTGGTAGGCGTTCGTAGCCGCAGATGTTGGGGCGAGCAACGATCGCCCGCACGAGGGCATCGATCTCGGGCTCGCTCAGCGGGTGGTCGCCCGACCCGGGAACGCCGGTGCCCCACCCGGCCGGGAAGTTGCGGTTCAGGTCGAGGCCCTCGACCGGGCGCGGCGTGCCGATCGTGAAGCCGTCGTAGTCGACGATCGACCCTCGCTCAGCGTGCGGTAGCGTCGCAGTGCCGACGCGGTGCCCCCTCGACCGGCACCGGGATCAGCAGACGGGCGTCGTCGGGATGTGGCATCCAGCCGCCGTGCGGGTCGGCGATCCGCATCTGGAGGATCCGACCGTCGCCGTCGATGTCCTCGTTCGTGCAGCCCGGGCCATCGGTGCCCGTCGCGTCCACGGCCACGGCCGCACGCTCGACCGGCGGAACCTGGGCCGATCGGCCAGCACCCATTCGGCACCATCGGGATTGACGCGTGGCACGACGTAGAAGGTGCGGGTGCGCAGCGCCGCGGGTCACGGTCGTCGTCGGCGCCGAAGCCGGTCGACGAGCCGCTCGATCAGATGGCAGGCGGCGACCGTCGCGGTCAGCTCGACGGCGTGGATGCTGGCGTCGACCCAGTGGGCCGGCTTGGTGTCGTGAGTACCGGTCGACGAGTCGGTGATCGTGACGAGCCACAGATCGCGACCCTCGTGCGAGGTGCCGTAGGTCTCGAGCGACACCAGGCCGGGATGCTCGCCGGCGATCTGATGCAGCCACTCGACCAGCTCGTCGTAGCGAAGGTAGCGGTCGAACCCGTAGTCCATGTTCGGCAGACTAGGTGGCGAGCAGATGTCGCTCCCCATGGTCGAACTCGTGGGACCATGAACGCCGATCGAGCAGTGTTTGGATGATCGATCTCGAACGTCGAAAGCAGTTCTCGCCGGAGCTGGTTGCAGCACTGGATCGAATCGATGCGCAGTTCGACAAGGATGCCGGGCGTCCTCCGTGGTTGCCGGCTGAGGGCGACCTGGTACGCCGATAGAGTCGTCGCACGGGCTCGCCGACAGCTGATCCGTAGACTCGCCGGGATGTCGCTCGAGCTTCGCAAGCACCCCTCGTTCGCCGGCCGACCGGGGCCCGTACTGCTGGTGATCGCCGACGGGGTGGGCGTCGCTCCGCCCGCTCCCAGCAACGCCGTCACGGTGGCCGACACACCGACGCTCGACGAGCTGACCGGCGGCGAGCTGTACACCGAGCTGGCCGCCCACGGCCCGGCGGTCGGGTTGCCGACCGACGACGACATGGGCAACAGCGAGGTCGGACACAACGCGCTCGGCGCCGGCCGGATCTTCGCCCAGGGCGCCAAGCTCGTCAACCAGGCGATCGAGACCGGTGCGATCTTCGAGACCGACGTCTGGCACCAGGCGATCGAGCACGGCAGCACCGGCACGCTGCACCTGCTCGGGCTGCACTCCGACGGCAACGTGCACTCGCACAACGACCATCTGTACGCGATGTTGCGGCGGGCCGCCGATGAGGGCGTCACCAGCGCTGCGGTGCACATCCTCCACGACGGGCGCGACGTGCCGGCCCGGTCGGCACTCGACTACATCGCAACCACCGAAGCGGTGCTGGCCGAGATCAACGCCGACGACGACCGTCGCAACTTCCGGATCGCATCGGGCGGTGGCCGGATGAAGATCACGATGGACCGCTACGGCGCCGACTGGGCGATGGTCGAGCGCGGCTACCACTGCCACACCCACGGCGAGGGCCGACCGTTCGACGTCGGCCACCGAGGCAGTCGAGACGATGTACGCCGAGGCCGACGGCGGGCCAGCACCGGCGACCAGTACCTCGGCCGAGTTCGTGGTCGTCGACGCCGACGGCGCGCCGGTCGGCACGATCGCCGACGGCGACGCCGTGATGCTCTACAACTTCCGCGGCGACCGCTCGATCGAGATCTCACGCGCCTACGAGGAGCCCGACTTCGACGAGTTCGACCGACCGGCCGAGGGCGCCACCCCGACGTGTTCTTCGCCGGCATGCTGCAGTACGACGGCGACGCCCTGGTGCCCAAGCAGTACCTGGTCGAGCCGCCGGCGATCGACCGCACGATGAGCGAGTTCCTGTGCGCCGAAGGGTGTGCGCAGCTTCGCGGTCAGCGAGACGCAGAAGTTCGGGCACGTCACCTACTTCTGGAACGGCAACCGCTCGGGCTACATCGACGAATCGCTCGAGACCTACATCGAGATCCCCAGCGACAACGTCGAGTTCGACACCACCCCGGCGATGAAGGTCCGCGAGATCACCGCCGAGGCGATCGATCTGCTGCGCAGCGGCGAGTACCGGTTCGGCACGGCTCAACTTCCCGAGCGGCGACATGGTCGGCCACACCGGCAACCTCGAGGCGACCGTCGAGGCGATGGCCGTGATCGACGAGTGCATGGCCGAGCTGATGGCGGTGATCGAGGAACTCGACGGCGTGCTCGTGTACACCGCCGACCACGGCAACGCCGACATCATGTACACCGAGAAGGACGGCGTGCGTTCACCGAAGACCTCGCACACGCTCAGCCCGGTGCCGTTCGCGATCTTCGACCCGAACTACGACGGCGAGTACCACATGGCGCCACCCGCCGCGCTCCGGGGCTCGCCAACGTCGCCGCGACCTTGCTCAACCTGCTCGGCTACGAGGCGCCGACGACTACCTGCCGAGCCTGATCGAGTTCTGACGCGCCGCGCGCCGACGCGGCCGACCGATCCGTCGGCACGTCGGTGCGCGACTACTGTGTCGCGCATGGCTTCGAAGTCAGTCCAGCTCGAGAATCTCAAGAAGGTCAACCTGTTCGCCGGGTGCAGCAAGCGAGATCTCCAGCACATCGCCAAGGCGGGCGACGAGATCACGATGACCGACGGCACCGTGATCGTCGACCAGGGCCAGATGGGCCGCGAGGCCTTCGTCATCCTCGACGGCGACGTCATCGTCCGACGCGGCGGTCGCAAGATCACCACGCTCGGCGACGGCGACGTGGTCGGCGAACTGTCGTTGCTCGACCACGGCCCACGCACCGCGAGCGCGATCTGCGACGGCGACTGCACGTTGTTCGTGCTCGATCAGCGCCACTTCCGCAAGGTGCTCGAGGATCAGCCGGCGATCGCCTTCAAGCTGCTCGGCACCCTGGCCGGGCACATCCGCAACCTCGACCGCCAGTACTTCGGCTGACCGACGGGCACGCCCACCGCGCACGCTCGTCGCGGCGCCGCGTTTCAGCGACCTGGTGCGGCAGGCACCGGGAGTAACGTGTTGCTCGCCATGAGCACGCACGCCGAAACCAATGACGCGCCCGCCTCGAAGCGCATCAAGCCCCACCACCTCGCGCTCGGACTCGGGCGTCGGAATCGCCGTCTTCACGGCGATCTCCGGCATCGTGCCGCTGATCACCGGGTGGCACAACGACAACGACGATCCACCGCGAGGTGTTCGGGAACATCCCCGGACCGCTCAAGGTCGCGTTCTACACCGTCATCCCCGTCGATGCTGGTGTGGGGTGCGTTCCAGTTCTCCAACCGCATGAAGAACTGGGAGCGCGGCGCCCCGGCGCAGCGCCGCACCACCGCCAAGAACGCCAAGAAGCGGGCCGGCGACTTCCGGGCCGGCGTCTACATGCAGACGCTGCTGCGCGACTCGGCGGCCGGCCTGATGCACTCGATGATCTACTTCGGGTTCCTCGTGCTGATGGGCGTCACGACGGTCCTCGAGGTCGACCACCAGCTGCCCGAAGAGCTCAAGTTCCTGCACGGCCGCACCTACCAGGCCTACTCGTTCGTCGGCGACCTCGCCGGCGTCGTGTTCCTGGTCGGCATCGTGTGGGCGATCGTGCGCCGCTACGTGCAGCGGCCGTACCGGATCCGCATCAAGTCGAAGCCCGAGCACGCCGTGATCCTCGGCACGTTCTTCGTGATCGGTGTCACCGGTTTCACGTCGCGAGATGTTCCGGATCGCCCTCGAGGGCACGCCCGAGCTACGAGAAGTACAGCTTCATCGGCTACCCGCTCGCCCAGGCCGTCGACGGCCTGTCGGTCGGGGCGCTCGAGACCTGGCACCAGTGGTGTGGATCGTCCACGTCGTCGCCTTCATCGTGTTCCTGGCGATCCTGCCGATCACGATGCTGCGCCACGTGTTCACGTCGCCGCTCAACATGTACCTGCGCGACAAGGACCGCCCCAAGGGCGCCATGAAGCCGATGCCGAACCTGATGGAGACCGAGCTCGAGTCGTTCGGCGCCTCGGTCGTCGAGGACTTCACCTGGAAGCAGCTGCTCGACACCGACGCCTGCACGATGTGCGGCCGCTGCACCAGCGTGTGCCCGGCCCACGCCACCGGCAAGCCGCTCGACCCACGCGAGATCGTGCTCAAGACCGGCGAGGTCATGGCCGCCACCGGCAACCCGAAGGTCAGCCCGCCGATCGGCACCGACGCCGAGATCACGATCGGCGCCAACAGCCTGTTCGAGCGGATCACGCCCGACGAGATCTGGGCCTGCACCAGCTGCAAGGCGTGCGACGAGATCTGCCCGGTCAACATCGAGATCCTCGACAAGATCCTCGACATGCGGCGCTACCTGTCGCTGATGGAGTCGAACTTCCCGGCCGAGCTGGGCAACGCCTACCGGGCGATGGAGAACCAGATGAACCCCTGGGGCATGAACCAGGGCGAGCGCGGCGACTGGGCCGACGACCTGGCCGACGTCAAGGTCGTCGACCCGGGCGAGCCGCTCGAGGCCGAGTACCTCTACTGGGTCGGCTGCGCCGGCTCGTTCGACGACAAGAACAAGAAGGTCACCCAGGCGATGGCCAAGCTGCTCACGCGGGCAGGCATCGACGTCGCCATCCTCGGGCCGAGCGAGATGTGCACCGGCGACTCGGCCCGCCGCTCGGGCAACGAGTACCTGTTCCAGATGCTGGCGCATGCCGAACATCGAGATGCTCGACGGGATGGGCGTCAAGAAGATCATCACCCAGTGCCCGCACTGCTTCAACACGCTGATGAACGAGTACCCCCAGCTCGGCGGCAACTACGAGGTCGTGCACCACACCCAGCTGCTCGAGACAGCTGATCGACTCGGGCCAGCTCGACGTCAGCCAGGCGACGCTCGAGGAGCGGATCACCTACCACGACTCGTGCTACCTCGGCCGCCACAACGACGTCTACGTCGCACCCCGCAAGGTGGTCGGCTCGATCAAGGGCATCGAGATCGTCGAGATGAGCCGCAACGGCACCAAGGGCATGTGCTGCGGCGCCGGCGGCGCCCGGATGTGGATGGAGGAGTCGATCGGCACCAAGGTCAACGACGAGCGTGCGCTCGAGGCGATCTCGACGGGCGCCACCCGTGTCGCCACCGCCTGCCCGTTCTGCTACATCATGCTCGACGACGGCGTGAAGGCAGCCGGCAAGGAAGAAGAAGACGTCAAGGTCGCCGACCTGGCGATCCACCTGCTCGACGCGATCGAGGCCGGCGAGGCCAAGATGGGCCATCCCGATGCGCCGCTCAACGTGCCGATCGAGACACCGTTGCGCGTGCCGGGTTTCGCCGGGCACGGCAGCACGGCGACCGCAACGATCGAGGCGCCGGCGGCGACCGAACGTCGACACTCCGGCAGCGGCGACGCCGACGACCTCAAGCTGCTGATCGGCATCGGACCGTGCTCGAAGGCCTGCTCAACGACGCCGGCATCTCGACCTACGAGGCGCTCGCCGCGCCACCGTCGAGCAGCTGCAGGAGATCTTGCCCGACATGCACGACAGCCGCGTCGAGCGCGAGGACTGGCTCGGCCAGGCAGCAGCGTTCGCAGCGGCCAAGGCCGAGGGCAAGGACCTCGCCGAGTTCGCCCCGAGGAGCGAGCCGACTGACCGGCGACCGTCGCCGGTCACGACCGGTCGCAGCAGTCTCGAGCAGGTCGAGCATCGGCTGCACCCGGGCGATCTCGTGGTTGCGGAGCAGGTTGGCCTTCGCCAGCAGCGCCATCACGGCCGACGCGGTCTCGGCAGTACGCGCCTCGTCGTGGAACAGGTAGACCGACGAAGTGCCAGTGACGCAGACCGGCCAGCCGAGCTCGACGAAACCGGAACGACTGCAGCATGCTGTCGGTCTGGTAGCGGACACGTTCGGGGCCGTCGGGCAGCTTGAGGGCGAACCCGAACCCTGGGTCGATCCAGATCCGTTCGATGCCGGCCGACGTGGCCAGTTCGAGCCGCTCTGCGAAGAACGCCATCTGCTCGTCGATCAACACGTCGGACGACGGCAGTTCGTCGTCGGAGCGGGCCGTTTCGCCGGGCGTGTAGCACAGGATCAGACCGGCTTCGTGGCGGGCGATCGCCTCGTACAGCTCGGGTTCGTCGACCCGACCGGTCAGGTTGACCACGCCGGCTCCGGCTTCGAGCGCGGCGACCGCGACGTCGGTGTGGTAGGTCTCGGCCGAGACCAGCATGCCCTCGTCGGTGATCGCTCGCACGACGGGCAGCAGTGACGACAGCTGGGCATCGACGTCGAGCAGGTCGGCTGACTCACCGGTCGACTCGGCACCGAGGTCGATCATCGCCGCGCCCTCGATCGTCATCCGGCGGGCCCGGTACAGCGCCCCCTCGACGCCGTGGGTGATGCTCTCGCGGTACGACGAGTCGCGCGAGAGGTTGATCACGCCGAGCTGGTACGGGCCGATCGTCGAAGACCCGCCCGAACCGCGGGAACTCGAGGGTTCGAACCGGGTGCTCGAGCGCCTCCCGATGGGCCTCCCACAGCGGGAGCAGCACGTCGGGGGTGATCATGTCGTGACCTCACGATCGGTCGGGATGTGCCAGTCGACGGCGATCGCCGTGAGATCACCGGGTTCGACCGGTAGCTCGGCGAGCAGATCTGCCATCGTGCGACCCAGCCGGGGGTGGACGAGTTGGGGAGCGATGTCGCAGACCGGCACCAGCACGAAGCGCCGCAGGTGCTGACGCGGGTGCGGGACCAGCAGCGCCGGGTCGTCGGACACCATGTCGCCGAACACCAGCAGATCGAGGTCGAGCGTGCGCGGCCCCCAGTGCACGACCCGGCGCCGTTCTCGATCAGCTTCGAGGCCGTGCAGCAACGCCAGCAGCTCGGCAGCGCCGAGGGTGCTGTCGACGAGCAGGGCACCGTTGTAGAAGGGACCCTGATCGTCGGGCCCGCCGACGGGCGCCGTCTCGTACAGCTTCGACGCTGCAACGATCTCGACACCGTCTGTCGCTTCGAGACCGGAGATCGCCGACCGAACGTTGGCGAGCCGATCTCCCAGATTCGACCCGACCGCGATCAGACACCGTGTGGTCGGGTGCGTCACCACGAGCGCTGCTCGGAGGCTGTCGACGCTCGGCGTCGCTCGATCGTGATGCCGACACCCTCAGCGGAATCGAAGATGTCGGTCTTCTGAACGGTCACGCGAACGGCGGTGGCGAGCTCGTTTGCGAGCACGAACATCGCCACGTCCTCGGCCCAGGTCTCGACCAACTCGACGTGATCACCCTCGGCGGCGCGATGCTCGATGTATTCGACGATGTCGGCGTACGACACGTAGTCACCGGTCAGTCGGACGGTCTCGGCGTAGTCGTCGACCGTGTCGACTTCGACATCGAATCGGACCCGCTGACGCTCGAGCCGCTCGACGTCGTAGACACCGATGTAGGTGTCGACGACGAGACCGGTCACGAGGATGCGGTCGGGTCGGCCGGCGGCGATGGCCGAGTGGCGGGGGGTGATTTCGCTGATCATCAGGGGGAATGCGGTCGGGGTCCGGCAGCCCATGGTCAAACACCGGTCGTGGCCCGTCCATTCCCTGCGGCCGCCGACCAGATCGACGGCAGCGACCAGAACGGCGGCGTGTGACAATTCTACGCAAACAGCACTCAAGCGACCGATTGCGAGACCGATAACAGGTTGTGCTCCGTTCCGCCACACCAGGCGCGCTGCTTCGCCTCGCCCATGCCGCGACCGGGAGCGACCGCGAACTCGACGCCGCTCTGATCGATCTCGGGGTGCTCCCGCCGCTCGATCTCGAACAGATCCGCGCGTGTGTACAGCGCGCTCCGACCGGTCTGATCGCCGGCACCAACGCAGACGGCCACCGTTTGTTGACGCTGGTCGACGGGGACCGAACGCTCGGCTGGATCCACCACGACGGTTGCGTCGTCATGACGGGTCCGGACCCGCTGGAGGCCTGAACCCGGTCGAAGCCCAGTCGAAACTCAGTCGAAACTCATCGGCGGGTACCGGTCGGTCAGCAGGAATGCGTAGGCGTTCAGTCGCAGTGATGCTCGCAGGCTCTTCATGACCCAACCGTGCAGACCCGCCGGCCACGTGCCGGTGAACAGCACGGCGAAGAAGCCGATCACCCAGCACACCAATCCGATGATGGCGATGATCATGGTCACGATCGCAGCGGGGATCAGCCAGATGATGCGCAGCGCGCACGTGAGCCGGTTGCGGCCACCGAGTGCCGGCACGAAGTCGACCGAGACGGGGGTACCACCGGGATCGGAAGGCGTGGTCGAGAAGTCGAACGGGGGATACTCCTCGTGCAGGAACCCGACGAACGCCGAGGTGCGGGTCTGGTAGCGGAGCGCCAGGCAGGTGACATTGGCGAGACCCTCGGGAAGCCTGCCCGTGAACAGGATCGCGAACCACGAGACGACGGCCACAACCTCTGCCACGAAGGTCAACACGTAGCTGATGATGAGATGCGGGATCGCCATGATCCACTGCACCAACGGCCGCCAGTTGGCAACCTTGTCGGGTGTTCGCACGTTGAGCTGCGCTGGGTAGTCCATCGGGAACCTCCTGGTTCGCACGGTGATCCGCCGATCACCGAATGAAGCTCCAGACTATGTCCGGTTGGCGCTCGCCCGAGTCGATGCTCGGTATCGGGCCACGATGGCCGAGCCGTCATGGCGCGGTGCGAGGTCGGTGCCGCGCCCCAGCCCCCACTGGCCTGTCAGGGCGTCGAACGTCGAGCCGACCGCAAGAACCCCGGCCTGCACGGCGGCACCGGCCGCCACCGTTTCGTCGGACTCGGGCACGGTGACGGTTTGGCCGAGCAGGTCTGCGCAGCGTTGTCGGTAGGCAACCGAACGCGAACCGCCGCCGATGAGAAACACCCGACCGCCGATCGTGGCTCCGACCCGGCGCAGCGCCTCGACGCCGTTCAACAGACCGCACAACACGCCGTCGTGCGCACCGAGCGCCAGTTGGGCCCGAGACGTGGAGTTGGTGAGGCCCACGAACGTGCCGGTCGCATCGGGCAGGTTCGGCGTTCGCTCGCCATCGAAGTACGGCACCAGCAGGGCCGTGCCCGGGTCGTCGACCGCACCGAGCGCCAGTTCGGCCAGGCCCGGCGGGTCGGTGCCCAGCCAGCGGGCAACCGTGTCGGTGACCTTGGTGGCGTTGAGCGTGCACACCAATGGGAGGTAGTTCCCGCTGGCGCTGGCGAACCCCGCAACGGCACCCGACGGATCGTGGGTGGCGGAATCGGACACCGCGAACACCGTGCCCGACGTACCGAGCGAGATCGCCACATCGCCGGCTCGCAGGCCGAGGCCGAGCGCGGCACCCATGTTGTCACCGCTGCCGGGGCCGACGATCACCTCGGTCGGCAGGCCGAGTGCAGCCGCCGCCTCGGGAATGATCGTGCCGGCCGCTTCGGTCGGTCCGAGCACGTGCGGCACGCGATCGAGCCAGTCGCCGCGCCTCACCGCCGACGGCTGCACCGAGCAGCGCCGACGAGACGGCTCCGTTGGTCGGGTCGAACCAGCCGCTGCCGCTCGCATCGCCACGATCGGTGACGTGCCGCCCGCAGAGACGCCAGGTGAGGTAGTCGTGCGGCAGCATCACGTAGACGGTTCGATCGAGCAGCTCCGGCTCGTGCTCGGCGACCCATGCCAGCTTGGTGATGGTGAATGCCGCTACCGGCACGCTGCCGGTCGTGTCGGCCCAACGTGCGGCGCCCAGCAGTTCGACCAGTCGGTCGGCCTGGGGAGCCGAGGTGGTGTCGTTCCACAGCTTGGCCGGGCGCAGTGCCTGACCGTCGCCGTCGAGCAGGACCAGACCGTGTTGTTGGCCCGCCACAGACATCGCCACGACATCGGAGCGATGGTCCCCGAGCTGGCTGATCGCCTCGGTCAATGCCGTCCACCAGGCCGCCGGGTCCTGTTCGGAGACGGGTGGTGTGGTCGGGGGGTGGGCGGCGCTGCCTCGGGCGACGACGGCACCGGTGTCGAGGTCGCGGGCCTCGACCTTCGTCGACTGGGTCGACGAATCGATGCCGAGGACGAGTGCCATGACGTCGGCTACTTGGCGCGCTCGATGTGGCGGGCGACGAGGTTCTCCAGCATCTCCTGGCGGCCGGAGACCTCGACCGGCTCGCCGGCGCCGAACGCCCGCTCGTGCAGGCCGGCCAGCGAGTGATCGCCGGCGAGAATGCTGGCGCCGAACGGCTCGTCCCAGTCGGCGTAGCGGTCGTCGCGGAATCGCATCGAGTTCACCGGACTCGATGATGACGCGGCAGCCAGCAGGCGACCGGGCCATCGTGTCCATGCCGCCGATGTGGGCGTGGAACAGGTCGTCGCGGGCCGTCGACTGGCGCCGCAGCTTGGCGTCGAAGTTCAGGCCGCCCGTGGTCAAGCCGCCGGCGCGGAGGATCTCGAGCATGCCGAGCGTCATCTGCTCGACCGACACCGGGAAACGGTCGAGGTCCCAGCCCAAGCGGTCGTCGCCGGCGTTGGCGTCGATCGACCCGAAGAGACCGGCCGCAGCAGCAGTGGCGATCTCGTGGGCGAAGTCGTGGCCGGCCAGGGTGGCGTGGTTGACCTCGATGTTGACCTTGACCTCGTGCTCGAGGCCGTACTTCTGCAAGAACGCGTGGACGGCGGCGACGTCGTAGTCGTACTGGTGCTTGGTCGGCTCGAACGGCTTCGGCTCGAGCAGGATCGTGCCGTCGAAACCGATCGCGTGCTTGTGCTCGACGACCATGTTGAGGAACCGGCCGAGCTGATCGAGCTCACGCTTCATGTCGGTGTTGAGCAGCGTCTCGTAGCCCTCGCGGCCGCCCCACAGCACGTAGTTGTGGCCGCCCAGCCGATGGGTGGCGTTCATGCAGTGCGCCACCTGTGCGGCGCCGTAGGCGAACACCTCGGGGTCGGGGTTGGTGGCGGCGCCGGCCATGAAGCGCGGGTGCCCGAACAGCTTGGCCGTACCCCACAACAGCTCGAGGCCGGTGCGCTCCTGGTGCTCGGCGGCGAGATCGATCATGTGATCGATGTTGGCGGCGGTGTCCTTGAACGAGTGGCCCTCCGGGGCGATGTCGAGATCGTGGAAGCACCAGAACGGCACGGTCAGCTTCTCGAAGAACTCGAAGGCGGCTTCCATCTTCGCCTCGGCCATCGCGATCGGATCGCCGGCTGCCAGCCATGGGCGGTCGAGGGTCGGGTCGCCGAAGATGTCGGAGCCGTCCCAGTTGAAGCTGTGCCAGTAGCAGGAGGCGAACCGCAGGTGGTCGCGCATCGTGCGACCGGCGACCACACGATCGGCGTCGTACCACCGGAACGCCAACGGGTTGTCGGATTCGGGCCCTTCGAACTCGATCCGGTCGACGTTGTTGAAGAACGGTGAATCCATCGTTGCGACTCCCTCGTATGCATCTGGCGTAGGCATCTGGTCCGTGACGGGAAGCTGGGTTCCAGCCTCCGCTCGACGATCTCCACGGATGTTCGCAGGATACCTCTTGCCGCGTAGCGGAGCCTTCGTCAGGGCGCCCAGGTTCGGTGGGCTGGACGCTTACTCGTCGGCCGAGTCGCCAGGCTGCTTGCCGGCGATGATCATCGCCAGCACATCATCCTTGGTCACATCTTCTTTGTTCACGGTGCCGACCAGCTTGCTCTGCAGCATCACGCTGATCCGGTCGGAGAGGTCGAACACGTCATGGATGTCGTGGCTGATCAGGAAGATCCCGATCCCCTCGGCCTTGAGCTGGGTGATCAGGTCGCGCACCTGCTCGGTCTCGGCCGGGCCGAGCGCGGCAGTCGGCTCGTCCATGATCAGGATCTTGGCGTTGAAATGCACGGCACGGGCGATCGCCACCGATTGGCGCTGGCCACCCGACAGCGACTTGACCGCTGTCTTGAGGTTCTTGAACCGTGGATTGAGGCGCTGCATGACCTTCTGGGTCGCCGAGTCCATCGCTTCGTCGTCGAGCGCACCCGTCGCCGTGCTGAGCTCACGCCCGAGGAACACGTTGGCGGCTGCGTCCATGTTGTCGGCCAACGCCAGCTTCTGGTAGATCACCTCGACGCCGTGGTGGCGGGCATCGCGGGGGTTGTGAATCTCGACGAGTTGACCGTTGATGCGAATCTCGCCCGAGTCGGCGGGATGGGCGCCCGAGAGCGTGTGCACCAATGTCGACTTGCCGGCGCCGTTGCCGCCGACGAGTGCAACGACTTCGCCTGGGTACATGTCGATCGTGACCCCATCGACGGCGTGCACACCGCCGAAGGCGACCTTGATGTCGCGCAACTCGCACAGGGGGACGCCTCGGCCGGCACTGGGTGAGGCAGACGTGGTGGATGTGTCGGTCATGTTGCTGTCTCCCTCGGCCTACGGCCGGCCGGTCTGGATCAGGACCGCCGTCAGGAACACGCCGGCGGCGAGCGCTCCGAGCATCGCCGAGCGGCGGCGCTGTCGCAGCAAGGCGTCGATCGCGACTGCCGTGACCAGCACGACGCCGACCACGATGTCCTGCGATGGGGAGTCGATGTTGAGCAGCGACATGCCCGAGCGCAACGATTGCATGATCACCGCACCGAGCACGGCCCCAGGGATCGTGCCGATCCCACCGGAGAACGAGGTGCCGCCGATCACGGCGGCAGCGATCACATCGAGCTCGTTCTGAACACCGAGGTTGGTCGTGGCCGAGTC
>CAVRNX010000035.1:0-56706 GCA_963722635.1 uncultured Acidimicrobiaceae bacterium
GGCGACTGGCGGCGCTTGTACTCGGCGATGTCGACCAGCCGGGTGATGCGCGCACGATCGCTTCGTCGTGGCCGAGCTCGATGATCTCCTGCGCGGTCCGGTCCTGCTCGACGTACAGCTCGAGGATCGGGTCGAGCACCTCGTAGGGCGGCAGCGACTGGTCGTCGCGCTGGTCGGGGCGCAGCTCGGCCGAGGGCGGCTTGGTGATCACGTTCTCGGGGATGACCTCGCGACCGGCTGCTCGTTGACGTACCGGCACAGCTCGTACACGTCGAGCTTGAGCACGTCCTTGATCACGGCGAAGCCGCCGACCGTGTCGCCGTAGATGGTGACGTAGCCGACCGCCATCTCGCTCTTGTTGCCGGTGGTGAGCACCATCCAGCCGAACTTGTTGGAGAGCGCCATCAGCAGTTGCCCGCGGCACCGCGATCTGGAGGTTCTCGTCGGTGAGGCCCGGTTCGACGGCCCTCGAACGACGGTGCCAGCATGTCGAGATAGGCCTGGAAGGCCGGCTCGATCGAGATGGTGCGGTACTCGACGCCGAGGTTCTCGGCCAGCGCTGCGGCGTCGCGACTTGGAGTGGTCGGACGAGTAGCGCGACGGCATCGAGACGCCGTGCACGTGCTCGGGCCCGAGTGCGTCGACGGCGATACACGCCACGAGCGTCGAGTCGATGCCGCCCGACAGACCGATCACGACGTCGGTGAAGCCGTTCTTGCGGAGGTAGTCGCGCGTGCCCAGCACGAGCGCGTCGTACAGCTCGTGATGGGGATCGAGCGGCTCGGTGATCGGTGAGTGCACCACCGCATCGGCCGAGCGCGTCGTGGCGTCGCTGACGTGGACGACCGGCAGCTCCGAGTCGGTGCGCTTGCCGCGCGGGTCGAGCAGCCGCTTGCGGTACACGGGCGGCACGGGCAGGTCGACGATCATCAGGTCTTCGACGAACTGCGGCGCCCGGGCGAGCAGCTTGCCCTCGGCGTCGACCACGAACGAGCCGCCGTCGAACACCAGCTCGTCCTGACCGCCGACCTGGTTGACGTACACGATCGCCGAGTGTGCGTCCTGGGCGCGGGTGGCGACCATTCGCTCGCGGCCGGTGTCCTTCTCCCAGTGGTACGGCGAGCCGTTGATGTTGATGTTCAGCTCGGCGCCACCGGCGGCCTGTGTCGCGAGCGGACCGAACGGCGACCAGATGTCCTCGCACACGGACACGCCGACCTTGACGCCGCCGATCTCGTACAGCTCGAGCGGATCGTTGTCGGTGCCGGGGGTGAAGTAGCGCTGCTCGTCGAACACGGCGTAGTTCGGCAGCACCCGCTTGCGGTAGGTGCCGACGACCTGCCCGTCGACGCACATCGCGGCGGCGTTGTAGAGGTCGCGATCGCTGTCGACGAACCCGACGACTGCGGCGCATCCGCCGGTGTGGGCGGCGAAGCGGTCGAGCGCGGTCGCGGTTGTCGGCGACGAAGCCCGGCTTCATCACCAGGTCTTCGGGCGGATAGCCGGTGATCGCCAGCTCGGGGAACGCGACGATGTCGCATCCGGCTGCCTCGGCGCGATCGTAGGCCTCGATCAGCTTGGCCAGGTTGCCGTCGAGGTCGCCCACGGTGGGGTTGAGCTGGGCGAGCGCGATCCGCAGAACAGTCACGCCGTCAGGCTACCCATCGGGCTGTGGGTCACTCGGAGAAGAATCCGACCACGTCGACGACGAGGTCGGTGGCGACCAGCGACGTGAATCGCTCGCGACCGTCGTCCGTCAGTCGCGTGAAGGCCAGCGCCGCCCGTGTCTGGCCGGGGGCCATGAAGTTCACGTTCGAAATGCGAGGAGCGACCGGGGTCAGGTGCACGGCGACCCACCCGGGTGCGCTGGTGTTGGTGACCGTCACGTTCTGCACCACTGCCGCCGCCGACGCTCCGCCAGGGACCGAGAGGGTCAACGGCGACAGAGCTGCCAGGCGCCCGAAGCCGAGCGGGATGCGGGTGTCCACGACGCGGGTCGGGTCGATCGACGAGTACAGACCGGAATCCGACGTCGGCGCCGCATCGGACGTGACGTACCCGAGCACGTCGATCACCACGTCGGCGACGTTCAGGGTGCGCAGCGAGAAGATGCCGGAGTCGTCCGTCGAGATCATCATCACGTTGGCCCTGGTGTCTCCGGGCAGCACGTTCACGTTCGAGGTGCCGCCCCATGTCGAACCTCCTGGATATCCGCCGACGTATCCGCCCGGGCCGCCGCCGGAGATCACGGCGACGGAGATCACGATCGCAGCGGCTTGGCCGTTCCCGTCGATGCCGAGCAACCCCTCGGCCGAGAAGTCGATTCGATCAGCGCTGCGCTGCCACGGATTGGGGCTGCCGGAACTGAGCGTCGTGCCGCTCGGGATCCGTGTGTCGACGAGCCGGGCCGGATCGAGCGGCACGAAACGACCGTCGTCGGTGGCGCCGCCTGCGTCGACGAGCCAGCCCATCACATCGACGACCACGCGACCGGTGGTCGTCGACTCGAACACGAACGACCCATCGGAGGAGATCGGCACGATCGCCGCGTTGGCGACGACGTCTGATGCTCGATCGGCATTCACCGACGACGTCGTGGGTCGCGCCGCTCGCGTGCCCCATGCGCGGATGTAGCCCGGGCCGGCGGTGGCGGCATAGGTCAGGTTGACCATCGCCGCCCGCGCCCCGATGGGAGGGTCGAGGTCGACCAGTCGGGTCGTTCCGTTGAAAACGGGACCGGAGGCGACGCCCACGTCGTGGCCCGTGTCGTAGACCCGGAACGGCGTGACCGGGACGATCTTGAGACCGCTCGACGCGGTCAGGGCGAGCGGAGTCGTCGGCGCGATCATCCGCACCGACCCTCCGACCTGCACGTAGTACAGAACCATTCGGCCGTCGGCATCGAAACCGAAGGTCATGTCGGTGATGCCGTAGGCGCCCGTGGCGAAGGGGGCGTCGTAGTCGACCGATCCGTTCGTCCGACGAGTCCAGATCTGCCCCGACCCACCGTCGGCGAACAGGTAGGCGCCGTCGTACTTCGCAGGCCACAGACCGTCCGGTACGAAGGCGCCGGCCGTCACGTACGAACCGAGTGAACGGCCGTAGGCCGAGATCGGATCGGTGATCCCGAACGGGGGCCCGGGGCAGCCGACCGTCTGGCCCTGCGGGCATGCACCCTCACGCGACGGCCAGCCGTAGTTGCGCCCGATCCCACCGTCGTTGATCTCTTCGAACGTGCGTTGACCGACATCGTTGATGAAGAACCGGTTCGAGCCGTCGTTGCGGTCGAAGGCGATGCGATAGGGGTTGCGAAGACCCCAGGCGAACAGCTCTTGGCAGGGCGAGGTCGGTGTGGCGGCGGTGTTGCCGCGCAGGCCGCACCGGGCGGTACCCGGCCCGCTGATCGGATTGCCGGGCGCCGGCAGGCCGCCCAGCGTGACCCTCAGGATCTTCCCGTTCAGCAGCGACAGATCTTGAGCGGCGTCGTTCGATCCGCCGGACCCCGAGTTGCCACGCGGGTCGCGGCCGGCATCGCCGACAGCGACGTACAGATACCCGTCCGAACCGATGTCGAGATCTCCGCCGTTGTGGTTGCTGTTGACCGAGGAGATGTTGTCCAGCAGGACGACCTCGCTGGTCGGGGCGATGACGTCGCCGCTCATGGTGAAGCGGCTGACACGGTTGACGCACCCGCCGGGCGCGCCGCTGGCGGGGCGCGTGTAGTACACGTAGACAAAACCGTTGCCGAGGAACGCAGGGTCCGGCACCAGACCGAGCAGACCACGTTCGCCGTTGTTGCAGATGTTGGTCAGCGTCAGTGCCGTGCTGAACTGCTGCCCTGGGTGCCCGACCCGGATCCGACCCCTCTGCTCGAGTACGACGATTCGGTTCCCTGGCAACCATTCGATCGCGGTCGGACGGCTGGCTGCTGCGATCGACGTGTCGGAGAACCCGGACGGCGGGTCGGCCGCTTCGACCCCGTCGGCTGATGCTGTGACGAGACCGACCGAGCCGATCAACACCGATGCGAGAAGCATGATCCATGGGCGACGCATAGTGTTGAAGTTACTGCGACGAGCGGTTGCGTCACGATCGCCGGCCGCTCCGGGCCGGGTGGTCTGGTCCGATCGACGATGCTCGCACCCGAACCGGTTGCCCCTACGGTCGTGTTCATGCTGGCTGCGATCGGGGACCTCGTCGACGATGTCGTCGTCCAACTCGCTGGACCGGTGCACGAGGCGTCCGACACCGATGCTCGCATCGCCCGTCGCCGCGGTGGCAGCGCCGCCAACGTGATCGAGATCGCCGTCGCGCTCGGTCATCCGGCCCGTTTCCTGGGTCAGGTCGGGAGCGACGCGATCGGCTCGGTGCTGGTCGACGAACTCGCGACCGTCGGGGCTGATGTCGGGTATGTCCGACGTGACGGTCGGTCGGGCACGATCGTCGTGCTGGTCGACCAGCACGGGGAGCGCACGATGCTGACCGACCGTGCCGCCTGCATCGAGCTGACGGATCCCGAACCGGCCTGGCTGGCGGGTGTTTCGACGCTGCACGTACCGTGCTACTCGCTGACTCATGGCCCGCTCGCCGACACCGCCACGACGCTGATCGGCTGGGCCCACGAGCTCGGTGTCAGGGTCTCGATCGACGTCTCGTCGACGGCGCTGATCGGCCTGGTCGGGGCCGGGCGGTTGATCGGGATGCTCGAGTCGTTGCGGCCGGATGTGGTGTTCGCCAACGCCGACGAAGCCGCGGCGCTCGACATCACCGGGCCGTTGGCGGGCGCCGTCACCGTCGTCAAACACGGTGGCGATGCGGTCGAGGTTTTCATAGGCGGGCAGGCGTTCAGCGTGGCGGTGCCCCCGATCGAGCACGTCATCGACACGACCGGAGCGGGAGACGCGTTCGCCGCCGGTTACCTGACGTCTGGTGAATCTGATGTGGAGCGCGCGGTGGGCGCTGGATGCCGAGCCGCGGCGGCGTTGATCACTTCGCGGTGATCAACGGCACGAGGCCATCTCGACCGGCCATCTCGACGGTAGCCGCGCCACGGGAACCTCGCCGGTCAGCCAGGCGGGAGCCATACGTCATGGAGCGCCGGGCTGGTCGATGACGTCGATGACGATCTTCCCCTGGGCGTGTCCTGTCGCCAGATGTCGGATCGCGTCGGCGGTCTCGCTCAGCGGATACCGGCGGTCGATCACGGATCGAAGTCGACCGGATTCGACCATCTCGACGAGCTTCGACAGCTCTTCGGCAGTTTCCCGTGCGATGAACATCACCGCCCGCTGCTTGCAGAAGAGGAATCGCAGCTTGGCCATGACCGGGCGCTTGAGTGGTCCGATCCAGTTCCCCGACTTCGGACCGCCGACGATCACATAGATGCCGGTGGGCGTCAGCGCTCGACGGCATTCGGCGAGCGACCGGTTGCCGATGTTGTCGAGGATCACGTCGTATCGGTGGGTTCCGTCGGCGAAGTCGTCGCTGGTGTAGTCGATGACGTGGTCAGCGCCCAACGAGCGGACCATGTCGACGTTGCGTGAGCTGCACACACCGGTGACCTCTGCGCCGAGCGACCTGGCGATCTGGACGGCGTACGTGCCGACACCGCCGGCCGCACCGTTGATCAACACCGACTGGCCGGTGCCGAGGTGTCCGTGGTCGCGCAGGCCCTGCAGGGCGGTGATCGCAGCGACCGGCATGGCTGCCGCGTCGTCGAAGCTGAGTGTGTCGGGTTTGGGGACGACGGCGGTCTCGCGCACGGCGACCAGCTCGGCGAAGCTGCCGGCGGCACCACCGAACACCTCGTCGCCGGGCCGGAACTTGGTCACTGCCGACCCGACAGCTTCGACCGTGCCGGCGAGATCGGCCCCCCGCACGGTCTGCTTCGGCCGTCGGAGCCCTGCGGTCAGGCGGGCCAGGTAGGGGGTGCCCGTCATGAAGTGCCAGTCGAGTGGATTGACCGCTGCGGAGTGCACCCGCACCAGCATCTGGTCGTCACCGATCGTCGGCGTGTCGATGTCTCGCAGTTCGAGCACATCAGCGGTGCCGTATGACTCGTGAACGATCGCTTTCATGGCGGTGCCTCCTCGGTACGTACGTTGTACGTTGTCGCCCCGATCACTGTAGACGTACACTGTACGTAATGCAACATCTGTGCCGCCGGCGTGATCGTCGGCTGATCCGGACTCGGCGATGACGGCCGAAACTCCCGACCCCCCGGCGTCTGCGTCGCGAGGCCCTCTCAACCGCGACCGGTTGCTCGATGCGGCCGTCGAGATCGCCGACCAGCAGGGGGTCGCTGGGCTCAGCATGCGCAAGCTCGCCAAGCACCTCGGCTACGAGGTGATGTCGCTCTACAACCATGTCCAGAACAAGGATGACCTGCTCGACGGCATGATCGACCGGGTCGCCGCCGAGATCGACGAGCCTCCCGCCGACGCCGACTGGAAGGTGGCCTCGCGGCACATCGCCATGTCGGCCCACGACGCCCTTGTGCGGCATCGCTGGGCGAGCGGACTGTGGTCCAGCCGGTGGCCCGGCCCGGCCCGCTGGCGGCACATGGAGATCCTGCTGCGTGTCCTGGCCGAAGCGGGCTTTCCCGACGACCTCGCCGATCTCGCCTATCACGCGATCTCCCTTCATATCCAGGGCTTCACCCAGCAGCAGATCAGCTACTCGATGGACGACCAGGCGACCAGCGAGATGTTCGCCCGGTTCGCCCACGAGGTGACCGCTGACGAGTACCCGCACGTCGTCGCCCACGTGCGGTATCACCAGGAGGTCCCGGCGCCGCACGACGAGTTCGGTTTCGTGCTCGATCTGATCCTCGACGGCCTCGATCGCGCTCGTACAGCCCGCTGAGCCCAACAGCCGTCGGTCGCGGTACTCCACAGATCGGCCCTCCCAGGGCTGAGACGATTGCCTCAGCGGGTACGGCTGGTGAGTGGCCCACGTCGTGTCCACATGGTGCCGGTTCGGAACGAACTGCAAGACTTGACCTGATGGCGAAGATGAACGTCAATCGAGCGCTGGGCGGTGACGACGACTTCGGTGTCGTTGGGGCCGAGCCGACGATGCCGGCGAAGTATGCCGGGACCTGCGCGACGTGCAGGCAACGATTCGCCGTCGGCGATCCGATCGCCTCAGTTCTCGTCGACAAGAAGATGACCTACCACCACGGCGCGTGCCGGTACCCGGCCACGGCGCTGCTCGCACAGGACAATGCCGGGATCGATATCGACGTCGTGTCCCTGGCGGGCGAGGCGTCGAAGCCGGGATTGTGCCGTGCGACGACCAGCAAGGGCAAGCCGTGCAGTAACACCCCGCAGAGAGGCGAGCAGTATTGCGGTCCGCACCTCACCCAACGGGCTGCGCGACGCTCGCCGGAGCGGCAGCCAACCACCCGGCCCGACACCCCCGACGAACCGTTCTGACGTCGGATCGAGCTGCGGACGCCTCGGCTCAGTCACGAACAGCAGTCCTCGCAAGGTGTGTCGACGCACCACGAGCCGGCACTCCGAGTCTGAAGCTGTATCGCTCGCCCAGGCCCGTCAGGCCGTGGGTTCGAAAATGACAGCTCGTGGTCGGGGTGAGAGGATTTGAACCTCCGGCCTCGTCGTCCCGAACGACGCGCGCTAACCAAGCTGCGCTACACCCCGTAGCGGGGAGTGATCCTATCCGGCGGGGGCCGGTTCTTCCTCGGGTGAGCCCTCGGTTTCCGGAGCGGTTTCGTCATCATCGGACGACTCGGGCTCGACGACCGGTTCGACGGGCACCCCCTCGAAGATGCCGTCCCCCTCGATCGCTGCCAGAGCGGCACGCTGCAGACGGAGCGCATCGAGCGGCTTGATCAGCCATGCGTCGGCGTGCGAGCGCTGGGCGAGGTACACGTCGGCCCGGCGGTCGAGCAACATCAGGATCGGCACGCGCGGCACGGTGCCGACCGACTCGTCGTTGCGGAGCGCCAGCGAGATCGCCATCCCGCCCATCGACCCGACCTGGAGGTCGGTGATCACGAGATCGGGTTGGCGCTCTGCGACCACGTCGGAGACGGAGCGGCCATCGCGGCACACCGTGAAGCTGGTGTCGGGCCCGCCGAGTGCGGCGGTGACCTCATCGACGATCCAATCGGCATCGGTGGCGAGCAGAATGTGCACGGCATCGACGATACCCGGCGGCGCCGGTCGCAGGGAATCGATCAGGCAAACAGATGCTGTGCCAGCACGTCGAGGGCGACGGCGTCGTGGACGTCGCTCGGCAACAGCGGCACCTCGACGACCGCTGAGTCGGCGACCCGTCGCAGCAGTGGGGCGAGCTCGGCCCGTTCGGCATCGGCGATCGTGCGCAGCTCGGCGAGGTTGCTCCACACGGCCGCGAGCTCGGTGTTGTCGCGATCGAGCGCGGTGGCCGCCCTGCCGGCGGCGTCCGCCACCGAGCCGTCGCCGAATCGAGGATGGAGGCGGTTGATCACCGTGCCGTGCACGGAGAAACCCTGTTCGGCCAACTGGTCGGCGAACCAGGTGGCTTCGGTGAGCGTGTCGCGCTGTGGCGAGGCGACGAGGATGAAGCGCGTGGCGTCCGCTCGCAACAGGGCCGTGACCGCTTCGGCGCGCTGGCGGAAACCGACGTCCATCCCGGCGAACGCCTGGAAGAAGGCGACCGTGTCGGCCAGCACATCGGACCCGACCACGCGGCCGATCGCCCGCAGTATCGGCTGGGTCGCCACCGACAGCACCTTGAAGCCGGTACGGGTCGGCATCATCAACAACTTGAACAGCTTGTGGTCGAGGAACCGGGTCAGCACCCCTGGCGCCTCGAGGAAGTCGAGCGCGTTGCGGCTCGGTGGCGTGTCGACCACGACCAGATCGAAGCGCTCGTCGCCGTGCAGTTCGTGCAGCGCCTCGGACGCCATGTACTCCTGCGTGCCGCTGAGGGCGCCGGCGATGTTGCGGTAGAAGCGGTTCTCGACGATCCGATCGGCCTGGTCGGGGTCGGGGGCGTTGGCCCGAACCACCCGTTCGAACATCGCCGGGGTGTCGAGCATCATCGCCCACAGCTCGCCGGCGCCCGACTGGCCTGCGATCGGCACCCGCTGTGGATCACCCGTCAACCCCTCGGCCAGACCGAGCGCGTCGGCGAGCCGTTTGGCCGGATCGATCGTGACCACGACGGCTCTGCGGCCCCGCCGGGCTGCCTCCATCCCGATCACCGCAGCGATGGTCGTCTTGCCGACGCCACCCGACCCACAGCACACCAGCACCGAAGCCCCTTCCACCACCCCCGACAACGAGTCGGGAGATGTGCCAGGTGCGTCTCCCGGCCGGCGCGGATCGGTCATCGCGTCAGCTCCTCGGCGAGCACGGTGATGTCGTCCGGCGTCAGCCCCGCCACGGGACGAGCGGAGAGGTGGATCTGCGGCAACGTGACTTCGGTTGCCAGGCGGCCGATCTCGGTGGTTTGGGCCTCGACACGGGTGCGGCGGAACGCTGCCGCTGCGAGGGCATCGTCGATCTGCGCTCGCGCTCGCCCGAAGTCGATGTCGTCGTGCGCGGGAAGCGGCGGCGCCTGGTCGACGCGGTTGACCACGATCGGGCCGAGCCGCACCCCGACCCGTTGCCGCAGCGCCTCCGAGGTCTCGATCAGCTCGTTGACGGGTGTCGCCTCCGGCAGCGTGACGAGCAGCACCTGGCAGCGTTCCGGGTCGCTCAGCATGTCGAGCACGTCTTGCGCCTGGTCGCGGACGGGGCCGCCTCGGACGGCGTCGAGCAATCCGCTCGCCGAGGTGAGGAACGTGATGGCGTGCCCGGCGGCCGGGCCATCGACCACGATCAGATCCCACTCCCCGGATCGTTCGAGCTGTTTGATCTTCCCCAGTACGACCAGGTCGTCGATGCCCGGTGCAGCGGTGCCGACGACGTCGATCACCCCGGTCGTGGTGAGTCGCTTGGCCATCCGCTTGAACCCGTGTTCGACGAGGTACTCGGCAAGTGAGTCGGCGGCAGAGATCGATCTGACGTCGACGCCGGGCAGCAGCTCGGCCAGGGCCTGCTTGCCGTCGAGTTCGATCACGAGCACACGTTGGCCCGCATCCGCTGCGGCGCGCGCCAGAACTGCCGTTACCGTGGTCTTCCCCACGCCGCCCTTACCCGCCACGATGACGAGCTTCGAGGAAGTGAGGTCGGCGAGTGGGTTTACGTTCGACACTGAATCTCCGGAGGCACCTCGTGCGCAGACTACTGATCGCCCTGCTCGGCGCCATCGCCCTGCTCGGGATCGCCGCAGCGCCTGCGGCAGCCCAGGACACCGACGGCACCGTCGACGTCGAGGGCGGAGCCGACGTCGACGCGGGCTCAACTGTGGCGCCGGTCGACGTGTTGCAGGTCAACGGCCTGTTCGACGCGATCGTCGTCACCGAGATCGGCGACGCGATCGACCGGGCCGTCGACAACGGCAGCCAGGCGCTCGTGCTGCAGGTCGATTCTCGCGGTGCCGTGGTCAGCGACGAGGCGATGGCGGCCCTGATGGACCGCATCTTCGATGCCCCGGTTCCCGTTGCCGTCTGGGTCGGGCCGACCGGCGCTCGTCTGTACGGAGCCCCTGCCCAGATCCTGGCCGTCGCCGACGTCACCGGCATGGCGCCGGGCGCACGGGTCGGCAACATCGGTCCGCCGGTGAGCGACTACACCCTGGGCCCGGCCCTCAACGAGTTGCGCACCAGCACCGTCGGGCTGTCCGATGCACGATCGCTGGGTGTGTTCAAGCAGCGCATCTCCGACGAGGGGATCGCCACGATGCGCAACATGCTCGACGCGCTCGACGGCTACGAGGAGAACGGCGTCGCGCTCGACACGACCACCGAAACGGTCACCGATTCAGGTGTCGTGCAGCGCGAGATCATCGCCGCCCCGCGTTTTGCCAAGCTCGGCCTGGTCGACCAGCTGTTCCACACGGTCGCCAGCCCGCCGGTGGCCTACCTGCTGCTGCTGATCGGTCTGGCATTGCTGATCTTCGAGTTCTTCACCGCCGGCGTCGGTATCGGCGGCGTCGTCGGCGCCTTCTGCACCATCATGGCGGCATACGGATTGGCATCGTTGCCGGCACGCGGGTGGGCGGTGACACTGCTGGTGCTGGCCATGGTGGCGTTCGCGATCGACGTGCAGGTCGGTATCCCGCGGTTCTGGACCGGTGTCGGCATCGTGCTCACGATCGTCGGCAGCCTGTGGTTGTACGAGCCCGTCACGGGCACATCCATGCGAGTCCCCTGGATCTCCTTGATCGTCGGTATCGGCGGCATCATGCTGACGTTCATCGTCGGCATGCCATCGATGACCCGTACCCGCTTCGCCACGCCCACGGTCGGCCGCGAGTGGATGATCGGTGCCGAGGGTACCGCCGTGATCGAGATCGATCCGGAGGGCACCGTGCAGGTCGGCGAGGGGCAATGGCGGGCCCGCACCAACCGGGCCACCCCGATCCCGGCCGGTGACCCGCTCCGGGTGATCGCCATCGACGGCGTCACGCTGCAGGTCGAACCGCTCGAAGGCGCCGCCAAGGACTACCGCGACATGCGCAAGAAACCAGAGGCCGACGTAGACACCCCCGCCTGACCCTTCCCGAGAGTGTCAGCCGGCGGGCAGGTCGTATCGCACGACGCTCGTTTCCTCGAGTTGAACGAGGCCGGCAGACGTGATCTGGACGGCCCCGTTGGTCGAGCTGTCATTGGGGAACGTGCCGGCCGCAGTGGTGCCGTCGAGCCACAGCCGGACCAGCACGTGCACGCCGGCCGGCGCGTCGGGCGCCTTCGCCCGCACGACGACGGAGCCGTCGTCGATCGGCGTCGAATCGAGTGGGTGGATGAACCAGCCCTCGGGGAAGTGGAACTGGCGTTGTGTCCCGCTGAGGCTGACGGTGACGAGCACGGCGCCGTTGTTGTCGATGCCGACAGTCGGCGTGCCGAGTGGAACGTCGAAGCTCCTGACCTCGTCGGGACCCATCACCAACATCCCATTGACGATCTCGAGTTCGTTGTGCTTGATTCCCGTGGTCAGTCCGTACCCCGCGAGTTCCTCGAACGTGGCGGAGTCGAATGCCGCAACCCTCCACGTCGATGCCGGATTGAGGTCTGGTGAAAGGATCGCGTAGATCAACCCGTCCGGCCCGAGTACGGGAGCACCCGCCACCACCTCGCCGTCTGGGAATGGGATGTTCCTCGACTGGCCGAGCCCATGGACCCGCCAGCGGGAGTTGACGACGTCGGCGATGTAGATCGTGCCGGCGGCGTCGACGACCGGGCGCCCACGGCCGAAGTGGCTCGCATCCCTGGCAGTCCTCCCAGCCGAGGTCGAACTGGCCCGACCCGACGTCCGCCGTGAGCAGTACCGCTCGCGCGAGTGGCTCGCCGATGTCGTCGGGCACCTCGAACGAGAACGGCTCGAAGCCGCCCTGGTGGGCGTTGTTCGGCAGCGTGTTCGGTGCCGGAGGCAACTGCGGCAGCGTGATGTCGGGGTCGGGTTCTGGCGCGCTCGATTCTGTGACGCTCGGTTCTGCGACGCTCGGTCCTGTGATGTCGTCGTCGGGTTGCGTCGGTTCGGTGGTGACCACCAGCGATCCGTCGTCACCACGGGTGGCCACGAAGACGATGCCGGCGACCGCGGCGACCGTGGACGCTGCGATCAGGATCGGGATCCACGGCGAGCGCCGCAGTTGACGCCCGTGTTCGATCTCGACCACGGCCGATCGCGAAGTGTCAACGGCGGTTGGTTCGGACGCCAGCAGACTCGCCAAAGCGGTCGGGCTGTCCGAGATCCGCTCGGCCTCGGCACGGATGTTGCTCGCCGCGTGACGGGCGGCGCGTTCGAACTCGATCTCGTTCATCGTTCCTCCTCCGAGTTGCTCAGTGCCACGCGCAGCTTCTGGCGGGCGTGCGAGAGTGACGACTTGACGGTGCCCGGCGCGACCTCGAGGATCTCGGCGACCTCGGCGACCTCGGCGATCGACAGGTCCTCCAGGTAGTGCAGGGTGACGGCGGCGCGTTCACGGTCGGGGAGTGCCCGAACGGCATCCCACCACCGAAGGTCGTTGTCGTCGAGGCCGTCGACGGCAGGTTGTGACAAGGGCTGCCCGAGCCGATCACGGAGGGTGATCGTGCGCTGCTCGCCTCTCCGAGCGTCGATCAGCAGGTTGATCATCACGCGCCGTACCCACGCGCCCGGGATGTCGAGGTGGGCGACCCGGTCCCACGACCGATACGCCCGCACCAGCGCCTCTTGAGCCAGTTCTCGGGCCGTGTCGGGGTTGCCCGTCCAGGCCAGCCCCAGCGCCACCAGCTTCGGGTGCTCACCGAGGAAGAACTGCTCGAACGCGCTCACCTCGGTTCGCCTGGTCACCACACTCACATCATGTACACGCCGGGGGCCGCAAACGGTTGAGTGAACTGCCAGAGTTGCGACCGAGGTCGGGTCAGTCGACGCTGGGGAGGCGGGGGCCGGCGATGCGGAAATCGTCGCGGCGTCTCGTGATGCCGCGGGCGTCGAGTTCGGCGACCAGCGGGAGTGCGTATTTGCGGCTGGCGCCGGTGCGGTCGCGGAACTGGGCCACGGTGAAGCCGGCCGGATCGGCGGCCAACAGCTCGGCCGCTACCTGGGCGGCGGCGGCGATCGACGTCGCGGTGGAACAGCAGTTTGTCCCGCTCGATCAGAACACCGCGCCGCGTCGAGCTCGCGCACTGCGGCGCGGTCGATCTCGGCCGGCAGGTCGGGGGCGAACCCGCCGCTCAGCACGAGCGCCTCGAGCGGATGATCGGCGAACGGGTCGACGACGTCGGCTGGGCGGGCGCGGCCGGCCTCGATCGTGACGTCGTCGAGCGTGTCCGCCACGGCCCGCTCGTAGTCGTCGAGGCTCGCCAGATCGAGACCGAGCTCGCCCGCATTCGCGATCGCCGCTGCAACGCGCTGCTGTGTCTCGGCCAGCAACGCAGGCGTTGTGACCCAACGGCCCACGGTCGGCTCGACCGACTGGCCGGTCAGCAGGTCGAGTTCGTCCACATCGACCCAACCTCGCTCGGCGACCACGCGTTCGATCGAACGATCCGGGCGTGCCTTGGAGGCGCGCGTCGACCGGCGCGATGTCGAGCACCTCACCACCGCCGACCGTCTCGTCGCGACCCGACTCGCGCAGCACGTAGCGGTCGCCCGGAAGCAACGGCAGCGCATCGGGCAGGAACAGCCGTACCGCCCCGGAGGTGCCGGGGGCGAGTGAATCGCCGCCCAGCACGCGCATCCTCACGGGCAGTTCCCGCGAGCCGATGTAGGCCAGATAGGCGCCGCGTCGCGACACGTCGTGGTCGAGGCCGGCGAGCACGTCGAGCGACGCGTCGAACTGCTCGGTGTTGCGCCACCGATCGGGTGTGATCACGGCGTGTCCGCGCCCGATCTCGTCGTGCCCGACACCGTTCAGGTTGAGGGCGACCCGGTTGCCGGCGCCGATCGCGTCGACGTTCGAGCCGAGCGTCTGGATCGACCGGATCCGAGCGGAGTGTCCGCCCGGTTCGATCGCAACCGTCTGATCGTGACGGAGTTCGCCACCCGTCAGCGTGCCGGTCACCACGGTGCCGCTGCCCTTCGCAGCGAACACACGGTCGATCCACAGCCGCGGGCGCCGACGGTCGGCCGAGACAGGCGTGTCGTCGATCAGCAGATCGAGCGCGTCCCGCAGGTCGTCGAGCCCCGTTCCGCCGAGCGAGTCGACGGCGATCACCGGCGCACTGTCGAGAAACGTGCCGGCGACGTGATCGGCGACCTCGAGCATGGCGATCTCGAGCCATTCGTCGTCGACGAGGTCGCGCTTGGTCAGAGCGATCACACCGTGCCGCAATCCGAGCAGCTCGAGGATTCGCAGGTGCTCCTCCGACTGCGGCTTCCAGCCCTCGGTCGCCGCCACCACGAACAGGCAGGCATCGACCCCACCGACCCCGGCCAACATGTTGCGCAGGAATCGAACGTGGCCCGGCACGTCGACGAAACTGACGGCGGCCCCCGTCGGCAGCACCGTGTGAGCGAAGCCGAGGTCGATCGTGAGGCCGCGCCGCTTTTCCTCTTCGAACCGGTCGGGGTCGGTGCCGGTCAGGGCCAGCACCAGCGACGACTTGCCGTGGTCGACGTGGCCGGCGGTGGCGACGACCCTCATGCCGCAGGTGCCGACAACGCGACCAGGGCGGCGATCACGATCTCGTCGTCGACGACATCGACCGAACGCAGATCGAGCAACGTGCGCCCGTCGCGGGTCCGGGCGATCACCGGCGGGTCGAGTCGCCGCAGAGCTTCCAGAACGTCACCGTCGACGGCGATCGCCACCGACGGCATCGTCACCCCAGGCGCCGAGCCGGCCCCCGGCAGCGCCTCGCTGTCGACGATCGATCCGGTTCCCGACTCGGCAACGATTCGTTGGGCGCGAGCCCGAAGGGTGTCGGTCGACTGGTCGACCATGCGCCAGAAGGCGATGTCGGTGGTGACCGTGCGATCCAGGTACGACAGGGCGACGTGTTGAAGTGCAGCGAGGACGAGGCCACCGCATCGCAGCGCCGCGGGCCAGCGGATGCTTGGCGCAGCGTGCCACCAGGTCGGCAGACCCGACGATGAGGCCGGCCTGCGGCCCACCCAACAGCTTGTCGCCGCTGAACGTGATCAGATCGGCGCCGTCGGCGAGCGTTTGCACCGCGGCCGGCTCACCGGCCAGCCACGCCGGGGGAGCGCCGTGCATCCACGGCACGTTGGCGTCGAGCAGTCCGCTGCCGATGTCGGCGACGACCGGCACGTCGAGCGTCGCCAGCTGGCTGACCGGCGTGTCCTCGACGAAGCCCTCGACGCGGTAGTTGCTGGGGTGCACCTTGAGCACCAGAGCGACATCGTTGCCCGGCCGCACGATCGCCCGCTCGTAGTCGGACAGCCGGGTGCGGTTGGTGGTGCCGACGTCGACCAGCCGAGCCCCCGACTGCTCCATCACCTCGGGCACGCGAAAGGCGCCGCCGATCTCGACCGACTCGCCCCTCGACACCGCGACGTCGCGCCCTTCGGCCAACGCCGCCAGCACCAGCAGCACCGCAGAGGCGTTGTTGTTGACGATCATCGCCGCCTCGGCCCCGCACAGCCTGGCGAACAGCTGGCCGACCGCCCGTTGACGAGACCCGCGTGCTCCGGTGGCCAGATCGAACTCGACGGTTTGGGCGCGGGCGGATTGGGCGTGGGCCAGCGGGGCCCGACCGAGATTGGTGTGGAGCAGCACGCCCGTGGCGTTGACGACGGGTGTCAGCAGCGTGCGCCGGAACGCCTCGGCGCGGTCGGCCGCCGAATCGGGGTCGCCGTCGGCGATCGCGGAACGGGCGATGTCGACCAGGATCGGATGCGGCAGGCCTGATCCGGCCAGCGAGCGGGCGAGGGTGTCGACCGACGGTGGCCGTGCGCTGGTCTCGCTCATCGTGGGGAGCCTACGCTCGACTCCCGTGCCACAGTCCATCGACCCCGTCAGCATCGATCTGGTGCAGCTCGACGCCGAGCTCCCGATTCCGAGTTACGCCCATGAGGGCGATGCGGGGCTCGATCTCCACGCCCGCGAGGACGCCTCGATCGCCGCCGGCTGGTGGCCGGTTCTTGATGCCGACCGGCATCTCGATCGCGATCCCGATCGGGTTCTGTGGACTCGTGATGCCTCGCTCGGGCCTGGCGCTCAAGCACGGCATCAGCGTGGTCAACGCACCCGGCCTGATCGACGCCGCCTATCGCGGCGAGATCAAGGTCGTCCTGCTCAACACCGATCCGGTCGACGACTACGTGATCCACCGCGGCGATCGGGTCGCTCAGCTCGTGATCCAACGAGTTGCCCAGGTCGACCTGGAACGTCGTCGCCGACCTCGACGGCATCGACCGCGGCGGCGGCTTCGGCCACACCGGCCGCTGAACGGAACGGTCAGGCACCCATCCGGTGCTCAGGATACGGTGATGGTGACCGACTCGATGATGATCTGCTCGAGCGGCGGAACGCCGTTGTCGTCGGGGTTGGCCACGCCATCCAGCTCGACGACGGTATCCATGCCGTCGGCCACTTCGCCGAACAGGTTGTACTGCGGCGGGAGTGCGGCGCCCTGGTCGCCGGTGATGATGAAGAACTGGCTGCCGTTGGTGTCGGGCCCGCTGTTGGCCATTGCGATCGAACCGATCTGGTACTCCCCTGGCTGCGGAAGCTCGTCGGGGAAGCGGTAGCCGGGGCCGCCGGTGCCGGTTGCCGTCGGGTCCCCGCATTGCACGACGAAGCCCGGGATCGCTCGATGGCACTCGGTGCCGTCGAAATAGTGGAACCAGGCCAACGTGACGAAGCTGTTGACGGTCAGCGGCGCCTTTTCGGGGTCGAGCGCAATCGTGATGTTGCCGAAGTTGGTGGCCAGTTCTGCGGTGTACGTCTTGGTGATGTCGATGCAGAACGGCGGGTAGTCGTCGAACTCCTGGCGAACCGGCTCGGAGCCGTCGGTCGCCGGGCACTCGCTGGGGTCGGCCATCGGGGGTGCGGTGACGGGGACCGGCTTGCTGACCGAGATGATCTCGACCACGAACGAGACCGCAGCGCCCGGCGCGATGACGTCGCCGGCGCCGGTGTCGCCATAGGCGAGCGAGGCCGGGATATCCATCTGACGACGGCCGCCAGCGCGCACACCGATCAACCCTTGGGCGAAACCCGGGATCACGCTGCTGGCGCCCAGCCTGAGGCTGAGCGGTTGACCGCCGTCGTAGCTGTTGTCGAACTCGGTGCCGTCGGCCGACAGCACACCGATGTAGTGCAACTCGATGGTGTCGCCGACCTCGGCCGGGTCACCGGATCCTTCGATCAGATCGGTGATGATCAACTCGGAGGGCTGCTCGCTCGGTAGCACGACCGACGGCCTGCTCGGTACGAGGGCGGCAGGCGTCGTGCCCACCGAGGTGTCCGAGATCGGCTCGGTCCCGAAGGTGTCGGTGTCAGCGTCGGACGAGGCCGGCCCGCCCTGCGAATCATCGGGTGCATCGGCGGTGGTGTCGGTGGCGGCGGCGACCGGCTCATCGGTGGTGTCGCTGCCACAACCCGCCAGTCCGAGCGCGCCGACGATCGCCAGCAGCGTGCATCGGCGGGTGACGGAGATATGTGCCACGGCTCGACTATCCGGCGGCTGGGGTGACCGAGATGACGTCGACGACGAAGGTCAGCGCATCGCCGGGTCGGATCGTGCCACGATCTGAGTCCCCGTATGCGAGCTCTGCGGGAATGTCGAGCTGGCGCTGGCCGCCCGCCTTGACGCCGACCAAACCCTGGTCCCAGCCCGCGATCACACCGCCCGAGCCGAGCACGACCCCGAACGGTTGTCCGCGGTCGTAGCTGTTGTCGAACTCGACACCGTCTTCCGAGCGCACGCCGACGTAGTGCACGAGCACCGTGTCGCCGTTCTGGGCGCCGTCGCCGGTGCCCTCGACGAGATCGGTGATGATCAGCTCGGTCGGCAGTTCGGCAGGGATCGCGACCTCGGGCTTGGGTGGCACCGGGAAGGTCTCCACCGGAGTGGTGTCGACCGGAGTGGTGACCAGTGGCGCCGATATCGGCGGGAGGGTGGAGACGACCGCTTCGTCATCGCCACTGAATGCGCCGCCGATCCAGGCGATCAGCACGATCGCTCCGATGGCGGCCACCGCACCGCCCGTCCAACGCAGCACGGTGCGCTTGACCGTGCCGACGCGCTCGGCGCGCGCCTCCTCGATCAACCGTTGCTGCCGGTTTGCCTTTTGTCGTTCACGCTTCTGGGTACCCACGAGGGTGCGAGGATACCGGCGCCAGCGCGTCGTTCCGGCGCGGCACGGTTGAGCCGATGTTTCGAGATGGGTTCAAGACGCGACCGATCCGGCCGATAACAGCGGTGAGCGGCGGTGCGCAAGGCACCTCACTAACGATGGCGGAATACATGGCGCTCCTGGAAACAGGCGGAATCGAGAGCCACACCGAGGCGCCGATTTCGTCGCGTCCCGGATCGCGGCGTCGGCCGGCAGGTCTCGTCGTGCTCGGGGCCGCCGCGTTGGTATCGATCGTGTGGCTGAGCTGGCGCGCCACCCATCTCGGCACGCATCCGATCCAACTCCTCGTCTTCGCCACCGAAGTCGCCGCCGCCGTTGTCGGCGTCGTCGTCGGAGCCGGTCTGGCCGCGGCACCTCGTGCGAGATCCGTCTACGAGAACGACCAGCGTGAGTCGTTCCGGTTCGCGTTTGCAGTTGCCGACATCGTCGGGCGTACTCGAGCCTCCGACCTGCGGGCCGACCTACGTTCGTCGTGCCGACTGTTGCTGCAACGTCGGTCGAACCTTGCCGACGTGACCATCGCAGCCGTGCTGATCGACGGACCACGTCGTCTCGTCGTGGTCGTGTCGTTGACGTTGGCGTTGCTGCTCGGGGTGGCGCCCATGCCACTCCCACCGACGTGGGCGATCGCCTGCGGTGTGGGATCGATGGCTCTGCTCTCGGGCGCACACATCCTGCTCGGCCAGGGCCGGATCCGCGTCGGCGACCGTGTTCGCTGGTCGTCGTCGGCGCTGGGTGAGTTCTGCGCCGGCACTGATCGTGACGGGATCGCCCCTCGTCGGTGGGTTGGCACGGTTGCTGCGGTCGTCGCCCTCAACCTGGCGATCGCGCTGCGCGGCACGAGTGATCGCTGGACACACGGGTTCGCCCCGATGACGAGCGACGGGCGCCACGTCACCATGCTGATGGCGATCGTCGTCGTGATCGGCGGCTTGTACACGCTGCGCACCACCACCGCCCCCCAGATCGAAAACGCTCACCTGGTGTCGCGTCGTATCGAGGAACGCACCGCCCGGCGGTCGGCGGTCGGGGCGGCCGTATCGATCGGCCTGATCGGGCTGCTAGCGGGGGTCCTCCCCGGGGATGTCGATGCCACTGACGAGCCCGCCCGGATCGAACAGATCTCCAACCGAGATTCCGTCGGGGTCGAGGGCATCGACCGAGTGGTCGCCGGCATGTCGACTGGTGGCCTCGATGGGTGACGGAACAGAACCGACCGACAACCACACACCGCCGAGGTTGGGGATCCGTGTGTCGACGCCGCCGAGATGCCGGACGATCGACCGGATCACTCCCGAATGGGTGACGACCAGTGGCACTGCACCGGATCGGTGCGGCTGTGCAGCGATCGTTCGCAGGGCGATCAGGGTCCGCCCGACCACTTGTTCGAACGGTTCGAACGTCGCCGGCCGCCGATGGGCGGCGAGCCAGCCGGGGTATCGCAGTTCGATCTCGTCGGGGGTCAGCCCCTCCCACTCGCCGGCCGAGGCCTCACGAAGCCGCCGATCGACGATGGTCGGCCCGATGTCGAGCATGGACGCGATCGTCGACGCGGTCGCCTCGGCGCGGCCCAGATCGCTCGCCCAGGGACCACCGAACTCGATCTCGAGCGACGCCAACCGGCCGGCTGCCGCCTCGGCCTGTCGCTGCCCGAGCCGGGTCAACGGCGTGTCCGCAGCACCCTGCCAACGGCGAATCGCGTTCCATTCACTCTGCCCGTGGCGCAGCAGCAACATGGTGGTGATGGGGGACAGCATCCCGACGGAGGGTACCGGTGACACTACGCTGGGCGAGATGGCCCTTGTCCGCCTCTTTGCTGCAGCGCGCGATGCTGCCGGGACCGGCAGCGACGAGCTGCCCGGTGACACGGTTCGAGATGTGCTGGCCGTTGCCAGCCAACGCTATGGGGACGCCTTCGCAGCCGTGCTCGCTACCAGCAAGATCTGGGTCAATGGAGAGCCGGCTCAGTCCGACGACCATGTCGGCTCGGCCGACGAACTCGCGGTACTTCCGCCGGTATCAGGAGGGTGATCGTGAACGCAGCCGATCCACAGTCATTGACACTCGACGAATTGCGCCAGGTGCGCAACCAGTTGCAGTCCGACGACGATGTCGTGTCGTACGTACGGCGAGTCGCGCAGGCGCGTCTCGACCTCGTTCGTGCCGAGGCCAATCGGCGGGCGCGCGGCGAGATGGCACGACAACCTGTCGAGTGAGTTGCGAGTCGTGCTCTCGAGCCACCTCACCGGTGGCCCGCCGCGCCCGCCTCGTCCCGTCGAGAATCTCGACGACAACGATCTGTCCGATCAGCTCGACGCCGTCTGCTCCGAGCACGGCTTCAGCCGGCTCGAGTCGTTGTCGACGAACGAGATCAAGGGCCTCGACGATCAGCTGACGGCCTTCGAACGCAAAGTCTCCGATGACCGCCGTGAGCGCTACGAGCAGCTCGATGCGCTCAGCGCCGAGCTCGTACGTCGCTACCGCGAGGGCGAGGCGTCGGTCGACGGCTTGCTCGGAGGCTGATGTGGCAGCTCGCGCACGCCGCGGCACCGACGAGTCCGAACAACCTGAGCAGTCTGAGCAGCCTGAAGACACCGACGAGTGGGCGGTCACTCCACCGCTCGCCGAACTGCTCGATGTGGGTGCGTTCATCCGTAGCCAGCGCGAACGGGCCGAGATGTCGATCCGCAAGCTGGCCGAGCTGGCCGACGTCTCGAACCCCTACCTGTCCCAGATCGAGCGCGGTCTGCGCAGGCCGTCGGCCGACATCCTGCAGCAAGTCGCCAATGCACTCCGGATCAGCGTCGAAACGTTGTATGTCCGAGCGGGCATCCTGCCCGACCACGAGCGTTCGTTCGGCACGGTGCCCGAGGCGATCGACGCCGATCCCTACCTGGCCCCCGAGCAGAAGGTCGCCTTGCTGAACGTCTACGAGAGTTTCGTCTCGCAGACCGACTGACCGGCCGATTGCGCTGGCGCAACCGGGTCTCGATCAGGGTCGTGGCACCGCTGGTCGGGAATGTTGACCACGTCGCTAGCGTTTGATCTCTGTGATGCGTCGAGTTGCTGTGATCTCCCTGCACACGTCGCCCCTGCTGCAGCCTGGTTCAGGCGACAGCGGCGGCATGAACGTGTACGTGCGCGAACTCGTTTCGTCGCTGTCGCAGGCCGGTCTCGAGTGCACCACGTACACCCGTGCCGACCGCGAGGGTCTGCCGAGCGAGGTGCTCGTCGAACCCAATCACAAGGTCGTGTACATCGAGGCAGGTCCGCATCACCTGCCCAAGGAGGCACTGCCCGAGATCGTCGACGAGTTCACCGATCGGGTGCTCGAGCATCTGGCGGCCAACGGCGGGGCCGATGCCGTGCATGCCAACTACTGGCTCAGCGGCGTGGCTGCCCACCGCATCAAGCACGAGCTCGACATCCCGTTCGTGTCCACGTTCCACACGCTGGCGCGGGTCAAGTCGGAAGGTGGCGACCCCGAGCCCGGCTGGCGCGACCGTGCCGAGGCCGAACTGATCAACTGCGCCGACGCGATCTGTGTCAGCTGTGTCGAGGAGGAGCAGCAGTTCCGGCGCCTCTACGGCGATCCACAAGGGCTGATCGAGATCGTTGCACCGGGGGTCGAGCACGCCTTCTTCGCTCCCGGCGATCAGTCGGGGGCGCGCGCCGCGCTCGATCTTCCCACCGGTGTTCCGGTGTTGCTGTTCGTCGGTCGGATTCAACCGCTCAAGGGTCCCGACGTGGCGATCCGCGCTGTCCACGCACTCGGTCGCCCCGATGCGCTCCTGCTGATCGTCGGCGGTGCCAGTGGATCGGTGGGTGACGGTGAACTCGAACGTGCCCATCAGCTCGTCGACGAGCTCGGGTTGCACGATCAGGTCCGTTTTGTGCCGCCTCAGCCGCACCACATCCTGTCCACGTACTACCGCGCCGCAGATGTGGTGATCGTGCCCAGCCGCAGCGAGAGCTTCGGCCTGGTCGCCCTCGAGGCGGCGGCATGTGGCGTGCCGGTGGTCGCCAGCGCGGTCGGAGGGCTGCAGTCGCTGGTCGACCACGGCGAGACCGGCTTCCTGCTGTCCGAGCGCGATCCGGCCGGCTTCGCCGTCTCGATCGCCCGGATCCTCGACGATCCGATGCTGGCTGCCGGTATGTCATCGGCGGCGGCCACCAAGGCCAGCAGCTACACCTGGAGCTTCGCGGCGGCGCGTCTGCGCCGTGTGTACACCGACCTCACGTCGCGACAACTCGTGCTCGGCGAATGACCGATCTGCACGTCGGCTCGCGGCTCGACGACCTGCGAGCCAGGATCGACGCCTGGCTGGACGGGTTCGCAGCCGACAATCCGATGGTCGCCGCCGTCGACCGCGGCACCAGCGACGACACCCCGCTCGGTGAGCCGCGCTGGTATGTGCGGATGATCGGCGACGACAAGGACTTCATCACCGTCTGGCTGACGCTCGGCCAGCGCACCGTGCGGTACGAGACGTATGTGATGCCGGCCCCCGAAGAGAACCGGGCGGCCGTGATGGAGATGTTGTTGCGCCGCAACGATCAGCTCGTCGGCGCCCATTTCTCGATCGGGCAGGAGGATGCCGTGTACCTGCGCGGCGAGATTCCCGACTCCGCAGTCTCCGACGGCGAACTCGATCGTGTGCTCGGCACGGTCTACGTCGCTGTGGAGAACAACTTCCGGGCGCTGCTGCGGCTGGCGTTCGCCAGCCGTTTCGACGCCTGAACCACGGCGCGGTTCCCTTTCCGTGTCCTGGCGACCTTCATTGCAGAGGTCCGGGCGGCGTATCGGGGAAGTCGGAAACTCCGAGCCGCCCGGACTGTTGATTCCCGCCAGGTTGATGTCGTGCGCTGGTGATCGTGGGCTCCCGACGCTGTCGTCGGCCTGAACCGCCGCAGGGGTTAGCGTCTCGATGATGTCATTCGAACTGGTCGTGATCGGCGGGGGCAACATGGGTGCCGCCCTGCTCGGCGGGCTGCTCGACGTCAGCCGCCGTGGCGGCGGACGCTGTCGCCGTGGTCGAGCCGTATCCACCGCGCCGAACCGAACTCGAAATGCTCTTCGATGGTGTCACCGTCACCGATCGGGTACCCGCATGCTCGTCGGCGGTGCTGGCCGTCAAACCGCCCGACATCCCGTCCGTGGCGGCCGCGGCGGCGGCGGCCGGGGCCAGTCGCGTCCTGTCGGTGGCAGCAGGGGTCACGACAGCAACGATCCGAGCTGCAACCGGAGACGATGTCGCCGTGCTGCGCACCATGCCCAACACGCCGGCCCTCGTCGGCGCAGGGGTATCAGCGCTCAGCGGCGCCCCGGGTACCACCGATGCCGATCTCGACTGGGCCGAACAGATCCTGACCGGCGTCGGACTCGTCGTCAGGGTCGCCGAATCGCAGCTCGATGCCGTCACCGGGCTGACCGGCTCGGGCCCCGCCTACGTGTTCCTGGTCGCCGAGGCGCTGATGGACGCCGGTGTGGCCGCCGGACTGCCGCGTCCGATGGTCGAGCAGATGGTGGCGCAGTTGCTGGTCGGCTCGTCGAAGCTGCTCGCCGAACGCGGTGATCCGGCCGGGCTGCGAGCCATGGTGACCTCGCCGGGCGGCACCACGGCGGCCGGCGTGAGCGTGCTCGAGGACCGTGCCGTGCGGGCCGCGTTGATCGGCGCCGTGCAAGCGGCGACCGAACGCAGCCGTCAGCTCGGCCAGACCTGAACGCAAACAATTTTGATGTGACTCTTTTCTCATCGCCGATCGTGTTCTACTGTGACGATTGGTGAGCGCCCCGGCGAAAGCCGGGCAGCGCCGAAGGGTCGGTGCCATCGGGGGGTTGGCACCGACCCTCGTCGCGTCCGGGCCTGGAGATCACTCGTCGACCGTGCCGCTCGTCGGCCGGGCCGCTCGTCGCTGTGCCGACGAACTGGCGAGATAGCGTCGCTCCCGTGACCGCGCCGCGCTTCGACACCGTCTCGTTCCTGACCGACTACGGCACGGTCGACGAGTTCGTCGGTGTCGTCAAGTCGGTGATCCGGGATATCGCCCCGCACGTCGGCGTGATCGATCTCACCCACGAGGTCGCCCCGTTCGACATCCGGGCCGGTTCGCTGGCGCTGGCCCGCTGCATCGGCTACGTGCCGAGCGGCGTCGTGCTCGCCATCGTCGATCCCGGGGTTGCGACCGACCGGCGCGGCGTCGCGATCGAGGTGGCCGGTGGTGCCGGCGTCGTGATCGGCCCCGACAACGGCCTGCTCGCCCCTGCGGTCGCCATGGCTGGGGGCGCCGAGCGGGCCGTCGAACTGACCAACCCCGAGTATCAGCTGGGGGCGGCGGGGGCCACGTTCGCCGGTCGGGACATCTTCGCCCCGGCCGCCGCCCACGTGTGCAATGGTGTCGACCTCACCGAACTCGGTCCGGAGATCGACCCGGTGCTGCTGTTGCCCGGTACCGTCCCGTTGCCACGTGAGGACGGCGAGGCGCTGGTGACCGAGGTGTTGTGGATCGACCGTTTCGGCAACAGCCAGTTGAACGTCGGCCCCGACGATCTCCCCGCCGGCTGGGGATCCCACCTCCAGGTCCAGGTCGGCGCCCCGACCGATCCGTCCGGTGTCACCGTTCGGCGCGCCGTCCGCGCCGCCAGCTTCGCCGAGCTGTCGGGTGGAGCTGTCGGGCTGGTGCTCGATTCCTACGGCATGCTGGCGGTCTCGATGGATCAACGCTCGGCAGCTCAGGAACTCGGCCTCGCCGCCGGTGACCAGGTCACGATCGTGTCACTCGACGACCCTCCGGCGGTCGAGACCCCGGTCGAGCTGGGCCGCCGCTGAGGCTTGACGGATAGCCTGGACGTATGCGTCCGGCTACCACACTCACCCTCGGTCTGTTGTTGGCCGCGATCCTCGCTGCGGGCGTGATTTCGCTCGTTCGGCTGTAGGCCCCCGGGACGGGTACGATGGCCGACGTGGCCGATCCGCAACGCACCAATCTGGCTCGCATGCTCGAGCCGCACGATTCCGATCGGGTCGCGGTGATCTCGCGCGGCACCGAGACGACCTACGGCGAGCTGCGCGATCTGATCGACCACCTGCGGGGCGGACTGGCCGGCGAGGGAATCGGGATCGGCGACCGCGTTGCGATCCTGTGCGGCAACAACCGCTACTTCGTCAAGGCCTACTTCGCCACGGTCGGCCTCGGGGCCGTCGCGATACCGCTCAACCCGGCCAGCCCCGCCCCCGAGATCGAGCGCCAACTCGAAGTGATCCGGCCGAACATTGTCATCGTCGGCCCGAGCGCGATGAGCTCCTGGTCACAGGTCGATCCCGAGCTGGTCGCCGCGATCGATACCGTGGTGATCGCCGAAGGTGAAGCGCCGGCCGGCACCCGCTCGCTGACCGACCTTGCAGCTGGTCGAGCCGGTTCCGATCGTCGATGTCGAGCCCGACCACGTCGCCGCCATGCTGTTCACCAGTGGCACTGCGGGCCCGCCCAAGGCGGCGATGCTGAGCCACCGCAATCTGATATCGAACATCGAACAAGACCTGCACCGCCCGCGATCACATCAACCAAGGTGATGTCGTCTACGGCGTCTTGCCGATGTTCCACATCTTCGGTCTCAACGTGGTGCTCGGGGTCTCGATGACGGTCGGCGCCACGCTGGTGCTCGTACAGCGTTTCGACCCCGCGACAGCGGCGCAATCGATCGTGAAACGCCAGGTCACCGTCGTACCGGGTGCGCCACCGATGTGGATCGCGTTCAGCCAGTTCGACGAGCTGCCCGACGACACGTTCGCGTCGGTTCGTCTTGCCGTGTCGGGCGCATCGCGCTTGGCCCCGTCGGTGATCGAGCGCATGCGCGATCGATTCGGCCTTCAGATCTGCCAGGGATACGGCCTCACCGAGGCGGCTCCCGTGGTCACCAGTTCGGCAGGCACGCTGTGTCGGCCAGGGTCGGTCGGCCGCGTGCTGGTCGGCCAGGAGGTCCGTTTGGTCGGCGACGACGGCGAAGATGTCCCGGTCGGTGACGCCGGCGAGGTCTGGGTGCGTGGCGAGAACGTGTTCAGCGGATATCTCGACGAACCCGAGGCCACCGCGCGCGTGCTGGTCGACGGTTGGTTGCGCACCGGCGACATCGCCACGGTCGATGACGATGGCTATCTCTATCTCGTCGATCGCGCCAAGGATCTGATCATCGTGTCCGGCTTCAACGTCTTCCCCGGCGAGGTCGAGGAGGTGCTCCAGTCGCATCCCGATGTCGCCGAGGTCGGCGTGCTCGGCGTGCCGCACCCGCACCACGGCGAGGCGGTCAAGGCCTACGTGGTGTTGGTCGAAGGGGCCGACATCGACGAGGAGCAGCTGATCGACTACTCGCGCGACTTTCTCTCGCGGTACAAGTGCCCGTCGAAGGTGATCTTCGTCGATCAGCTGCCACGCAACGCCGGCGGCAAGCTGATTCGACGCGAGCTCGAAGGAACGATTCTCGACGGTTGAGCAGCGGCGCCGGATCCCAGCGCGTCTTTGTGAAATCGTGCACATGCGTTCTAAGCTTGCGCCACGATGCCCCCCCATCGCACCCGACGACGAATTCCCGATGCGACCGTCGCCCGGCTCCCGATCTACCTCCAGGTCCTGACCGAGCAGTCGACGGTCGGGACCGACAACATCTCGTCGGAAGGGCTCGCCGACCTGGCCGGCGTGAATGCCGCCAAGGTGCGCAAGGATCTGTCCTACCTCGGCAGCTACGGCACCCGTGGCGTCGGATACGACGTCGAATATCTCATGTACCAGATTCGCCGCGAACTCGGCCTCGATCAGGATTGGCCGGTCGTGATCGTCGGTGCCGGCAACCTCGGCCAGGCGCTGGCCGGCTACGGCGGTTTCAACGATCGTGGGTTCCCGGTCGACGGCATCGTCGACATCGACCCCGGCAAGATCGATGCAGTCGTGGGTGGCGCGCGTGTCCGACCGCTCGATGAGTTGTCGCAGATCGTGGCCTCGAAGGGCATCTCGATCGGGGTCATCGCGACGCCACCCGGTGCCGCTCAAGATGCCGCCGAGCGCCTGGTCAAGGCCGGTGTGACCAGCATCTTGAACTTCGCACCCGTCGTGTTGTCGGTGCCGGCCGGCATCATCGTTCGCAAGGTCGATCTCGCTGTCGAGCTCCAGATTCTCAGTTATCACGAGCAGCGTCGTTCGGTCGCCGAACAGAATGGTCAGCTTCGCGGCGTCTCCGCCGAACGCGGCCGTGGTGCGACCGCCTAGGCTTGGCCCGTCATGTCGATTCTCGTCATCGGAGTCAACCATCACAGCGGGCCGCTCAGCGTGCTCGAGCGGTTGACCCTGTCCGCCGACGAGATCCCCAAGGCGGTCGCCGGGCTGGCGGGGCGTGACAACGTGCGGGAGGTCGTGGTGCTCAGCACCTGCAACCGCACCGAGATCTACGCCGTCGCAGAGAAGTTCCATGGCGCCTACGCCGACATCCGTGACTTCTTGTGCGATCTCGGCAGCATCTCGCCGGACGAGCTGCATCCGCATCTGTACTCCGAGCACGACGATGCAGCTGTTCGTCACCTGTTCGAGGTCGCAGCCGGGCTCGACTCTGCCGTCGTCGGCGAGGCCGAGATCCTCGGCCAGGTCCGCCAGGCGTGGGAAGTCGCCAAGCACGAGGGTGGGGCCCGCACGTCGCTCAACTTGCTGTTCCGCCACGCAATCGGGGTCGGCAAGCGGGCCCGCACCGAGACAGGCATCGCACGTGGCACGGCGTCGGTCAGCCATGCGGCGGTCGAGATGGCGACCGAGCATTACGGCGACATCACGGGGCGGCGGGTGGCCGTGCTCGGAGCCGGTGCAATGGGCGAAGGAATCGCCGTCGCGCTGCACGGCGCGGGTGTCGGCGATGTCAGGGTCGTCAACCGGTCTGCCGAACGGGGTCGGTCGCTGGCCGAGCGGATCAACGGCGTGGCGCTCGGCATGGACCGACTGATCGAAGCGATCGACGGCGCCGACGTGGTGCTCACCTCGACGGGGGCGGGGTCGCCGATCGTCACCACAGAGGTGATGCGGCAGCTACCGCGCAACGGCCGGCCGTTGCTGTTCGTCGACATCGCCGTACCACGCGACGTGGCCCCGGCGGTGGCCGAACTGCCCGACATCACGGTGCTCGACCTCGAAGATCTCAATATCTGGGCCGAGCGCGGTCGGGCGCTGCGACTGGGCGAGGTCGATCGGGTTCGCACGATCGTCAGCGAGGAGATCGAACGGTTCGCCCTCGAATCGGCTGCGCTGCAGGCGGCGCCACTCGTGTCCGCACTGCGCGACCGCGCCGAGGCCCATCGGGCGGCCGAGCTCGAGCGCTACGCCAAGCGCCTCGCTCATCTCGACCCGGCTCAGCGCGAGTTGGTCGAGTCGATCACCCGTGGACTCGTCGCCAAGCTGTTGCACGATCCCTCGGTTCGGCTGCGCAACCAGGCGGGTACACCGCAGGGTGAGCGGAATGCGGCTGCCGTGGCCGACCTGTTCGATCTCGGCTGACCGACCTTGAGCGCCCCGATCATCCGGATCGCCACTCGCGGCAGCGCTCAGGCGGTCACACAGGCAGAACGTGTCGCCGACCTGATACGCCACGAAGGGCATCTCGTCGAACTCGTGCTGATCGACACCCACGGCGACCGCACCCAGTCGGACAACGTGCCGCTCCACACGATCGGTGGACAAGGGGTGTTCGTGAAGGAGGTCCAGCTCGCCGTGCTCGACGGGCGTGCCGACCTTGCGGTGCATTCCGCCAAGGATCTTCCGACCACTCCACAGAACGGTCTCACGATCGGCGCGTTCACCGAGCGACGCACTGCCGCCGACGCCTTGGTCGGGCACTCCCTCGTCGACCTGCCGAGCGGCGCGACCGTCGCCACCGGGGCGGTACGACGGCGTGCCCAACTGCATCGGGCGCGTCCGGATCTCGAGTTCATCGAGCTGCGCGGCAACATCGAGACACGCCTGGCGAAGGTGCCCGACGGTGGATCGATCGTGATCGCCGTGGCCGCCCTCGAGGTGCTCGGTCTGACCGAGTTGGTGGCGGAAGTGCTCGACCCGGCCGAGTTCGTCCCGGCTGTCGGGCAGGGATGCGTTGCCGTCGAGTGCCGCACCGACGACCGGCGTCTCCGCGATGTGCTCGAACAGATCGATCACCACGACACGCGTGCGGAGGTCAGCATCGAGCGGGCCTTCCTTGCGGAGCTCGGCTCGGGGTGTTCGCTGCCGGTCGGCGCCCATGTCGACGGGGGCAAGCTCTACACGTTCCTGGCGGGCGATCGAGCGGGCATCATCGTGTCCGACACGATCGAGCTGTCGGGCGACACCGATGCCGATGTCCGTTTGGCGGCTCAGGTCGCCCGGGTCGCCCACGAGCACGTCGGCGCACTGTGAGACGGCGGTGAGCTCCCGTCCGTTGAGTGGCCGGCGGGTGGTCACCACCCGTGATGAATCCGGCCGGCTCGAGTCGCTGCTGGCGGAGGCGGGTGCCGACGTGGTGCATGTACCCCTGATCGTCATCGGAGAACCATTCGACGGTGGCCGCTCGCTCGAGGTCGAGCTGGCCCGGTTGCAGACCTACCAGTGGCTGGCCGTCACCTCGCGGCACGGCGCCGAGTGCGTGGGTCGTGCTGCGGCCGCGCAGCCCAGCGTGCGGCTGGCGGCCGTCGGTACCCGCACCGCAGATCAGTTGAGCGAGCTGGCGGGCCGTCGTCCGGTCGTCGTGCCCGTCAACCAGACGGCCGCCGACCTCGTCGAGGCGATGCCGGACGCCACAGAGAACTGCCGGCGGCTCCTGCTCGTGCAGGCCGATCGGGCCGATGACACACTTGCGACAGGCTTGCGGGCGAAGGGTTACGAGGTCACCGCAGTCGTCGGGTATTCGACACGGCCACGCCTTCCTTCGCCATCCGAGCGTCGGGTCGCGCTCGACGCTGATGCGGTCGCGTTTGCCAGTGGATCGGCCGCTCAGACGTGGGTCGAAGCTTTCGGAACCGTCACACCTGCGATCGTCGTGGCGATCGGTCCGACGACTCGTGACGTGGCCAACGCAGCCGGGCTCGTGGTCACCCACACGGCAGTCGACCACAGCGTCGAGGGGCTCGCCGCCGAGATCACGTCGGCTCTCGGATCCCGGCCCTAGAATTGCGGCTCGGCGAGAAGGAGAGTATGCGCCCAACAAGTTCGACCAACCGACGCTGGGCTGCCGCCCTCGCAACAGGGCTCGTCGTCGCCTCTGTTGCTGCCGCGCGCCCGGTGCTCGCAGGCGACCCGCCCTCTGACGATGACGCCAACGAAGCGACGGTCCAGGTCGCATCATCGGGTGTCGTCGATGCAACGACGCCGTCGGTCTCGGCCGACGGGCGATGGATCGTGTTCGGCGGCGAGTCCGATGGACGCCTCTCGGTGTTCCGCACCGACCGCGAGTCCGGAACCGCCGGCGAACTGTCGCCCGTGCCCGACGGCGTGCGATCGGGCGACACGATCAGGGCCCGCCTGTCGGCCGATGGATGTGTCGTCGTGGCGATCACGGAGATCGCGTTCGACCTCTTCCGAGACGATGATCGCGATGAGCGATGGGACATCTACCGCCTCGTGGTGCCCGAGTGCGGCGGTCAGCCCAACGGCTGGGAGCTGGTGTCGGCATCCGAGCGGACCGGAGTCGCGCAGGACGGCGTCTTCACCGAGTCGGCGCCGGCGATCTCGGGTTCGGGTGCCGTGATCGCCTACGTGCACCAGCTGGCCGGCGCACCCGATGGGGTCGCCACCATCAGCGTCGTCGATATCACGATGCCGATCAACGAGCCGGGGCGAGTTGAACACGTCGCAGGCTTGCCCGTCGAGGCGCCCAACCGCGCCTATCTGTACCGGGGGGCGACCCGGCCGGCGCTGTCTCAGAACGGGCGACATCTTGCCTTCGTCTCCGACTCGACCGCCTCCGATCTGCTGCCGGGCTGGGCCGACGGGCCGGTGCTCGGCGGCCCTGCCACAGCCCAGGTGTATGTCTGGGATCGCCGAGCGGCGGATCAGCGCCGTGGAGTTCGACTCGTATCGGGCCGCGACGGACGTCGCAGCGTGGCGGGTGGTGACGCGCCGGCGATGTCGGAGGACGGGCGCATCATCGTGTTCACGTCCCGTGACCGAGGGCTCGTCACTGCGGAGCTGAGCGGCTGCCTGCCCGAGTGCCCCAGCCAGGTATACCGATTCGACCGGGACACCGATGGCAACGGCATCTTCGACGAGCCACCGCGTCGCAGCCCGTTGGAGATCGCGTCCGCTGTCGATGCAGGTGTCGTCGAGATCGGTGTGCCGAAAGCCGGGAATGCGTCGTCGTGGGCACCCGGCGTCAACGCCGATGGCAGCCAGATTGCGTTCGTCACCGACGCCACCAATCTGCTGCCGAGTCGTCGCGGCGGTGGTGGACTCGCCGAGCACGGCGATCTGCTGGTCGCCGAAATCGAACTCGGCCAGATCCGCCGTGTCCTCGATGCACCCGACCTGACCGGTGTGGCCGGTGCCCACGGACGACCGGCGTTGTCGAAGACCGGCCAGGTGATCGCGTTCGAAACGATGGCTGGCGCACGGCTCACTACAGATCTGGGGGCGACGGGCGGCCGCTCGATCGTCTCGCTCGAGGTCACCCCGAAGCTGTCGTTGGCGGCGCTCGACTTCGGCACGGTTCTGCTCGACTTCGAGAGTGCGGAGCTGTACGCCCAGGTGCTCAATGCCGGTCCGGCTGCCTTCGAACCGACCGATCTCAGCGTGTCCCCGAACTTCGCCATCACGGGAGGAACCTGCGCTCGTGGCGTGATCGTCGCAGCCGGCACGTCGTGCTCGGTCAACCTCACGTTTCGGCCGACAGCCCCGCAGGGCTACTCGGGCACGTTGACGGTCAGCGGGCGTGGCCCCGGAGCGGCCTCCGTGTCGGCCTCCATTCGTGGAGCGGCCGGAGAGCCGACATTGATCGCCGAACCGGGTGGGGTCGACCTTGCCACCGGGATCGTCGGCGGTTTCGGGGGTCGCGTCGCGATCGACATCAGCAACACCGGTTTCCTGCCGACCTCTGTCGCCCGCCTACAACTCGGCGGCGCCCATCCCGACGACTTCGAGATCCTCGAACAGAGCTGCACCGGGCGCGCCCTCAACGCTGATGCGATCTGCACGGTCGAGGTCGAGTTCCGACCGCAAGGGCCCGGCTATCGCAGCGCGTTGTTGATCGCCACCACGCCGATCGGTCAGTACACGACGGCAGTGTTGGGCGGATTCGCCCGCTACGCGCCGACCTTCGAAAGCGAGCTGCCGACCGCCAGGCCGGGCGCCGCGCTGGGTATCGGTGGAAGTGGATTTCCCGTCGACTCGGTGGTGTCGATCGGCTTCGACGATGGCAGCGCGCCGTTCGACTCGGTGATGTCCAACGATGACGGCAGCTTCCTTGCGATCGTCACGCTGCCGGGCCGACTGCGGGCCGGCGAGCGACGTCTCGTCGCCACCTCGGCCGATGGCGCCGTAGCGACCGTGATCGTCACCATCCAGGCACCGATCAGGCGCTGGATACCCGGTCTGCCGGGTTTCGGATTGGGTTGACCGGGGTCGACTCAGCGCTCGGCCGGTACCAGCCTGCCGCCGAGCAGGGCCGATACCTCACAGCCGGTGCCGGTGGTCTGCCCCGCGACCTGACAGTCGACAGCGAGCACCAAGTTGTCGCCAGGTTCGAACGGCAGCGGGCTGACACGTGGCTGGAACTCGTTGGCAGAGTTCATCGAGCCGAGGTCCCATTCGTAGAGGATGTCGGCGTTGCGCAGCAGCTGCGCGGTGCCGAGATCCCCGTTCGGGTTCTGGAGCACGATGTCGGTCAGCAAGAACTGTGAATCGGGCGGAACCTGGACCAACCCGCTGCGCTCTTGGGTGATCCCGACGTCGACGGCGATGCGGTACGACACCGGTTGCCCCTCATCGACAGCGACGATCGCAGTTGGCGTGTCGACCGGCTCGTCGGGGGTGGATGTCTCGACGACAACCGGCACGGACGCAATCGGAACCGCACCGAGATCGTCGATCCGGTCGTCGACCGCCCGCTCGGCGGCGTCGCGGAGCTCCGGGCGCACCACACCGAACCACGCCAACACGATGGCGACGACGCCGACGGCCAGCGCCAACGTTCTCCACGCTGATCCTGAGGTGACGGTGGGGGATTGGATCAGGGTCGCCTGCCCGGTTGCGGGGGCGTGGTCTTGTTCGGTTGCCTCGATCTCGAAGTTGAGCTGACGCTCGGAACGCCGGAACAAACTGCGCTCGGCCCGCAGGTTGAGTCGCACCAGGTTCGCTGCGCCGGGAGCGACGCCGACGGCCGGTGGATCGAACGAACCGTCGACCCGGTTGCTGGCGTCGATCAGGTGCAACCGACAACTCGCGAGGTTGTTGCCGTGGTTCTCGACCATGAACTCGAAGGTGGCCCGCCGCCGGCCGCGCTGCACGGGTTGCAGTGTGGTGATGCGCCGGTCGTCGAACGCCTGAACGGTGGCGATCGTTTCGGCGACGACCGCGTCGTCTGGTGAACCCTGCGGGATGACGCGAGCGGCGAGGGCGGTCGGTCCGGCGGTCGTGGAATGGATCGCCGGCGCTCGAACGACCACCTCGACCACGTCGCGTGAGCCGGCGAACAGCGTGATGTTGGGACGCGTGACCGTGGTCCAAGCAGCGGTCAGGCCGGCCGGGATGATGATGTAGCTCTCGGTCGTGTCACCGACGTTCTCGACCGCCAGTGACAGCGACGTCGACTCACCCGGCCGTATCGAGATCTCATCTTGGGCGAACCACACCTGCACCGACACGGCCCTGACGCTATCGCCGAACGGGCGTTGCGTTCCGCCATGGGTCTGCTCTGCTTTCGGGCCTGCGTTTCGGTGCGGCCCGCTCGACCCGTGGTGCTGCAAGTCAGCGGGCCGGTCGGAGGTGTCGGCGGAGGACCCGTGCCCCTACCATGCGGGCATGGCAGCTCGAGGGTGGACCGCAGACTTCCCGACCCACCGTCCGCGACGGCTGCGCTCGACGCCGGCCCTGCGCGATCTGGTGGCCGAGACCACCATCGCCACGACCGATCTGATCGCCCCATTGTTCGTCCGCGAGGGCATCGACGAGCGGATCGAGATCGGCTCGCTACCGGGCGTCTATCAGGACACTCGTGACAGCCTCCGTCGTGAGGTGGCCGACCTCGCCTCGATGGGGGTCCGGGCGGTGATGCTGTTCGGCGTACCGGCGACCAAGGACGAGACCGGCTCCGGCGCCTGCGACCCAGAGGGGATCGTGCAACTCGCCCTCCAGGATCTGCGTTCGGAGGTCGGTGACGACGTCGTGCTGATGGCAGACCTGTGCGTCGATGAGTACACGAGCCACGGGCATTGCGGCATCGTTGCGCCCGATGGCACGGTCGACAACGACGCCACGTTGCAGATCTACGCCGAGGCGGCCGTCGCCCAGGCCAGGGCCGGTGCCCATGTCGTCGCCCCCAGCGGCATGATGGACGGCCAGGTCGCAGCGATCCGGTCGGCGCTCGATACGAACGGATTCGAGCATGTCGCGATCCTCGGCTACTCGGCCAAGTATGCGAGCGGGCTGTACGGACCGTTCCGAGACGCTGTCGACGTCAGCATCGCCGACGGCGGAGATCGCAGGGGCTATCAGCAGGACTTCCGCAACGCCCGCGAGGCCCTGGTCGAAGTGCACGCCGACCTCGCCCAAGGCGCCGACATGGTGATGGTCAAGCCGGCGCTGGCCTATCTCGACATCATCCACGAGGTCCGCCGGCAGGTCGACGTTCCGTTGGCGGCTTACCACGTCAGCGGCGAATACTCGATGATCAAGGCGGCCTCGGCCAACGGCTGGATCGACCACGACACCGTTGCGCTCGAGCACCTGACGGCGATCAAACGGGCCGGCGCCGACCTGATCCTCACGTATCTGACCAGGTGGTTCGCGCAACGTGCCACCGCAAGGCCGACAGCATGATCCCGGTCTGCGACCCTGAGCGCTGTCTCGCCGTTGGCTGCACCGCCACGATCTGTACCGGTGCCGGCCTGAAGTCGAACGAGGAGGTCTTCACGCGTTCGACGCAGGTGATTCCTGGCGGGGTCAACTCGTCGATCCGGGCATTCACGTCGGTTGGCGGGCGTCCCTATGTCGTCGCTCGTGCCGAGGGCGCCAAGGTGTGGGACGTCGAGGGCAACGAATACCTCGATCTCGTGCAGAGCTACGGTGCGGTGATCCTCGGCCACGCCCACCCAGACATCACGGCGGCCGTCACTGCGGCTGCCACCGGCGGCACGTCGTACGGGGCTCCGACCCCGCGTGAGATGAAGCTCGCCGAGGCGATCACCGAGCGGGTCGGTTCGTGTCAGCAGGTGCGCTTCATGAATTCGGGCACCGAGGCCACCAGCACAGCAGTTCGCCTGGCGCGCGGGTTCACGGGTCGCGACCGGGTCGTCATCTTCCACGGCAACTTCCACGGCGCGACCGATGCCCTGCTGGCTGCCGGTGGCAGCGGTGTCGCCACGCTCGGTTTGCCCGGTACGGCCGGCGTCCCGGCCGGGGCCGTCGCCGAAACGATGGTGGTGCCGTACAACGAGGTTCCCCGACTCGACGAGTCGGTCGCCTGCGTGATCGTCGAGCCGGTCGCCGCCAACATGGGTGTGGTCGAGCCACAGCCAGGATTCCTGCAAGGCCTCCGCGACGAGTGCGACAGGATCGGGGCTGTGTTGATCTTCGACGAGGTGATCACCGGCTTCCGCCTGGGCGCGGGTGGGGCCCAGGCCAAGTACGAGGTGCAGCCCGATCTCACCACGTTCGGCAAGGTGATCGGTGGCGGCCTGCCGATCGGTGCTGTCGGTGGCAGCCGCCGGATCATGGAGACCTTGTCGCCGTTGGGGCCGGTGTTCCACGCCGGCACGCTGTCCGGCAACCCGATCGCCACTGCAGCCGGGCTGGCTGCGCTGAATCTGCTCGAAGCCGACCTGTATGCGCTGCTCGCTCAGCGCGCCGAGCGGTTCGGTTCGTTGATGGAGCAGGCCTGCGCCTCGGCCGGTTTTGCTGCCAGCTTTCCGGTCGTCGGCACGCTGGTCGGGATGGTCTGCGGCGATACCGGTCCGGTCCACAATTTCGACGATGCCAAGCAGACCGATGAGGCGGCCTACGCCCGCTTCTTCCACGCCATGCTGGCCGAAGGTGTGGCGATGGCGCCCGGCGCCTATGAGGCGATCTTCGTCGGTCTCGCACACACCGACTCGATCGTCGACCAGATCGCCGAACGTGCCGGTCGCGCGGCCGCGGTTGCCGCGGCCGCCACGGCGTAGGGCCGGCCAGCCAGTAGCGTCGATCGCACGATGCGGGAGATCTTCAGTGTGCGCTTCTTCGCCGCAGCGGGTGCCGTGGTCGGGCTGTTCTTCCTGCTCACCACGGTCTTCGCCACACGCGAGGTGATCGAGGGCGACGACGACGACGGGTCAGCTGTCGTCGAGTTGCACAAGCTCGATCTCGTGGACCAGGTGTTCTCGTCGAGCAACCCCCGATTCCGCGTGGGTGCCGAGGGGTTCGCCCAGAACGACACCGATCTGATCATCGACGGCACCAGATCGCTGCGGGTCGTGGAAGGTACCCCCGGCGCGATGATGTGCCCGGCTTTCGGCGAGATCGGGGCGTGCGCCGTGGTGGCCGATCTGTTGGGCGAGGCGGTGGTGTGGTTCGCTCTGGTGCCGATGGGGTCGAACAAGACGGTTCGGATGCCGGCGATCGACACGCTCGACGATGGCGTGGCGACACTGGTCAATGGTTGGCAGGTCGGATTCGCCCCCGTTCTCGATCGACGTTGCAGCACTGAGGACTTCGAGTCCTACGCAGCGTTTCGGCGTGCCTTGGGCGACGACTTCACGGCGATCTTCGATATCGAGCAGCGGCGGCTCTCGGTGGTCGAATGCAGGGTCAGGGTGCCGTACGCCCCCGAACCGGTCGTGACCACGACGACGACACGACGACGCCACCGAGGTGTCAGGAGCATCAGCGGAGAGGTGACCCTCGTCCTCACGCGCGGAGATCGGCGCCCGGTGACTGCGCCGGTCCGTCCGTGCCGGGCGCTTCGTGCGGCAATGCTCAGCGGCGACCTTCGGCGTACATCTCCTCGACGAGATCGGTATTGACGTCGATCACCACCGACCGTTTGACCTTCATGGTGGGCGTCAGCTCGCCGCCCTCGACGGTGAACGGTTCGGCCAGCAGCCGCCAGTGTTTGATCTGTTCGACCGGGGCGTGCTCGCGGTTGACCCGCTCGACAGCGGCCCCGACCTCGGCCTTCAGATTCGGGTCGTTGATCAGGTTGCTGATGTCGGCGAAGGCGCCGTGCTCATCCGCCCAGTCGGCTGCGTCGTCGGGATCGAGCGTGAGCAGCGCGACGAGGTACTTGCGGCCGTCCCCCACCACGACCGCTTGGCCGATCAGCGGCTCCATCGCCAACCGGCTCTCGATCTCGGACGGCGAGATGTTCTTGCCGGCGGCATTGATGATGAGGTCCTTCTTGCGGCCCGTGATCCTGATGTAGCCGTCGGCATCGATCGAGCCGAGGTCGCCCGTCGACATCCATCCGTCGGGACTGATCAGTTCGGCGGTGGCGTCAGGCTGCCCGTAGTAACCGGTGCACACGCTGCCGCCGCGCACGAGCAGCTCGTCGTCGTCGGCGATGGTGATCTCGAGCCCTGGCAGCGCCCTGCCGACCGTGCCGATCCGGATCGCCGATGGTGGATTGATGGTCGCCGGCCCACAGTCTTCGGTCTGCCCCCACACCTCGGCGATCGGCACCCCGATGGCGTGGAACCAACGCACGAGATCAGGATGGATCGGTGCCGCCGAGGACACCACCATGCGGGCCTGGTCGAGGCCCACCTTGTGGCGTAATTGGGCGCCGATCGTGCGGTCGAGTAAGCGGAGTTTCCGGGCATCCCTGGGGCCCATCGCAGGGCCGCCCTCACCCGCTCGGACAGACGCCAGCCCGAGCGCCAGATAGTGCTCGATCAGGGCCCGTACCGGACGCGGCTTGGCAGCGATCTGGTCGAGCATCGCATCGTGGAACTTCTGCCACACCCGCGGCACGGCGAAGAAAATCGTCGGGCGGCATGCGCGCAGGTCCTCCGGCACGGTGGCCAGGCTCTGGGCGAACCACGTCTCGCCGCCCGACACGATCTGACCGATGTGACTGACCATCCGTTCGGCGATGTGGCTGAGTGGGAGATAGCTGAGCAGTCGGTCATCCGGGGCGAGGCCGACCACCGACTCGACGGCCCTGATCGTCCACTCCAGATTGCCGTGTGTCAGGACGGTTCCCTTCGGTGGACCCGTGGTGCCACTGGTGTAGACGAGCGTGGCGATGTCATCCGATCCGAGGCGGGCAACTCGATCGGCCACGGTGTCGGGTGTGTTGCTCAGCTCAGCGCTACCGCGGGCGCGCAATCGTTCGAGATCGATCATGACCGAGTCGCGATCGAACGCCGGGAACGGCACCAGTCCCACGATCAGCTCGAGTTGTGGCAGCGACTCGAGGTGCAGCAACACCTTCGAGAGCTGCTCGGTGCTGTCGACGAAACACACCTTGGCGCCCGAATCGTGCAGCACGTAGGTGACCTGCGACGACGAACTCGTCGGGTAGACCGGCACGGTGACGCCGCCGGCGGAGAGAATCGCCAGATCGGCGATGTGCCATTCGGGTCGATTGCCGGCGAGCAGTCCGATCCGATCGCCGTGCTCGATGCCGAGTGTTGTCAGGCCGGCGGCAGTCTCCTCGACCAGACGGCCGTACTCGCCCCAGTCGAGTGGCTTCCAGTCACCCTTGCTGCGGTGACGCAGAGCCGGACGTGTGGGCTGCGACACCACGCGGGCCCTGAATCGGTGCACCACCGTGTGGTCAGGGCGAGGATGTAGGCGTCGGGCTATCCGATGCGATCACAGCAGTCGTCACGACACACCTCTTGTCTTCGTTGGCTGTACTCAGTTCGATGATGCAAATCGGATCGCTGCCAGGCAAGTGCCGAAGGTCCCAGCGCGCCGGTACAGAGTCAGGCGAAATCGCGAACGGCAGCAGCAGCGGCCTGCCCCGAGTTGAAGGCGCCCTCGAACTTGGGGCCGGCGAACAGATCTCCGGCCAGCACGACCTGCCGTTCGGCGTCGACCCAGCAGGGATCTGGCCAGGGGTCGACGGGCCCAGCGAATCGCCACTTCTTGATCTGCGCCTCGGTGACGATTGCATCACCCAACCACGGTGTGGCCCGTTCGAGCAGTTGGCGTCGCAGCTCGTCGATGTCGTCGTTCCAGTGCTCGGCACTCCACGGCTGGGTGGCGTGGAACGTGACTGCCGGGACCTGGCTGATGCCCTTGGCCTGGTTGTCGCCGATGAATCCGAAGGCGTTCGACTCGTCGTCCGGATCGAACTGCACCGCCCCCGGCTGTGGGACGGCGCTCGGCCGGTCGAGCACCGTCAGCAGGGCGATCGTGCGGTGGTAGGCGCGTCGGAAGAGCTCCTCCGGGATCGCCAGCTCGGCTTGGGCGAGCAGTGCCCATGACTGCGGCACCGGACAGGTCAGCACGACCGCGTCGGCGCCGATCATCGAACCGTCGTCGATCACGACGTTCCAACCGTCTTCCGTCTGGCGCACCATGAACACCATCTGGCCGGTGCGACAATCGAGCCCGTCGGCGAGATCCTTGGCCAGCGAGTTCATGCCGAGTGAGCCGCAGAACCGGGGGAAGCCGTCGTCTCGACCGCTGAAACCATGACACCACACGTGAGCCAGCCCACGCGCGAGCCAGTCGTCGACCTGTGTCTTCAGCGCCGCGCCGCGGACCGTGAAGAACTGGGCACCGTGGTCGAACCGCGCCTCACCGATCCGGCGGGTGGCGAGACGACCCCCGACCGAGGGACCCTTGTCGAGCACGATCACGTCGTGCTCGTCGGCGAGCGAGCGGGCGGCGACCAGGCCGGACAGACCGGCACCGATCACGGCGATCCGCATCAGCTGGCGTTGGCGGCGACGTCGTGCGTGTCAGCTCCGACAGCTTGGTACGTGTTCTCGGCGCGTCCGAGGAACTCGAGCAACACGCGGTTGAACGTGGTGGCGTGCTCGATCATCAGCCCGTGTGCGGCCCCGCTGATCACGACGAGTTCGGCGGTGGGGATGCGGTCGGCGATGTCTTCGGAGTCGCCTCGCGGAGTGAGGATGTCCTGGTTGCCGACGATCACCAGCGTCGGCTCGGTGATGTCGCGGAGCTCCTCGGCGAGGCTGTCGTCGATCGACAGGATCGCCGCCACCTGGCCCGCAAACGCGTGTGGCGGTCGTGTGAATGCGAGCGGGCCCATCCAACCGATGGCCGGTGCCAGGCGACGGAACGAACGCGGCCCGATCACCCACCTGGCTGCTTCTCCGGTCATCGCACCCATGCCGTGCTCGGTCGCTGTCGTCGGCCCACTCGGCGAGCAGCTCCTTGCGCCACGGGTGGTGCATGCAGGCGGTGCACGCCAGGGTCAGCGAGCGTGCCCGGTCGGCGTGACGAACGCCGATGATCTCTGTGATCACGCCACCCATCGATGCACCGATCACGTGAGCAGTGTCGACACCCGCATGGTCGAGCACGGCGATCGCGTCCTCTGCCATCTGCTCGAGCGAGTAGTCGCCGTACGGTTTGTCGCTGCGACCCGCACCTCGATTGTCGAGGGCGATCGTCCGGTACTTCGACGCCAACGCCAGGCGCTGCAGGATCCAGGCGTTCTTGTCGGCGCCGAGCCCCTGGATCAGCAGCACGGGGGGCCCGGATCGTCGCCCGAACTCGTTGTAGTGCAGGCGGATGCCGTCGGACGCACGAACGAACGGCATCAGACCCTCCCGACCCAGCGTTGGGGAGCCAGTCGATCGCAGTGCCGATCATCGTGCCTTCCATCTCATCGAGCACCGCATTGATGTGGGACTGAAGGTGGTCAGCGGTTTCGAGCTCGTCGAGCGGCCCTCGCCGCTTGTGGCTGAGTCGGATCGGGGCGCCGATCTCGACCCGGGCGTTGCGTCGAATCGGCACCGACATGGTGGCGGCCGGCAGCACACGCACCTTGGCGGCCACCGCCGATCCGACCAGCCGATGGTCGATCCTGCCGCTGTGGAGGTTGGTCCGCGTGTGGGCGGCGCCCAACACGATCAGTTCACCGGCTCGTAGCGCACCCTCGAGCTCGGCTTCGACCGGAAGCAGCGCGCCGAGCCGTTGCATCATCGGCCCGAGCGGGGCGATGTCGGGGCGGCCGACGAAACGAACCGGCCGCTTGACGGCAGCACCGATCGCCAGAGCGGCAAAGACCGGCGCCAGTGCGAACCTGCGAGCGTTGACCACGATCAGTGCGCCGGCCCGTTTGGGCACGTGTTCGGTGCCACCGACCGATGTTGCCCAGCGCAGGTGACCGAGCGCCCAGGCGCGATCCACGAAGGTGTTGTCGCGGCCCCAGTCGTCGACCTCGTTGGTGGTCCAGTTGCGGAGCTGGCGCACAGTGCCGGTGGCGACCGTCGCGGCTTGGCTGCCGGCGTTGCGAGCCGGCATCGTGATGACATCGGCGAGACGTTGAGCGGTGTTGCTCATCACGCCACCTCCTGTGCGGCCGGGGTATGGACGACGCTCGGCCAATTGTACAGCTGCTCGATCACGTCACTCGTGGTGGTGCTGGGAGCGAAGCCGATCAGTTCGCGCGCCCGGGCGTTGTCGGCCAAGCGGCCTCGGTGCAACATCTCCTGCACGTGATCGGGAAGCGGAGCGCCGGCGAGGAAGGCGAGGCCCCTGGCGGCGATCCACTCCGGCCCGATCAACGGAATCGGGACGCGCCTGCCGCGCCGGATCGCCTGCAGTGTCGTGATCGCACCAGGTGCCACGATGTTGAGGGGTTCGTCGATGCGGGCCCGGGCGGCCAACACGAATGCTTCTGCGGCATCGTGCTGATGGATCACGGCGAACGGCGGGTCGGCCGGCAGACTGAACGGCACGGCCGGCAGGCGCAGTAGGCGCCCGACGGCGCTCGGCACGTGTGGCCCGAGCACGGTGGCGAGCCGCAAGGTGCCGACCGATACGCCGATCCGAGTACCGATCGCGTGTGCGGTGTCCTCGATCTTGGCGACCATGCGGCCGTACTCGCTGGTCGGGTTGGGGGCGACCTGTTCGTTGGGTCGGGTGACCGCGCCGCGGGCTCGCCCGTAGATCTCGATACCGCTTCGCACGATGACCGATTCGAGTGCCCGGCATTCTGCGGCTGCGCCCAGAATCGAGATGGCGGCGTCGTCGGTCAGGGCACGCGCCGTCGCCGTGCCGGCCCGTGCGTGAGGCTCCCAGACGGCGATGTGGACGACCACGTGCGGGTTGAAGTCGGTGACGACCTTGACCGTGCGGTCATGTTGGCCGGGGACGATACGATGGAAAACCGTACGGCGCAGCCGGCGCCGAGGAGGATCGGCATCGATTCCCTCGATCGAACCCACCCAGGGTTCGTCTTCGAGCAAACTGGCGACTCGAGATCCGAGCTCGCCGCCCATGCCGCTGATGAGAACTCGCACACCTGCCACATGAACAACGTTAGTCCGAACCCCTCTGGCTTGACCCGATCGTTCAAGATCGCGGTCATCGCCGGCGTGCTGTTGTTGGGGGCCACCGTCGTGCATGCCGAGAGGGTCGCGATCGATCAGGCCGCTTCCGTCAGCCAAACGGCGACCCGCATCCTGACCACCGGTGAGGGGCTGCTGTTCCCGATCGACCCTTCACCGATGTGCGAGGTGTTCAACAACTTCGGCGGTTACAGCAAGACCTTCGGCGGCGGTGGGCATCAGGGCGTCGACATCGGAGCCCAACTCGGTCAGGAGATCTACGCCGTCGCGGACGGCATCTTGTACCGCGAGTTCAGCAGCAGCTCATCGGGTGTCGGCTGGGGACTCTGGTCGGACACCGACACGAAGTACCGCTACTACCACCTCGACGCGTTCGCCGAGGGTCTGGCGGTGGGCGATCGTGTGACCGTGGGGCAGGTGATCGGATACGTCGGCGACACGGGCAACGCCACGCCCGGCGGGTGGCACCTGCACTTCGAGGTCCGCCCCGGCCCGGCGCCCCATTTGACGCCCGTCGATCCCGTGCCACTGCTCGATATCCCGACGATCTGCAACGTCTACTGATACACCCGGCTCGCGATCGAGCTCGCTGAGGCGGGCCGCCGAGGTCGGTGCTCAGCCGAAACCGCGGCTGTCCTGCTTGAGTGCCGTATCGATCGACAGCGCGCTGGCGACGATCAGCGAGTTCAGAGGTTCGGATTGGCGGGCGTGGATCTGGAGCACGTAGTTGTCGGCCGACGTGAACATCGTCTTGGCGAGGCCTTCCCACGTCTTGGTGATGCGGGCGACCTCGTTGCCGGCGCTGTCCTCGATCCGGAAGTTCCACGCCCGCCAGTTCTCGGCTTTGATCGCACCGAGCTGGTGACCGTTCGCCTCGAGCCCGAAGTTGATCTTGCCGATCATGTTCTGCTGGACGATCCGGCCGATCTCCCGGTCGTTGCCGTCGCTCACGATCACTTTCGACTTCATCATCTTGCGCGGCCGGGTGACCTGGAGCACGATGTGACCCGCCACATCGGTGACCTGCAGCTGATGGGTCATGAACTGGTCGAGGCTGGACACCAGCCGCAACGCCTTCTTGGCGGCCGACTGACCGACCTGGTTGACGGCGGCGATCTGGTTGCCGTGTTGATCGAACACGCTGTACTGGTTGTTGAGCTCGATCAGCTTGACCTTCTGGTTCACGATCAGGATCGGCTCGGTGAGGATTCCGCCCCCACCGCCGGTGACGGGCCCGGTCAGCCCGATGCCGCGTCGACCGGTGCCGGTGAGCTGCGTCGTCAGTGTCTCCGGTTTGCCCTCGTCGGCGAGGGTGAGGCCGGCGTCGAGCCGGTCCATCCGGGACGGTGAGGGCTCGACAGCACCCACCGGATCGGTGCCGGTGACACCCTGGTTGCTGATGTGATCGGTCCACGCGGCCCCGTCCCAATAGCGCAGCTCATGGCGCTGGGTCGGGTCGGGATACCAATCGGCTGCGTGATCGCTCATGTGACGAGCCTAGTGATCGGTGGCGATTCACCGATTCTGTCGGCCGAGGGTGTGAGCGTTGCGATCAGGCGGTCTCGCGCAGGTGGGCGGCGACCATGATGACGTCGCGGGCCCACGGATCGAGCTGGCGGCCCGTGAGCCGCTCGGTGACCTCGATCGCCTTGGTGGCTTCGTCGACAAGTCCGGCCCAGCGGATGTAGCCACCCATGATGCCGACGAGTCGATCACCGAGCTCTTCGCCGTGCACGAGCAGCTTGTTGCCGTGCTTGAGCAGATCGTCGAGTTCGGTGTAGAAGGCCTTCAGCCAGCGGTCACGATCGTCGTTCTGGAACGGGCGATGTCGGTACGGCAGATTGAGTTCTTCGTAGTTGTGCAGGTTGTGGGGCGCCTGAATGATCGAGATCGCGCAGTTGAAGCCGTTCTCACGGATCCAGATGATCTCCTCCTGGCGGCGAACCCTGCGGTGGTTGTCGCCGTAGCCGCCCGGGCGCTCGCAGATCGCCAGCTTGTCTTTCAGGATCCAGGTGAAGTTTCGAGGCGTGATGCCCAGTGCCCATTTGCCACGCAGCTTCGGAGGCATCAGCCCTCACTCCAGGTCATCGATTCGATCAGCGAATACATTGCGAATGCCCAGTCTACCGGTCAGCGGAGATGATCCGGAAGCGCTGGTCGGAACGTTCGACCCGCCGTCCACCCGGCAGTTCGCAGGCGATTCCGTCGCCCCTCGCCACACCGAGTACCCGCTCGATACTGGCAGCGTCGGGTGGGTACCCGTCGACGCTCAGCCAGCGGCGCAGCGCTCGCCGGGCCAGCACAGGATGCGCGGCAGCGACCGCTTTGGCATCGGTGGCGTCGATCGCCTCGGCCAGCGCATCCAGGTATCGGTCGTCGTCGCGCAACAGGTCGGCGGTGCGGGTCAGAATCGGCGTGAGGTCACGCGACGCGATCTCGGTCGCCAGCGGTAGCAGCTCGTGGCGAACCCGGTTGCGCCAGACGTCGAGCACGTCGTTCGATTCGTCGCGGACGGGCGTGATGCCGAGCGCGGCGCAGACAGCCTCCGTGTCGGCGCGCCGCAGGGCGAGGATCGGATGTGTCGCTCCAGGCGTCATGGCGGCCAGGCCGCCGCTGCCGCTGCCTCGCAGCAAGCGGATGATCAGTGTTTCGGCCTGGTCGTCGGCGGTATGGCCCGTGAGCGCCCCATCGGGAAGCGCCGTCGCGGCGAGCGGCTCGTGCACGCGCTTCGAGATTTGGGCCTGGCGTCACCCTCAGCCGATGTAGCTCGAAGCCGACGCCGAGTTGCTCGGCGATCGAACGGGCGCGGTCGGCCTCGTCGCCGGATTCGGCCCGAATCCCGTGGTCGACGTGATGCGCCGTGACGGTGCAGCCGTGGTGCGTGGCGAGCGCGACGACCGCCGTGGAGTCTGTGCCGCCCGAAAACGCACAAGCGACCGGAGTGCTCGAGGAGGGAAAGGCGCAGCGTTCGAGCAGGTCGTCGAGCAGGCTCAGAACTCTTGCTCGCGGCTGCGCTTGCCGCCGGGGTAACGCTGTGACGACACCTGCTTGAGGTAGCCCGCCACCAGGGCGAGGGTCGCGCCGACACCGGCGAGCAACATCGCCAGTCCGATCCACCAGTGCCAGATGTAGGCGGCAAGCATGTCGGCCAGCGTAGCGACCCGAGCCCTGCTCTGCCCAAGTTGATCCGAATGTGAACTTGCGGCGGCGTTCGGCCGGTCAGGATGGACTACGCGGGTCCGACCACGCCGTCACCGTCGAGGTCGGTGTCGAAACACATCTCGATCCGATTGAGCAGGCCGGGTGGCAGCTCGTCGGTGGTGCATTTGCGGCGGATCGCCATCTTCAGCTCGGCCTGGAAATCGAACGCCTGGAGGCAATCCATGCACGAGTTCAGGTGGAGGTGGATGTGAGTGCGGACATCGTCGGGGAGTTCTCCGTCGAGGAAGGCGTCGAGTTCTCGGATGGTTTCGTTGCAGTTCGCCATGGTGGTTTCGGTCAGCTGTCAACAGCCTGGTCGTCGAGGTGGCGGGTCAGCCCACGCGCCTCGGCGTACTCGTACAACGCGCGCTGCATCGCTTTTCTTCCCCGATGCAGGCGCGACATCACGGTGCCGATCGGGATGTCGAGCATTTCGGCGATCTCCTTGTAGGCGAAACCCTCCACATCGGCCAGCAGAACCGGCAGCCGGAAGTTGACGGGCAGGTCTTCGAGCGCCTGTTTCACCTCATCATCGGTGAACACATCGAGGAACTGTTCTTCGGCCGACATCGACGCTGCAGCGGTTTCCATCGACCCCAGGCGCCGGTACAGGTAGAGGTCTTCGATCTCGCCGAGATCGCTCTCCTGGGGCCGGCGTTGCTTGGCGCGATACGTGTTGATGTAGGCGTTGGTCAGAATCCGGAACAGCCAGGCCCGCAGGTTGGTGCCCTCTTGAAAGGTGTGGAAGCTGCGGAAGCCTCTCAGGTAGGCCTCCTGCACGAGGTCTTCGGCATCGGCTTTGTTGCGGGTCATCCGCAGCGCGGCCGAGTACAGCTGGGGTGCGTACTCCATTGCCTGCTCGGCGAAGTCTTGCTGATCGGCCACGGTTTGCGACACTACCGGGTGGCGGCGGTGTCGGCCGCGGCGGCCGCTCGTCGCTGTGGGTCGTCTCGCCGAACGTGGGTGGTGGGCGGGCGACGGTGGTCAGGTCTCGCGGGCGAGTTCGATCAGCAGCCGGTCGATCGATTCGACGAATCGTTCGAGGTGCTCGGCGAACTGTTCGCGTTCATCGGTGTCGAACGGCTCGAGCAGGCGCTCCATGCCGATCGCCCGCAGTCGGGTGGCGCGGCCGACCATCCGGCGCCCCGTGGTGGTGGCGCGAGCCACCACGACTCGACCGTCGTCGTTTCCTGTGACCCGTTCGGCAAGGCCGAGCCGTTCGAGGCGGTTGACGGCCCGGGTGGCGGTGCTGGGGTCGACCCGCATGGCATCCGCGAAGTCGCTCATCCGCCAGCCGTCGGAATCGCTGGCGAGAATCTCGAGTCCGTCGAGCTGGGCCTGTTCGAGCGAGGGGCCCTCGGGGCCGAGGAGGTGGCTGCGCAGCGCGGCCGCCGTCGCTCCACGCCGAAGCTCGCGCCAGGCGAGTGCGATCCGGCGGGCGGTGTCGTCGGTGGTGGCCACGATGTCAGGTCGTCGAGGTCGTGACTGTCTGGTCGATGCCGCGCAGCTCGGTGTGTGAGTCGATCTGGTCGAGGTACCACCGATACGTCGACGCCAGGCCGTCGGCGAGTTCGATCGAGGGGGTCCAACCGAGCGAACGCAAGCGGGTCACGTCGAGCAGCTTGCGAGGGGTGCCGTCCGGCTTCGAGCTGTCCCACACCAGCTCGGCGTCGGGGTTGACGACACCGCGGATGGTCTCTGCCAGTTCCTTGATCGACAGATCGACGCCGGTGCCGACGTTGATGTGGGAGTCGTCGGAGTAGTGCTCCATCAGATACAGGCAGGCAGATGCCAGGTCATCGACGTGGAGGAACTCCCGGTACGCGCTGCCGGTGCCCCAGACCTCGACCTCGTTCGGCCCGGCGCGGTGTTTGGCGTCGTGAAACTTGCGCATCAACGCCGGAATCACGTGCGATGAGTCGAGGTCGAAGTTGTCGCCCGGCCCGTACAGGTTGGTCGGCATCGCCGAGATGAAGTCGCAGCCGTACTGGCGGCGATAGGCCTGACACAGCTTGATCCCGGCGATCTTGGCGATCGCGTACCACTCGTTGGTGCCCTCGAGCGGGCCGGTCAGCAGCTCTTCTTCGGTGATCGGCTGGGTGGCGTCGCGCGGATAGATGCAGGACGAACCGAGATACAGCAGCTTCTTCACGTCGGTCTCGTGGGCCGAATGCACGACGGTGCCGTGGATCATCAGGTTGTCGTAGATGAACTCGGCCGGGCGGGTGCTGTTGGCGAGGATGCCGCCGACCGTGCCGGCGACGAGGAAGACGTAGTCGGGCTGGTTGGCCTTGAACCAGTGCGACACCTCCGACTGGTCGCGCAGGTCGACCTGGGAGCGGTTGGCCGTGAGGATGTTGACGAAGCCCTCGGCTTCGAGATGCCGCACCAGGGCCGAACCCACCAAACCGCCGTGACCGGCCACGTAGACCCGTGCGTCCCGATCGATACCAGTCATGACCCGACGTTATCCGTCTTCAGCCGGGGCTGATCGGAATCGTCTCGATGTAGGTCAGGTGACCTGGGCCGAAGCCGGCAGACCGTCTAGGTGCTTGCGGCAGGTCGAGGTCAGGCGGACGGGTTCGAGTCGACGAACACGATGGTCGTGGCCGAGCAGGGCCGAAGGTCTCGGGCGGCACTGGCCTGACCGATGTCGCCCGGCGTCCGGAGACAGTTTTCTAGGTGAGCTGAGTGTCGTGACCTGAGGGGAATACCAGACCTTTGGGAGGGCCCGATGCGCAAGATCCTGGTCACGATGGTGCTCGCAGTGGGCGCGTTTGTCGCGGTGCCGAGCAGCGCCGCACTCGCCGCCCCGCCGTCGTTCGTCGGTGTGGAGACAGCGTTCAGCACGACGAACGTAACATCGCTGTCGGTCGCCGTCCCCTCGGGCAGCAGCGGCGATCTCCTGATCGCAGTGCTCGGTGTCGCCGTGAACCCCAGTACGGCCACGCCTGCCGGCTGGACGCCGATCCAAGCCGGCTTCAACCAGGGCACCTGTGCCTCCGGCGACAGCATCGGGATCCGATGCCAACTCAATACCTGGTACAAGGTGGCCTCCTCGGCATCCGAGGGCCCGGTGTCGTTCTCGTGGGGCGGTACGTTGCGGCAGGCCGCCGGGCGCGATCGTGCGCTATTCGGGCGCCGATCCGACCGATCCGATCTGCGATATCGCGACACAGCAAGGCGCCAGCACCACGATCACGGCCCCGTCGGTCGCCGTGGCTGCTGATACCACCGTTCTGTGGGTCGTCGCCTCCGACATCAACGACGCCGACAGCGTCCTCCAATCGCCTCCGCCGACGTCGCGTTTCAACCTCGCCTCGACCACGCGAGCCCCGGTGATGTCAACGACGAAGAGGGGCTGGCGATCGCCGGTTCCGACGCCCAGTTTGCAGCAGCGGGTGCGAGCGGTGCGGCGAGCTGGACGATGCCGCAGCTTGAGGAGTTCCGCCGGTACCACGATCCCGATCAGCGCCGGCGGCTGCACGACGAACTCCCCGCCGACCGCCGATGCGAACGGGCCCTATAGCGTCGACGAAGGCGGCATGGTGACGCTCGACGCCACCGGCTCCAGCGATCCCGATGAGGTCTCCGCCGGGCTCACGTACGACTGGGCGTTCGACGGCGACTCGGTCTTCGACGACGCGACCGGTGCCATGCCGATGTTCTCTGCGGCCGGGCTCGACGGACCGACATCGGTCACCGTCGAGGTCCGTGTCACCGACAGCGAGGGTGAGAGCGATACCGAACTGGCAATCGTCATCGTCGACAACGTGGCGCCTTCGATCGACGGGTTGGCGGTCACCTCGCCCGTCGATGAGGACGGCACGGCAACGCGACCAACGTTCTCGGGACCCCGGCGTGCCCGACACGTTCGCGGTCGACATCGACTGGGACGGGGACGCCACCGTGGACGAGACCGTGGCGGTCGCAGGCGGCGCCTTCTCCGTGCCCCACCAGTACCTCGACGACGACCCGACCGGTACAGCGTCCGACTCGTACACGGTCGGTGTCGAGCTTCGCGACGACGACGGAGATGCCGACAGCGGATCCGTCGAGACGCTCGTGCTCGATGTCGCACCGACGATCCTGTCGCTGAGCGTTGACGCTTCTGTCGACGAGAACGGATCCGTCACGCTCGGAGGCGAGTTCTCCGATCCGGGCACGCTCGACACCCACACCGTCTCGGTCGATTGGGGGGGACGGAACCATCGACGACTTCGCACTGCCGCTCGGCGACCGCTCGTTCTCGATCGGCCACCAGTACCTCGACGACGACCCGACCGGCACGCCCAGCGACGTCGCCCCGATCAGTGTCACCGTCACCGACGACGACACCCTTGCCGACACCGCCGGCACCTCGACCACGGTCGTCAACCTCCCGCCGGCGCTCGCGTCCCTCGAGAGTTCGGCGACGTTCGGGGACAAGGCTGCCGAGGGCGAACCGGTCACCATCACTGGCGTGTTCTCCGACGTCGGTTCGCTCGACACCCACACCGTCTCCGTCGCCTGGGGTGACGGCAGTCGGGCGCGGCGGTGGTTCGGTCGGCGGGCACGACCGTCTCGGCCACCCACTTGTACGCGTCGGGGCGGCGTTACACCGCGACCGTCACCGTCACCGACGACGACACCGGGACCGACGTCGACAGCACGCTGGCCCGTGGCGACCGGCGTCGGCCTGAACAACGGTGTCCTGCAGGTGGTCGGTACCGACGGTGACGACCGCACCCACGTTCAGTCTGTCGACGACGAGATCGACGTGTTCGGCGTCGTTCGCCTGCGGCCGAAGCACCGGCGCTTCGATGCTGCCTCCGTGACATCGGTGGAGATCTGGCTCTGTGACGGTGATGACATGGGCAACGTGCATCCCTCGATCGATGTGGCCGCGACGATCCACGGTGGTGACGGCAACGACATGCTGTGGGGTGGCAGCGGACCAGACGCGCTGTTCGGTGGCGACGGCGATGACATGCTGCGGGGGCGCCGCGGCAGCGACCTCCTCGACGGTGGTTCTGGCACCGACAAGCTGTTCCCGTGACGCGGATCGTTGGCCGCGGGCCGTCGTGGATCAGGCCCAACGAATGTGGGCCAGGGTCGTGGTGGTGGAGTAGAACACATCGCGTTGGCCACCGGCGGTGAGGAACATGCCGTTGGCGATCCGCGAGCCGGTCTGGACGCGGTCGAGCAGTTCGCCGCTCGAGCCGTCGACCACGATCAGGTCGTCGGTGCCCTCGTCGGTGAAGTCGTTGATCACAAGCTCGCCCGATTCGGGAAAGACGACGGGCTGCATCGACGGGCGCACGTCGAGTTGCCAGGCCACCCCGAGCTGGTCGCCGGTGGTGTCGACACCGGCCAAACCCCCATTGATCGAGTCCCATGCGATCGCCATTCCCTGCTCGGCCATGTTCACCGGCGGAGCGATGATGCCTCCGCCCGGAGTTCCGAACGGTTCGATCGACCTGACGTCGGAAGGGTCGTCGAGGCCGATCCGGAAGAGGCGCTGAGCGCCGGTCCAGGGAGCCGGCCGGCGCCACGACAGGTCGCGCCCAGGGGGGCTCGGGTAACGGCCGTTCGGTTCGGTCTGATGGATCGGCCTGACCGACGGGAGGTCACCACAGTCCATCACCCAGCAGGCTCCGTCGGACAGGCAGGCATCCCACGACAGCCCCCAATCGTCGTGGAGATCCCGGTAGCGGGGCTGCCAGTCGTCGACGCGGAGGTGGTCGCCGTCGACCACCAGCCGCCACAGGTGCTCGGTGCCGGGCACATACACGTACTCGTTCTCAGCCGTGAGGTCGGCAGCGATTCGCCCCATCGACCCTTCGGGCAACACCAGGGGCTCACCCACCAGCTCCAGCGACCCGGGGTCGAGCCGGGTGATCGTCGTCCCGCCCTGCTCCTCGAGCCGGAGATCCTTGGTGATGAGGGTGCCGTCGGCCAGCGCCAGTAGGCCGTTGTGGCTCCGGTCGGCCGGGAGCTCGCGCTCGGCCTGCACGCTGAGGTCGTTGGGATCGAGGCGATGCAGGAACGAACCATTGACCGAGTGGATCGAACCGTTGGCGTGGGCCAGGATCGCCCCGCACCACACATGCTCACCACACGGGAGCTCTGGTGAAGAGGCCAGTGGCTCGAGGCTCTCGGGATCGATTCGCTCGACCCAGCCGAACGGGGGAGGACCGCTGAAGGCCGCCATCGTCCCGCCGACGTACCATTGGCCCGGATCGCGTTCGATGACCATCACGTGCCACTTGTCGTCGCGGCGGACGGTGACCCGGGCGGTGCCGGCGGCAGCGTCGAGGCGACCGGTCCCCGCCTTCTGGCGTCGGTTGCCGCCACACTCGACCGGCCACGCCGACGGCCAGTACCCGGGATGGTTGGTGGTGCGGTCGAGAGCGGTCATCATGCAACATTGTGGGCCGATCGTGGCGGGAGGCGACGAACCCGACCGTGGAAACCTGTCGCACGCGAGCGATCGTCGGGGCCTACCGTTCGGTGATGGAGCTGAGGTGGCCCGACGAGCAGATGCTGGACAGCTATGCCGACGTGCTCCGGCGAGGGTGGTCGTCGAACACGATTCGCCAGGAGGCGGCGGACGAGGAACTCGCTCAGATCGACGAGGACGCTCTGGCGTTCTTGCGTCTACTGGTCGACCGGGACGCAGCGGGGCCCCCGATTCCATTGCCCGACGGCTCATCGGAAAACGCCTGCCCGGATATCGGAAGTGGATGTGGGACGGTGAGTTCTGCGGTTCGATCGGGTTGCGCTGGCAACCCGGCACCTCGGCGCTGCCCAGCCATGTGCTGGGACATATCGGCTACAGCGTCGTGCCGTGGAAGCAGGGGCGCGGGTACGTGTCGCGAGCGCTCGGGCTGATTTTGCTCGATGCTGCGGCGGAGGGGCTCGACCAGGTCGAGATCACCACTGACATCGACAACTTCGCCTCCCAACGCGTGATCGAGGCCAACGGTGGCGAGCTGATCGGGCGGTTTCAACGGATAGCGGCGTACGGGGATTCGAGCGAGATGAAGTACCGAATCCGCCTGCCGTAGGTGGTGCCGGACGCGACGATTTCCGGCCGACGCCGAGCCTGCTTGCCAACGGGTGTCGAGACGACGAGATTGGTCACATGAGTCATTCGTTCGTCTCTCGCTGGGCTCTGCTGGCGATCGCAGCTTTCATGGCGCAGACCGCGCGCTCAAGCGGCGTTCGCCCCACGTTCGTTCTTCGACGATTTTCCGTTCGGGCGCCGGATGGATCGCTGCTGAGGGCGGGGCCTACGACGAACACCTCGTTCGCGACGTCGGCGTGTTGTTCTTCGCCCGATCATCGTGACCGTGTGGGCGGCGTCGCGGCGCGAGGCGATGATGGCGGTAGCGATTGCGTGGCTGGTGCAGGGCGTGTTGCACCTGACGTACCACATCGGGCACCTCGACAATCTCGGGACGGCCGACAAGGTCGGCCTGATCGGCACGTTGGCGGGGATTCCCGTGTTGGCCCTGGTGGCGCTCTGGTCGGCGATCCAGGTGTCGGCCCGAACGACGACCTGATCGCGGCGCCGGCGTTGACGCCTTGCCGGCGATCGTTCAGGCTCGGGTCATGGGGGTCATGCGCGTCTGGATCGATCAGGATCTGTGTACCGGTGATGGGCTGTGCACCGACCACTGTCCCGACGTGTTCGTGCTGCTCGAGGACGGCATCTCGTACGTGCGCGATGTGCTGACAAAATCGGTTGCCAACGACCCCGGCGGACGACCGAGCATGGTGCGGGTGCCTGGCAAGCTCGAGCCGGACGTCATCGCCGCCGCCCTCGACTGCCCTGGCGAGTGCATCTTCCTCGAAGACGGCGAGGTCGACGGCGGCGACCCGGGCGAACGAGAACAGGCACCCGAGTCAGCCCATCGCCATCCGCCGGTCAGGCTTTGATTCGGGCGTTGGCGGGGTCGTAGAGCGGGCGCAGCGAAGTGATCGCCAGGTACGCGTCCGTTGACCTCGACCGTCCACTTGGCCGCCGCCAGCGTGTCCGACGTGATCGGCCCACCGTGGCCCTCGATCATGGCCAGCCCCACGGCGCCACCGACCGTGTGGCCGTACGAGCCGGCCCGCACATAGCCGACCGGTCGGCCGTCGCGGCGTACGACCTCTGCGTGGTACAGCAGCGGTTGGGGGTCGAGCAGTTGCACCGACACGAGCCGGCGGGGCAGCGGCCCGGCCCCACGTCGGGCCAGCACCGCCTCGCTGGCCGACGAATCCTCCGGGTTTCTCGAAACGCGTCGCGTACCCGAAACCGGCCTCGAGCGGGCCGTCGGTGTTGTCGATGTCGTGGCCATAGTCGCGGTAGCCCTTCTCCAACCGCAGGCTCAGCGCCTTCAGCCCGGCATGCCGCAAGCCGAGTGGCTGCCCGGCGCCGACGAGCAGGTCGTGCACGTGAACGGCATCGGCGGCGGGGACATACAGCTCGTAGCCGAGCTCGCCGAGGTAGGTGATGCGGACGCACAGCACGTCGGCCGACCCGATCGTGATCTGGCGTGCGGCGCGGAACGGAATCGCCTCGTTTGACACGTCGGTGGTGGTGACGGACTGCAAGACCTCACGCGAACGAGGCCCCTGCAGGTTGATCTGGGCGTAGTCGGACGTCATGTCGGTCACCTCGACACCCGAGCCACCGCCGATCTCGCCGGCGGCCCGGCGGAGATGAGCCTCGACGTGGCGATGGGCGGTGTCGGTCGCGACGACCAGGAGTTCCGTCCTCGTCGCGTTTGGTGACGGTCAGGTCGGCCTCCAACAGGCCCCGATCGTTGAGCCATTGGGTGTAGGTGATCGTGCCCGGGTCGCCATCGACGGCGTTGGCCGACAGGCGGTCGAGCAGTCGCCCGGCGCCAGGGCCGGCGACCCCGAACTTGGACATGAAGCTCATGTCCATCACGATCGCGGCCTCGCGGCAGGCCCGGTGCTCGGCCTCCACGACCAGTAGACCGGGCGCCCCCAGGTCAGCGGGCCCGGATCGGGCGTGAAGCCGGGCCCGGCGAACCAGTCGGCGCCTTCCCACAGGCTGACCTCGCGGAACGCCGCGCCCTCGGCGGCCAGACGATCGTGCAGCGGCGACAGTTTGACGCCGTGGGCGGTCTCCATCTGGCGGTTGGGGTAGTGGCACTGGTACACCATGCCGAGCGCCTCGACGGTGCGGGTCCGCCGGTACTCGGGCGCGGCCTGGTGCGGACGGAGGCGGGCAGGGTGCATGCCGGTCACGTCGGCGCCGGGGTTGCCGTCGACGATCCAGTGAGCGACCATCCGCCCGATCCCGGGACCGCTCAGGATGCCGATCGAGTTGAGGCCTGCCGCCACGAAGTAGTTGCGCACCTCGGGGGCGGGACCGACGATCGGTTGCAGGTCGGGCGTGAAACTTTCGGGGGCCGCAGAAGAACGTACGGATCCCGGTCTCGTAGGCGGTCGGCACGCGGCTCATCGCCGCCTCGACGTACGGGCCCATCCGGTCCCAGTCGGGTTGCAGCGACGTGAACGAGGCGTCGCCCGGGATGCCGTCGACCTGCCACGGTGCGCACACCGGCTCGAACAGGCCGATCATCAGCCCGCCAACCTCTTCGCGTATAGTAGCCGTAGTTGCCGGTCTCGATCACCGGGCACGTCGGGTCGAGCCCGTCCATCTGTTCGGTGATCAGGTAGTAGTGCTCGGCGGCCTGGAGTGGGATCGTCACGCCCGAGCGCTCGCCGAGTTGGCGGGCCCACATGCCGGCCGCGTTGACGACGTACTCGCACTCGATCGTGCCATGGTCGGTCACGACACCGCGGACAGCGCGGTCGCGAATGATGACGTCGTCGACGGTCACACCCTGGGCGATCGTGACGCCTTGCTCGGCGTGCGCCCCTGCCATCGACATCGTGGCGTCGACCGGGTTGACGTGGTCCGTCGCCCTCGACATAGAAGCCGGCCAGCAGAT